>JAJDCJ010000010.1 GCA_029260935.1 Patescibacteria group bacterium | reverse complement strand
TCCGGGAATTAATGACTCAAGCAATGTCACACTGGCTCAGTACATTAACTCAGTATTTCTCTTGGTGATCTCAGTAGGTGCGATGCTTGCCATCATTCGTATTGTCGTCGGGGGGTTCCAGTATATGACCAGTGAGGCAGTCGGACAAAAAGGAACTGCACGAACCACCATTCAAAGCGCTGTGACTGGTCTTATTCTCCTCTTGGGCGTCTGGGTCATACTTACCACCATCAATCCTGACATTGTTAAGTTAGAGGCGCTGCAGTTCTCTGAACTAAAGGCATCCACAACGACACAGCAAGCAATCATTCAGAATCGAGCAGATGCCCAAAAGCGCCTTGATGCACAACAGGACAGAATAGACGCCCTCTTAAGTGGAGACGAACTCATAGCCCCCGTTACAATTGGTGACGACAGAAGGGGTGGGAAGGTTGAGGTAACTGATTTAAGCAAGAAAGAACAGAAAAATCTGATGCAACAATGCTCGGCAACTAGAGGGACTTCTGCTGTGGGAGTACAAGATGCGGTTGAATGTAATTTTAAAGGTGAGATATATGAAAACCGGGGAGGTTCCTGTAGTCGTGGAGCTGGAAAGACTGGAAATCCTACTGGTGAGAGAAAAAAGTATATTACCTGCGCGAAATAACCCTATGCTATTCTAGGACCAGCTGCCACTTGGGTAATTTTCTGAGAAAGGTCGCGTAGCCCTTCATGTGCTTCTTGGCTTATTTTATACGCCTCTTCTGCAAGTTTCACTCTGTCTTCGTATGCTACGTTAATGAGTCCGTTGTTATTGTTGAATGAAGTCATAACTTTTTCCACAGAATCAGAGAGTTCAGCGATTGCAGAATTAACTTCGCGTTGTATTTCTCTATATTCAGGACTTAACTTAAAACCCTGTTCTTCCATACTGGCAAGAGAGTCGCGGATTTCGTAAAGGGCTTTGATGGCTTTGAGATCTTCAACGATAAGGCCGTCAATATACTCCGATGTATCAAAATCATCAGCCAAGTCAGCACTTGTGGGACCCTCAACATTGGCATAGTCATAGAGGTTTTGACCTAGTTGTTGCATATACAGGGCAAAGTGCTCTCCAGCATTTGCTGCGGTCATATCAGCAACCTCAAAGGTCTCACCCCCAGCACGTGCACCATCTGCTCCTTCGGCACCAACGGTCGCATTGGTAATATCTGACGTGTCAAAAAGACCGTCAAAGAACGCATCTACGTCTATAAATGAGCTGAGTATGTCGTATGCTTCTGTCATGGTATCTGTAGGGGGTATATACCTCCTCTATATATTCAAATTAGCAGAAAGGCATAGTAAATACAAGAGTCAAGGGGTTGTATGTGGATAATGGGGGAGGGTGGTGATTTTGGTATAAAAATACAATGAGGTGTTAAACTAGCCTTATGCTTACTGATAAATTTTGGAACAAATATTTTAAAGTTTATGATGTATTAAGAGAGCTTTACCCCTACCAAGAGCTCCTTAATGGTTTTATTAAAGAAATTGATATAAAAAACGGCAGTAAAATATTAGACGCTGGCGCCGGTACTGGTAACTTATCTCAAAAAATACATAGTCTTGGGGGAGAAATTTTTACAATTGATATTTCTGTAGTTGGAACCCGACGACTTTTAGAAAAGATCCCTGAAGCAAAGACTTGTGTGGGTAGTCTATGCGACACACTTCCTTATGCAGACAATTTTTTTGATGCTATTGTTTCAAATAATGTCATTTATACACTCCCTAAGAAAGATAGAGCAGCTGTTGCCAGGGAATTTTATCGTGTCTTAAAACCCGGGGGTCGCATAGTTGTGTCAAATATCTCTCCAGGATTTAGTCCTATTAAAATCTATTCTCACCACATTAAAAAAGAACTAGTAGAGAACGGGTTTCAAAAAGCATTTTGTAAAATACTAAAATTCCTTCATCCTACGAGCCGTATGTTTTGGTATAACGCAAGAATTAAAAAAGAAAATAAAGGGGGCGATTATGCGTTTCTTGATAAAAACGAGCAATTTATGTTCCTCGATAAAGGTGGTTTTAGAGATATTGTGTTTATCGGAAAAACATATGCAGATCAAGCTGTAATGCATAAAGCAAGAAAGTGAACAGCATGCAAATTCTTAAAAAACTCATAATTCCGATGGCAGACGACAACAAAACGATAATGTTTGGTGTTGCAGATCCATCTGATGCAGAAGATATCTTTAGGTTGAGGTATAAAGTATATGCTAAATATAACTATCTTAATTTAAAACTTTTTCCAAAAAAGAAAGAGAGCGACGGAAACGATTTTGATGGTTCTTCTGTTTATTTTATTGCCAAAGTTGAAGATAGGATACTTGGTTTTGTGCGTTTGATCCAGGGTAAAAATCTTCCTATTAAAAATAACTACACATTCACTCCACCAGAGGATATAAGCAGTTCTGATAGAAAACACACTGTTGAATTAGGTAGGTTAATTATAGACAAATACTCAGAAGATCAGTACTTTCCAAGAAATATTATTCTACTCTTCCTGATTAGTGTCTTAGTTGAGTACTGCAAAGAAAATTCAATTTATTTTGCATACTCATTTTTAAAACAACGCCTTATAAAAAAGCTTAATTTATTAAAAATTCCACATGTGATTTTTAATAAATATATATTAAAATATCCAAAAACTGGACCAATGGCCCCATATTTTTTCGATGAATCAGACCCAGCACTACCAGGTTATTTTAAATTGCAAGATATGCAGAAGTACGTAGATAAAACGCTCAAAAATAAACTACTCTTTAAAAAAAGCGGCGACACTTTTTTCTTAAAAAGAAATTTATATACAAAATTTTTGAAAACTGCTGGGGTGATTTAAATCTGAGGATATAGTATCTATCCTATATACTATAAGTAATATGCTTTTAAATGTATTAATTCAAATCGCTCTCTATATAACAGCGGCTATCAATGCCATTCTTTCCTTTGTTATTTTTTCAAGGGGAATTAAGAAATTCAGTAATCTGATTTTTGGTTTAGTGACTTTAGTTTCTGCAGCGTGGACAGTAGCCATTATAGGTTTTTATTATCCACCAAATCAAAATTGGAACATTAATTGGGTAATCTACACACATTCGTTTGCACTTGCAGTTTCAATTCTATTTTTGTATTTTTCCGTTTCCTTTCCTCAAAATTTAATAAAGAAAAAGATCCTTTTCATTTTTATTCCACCCTTTGTTTTAGTTTATTTCTTAGTTTTAATTTTTAATTCAGAGTTAATTGTTGGTAACACACAAGGAGTCAGTTATCAAATAGGGTTTTTGTATCCACTATATTCACTTGCGTTGCTGGCAGGGTTCTTTATTGGTTACTATTTTTTAATTCTACAATTTAAAAATGCAAAAAATAAAGTTCAAAAAAAACAAATTCGCTACGTAGCAATAGGTTCTATTTTGTCACCAACTCTTGCAATTATTCCGAACCTTGTATTTCCGTATTTTAATATTTTTAATTTCACATGGACTGGTCCACTTTTCACCTTGATTATGGTTATATTCATCTTTGGGGCAATGGTGCGGTTTCATCTGTTTAATATAAAAATAATTTTTACAGAGATTTTTGCAGGTTTGATTATCATAACTCTTCTTGCGCAACTTTTCATTGCCCAAACAATACTCGCGTTAGGTATCACCGCCGGTGCCCTAATTTTAGTCACTATTTCTTCATTCCTACTTATACGTAGTGTTTATCTTGAAGTTGAACAGCGGGAAGAAATTGAAAGGCTTGCAAAAAACTTGGAAACAGCGAATGTGCGTTTGAAAGAACTAGACAAGCTCAAGAGTCAGTTTCTCTCTATTGCTTCGCACGACTTGCGGGCGCCACTCACTGCCATTCGCAATTTCCTCTCGCTCCTTATGGACGGCACCTACGGAAAACTGCCACCGGCAGCCGGTGTCGGTATGCAACAAATTTTTGACCGAGCAACAGCTATGAGTGAGTCGGTGAATGACTATTTGAATGTTTCCAGAATAGAGCAGGGGAAAATGAAGTATGATTTTGCAGAAACTGATCTAAAGAAGATTCTTGATGATACCGTTGCTGTTTTCGCACAAAATGCAAAAGAAAAAGGACTTACTCTTACCTATACACCGAATAGCGGAGCGTTCCCTGTAAAAGCAGATGCTTTAAAATTACAGGAAGTCTTTAACAATCTTATTGATAACTCAATCAAGTACACACCAAAAGGAACCATTAACATCACCCTCAAGAAGAAAGGAAAATTAGCCCACGTTACTATAGAAGACACTGGTGTGGGTATGACTGAGGAAACCTCAAAAAACCTCTTTAAACTCTTTAGTCCCGGCGAAGATTCTCGCAAAATCAACCCTTCCTCAACCGGAGTAGGGCTCTACATCACCCGCGCCCACGTAGAGGCCCACAAGGGCACCATAACGGCCGAAAGCGAAGGCAAAGGAAAGGGCAGCCGCTTTGTGGTGGAGTTGCCGTTGAGGGCATAAATTGTTACACTGGGGGCATGAATAAGCTCACTTTACAACAAGAAATAAAACTGCTTCGCTCAGCAGTAATTGGTCTTGTGGGCAAAGATACGGAAGGAGTATATAGGCCTGAATTTGTAAAAAGCACGCTCTCCGCTCTGAAAAGTAGACCAACAAGACGGTTCGTTTCGGAGAAACAGTTCCTTGCCGATATTTCCGGTGTGTAAATACGGAACATGATACGCATTGAATACGGTGCGAATTTCAGAAAACAAGCTTCTCGTCTTGAAACGCGGCTTCAGAAAAAGCTCGTCACTCTTTTAAAGTTTCTGGTAAAGAACCCCTATGACTCACGTCTTCACACCAAGCAACTATCAGAACCGTTAGCGGGAGTGCTCTCTTTCCGCATTACTCGCGATTGGCGGGTAACATTTCACTTTGTTGATACAGAAACGGTGCGGTTGCTTGAAGTTAAGCACCGTAAAGACATTTACCGTTGAGGTAAAGATTCCCGTGAATATAATTTGAAATTAACCGACAAAGGAAAGGGTAGCCGATACAGTTCATGGTTAATTAACTTCTTCAATACAGGATTACCTCCTGATTCAATGATTCTTAGTTTCTTTATGATTCTTTTCTGAGTGGTAGGGTCAAGCGCAGCTAATTGTTCACGCGCCTTTTTCACCAGAAGAATCTTCATGTCTGTCTACTTTTTCGTATTATGTTTTGTAAGGTAGTGTTCTACCTGATCAAGCGAGTAAACACGCCCAGCCTTGAGGTCGGCATACCCTTCTACAAGTTCACGCTCAAAAGCGCCAATTGCCAATCGGTCGTTGATATATGCTTCAGCCGCCATATTCAAGACGGAAGACATAGTCAAACCGCTTGCTTTCGCTTTTTTCATCACCGCATCTTTCGTGCGCTTCGGCATGTTCAAAATCACTTTTGTATTCATATATATAAAGTATATACTATCTCGATATGTCCGTCAACACTATCCACAGGGTCACAAACCAGTTTAAACGGAAATGGAAAGAGCGGTCAGTCCACGGTGGAGTTGTCGCTATAACCCACAACAAAAAGGCAGATTTGATGCTTGACGCTAGGCTCTTATTTTCCGCCTTCTTGACCGCACTTTTGTAGAAAATTCAGCAACTTCTTCTTCGGTCATGAGAGGTATTGAAAAGAAATCGGCAACTTTATGAATACGCGAATCAGCAGTTTCTTTTTCTGACTCTTCTTCAACTGTTATTTCCAGCTCAACATGATACTCCCAATCTTCACTCCATTTCAGTGCAATCTCAACACCTTCATATTCATAATTAGTACGTTTCTGTGTTCCGATAATGACCTGCTCAGGAGCACAAACATGGTCACAAATGTTCCGCAATGTATTAAAAGAATCTTCGTGGAAGGGCACCTCAAATTCTTCAAACAAAGAACCTGAACCAAGCGTATTAAGTTTTAAAGAGAGCATAGTGGTACTTTTTGAAATATTGCGAACCACCTTGAGGAGTTTGTCGGGGAAAATATAATACGCAACCTCTTTGTCGTCGGCTCCCAGTATGGTTGCCTCTTTAGCAAGTCTTTTTGACAGGGCCTCGTAACTCTCTTTACTTAAAATTCCGCGGTGTTCAATTTCAAACATAAACTTACTCAATGTTACCAACTTTTTCAAGTTTCCTGCATAATACAGTGCTTATAGTAGAAATTAAAGTTTAAGCGTAGTTAGGTATATATGTTACTCTTTTTTTGTAGCGTTTTATCAAATTTTTATGAAAAAAGTCTCTAGTAAAAAGATACAGTATGTTGCTGGAATGCACGGGAATGAATACATGCCTATACTAGCGCTTGCGTCAGTAAAAATGCCGCATGTTGTAGCAAACCCTAAAGCTTTGTCTCTAGGTAAGAGATGGGTTGACGTGGATCTTAATAAATCATTCGGTATAGAAAATAAAACCTATGAATCGAAAAGGGCAGCAGAGATTCTAAAAGAGATACCGGAGGATGCTCAGGTATTTGATTTTCATACTTCAAATTCTACTGATGTACCTTTTGCTATAATAGTGGACCTTGCCATGGTGCCACTTGCTCAAAAAACAGGATTAGAGCATGTCGTCTACATGAAATACAACATAAAAGACGGGCACGCACTAATAAATTACCGAGATGGTGTTTCTATGGAACTCGGAAGACATAACGGGTCTGAAAGTTTTGACAATACTCTAAAAGTATTAACAAATCTGAAACATGGGAAAAAGAACAAGATAAAAGTTTATGAGGTCTATGGGAAAATTACAGATCCTGGTAACTATAAAAACTTCAAACTTTATAAAGATAAAGAAGAAGAATTCTACCCCATATTTGTCGGTGAGACGTCATATGATTTTATTGGTTTAAAAACTAAGAAAATTACACTACCTACAAGCCAATAGGTCTGATAAGATTAGGAAATGATGAAAAAACGTTTACTTACTGGGTTGCAACCATCGGGAGACCTGCATATCGGAAATTATTTTGGTGCTCTAAAGCCATTTTTGGATACCTATGGAGAGTATGAGAGTTTTTTAATGGTAGCCGACTACCACACGCTTACTTCCAAAAAGGACTCTGAAAACCTCAAAGAAAATATTGTCAATATTGTCCGCAGTTACCTTGCGGTCGGTGTTGACCCGCAAAAAGCGGTGATTTTCAAACAGTCTGATATTTCAGAACATACTGAACTTGCGTGGATTTTTGACACATTGGTCACGGTGCCTTTTCTTATGCAGGCGCATGCCTACAAAGATAAAGTCGCAAAAGGGCTGGAGGCAAATGCTGGTCTGTTTACATACCCGATGCTCCAGGCGGCTGATATCTTGCTGTACGACACCGAGGTGGTGCCAGTGGGCGAAGACCAGCGCCAGCATATTGAATACGCACGTGAAGCGGCAACTAAGTTCAATAATGCATTCGGGGAAACATTCAAGCAACCGAAAGAGTTAATATTGAAAGGGCTTGGAGTTGTTCCTGGCGTTGACGGACAGAAAATGAGCAAAAGTTACGGAAACACTATCCCGCTTTTTGGAAGTCGCGATGAAATAGCAAAAGCGGTGATGAGCATTGTGACCGACTCGTCGGGCGACAGACCTGAAAATGTTTATAGGATACATACACTCTTTAAGACAGAAGCAGAATTGACTGGGCTCTATGAGGAAAAGAAAGGAAAATATAAAGACCTAAAAGAAGCGTTGATTGAAGATATTGAAGCGCAGGTAGCGCCCATGCGTGAGCGGTATGAAAGCATTGACGAAGTAGAGGTGAAGAAAGTTTTGAAAGAAGGAAATGAAAAGGCGCAAGCGATTGCGTCAGCCAAAATGACCACCGTTCGCAAAAAAGTCGGCGTAGCCCTCTAAATTGCACTTACATCCTCGCTACATTCCGAAATGAACTCTCATTACGGAAGTCAGACTTCCGTAATGAGATAGTCGGGGAGTTTTGCTCTACCAAGAATAGTGTCCTTTGAAAATATTTTGAAAGATTCCGGGGTATATATTTCTTTCAGAACATCTGTTTGTAATTCTGGGGCCTCGTTAGTTGCTCCTGAATAATAGTTTAAGCTTGACCAGGGATATTCCACACTCCATTTCCAAGCTTCTTCAAAGTTTTTTTCTGCGTACGCATATCCTTGTGGGTACAATTCAAAAACGTTTTTAGTCATGATATATGCAGGAACATAACGAAGATATGTATCAGAGGTGATTGTTCTACTATGATAAGCACCTTGGAAGAGACTACCGCGTTCTTTATATTTCGCATTATGGTAATTTGTCATACTTCCACAAAGCCGCTGCATAAAACTACTCACACCGCCCTCAATTTCTTCCTTTAATAACAAATGGAAATGGTTTGGCATCAGTGTCCACGCAAGCACAGAAACAATGGGTTTACGAACTGGCCAATGTGCCGGCCGTTCGAAGGGCTGTAATGATTTAGTATCTCGTTCCCAAGTTTCATCACGATAGGCGTCGTTCATAAAATAAAGAAGTCGTTTGAATCTATGTTTGTCTATTTCATTTTTTACTATAGGCATACCACGTGCGCCACGCTTTGTTACGTGAACATATGATCCGACAGTGAATGGTTCTCTACGCATAAAATAATTATACACCTATTACGGAAGTCAGACTTCCGTAATAGAAAATGGCAGTGTATAGTAGGGGAATACTATATGGAACCAGCACAAGCGCGGATTTTAATAGGGGATTTACACGACCATATCGGGCAAGAGGTTCTAGTGCAGGGTTGGGTTGATGTACGACGTGACCATGGGAAGCTTATTTTCCTTGATATAAGAGACCGCTCAGGAAAAGTGCAAGCAGTGGCACTACCAAGTCATGACGGTGTAGTTGAGACGGCCGATACTCTGAGACCTGAGTATGTGGTTTCGGTTACCGCAAAAATAAACGAACGCCCTGAAAAAATGGTGAACGCTGAAGAGAAAAATGGTGCTATTGAACTTGAAATTCTAGGAATAGAGGTTTTAAATGAATCAGAAACACCGCCCTTTGAAATCACAGAAGATACTTCGGGAATTGATGAAGACGTGCGCTTGCGTTATCGTTATCTTGACCTGAGGAGCGAGCGTATGCAGAAGAATATGCGCCTCCGCTCGGATTTTATACAAAAATCACGTGAGTTCCTGTTCGGTAGGGATTTTATAGAGATAGAAACACCGCTTTTGACTGAATCAACTCCTGAAGGGTCGCGAGACTTTGTAGTACCTTCTCGTCGTAACCCCGGCAAGTTTTATGCACTTCCACAATCACCACAGCAGTATAAACAGCTGCTAATGACCGCCGGTTTTGAACGTTATTTTCAGATAGCTCGTGCGATACGTGATGAAGACTTGCGTGCAGATAGAGGGTTTGAGCACACTCAGCTTGATATTGAAATGTCTTTTGTAGATCAAGAAGACATTATGTCTCTCGTTGAAGCTATGATAACAGAAACGGTTGAATCTATGGGATTCACTCTTAAAGATAAACCATTTCCACGTATTACGTATAAAGACGCGATGGAAA
>JAJDCJ010000009.1 GCA_029260935.1 Patescibacteria group bacterium | reverse complement strand
GGGTATGCGCACTTTTTTTTTATGAGAAATTCAACTAATTTTATAACTTCTCTATATCGCATTAATACTTCAATCCTCCCCTCACGGTCATTTTTGATTTATACTGCCACTACTGTATGGATTGGGGCACACACGTAACCTATATCGGCTCCACGACCCTCAAAGAAAAGACGGTCAATTTTGGTATTAAAGACCGCGACCGAGAAAAACACTTCTGTATTTTAGGGCGTCCTCATTCGGGGCGGGGCGACATGCTCGTGTCTATGGCACTCCAAGACATCAAACGGGGTTTGGGAGTCATACTTCTTGACGCCACCGGCAAAAGTGCAACGTCACTGATGGAGCACATTGAGCCTGAACTTCTAGATAAGGTGGTGTTTGTTGACCCGGCTAACGCCGAGTACCCCTACTCGTGGAATATCTTTGACGATATCAAAACACTTCCTGCAAGCGAACGCACCGACATGTTGGTTGAGGTGTTATCAGAAGTCTATCAACTCACTCCGTCACCATTTCTTAAAGAAGTAGCACTCGTTCTGCTTTCGCGCGAAGGAACAACATTAATTACCTTCTACTCACTCATTACCGACCAAAAGTTTCGGGAGAAGTTTTTTGCAGAAGACGAAGTGACACAAAAGAAGTTTACTGACAAACTCACTGCAAACGCAGATATGATAGAGACTCTCAAAGAGTCGGGAAAGTTTATCGTACAGGACACTATGGTACGCAATGTTGTGGGGCAGGCCAACTCAAAATTCACTCTAGACCATCTTCCGGACGGGCAAATAGTCGTGGTTGATTTTTCACATATTCGTATATACCCCACACGTGTGACACCTCTGATGAAACTGTTTACTCTCGGTGCGCGCATTGCAAATAGAAAAAACAATACACCTGTTGGGCTCTATTTACACGACACGCTCCGCTATCTTACAGAAGGGGAAATTGATCGTACTTTTTCAGCACCAACAGCACTCTCAGTTACCGTTGCCGACACGCTCATTCAAGAGGCAGATACTGACAAACGTCTCTCTGCGCTTTCGCGGTGTGGCTCGGTTGCGTCGTTTGCCGCTCACTCTGCTGATAAAGAAATTATTGAAAAAGCATTTTATCCATTTGCCGAACTCAATGACTTGGTGCAGTTAGAGCCCGGCGAGTTTATTGTATTGCTCACTATAGATGGCACGCGAGGCAAACCGTTCTTTGCACGCACACGTACACTTCCTGAGAAAAAAAATGTTTCATACCAGGATATGGTGGTGCATGCATGTCGGAACTACACCACGGTGCGCTCAAAAGTAGACGAGTCGTTTAAAGACAAAAAAAGCGAAGTGAGTGATCAGAAAAAACAGTCGGGTAATTTCCAAGACGCCTTCCGTTCAATTTTTGCAAAACAAGCTGAGCGCGCAAAACAAGCAGAAGAGGACCCGGAAGCGAAAAACAAAGATGCCGATAAAAACAAAAATAAAGATGATGACAGTACGCCGAAACGACCATCAAAAAATAATGGTGACGCACAGAGTACTTCAGAACAACCACAACACAAAGAAACACCACCTCAAAAAAAAGAAATCCCTGAAAGGAGTTTACGTGAGCTGTTGTATGTAGCTCCCATTGCGCTTCTCCTTACACTTTCATTTCCACTCATCTCTTTTGCTTCAGTGTCGTTCACCGAAGTGATGTACGACCTTGAAGGGGCCGACGCTGGGCGCGAATGGGTAGAAGTATACAACGCGGGAAATGAAACACTAGATCTCTCTACCTGGAAGTTGTTTGAAGCGAACACCAACCACGCGCTCACCCTTGTTTCAGGCGGCGCTCTACCGCCGAGCGGGTACGCCGTTATCGCCGATAACAGCACAAAGTTTCTTGTAGACTGGCCGAATTTCAATGGCGTGTTGTATGACAGCGCGTTTTCACTCAGCAACAGTGGGGAAGCACTCACTATACGCGACCAGTCACTTACAGACGTGGACACTACACTCTACCAACCCGAGCTTGGCGCCGATGGTAATGGTATGAGTCTACAGAAAATCAGCAGTGGTGCGTGGGCTCCCGCATCACCCACTCCCGGCAGTCCTTCGGGTGCACAACCTACATCTCAAACACCTCCTGTTTCATCACAAACCGAACAACAAAACCAGCACACAGAAAACACTACAGGAAATTCCCAACCAAGCTCCTTTATAAACCCAGACATTTTTACTGACGCAGGGAAAGACCGCACCGTATTCGTCGGAGCTGACAGCGTATTTAGTGCGCAGACCATAGGGCTTACGGGAGCACCACTTCAGGGTGCTCGGCACGTGTGGACATTTGGCAACGGCGACAGAAAAGAAGGTCAGAAAGTTTTATACAATTTTTCATTTCCCGGCACGTATACAGTAGTTGTTAATACATCAAGTGGTGCACACAGCGCCACTGATCGTATCGTGGTACAGGCCATTCCAGCGTCTTTGGTCATAAGTGAAGTCACGAGTGAATATATCGCCATTGAAAACAAAAGCGATGTTGAAGTTGATCTTGGTGGGTGGATGCTTTTTTCCTCAGGAACACAATTCCAATTTCCTTCATATACCATAGTGTCAGCTGGGCAGGAAGTGCTTGTTTCAAATAAAAGAACAGGGCTTTCAGGACTCGCTCCTCACACCGTTGCCCTTCAGTATCCTAACGGGTTAGTAGCTGTCGCCTATGAGTCACCGCTTTTTGTAGCACGCCCGCCACGCCCGGCACGTGGCGCCACGGCATCCGTAGGAGTTGGCGCAACAACAGCTACTATTTCTCAAGGTCCTCTCGGCACAGTTCCACAAATCCCTAACAGCTCGGCAGGCGACGCTCCACTGTCCTCAAAAATATTTGGACAAGAAGGTGCACTCATTACCGCGCCTTCAGTTGCACTCGCAGAATCATCCTCGCGCATTCCACCATTGCTTGGTTGGTTTGTCGCGCTCTTTGCCGTTGTCGGCATTGCCGTTGCCAGTGTTGTCTTTTTGCGCGGGAATGGGTATAAAGAGTATTCAATCAAAGAAATAGAATGAACACCGACACACCGAACAGTGCGACACATAAAGGAGCGGGTAAAAAACTCGCAGTAGTAACTGGCGGCGCGGGCTTTATCGGCTCGCACCTGTGCGAACGTTTGGTAAAAGAAGGATATCAGGTTATTTCTTTGGACAACTACTTCACTGGAACAAAAGAAAACCACGTAGATGGCGTTGACTACCGCGAAGGGCACACTAAAGACATTGAAACGCACATCCCCGAAACGCCGGACATCATCTACCACCTCGGTGAATATTCTCGTGTTTTAACCTCTTTTGATGATGTAGAGAAAGTGTGGGATTTAAATGTCCACGGAACATTTAAGGTGCTCGAGTACTGTACGCAAAAAGAAATTCGTCTTATATATGCCGGCTCTAGTACAAAGTTTGGAGAGTTTGACGATTTAGAGGATGGCGAGAACCAATCCCCATACGCTTACTTCAAGGCGTCAAATACACAACTAGTAAACAACTACGGAGTATGGTTCGGTTTAGATTATGCGATTACCTATTTTTATAATGTGTATGGACAGCGGGAACGTAATGACAAATACGGTACTTTAATTGCGATTTTTAACGAAAAACATAAACAGGAGTTGCCGTTGACGGTGGTCTCGCCAGGAACACAGCTTCGCAACTTTACTCATGTTCAGGATACGGTTGATGGGATTATGTTAGTAGGCGAAAAAGGAAAAGGTGATGGTTACTGTATAGGATCTTCTGAATCCTACTCTCTTTTGAAGGTTGCAGAAATGTTTGGTGGGGAAATTGAAATGTTACCAAGTAAAAAAGGAGACCGAAAACATTCAAAACAAAACCTAGAGAAAATACAAAAACTTGGGTGGAATACGAAACATACCTTACCGGATGATATTAAAAAAATGATTTCGCAATGAAAAAAGTACTCATTTTCTCACTCGTATACTATCCGAAGCATATCGGTGGCGCAGAGGTGGCAATAAAAGAAATTACCGATCGTATTTCACCGTATGACATTGAGTTTCATATGGTTACTAACCGCTTTGACTCAACCTTGCCAAAGGTTGAAAAAATAGGGAATGTGTTAGTACACCGCATTGGTATTGCAATAGAAAATCCTGAGATAAAGGATTTGAAAAAATTTCCACTCCATTTAAACAAGGTGTTGTTCCAGTTTGCAGCCGCAAGAAAGGCGAGTGAATTGCACAAGAAATACAAATACGACGCGGTATGGAGTATGATGGCACACTCAACTGGTGTTCCTGGTGGTTTATTTAAAAAGAAACATCCAGATGTCAAATACATATTGACCTTGCAAGAAGGAGATCCACCTGAATACATTGAACAAAAAATGAAACCGTTCGGAAAACTGTTCAAAGAAGCATTTACGCGTGCAGATACCATACAAGTAATTTCAACATTCCTTGGTAAGTGGGCGAAGCGTATGGGGTATGTCGGAGATATTGAATTGGTGCCAAACGCAGTAAACACAGGGCACTTTTCACAAACGTATTCTGAAGGAGAACTGAAACCTATTCGTGAAAAACTTAATAAGAAGGAGGGTGATGTGTTCGTGATTACCACATCACGTTTGGTAAAGAAAAACGCAGTTGACGATGTGATAAAAGCACTTCCGCATCTTCCTAAAAACGTGAAGTTCATAATTTTGGGAACTGGTCCTGACGAAGACATACTCAAAAAACTCGCAGAAAAACTTGGTGTTGAGTCACGTGCGCAGTTTGTCGGGTTTGTTGATCACAGCGAAATGCCGAAGTATCTAAAAGTATCTGACATATTTATTCGCCCATCATTGTCTGAGGGATTCGGTAGTTCATTTGTTGAAGCGTTTGCTGCAGAAATCCCAGTTATTGCAACCCAAGAGGGGGGTATTGCAGATTTTCTTTTTGATCCTGAGAGAAACCCAGACAAACCATCAACTGGTAGGGCAGTAGATACCCGTGATCCAGAGGGTATAGCCCGAGCAGTAAAACTATTTATAGAAGACAAAGAAAAAACCCAAGAAATTGTGAAAAACGCCAAAGAGCTGGCTTTTTCCAAATATGACTGGAACACTATTACTAAAATCATGAAAGAACGCGTTTTCTCATCTATTTTGCTATAGTGCTCGTATGCGCGTACTGATAGCAACAGGGCTGTTTCCGCCTGAGGGTGGGGGGCCCGCAACCTATTCAAAGATACTCCAGGATGAGCTTCCTAAGGATGGTTTTGAGGTCTCGGTAGTGCCGTTTCGGGACGTCCGCAAGTGGCCAAAAGGCATACGACACCTTGTGTATTTTTTCATAGTATTAAAAAAATCCTTTGAGGTAGACGTTATTTTTGCACAAGATCCTTTTTCTGTCGGACTGCCATCCGCACTCGTTGCTTTTTTGATGCGAAAAAAGTTTCTCCTGAAAATAGTGGGGGACTTTGCGTGGGAGCAATCGCAACAGCGATTCAACTACACCGACACCATTGAGTCTTTTCAAAAATCCGAAGAGCTATCACTTATGCCAAAATTCATGCGTGCAGTTGAGCGTTGGGTAGCACGCCGTGCCGTTGCAGTTATAGTGCCGTCAAAATATCTTGGGCGCATTGTGGCTACGTGGGGCGTACCAAAGAAAAACATCACGGTAGTGTACAACGGCATCGTGGCAGAAGCAGTAGGATTAAAACAAGTCATTCGCGGACTTTTGCGCTATAAAGGAAAACTCATCGTTTCAGTTGGGCGCCTGGTGCCGTGGAAAGGTTTTGAAACACTCATACAGGTACACGCGAACCTCAAAAAAAAATTTCCCGACCTCTCACTCCTCATTGTCGGCGAAGGTCCCGATCAAGAAAAACTTGAGGCCGTGGCAGAAAAACTTAAAAGCACAGACAGCGTTATATTCACCGGCAACGTAGACCGTCCCGTGGCACTCCGCTATATGCGTGCAGCCGACGTGTTTGCCCTCAACACACACTACGAAGGTTTTTCGCACACTCTCTTGGAAGCTTCTGCTGTGGGAGTACCGATTGTCACCACGAAGATTGGTGGTAATCCTGAGTTAATTGAAGACAACGTGAACGGATATTTAATAAAGCCGGATGATAAAAAAGCACTAGAGCATCGCATTGAAAAACTACTGACCTCGCCTGAGACACGCCGGCGCCTTGCCACAAGCGCAAAGAAGCGCGTTGAAAAATTTTCTGTGGCGCGTATGGTAGATGAAACCGCATCCGTTTTGAAATCACTATCTATAAAATCATTACAAAAATAACCCACCATCAGAATTAGCGATGCCCAACATCGCTAATTCTGATGGTGGGGAGGGGTTGTATTTTCATTATAATCAGATTATAATCACGGTATATGGCATTTAAACAAAAAGCAATCAAAGTCGGCTCATCAGTGGCTGCAGTTATACCCAAGGCTATTATTGAGGACGTTGGCATCACGGCAGGAACACCAATTTTTGTCGAAGCAGTCAAAGACGGTGTGCTTATTAAGCGTACTCCTCAAAAAAGTGGCAAAGACGATGTTTCACCAGAAGACGAACGCGTTGCTGACACTGCTCTAGCGTTGATTAAACGATACCAAGGAGCCTTGGAACGTCTTGCCGATGCTTAGAGTGTATGGCAAAACTTATTCTCCTCACTGTTGAACAGCTTGAACTTATTCACGCTGCAGTATTGGCAAAGAGTGGAGGACTGTTCGGTACGCGTGACCCCAGTACACTCAAGTCTCTTGAAACAAAACCGCTCCAAGCGGTGTTTGGAAAAACGCTCTATCCGACGATATTCCAAAAGGCCGCCACGTATGCGTACCTCATCATTACCCAGCATCCTTTCGCTGACGGGAACAAAAGAACAGGAGTGATGTCCGCACTTACTTTTCTCGAGGTGAATGGCTATGACATAGTCGCTACCGACGATGAATTATTTGACCTCGCGCTACACATCGTAACCAAAAAACCCGACGTTGCAGACATTGCAGAATGGTTTGCTACTCATACTCAAAAACAAACATAACGTATGCGCGTATTAATGATCACAGGAGACAAGAGTTTTAAAAAGGGCCACCCCCGTTTTGACTTGCAGGCGTCCGCAGTTGATACACTTGAAGTGCTTTATTGGGGTCTTGATGCACCGTTTCCGCATATACCAAAAAGTCACTTTGACGTCGTCACCACACAAGACCCGTTCTTCCGCGGAGTAGTCGCATGGATTATTGCGCGTATACTCAAGACTCGTTTGAACGTACAGGTGCACGCGGACATAGAAAAACAAAACGCACTCAAATATTTTTTAGCACGAATCGTACTACTCCATGCAGATTCCATTCGCGTAGTTTCAGAGCGGGTAAAAAACCAACTTGAAAAAATAAAAATTCACGCACCTATTACCGTACTTCCCATATACCTTGATTTAGAGCCATTTAAAGCCCTCACAAGAGCGCCGGACACACAGCCCACAGTACTCTGGATAGGGCGCTTTGAAGATGAAAAAGACCCACTCTTTGCGCTTAACGTGCTCAAACAAGTGCACCAAAAGGGGATAGATGCGAAACTTATTATGCTCGGGAGTGGTTCTCTTGAGGGGAAACTTCGCACTAAAGCGAAAGCGTACGCTTTACCTGTTGAGTTTCCCGGCTGGCAGAGTCCAGTTGGCTATATACCTCGCGCGCACGTTGTCCTCTCAACCTCGCGCGCTGAAAGTTGGGGAGCAAGCATCATTGAAGCGCTCGCCTCAGGTGTCCCAGTAGTGGCGCCTGACGTGGGCAGTGCCCGCGAGGCAGGTGCGATCATAGCACCCAAGCGTGAACTTTCAGTCGCGCTTATAAAAACCCTCACCGAAAAACCCACCGCCACACTCACACTCGCCGTACTCGCCAAAGACGAATGGCTCCACACCTGGAAACAATCCCTCATATGAAACTCCTCATCGCAACTCAAGTAGTAGATAAAAACCATCCCATCCTTGGCTTCTTCCACCGCTGGATAGAAGAGTTTGCGAAACACTTTGAACATATCCATGTCATTGCACTACAAACAGGAGAGTACGACCTACCAAAAAACGTCACTGTGCACTCACTCGGCAAAGAAAAGGGCGCCGGTCGTCTACAGCGCCTCCGTACTCTCTACTCAACACTCTATACTCTACGAAAACAGTATGATGCCGTTTTCGTTCATATGAACCCCGAGTATATCGTGTTGAGTGGGTGGTGGTGGCGCCTTACGGGGAAAACCCTCGGACTCTGGTATATGCATAAAAGCGTTGATTTTAAACTACACGTCGCAGAAAAATTTGTACAACATATATTTACCGCAACACCGGAAAGTTTTCGTTTGCCGTCAAAAAAAATTCATATCACAGGGCATGGTATTGATACTGATGTGTTCACACCCAACACAAACATCACACGCGAAGAGTGGGTGCTTTCAGTTGGTCGCCTGATGAACAGCAAACGTCACGACCTCGCAATACAAGCAGCAAAAGAGAGCGGTCAAGATATATATATCGTAGGCACTGGAGAGGAGGAAACTAAACTAAAGACCCTCGCTCACACACTCGGTGTACGAGCCCATTTTATGGGTGCACTGACTCAACAAGAGCTCATACCTTTATATCGTCGCGCTGGTATATTTATACATACCAGCGAAACTGGCTCTTTGGATAAAGTAGTGTTGGAAGCGCTCGCCTGTGGTTGTCCCGTAGTTACGACAAATATGTCATACCACGACATGCCTCTTATAGTGGTAGAGCCAACACCAAAAGATCTATCTCTTACAATAGAATCTAAAACTAAAAAGAATAGTCCCCAAGAGATGGTTGAATATGTAAAAAAACATCATGACCTCAGTGTTCTTGTCCCGCGAATTCTTACAGTATACCAACGGTCTTTATAGGAAATATTTTTTACCGGTTCTCATAATCAACTGTGCATAATACCAGTGTTGCATCACCTCGTACCAAAAGGGCATACGTACACCTCGACAGAACAATACATTCCGTAGATATCGAAAAGTGTATAGAGTAGAGCTTTTTATAGAATTAAAAACAATATATCTTAACCAATCAGAAAACGGTTGGTTTTGATGTCGAGCGGTTTCTATATCAAGATAATAAATGAGTTTCTTTTTCCAAGCATCTTTGGTGAACTCAAAGGGGACGTATTCGCACTCTTTTAAATAACCTGTCTTTGTTTTGTTTTTAAGTTCTATACGCTCGTGTACTTCTTTAATAAATTTGGTGACGCCACGTTTGTGAAAGAAGCGCATTTGATAGCTTGGATATGTGCTTGCACACATTACAATTTGCTTTCTATAAACACGTTTTCTCGGAATCCAGTAGGCAAGAATGCTTTTATCATTTATTTCTTTTGAGGTGATTAATTGGATCTCTTCCTCAGATTCTTTTGAAAGATATTCATCCGAATCAATAAAAAGAAACCAGTTGTGCTTTGAACTATCAAGCATCTGGTTACGAACCCCTGAAAAATTAGCAATTGAACCATTCGGGTTTTTATAGCGTGGGTCTTGGTTGATTATAGTAGCACCAAACTCACGCGCGATAGATAAGGTATTGTCTTTTGACCCACCATCACAAACAATGATTTCAGAAAAATTCTCTACTGATTTGAGGGCTCTACGCAGCACCCCCCCTGAATTAAATGTAAGAATTCCAACGGAAACAGGTATTTGCATAACACTTGCTGATTAAACAATCGGGTGTCATCATACTGTACAGTAACTATGATGACATTTAACTCCATGATACACGATGCGGCACGTTTTTTGGAGCATAAAAAGCGTTGCGCAAAACACCACGTTGCCCACACAGGAAGCCACGCCTATTTACTTGATTTCTATACGGAGCTTGGCGATATAGAAAAAGGGAGACACCACATGGACGACTTACTTGGTCGGATAGTAGTGGATAACGGAAATCACGTTTTTTATCCAGGGCACCTTGACCCTATGAACATGTCACAAAATGTGATTGACACTGGAGCAAGTGTTGATGCTATCTCACGATTTCTTACACTACATCACGATGCATTTACTCAAGATGAGCATACACACTATGCGTCTGTGTTGGGTGAGGTTGTTGATGGGTATCTTGTAAAAGCAGCAGGTGAAAAGATAATAACCAATCAGCGTCTCTGGGGTCTCACCGGTGTTGCGTCATTTGCACACTACATAAAAACAGACACATACAACGAGGTCATAAAAAAAAGTATAGAGCAGGCTTTTTCTAATATGACAGAAGACGGTTTTTTTCGATACTATCCCGATCCAAAACGTCGGGGTGACTTTGAAGGGTATGACGGTATGACCCCGTTTTATCAGTCGCGCCACATTGCATTTACTCGGTACGCGCTTTCTTTGGCTCACATTGATACGGCGCCGTACGAGGAGCGACTCATACAATCAGAGCGCGCACTACTGTCAATGTATAAAACAGATGGGATAAAAGATATGCGCATGGAGAGTAAACGCTGGTATTGGCAGTCTTCCTATGAAGTCGCCTCCAGTGGTTTTGATGCGTATGCACTCGCACACTCTTCCTTACCGGAGGCACAGGTCGCGCTCAACAACCTTCTTTTTCAAGCTCGTCAGCATTTTTTTGATGGATACCTGCATTCTGCTTTCGGGCCAGATATTAATTTCCAATGCCCCATATTTTGGACGGCACACCTTGCGTGGCTTCTCCGCATACCTGATGCACAAAATGTATTTAATTCAGCACACTTAATTAAACCGTTTTCCTTTAGATTTGTCGGGCATGATGTTGTTACTGCAACCACTCCTGCAGGTAGAGTGTTGCTCAACAGCACCCTCGGTGTAAGAAACCCGTCCGTGGGTATGTTTGATAACGGACTACCCGATAGTGTTGTATGGGTGTGGCAACTTCCAAAGCTCCCTCCGCGTCTTATATTTAGCGCCAGGGAAACAATCAATCATATATGGTATGCCCTCCGTGGCGGGCATTTTCTTGAGGCACTCCTGCGTAGCGCTCATTTCCTCAAAGAGCTTTTCGTAATGCTTTTACCTCGCTACAGCACTCGGTATGGGGAAATAAAAAAAGTTGAACGTGTCTCAACAGAAAATAGGGAGGTATTTAATGTAACCGTTGTTCCTGCTAGTAAATACGGTACACTTTTAGATATTCCTCAATTAGTTCATATTGCTGTCCCTTCATCATGAAACTTCTCTATATCGCACATATCCGCCTTCCAACCGAAAAAGCTCACGGTGTTCAGATTATGAAAACATGTGAGGCATTTGCACACGAAGGTGTGGAGGTAGAGCTGGTTATACCGGGAAGAAAAACACACATTACAGAAGACCCGTTTACATACTATGGTGTTCAAAAAAACTTTACACTCACCGCGCTGAATACACCAGATATAGTTCCATGGGGGTTTTTCGGTTTTCTATTTTCAACGCTCTGGTTTTCAGAAGCAGTAAAGTGGCAAAAAAGTTTTTGGAAAGCCGATGTAGTTTATTCACGAGACGCCGCTGTGTTAGCACAGTATCTCTTATTGGGGAGAAAGTTGGTGTATGAAGCGCATACAAAACCAACCCCCGTTTCAAAATTTGTTGCCAAAAGAGCATATAAACTGATTGTTATTTCAGAAGGGTTACGTGATGCGTATATACAAGCCGGCATTGATCCTAAAAAAATTACCGTTGCCCATGATGCCGTTGACCTCAAAGAGTTCTCAACTAATATATCAAAAGAAGATGCACGAAAAAAACTTAACCTACCAAAGGATAAAAGTATTGCTCTTTACGCAGGGCACCTTTATGCAAGCAAGGGGGTAGACACTCTCGCCGAAGCAGCCAAACAGCTTGAGTCAGTGTGGGTGTATTTTGTTGGGGGCACTGAAAAAGACATCAAGAGCTTTAAAAGCAAATACGCATCAGTTAAAAATATTGTTATTGTTGGACATCGTCCCCACAAAGAAATACCGTTGTGGATGCGCTCGGCAGATGTAGTAGTACTGCCTAATAGTGCACAAACCGAAACCTCGGCAAAGTACACATCCCCAATGAAACTCTTTGAGTATATGGCAAGCGGTACTCCTATCGTCGCGTCTGATGTGCCGAGCACAAGGGAAATCTTAAATGAAAAAAACAGCACGCTCGTTGAGTCCGATAACCCAACAGAGCTTATGAGTGGAATTAGTAGAGCTTTGAATAATGGAGGGCCTGATGCACTGGAAGATGTTCAGCAGTATACTTGGAAAAACAGAGCGTCACATATATTAAAATGTTTAAAAAAATAACAAGAGCAAAACTAGACCTGTTCCTAAAGGAGCATGCCACATCCGATAAGATTTTGGATATCGGCTCAGGAGGATCTTCTTATGATAGATATTTCCCAAACCGTGTTTCTGTAGACATTGATCCCAAACGGAAACCCGACGTTATTGCCGACGCTCACAACCTGCCGTTTAAAGAAAATGAGTTTAACTTTGTTCTCTCAACGGAGGTTCTTGAACATGTAAAAGATCCAAAAACTGTAATTGCCGAAATGAAGCGTGTGCTCAAACCAAGAGGGAAGCTTGTACTCACTACCCGTTTTATATATCCAATTCACGATGCTCCTCATGACTACTGGCGTTTTACCAAATACGGACTCAAAGAACTCTTTAAAGACTGGGAAATATTAGAGATTATTCCAGAGACAAAAAACTTCTCAGCTCTTGCTGTTTTGTTTCAGAGGGTTGCATATCAAACAAAATTACATTTTAATATAGTTGTAAAACTTAAACTTTTTTTCTTTGCCTTTGTTTTAAATCATTTAAATTGGCTTATTAAGAGTGAGTATGGTGATATTAAGAAAGAAGTTATTGAAGAAAACATTTTAACCAGCGGTTATTACCTTGTATGCAAGAAAAAATAAAAACTGGTGACGCACTACTCTCAGAAGACACGCAGTATGTTACTTCTGTTGGCAGTAGAGTGGTATTTCGCGGGGATATCTCAAAATCTCGCAACATCAAGGGGGCAGTGTACCTTGCACACCCAAGCGCTTCACTCCCACGATTTTTAGTGCCATCGCATGACCGGTACGCACTTAAGTTCATAACCTCTGTAATAAGCACTGATCACGGTATAAAGGGAACACTTCTTCGTGCACTCTTTCACATTCCAGGAGGTGCCACTCTCGTTCGTCTATTAGTGTTTAGTGAATGTATTGTTGTTGAACCATGATTAATGAACTACGGAACATTATATTGAATAATTGGAATACACTACCTCACGTGGGTGAGGATGTTCCTACCGCTGATCAACTTTCTATAACAAAGTTTTGTCAACGAATTGTCCAACCACATACTAAGGTTCTTTTTTTGGTGACATTTCAAAATAAGCCGGTGTGTCTTATAAAAATTATGAGAGCTGTACGCTTCAATAAAAAACTTGAACGGGAAAAAAAATCCCAACAAACAATAAAACCTTCTGGAATAGTATATATTCCTCAGGTATATTTTGATGGGTATAGTAATGGTTTATATTTCTATGCGGAAGAAGTAATCCAAGGACTTCCCATTTCTAGAAAAGTAGCATTAAAGAAAGAAAAAGAACTCGTACATTTTTCAAGTTCGTTTCCAACATATGGAGAAATCACTGCTTCTAACTTAGCTTCTATCATTTCAGAACATCTTCCCACTGATAGTAATCAGTTTCTTAAGTTTCATTTAGAGCAACTGCACGAGTCACCCGCGATACTTAAAAAGGGCTTTACACATAGCGATTTTGCACGCCCCAACCTCATCCATTGTTCCGGTAGGATATACGTGATTGACTGGGAGCGGGCAGGGGACAGACCATTTTGGCTTCTTGATGCAGTGTACCTCATGGTTCGGTTGCGTAAGATAAAGGATTTTGAAGATTGGAAAAAACGAGCAGCTCCTTTATTGTCGTATTACACTTCAATTACTTTAGAAAGTGCCGGCGTGCTTTACTCTTTGCTTATCATTTTTGAGATTTTATACAAAAAATATCCTGAACATTATAAAAAGCTCGTCTCTCAATTTTCTTAATATATGAAAGTATTAATTTTAACAACAGAGTTGAATAGCAAAAATGGATGGGGGAGATATTCTCTAGATATGACTAATTCTCTTTTACAGAGTCACATTGACGTTATCGTCGCAGTCAACAAGAATGGACATAACGAATCGTCAGCTGACGTTCTAAGAATTTTACCGAACAGTTCTAATTATATAAAAAATATCGTAACTGCTTTATGGTACGCATTAAAACTAAGAAAGTACGCTAAGGAGTGTGATGTCATTCATTGTTTTGTTGAACAATATTCCTTTATTGCTTATTACCTTTCAAAGTTAACCAGGAAAAAATATATTATTACAACTCATGGTACCTATGGTGTTCTCCCATACCACTTGTCGTTTCCAGTGAGATATTTACACCATCAATCGTTTAAGTTTGCACAAAAGATTATTTGTGTAAGTAATTATACAAAAAACGTACTAGCAAAATACCACCTCATAAATTTGTTGGTCATAAATAACGGTATTATGTTTGGAAAATTTAACCACTTACCAGCGGTTCCTTTTGAGGATAGGAGAGAGGTAATACTAAGCGTCGGCGCTTTGAAATATCGAAAAGGACAGAGTGTATCAATCAAAGCTTTTGCTAAGATAGCAGATAAGTTTCCGAATTTAGAGTATTTTATTATTGGAGATCAAGCCGATACTGATTATGTTAGTTCTCTAAAAAACATAGTTACTGATTTAAATATAGAGAGCCGGGTCAAGTTCCTTTCTTTCATACCTGATGATGAGTTACTGGCGTTATACAGAAAAGCAAAACTTCTTGTTCTTACTTCAATTAACAAGGGTGTTCATTTTGAGGGGTTCGGGTTGGTGTACTTAGAAGCCAATGCTTCTGGTCTTCCTGTTGTTGGAAGTAAGTCCTCTGGGGCTGAGGATGCCATTAAAGAAGGGGAAACGGGGCTTCTTGTTCCACAAAATAATGTAGAAGCCACAGCGGGGGCAATGGAGAAAATCTTAGAAAATGTTGAGATATGGAAGTCTATGAGCAAAGAAGCTGTGGTTTGGGCTAAAGAACATGACTGGAACACCGTGAGAGAAGAATATGTTAAAATCTACGAACTTAGATGAAAAATATACTTTTTAGACTGAAAGAAACATATACACGAATCTTTCTCTATCCAATAAAGCACCTCTCAACAGAGAGGGTTGACTACGACGACTACTGGAAGGATAAACGAGGGAGAGACTTGGGATCTCTTTCTTTGTGGCAAAAAAAACGTTCGGATCTTGCTCTAATGTACATGACTAGTGAGGGTCCTATATCTGTGATTGATGTCGGGTGTGGCGATGGGTCAGTGTTGAAATATATAAAAGAAAGAACATCTCTTTCGTCTACTGTTGGTGTTGATGTTTCCAAAGCTGCGCTTATAAAGGCAAAAGAGCTTGGAATTACAACGATACATTCTAATATTGAAGATTTGGAAAAACTTAAAACCCTTCCTAAAGCAGATTATATTTTGTTGTTTGAGATTTTAGAACACATACATAACTCCGAAGCGTTTTTGGAATTTATTCTAAGTAAAACGAGAAAGGGAGTTTTCATATCCTTTCCAAATACTGGATATTTTGTGCACAGATTCAGATTATTTTTTGGTAAATTTCCGCTACAATGGCGCCTGCATCCCGGTGAACATATACGTTTTTGGACGTACACAGACGCCAAATGGTGGCTTAAAGCTCTCGGATACGATGAATATTCTCTGAAAGCATATAAAGGGATACCATTTTTAAATCATCTTTGGCCTTCGCTTTTCGGCGCTGGACTTTTTATATATCTTCCCAAAAAGTAGTTTTTATGAAAACAATTTTTATTACTAGCTTTCATTCGCTTATTTCACGGAACATTTTACAGACCGAGATTTTACCGATACTTATAAAAAGTAATGTGAGGGTTGTTCTTATAGTCCCTGAACAAAAGATAAGTTTTTATAAAAAACACTTCGGAAACAAGAGTATCATAATAAAGGGTGTGTCAATTCCTAAAAAACGTTTTGAAAATATACTCTACTTTATTTCATTAAGTCTCGTCGGTGTAAACAACCACATCGTTGACGATTTGAAAACGGAACGGCGATATTTAAAATACTACTTAGCTCACTCAGTTAATCTTCTGTCTCGGTTTTTCTTTTTACATAAGTTTTTGCGCTTTATTACAAAAGTGTACCTCCGTGTTGACACATTCGATTTGCTGTTTACCCAATACCAACCAAATCTTGTGTTCGCTACTGATATTTTCTATAGAGAGGACAGAGCATTGGTTATAGAGGCAAAACGCAGAAACATCTCCGCCATAGGAATGGTTCGTTCGTGGGACAATGCAACTACTAAAGGTGTATTGTTATCAGTGCCAAACTACCTTATTACGCCAAATAATGTTCTCAAAGAAGAGATGGTTTCTATCCACAAAGTACCGGCGCAGAAGATAACCATTACGGGAGTTCCTCACTACGACCTCATAAAAACAGACAGGACAACCCGTGAGGAGTTTTTTGAACATATGGGTCTTGATCCAAAAAAGAAAACAATACTTTTTGCTCCCGGAGGGAAAATTTTATATAAACACGACGGAGAAATTCTTGCATACTTAAAAAAGTGTGTTGATAGTGGTGCTTTCAACCACCCCGTCCAATTTCTTGTCCGCTTTCCACCTGGCGACACTGGCGACACTCAAAGCGTTAATGGTGACGTGAATTTCGTAATAGACCACCCTGGAATTAATGTCAGTGGTCGGAAGAAAGATAGTGAAATGACTGTTGACGAAAACGATAGACTCAATGATTCAATTATGTACAGCGATGTTGTTGTGACACTTGTTTCAACTATGGTTATTGATGGGACGGTGTTTCAAAAACCAGTCGTTGTTCTCAGTTTTGAACCAAAAGAAGAACTTGTTGATTCTATACATAAATTTATTCACGTTACTCATTTTAAAAAACTCCTTAATTCTCAACTGGTTACCGTAAGCAGGAGTAGTGAGGAGTTTGTGGCACACATGAACGAGTACCTTGACAATCCTGAAAAAAATAAACCACAGCGCGATGCTCTTATAGCGCAATATGCACACGTGCTTGATGGCAATTCAGCACGCCGTGTTACTGAGATACTCCTTTCCTATTTGTAAGGTGGGCGTGATAGAATACCTACTGTGATTGAATATAAACATAAACCACGTGTTATAGCTGAAATTGGCTGCAACCATAAGGGGGATTTTGATGTTGCCAAGCAAATGATTAGCGTGGCGAAGAATTTTTGCGATGTTGATGTCGTCAAGTTTCAGAAACGGAACAATAGAGAACTACTCACCACAGAAGAATATGACGCACCACACCCCAATCCCAATAACAGCTACGGTAACACCTATGGCGCTCATCGCGAATTCCTTGAGTTTACCCTTGAACAGCACTCTGAACTCAAAAAATATACCGAAGAGATTGGTGTTGAATATTCAACGTCTGTGTGGGATCTGACATCAGCAAAAGAGATCACCACATTAAATCCGAAAATGATTAAAATTCCTTCGGCATGCAATTTAAAGTTTGATATATTAGAATTTCTTGCAGATAATTATTCTGGTGAGATTCATATTTCATTAGGAATGACCACCAGAGATGAGGAGCAGAAAATTGTTGACTTTTTTAAAGAAAAAAATAGAGCAACAGATTTAATTCTCTATGCATGCACATCTGGATACCCTGTTGCCTTTGATGATGTAAGTTTACTTGAAATTAGTCGTTTAAAAGATGGTCACGAGTCTTTTGTAAAAAATATTGGTTTTTCAGGTCACCACAAAGGTATTGCTGTTGACATAGCAGCATACGTGCTTGGGGCTGGTTATATTGAACGTCATTTTACACTTGATCGTACATGGAAAGGAACAGATCATGCCGCATCACTTGAACCTGACGGATTGCGCAGGTTGGTTCGCGATTTGGAATCCGTACAAAAGTCCTTAACGTATAAAAAAGATGAAGTGTTACCGGTTGAGCTTGTTCAGAGAAAGAAATTGAAGCGACTCTAGCATATGACAGAAGAAATACAAAAAAAGCTCAAGAATTTTAAGGGGCTTATTTTAGATGGAGACGGGGTTTTATTTACTGGGCAGGAAAGCAGATCTGTTTTGCCGAGTGGGGAAGTGGTTGTGACCAAAACTCGTCATTTACACGATGGACAGGGACTTTCTTTTTTACGCGCCTTAGATATTAGTGTGGTTTTTGCAACAGGAGAAAATGCGGTCATTAAAAGTATTGTTGAGAAAATAAATAACTTATCATCGGTTAAATCTGGAAACTGGAAAGAAGTTGAATTTTTTACTGACCAACTTGAAGCCGGTGGCAAGGTTGCAGCATTAGAATTATGGCAGAAAAAATATAATCTTACATGGAGTGACTGTGCTTACATTGGGGATGACAGGACCGACTTTGAAGCAATGAGTCTTGCCGGACTTAAAGTCGTTCCAAATAATGCCCGGCGTATCGTGAAAAACATTGCCGATGTAATTCTCTCTTCTGAGGGAGGAAATGGTGCAATACGTGAATTTGCAGAAATGACACTTGATGCTCGGGGTATTGATGAAACATCACTTCCTACTGCATAAAATGTATGAAGAATAAAAATGAAGTACTTGGTGTAATTACTGCCCGCGGTGGTTCAAAATCAATTCTCCAAAAAAGTATCGCATTATGTGCTGGTAAACCGCTATTGTTTTATACGGTAGAGGCAGGAAAACAAGCAAAGAACATCACACGCCTCATCATTTCAACCGATGACGAAGAAATGGCCGACGTTGCGCGTTCCTATGGAGCTGAAGTACCGTTCATTCGACCCAGCGAACTCGCGCAAGACATGACTCCCGATTTACCGGTATTTCAACACGCATTAAAGGTTTTAAAAGAAAAAGAAGGGTATATACCTGATGTTGTGGTGCACTTGCGGCCAACCACGCCTTTAAAAAAGGCATCAGATATAGACGCAGGAATCCAACTACTTATTGGAAATCATGAAGCAACGTCAGTACGTTCAGTGTGTGAACCGCTCCACACACCGTTTAAAATGTATTCGCTTGATGAACAGTCGGGCTTCTTAAAACCACTGCTAACCAAAGAATTTCCTGAGGTTTTTGAACAATATTCTGAGCCGTACAACATGCCCCGTCAGCTGCTTCCTACTGTATGGAGGCATTCGGGGTATGTTGACGTCATTCGCCCTAACACAATTTTGAAGGGGAACTCCATGAGTGGAAATAAAATATTACCGCTTTATTTTGAGCGTTGGCGTGATATTGATATAGACTCTCAAATTGAATTAGACCTTGCAGAAAAGATTATAGAAAAGTTGAAAGAGGAAGGAAAAGAGGTTTGGGATTAGTTTATTTTTTTATAAAAAAATGCTTACCTGAATACTCACCTTTTTGAATATTCTTTTTTTCTTCAACAAAGAACTCATCCACTGCCTTTGTTGCTCCAGGCCATGCAGGGGTTTTATATTCATCAAAACCAATAACGCCACCAGGCACGACCTGTTCATATAAATTCTCTAAAACAGTTTTATAGGAATCGTGTAAATCTACATCAATATATAGAATTGCGATTTTCTCTTTAAAAGGAGGTAGGGTTTCTTTAAAGAAACCCTTTATAAGTATTGGCATTGGTACGTATGCCTTTTTTAACATCACTTCAACGCGTTTTTGGGTGGCGTCATTGAACTCACCTTTTTTAGGATTACGCTCACTTACGTCTTCTATTGTTGGGCTGGGAAACCCTTCAAACGAATCAAAACCATATACCTGTCTATTTCTACCTTCTGCTTTTGCAAGTGTTGACCATACGACAAGACTTTGACCGTAGGCAACTCCGCACTCAACAATTGCGCCGTCTAAGTGTTTAGCTTTGTCAAAGAGTTCTTTATAAAAAAAATACTTTATTAAATTTTCAGAACGAAGACGTTCCGGATAATAGTATCCGATTTTCTCTAAGAGTTTGATTATGAAATATCGTATTTTATTCATACTTCGCATTATGTTTTGATCCCGTTTGTTTTCATTGTCACATTACCCCCTCAATCATTTCTTGTAAACAGATATAAAACGACAGCAAAATTTATAACTTTGCCGGTCAACTCTGTTGCGACTGCACCAGCAATTCCAAAAAAAGGAATTAACGCAATCGCAAGAAACGTTCTAATTATTGGAGTGATTGTTGTTGAAATATAAAGTGCCTTTGTTCGTGCGTGCGCCTGGAACACCGTCCCGATAAATTTTTGAGGGAAGAATAAGAGAGTAAGAGCAAAAAATTGTGAATATGTTACCGCCTCAGAGTATGCTGGAAAAAATAAATTAAATATATACGGCGCGGCGAGTACATATACGATAACTATTACCGCCATTATGATAAACATCAACATCATTTTATGAACAAGGGCTTTTTTTATTGTTTTAAAATCTTGTTTGGCAAACTTTGGAAATGCGAGCGTTGTAAGTCTCTGAAAAGCTGCACTTATTTGTAAAGGCATACCTTTCGCGATAGCGTAGACCGCCACTTGCGCTGGGCCTATAAATTGCCACAAGAGAATACTGTCTAATGCCGCAGAAACAGTTCCCAATATCCCCATAAGACTTAAGTGTTTTCCGTATGATGTAGTTTTAGGGTCTATGTTCGTATTATCTGTATATTTTTTTACCACTGCCTGAAACACAACGAAACGAACTATTGTATACGTGAGAAAATAACTAGTAAGAATAAACACTAAATTGTTGGTAACAAATAACGTTGCGACAATGACTAAAGTTGAGGTGCCTTGGATAAATATTTCGTAGAATGTTGATGTTCTAAAGAGTTTTTTTCCTGTAAGTACAGAATTATAAATACTCAGGGAGTCTACAAAGGGGATGAAAAGCGCGACCAATGCGAACGCTCCAGCGAGGACAAAATTTCCCTGGACAGCATAGTAAATAGCAACTCCCGCGCTTGCGATACTTCCAAGGACACCCCATTTGATTTTTGTTCTAAGGGCCATAAGTGGAGTGCCTTCGTACCCTTGCGTAACAGATTTTGTCGTTGCAGGGCCCATTCCGGCGAGTGTTGGAATGGCAAGCAAACCAAACATTGAAAAGATATATCGGTATTCACCATATGTGGTTTTTGGCAAAAGATTTGCAAATGCGACGGAGAGTCCAAATGAAATAGCGGCGGAGAATAGCGTTTTAAGGAAAAGCCAAAAACCACCCTCGGCTAAATAGACCATGTCAGTTTTTGTGTATTTCTCACTCCACCTTAGAAGCGTGTAGGCTCTTTTTTTTAAATTCGTCATGGATTTTTCTAGATCTGCTATCATATTTCACACACTTCAAGCATCATATCTCTCACGAGCCACTTTGGCTATATTAACGTATATCGTGACATGTACTCTGCCACACTGTAATATAGGGTCATATGGTGGGTATTTCAAAAAATAAATTCATCCAAAAACACCTCTTTTTTCTGGTTCACCTGAAAGGGGTGCTTCTCAATTCTTTTTCAAAAAAGTCATATTCTCAGTGGGGGGAGGATATTATTTTAGGTCATATTTTTTCAAACCAAAAGGATGGCTTTTATATTGATGTCGGGGCGTATCACCCAATGCATTACTCCAACACTTACCGTCTTTATAAGAAAGGATGGAGCGGTATAAACATAGATCCAAATCCGTTCAGTATTGATTTGTTTAACAAATACCGTAAGAGGGACATTAATATCAACTGTGGAATAGACAAAAAGGTTACATTAAAACCTTATTATATTTTTAATCACCAAAGCTGTAATACATTTTCAAGTAAACAGAAAGACGTGATGTTGAAAAAATCATTCATTAAGTTGATTGATACAAAGCAAGTTAAATGCACCACATTGCAAGAAGTGCTTGAGGGCTCTACAAAAAGGAAGTTAGTAGATTTTCTTAATATAGATGTTGAGGGACAGAACCTAGAAGTATTAGAGTCTTTAGATTGGAATGTTTACGTGCCTAAAGTTGTGTCTGTAGAGGATGATGATTTTGAGTTTTCTAAAGATGGGGGCACAAGTAGCAAAATATATAACTTCCTCACCAGAAAATCATACATATTGCATGCAAAGGTAGGGTTGTCGTATATTTACCTTTTAAAAAAATAAATGCTATTTTTTGGTTCAAAATGTCAAGGGTAACGATTTATTGGTTCCAATGAAAAATAAACAAAAACAATCAAAAGGTGCGGGATTAAGTAGTTATCTTACAGAAGGTAATATTGCTTTTTTTGGTTTTCATGGGAAAACTCTTCCTGAATTTGTTCACAAAAAAAAGACAGGAAGAGTGAGGGTCTTTTCAAAGAAGAAAAGAGATTGCGATTTTTCTGAACTCTCCTACAGTAGTTTATTGGAAATACGAGAAGAGCGTAGCGATGTTTATTTTTTAGATCACGAAGCTACGAAAGTTTTATTTGTTGATTTCCCAGCAACCGCTCAGTATGTTCTTGTCCGTTTTATCCCACGTTGGGGTTGGTTTGTAGCTATCCCCGGTCTTGTAAGGCGGCTAATTATTGGTTTGGTAAAGATCAGAGGTATCAAAAAGATAAAAGTCGCTGGTTCAGATCAGCACTGGTTGGTTATTGAACATATCTTAACGGAATCCCTTCATACAAGACTTTCTTTATCTTACGACATGGGGGTGGGTGGTTTTTTAAGTTTTTTGAAGGAGAGCAGGGTTGCATATGTTGTTTTAAGATTTTTTGAGAAGTTACCGAATCTATATAGAGAAGGAGGGGATCTAGATATTTTAGTCTCTGACGAAGACGAGAAAACTATAAAAGGGTTCCTGCAAAAAAATCCTGGACCACTTGGAGTTGATGTGTGGACAGTCTCTCGTACCACATATAACGATATTACTTATTATCCGCCGCCATTGGCAAGGAAAATAATACAAAATGCAATTGACGGACCGGCCTCTTCCCGTATACCAAATCCTAAACATGCATTTTTAGCTTTGGCCTATCATGTTGTTTATCACAAGGGCTTGTTTGCAGGAGTTCCGACAAAAATAACAGGATTGGATGTAAATGAAAATCCAGAGAATGATTATGCGGGAGTCCTACGTACTATGGCTGATGATTTAAATATAAAAATTGAAATAACAATGGAAGGATTGGACGAGTATCTCCATGTCCATGGATGGAGACCAAAACTTGATACTCTTGCAAAAATTGCTCCCAAAAATAAGTGGGTATGGAAACATTTTTTTTCAAATACAGAAACGAAAGAATTTGGTTTAGGGGTTTTTGTTCTAAAACAAAAAACCATTGAACTTGGCGTTCTTGACCAGGTTTTGAATGTTATCTCAAATTATGAAGGGTTTAGTATTTTACATATTAAAAAACTAAAAAAAGATGAAATTGAGCATGTGACAAATAATTTGCGTGGCGGTGTTTGGGGAGGAAAAACTAATACGCTAGGTTATTTACCAGCGGTAGTTGTTGTAGTGCTTGATACAAACCTAGCCCACTTATCACAGGTTGGTAAAATACCTCATACTCACAAAAAGGGGATTAAGGCACTCAAAAAGATGCTAAGAAAGATGTTTGATGTTCCAGGGGGTAGTATTGTTCATGCTACTGATACGACACACGAGTCTTTAGAGTATCTCGATGTTTGTTTTCCCGATGAGCTTAAAGAAATAAACTTAGAAATAAAAGATTTTTTGACTAAACTTAAACCCTCTTTTCTTGAGTCGCTATATTTACAGATCGTTCATAGCCCCCGGCTTGTGGTATACCATTTTGTCAGACTCAAAGAGCAAGTCAAAAAACGGCTTATTCGTTCAGTTATGAAGATATAAAGCATTTTGTGATACAATTTTTGACATGGATAAAACACTCCGCTATGCGATTTATACAGGGCTTTTTGGGGTCCTTTTTATACCATTTATTGTTTCCGGTGACTTTTTCTTTCCGTTTATAACGGGTAAAAATTTCACATTCCGCATTATCGTTGAAATTATTTTCGCCCTCTGGCTTATCCTGGCACTTCGCGTTCCGAGTGTGCGTCCGAAAAAATCAGCACTCCTTTTTGCAATTGGCGCATTCGTGCTTTCCCTTGGCATCTCCACTATTTTCTCTGAAAATCCATCAAAGTCATTCTGGTCTAACTTTGAAAGGATGGAGGGGTATATCACCATACTGCACCTTGGCGCATACTTCCTCGTCATCTCAACTATGCTCAACGCTGAGAAACTTTGGAAGCGATTTCTTAACACCTCAATTGGTGTCTCCGTACTTCTTGCACTTTTTGGCGTTGCACAACTTCTCGGTTTTTTTGTTATCAACCAGGGCGGTCTTCGTGTTGATGCTACATTCGGTAACGCCACGTACTTGGCGGTATACATGCTCTTTCATGTCTTCCTCACCCTCTACGCACTTTCAAAATGGAACTCTCCTAAATGGATTCGTCTTGTCTACAGCATTGCTGTTTTACTACAGATAGTTATTATTTTCTATACCGCAACACGTGGCACCATTTTAGGGTTAATCGGTGGTTTGTTCCTCTCAGGCCTCGTGCTTGTCTTCTTTAATAAAGGACACGGGAACATTAGAAAAATTGGAGTAGGAGTGCTCGCGGCTGTTATCTTAGTGGTCGGTAGTTTCTTCTTTATTAAAGACACCTCATTTGTACAGAACAATCCGGTACTTACTCGTGTTGCGTCTATTTCACTATCTGCAGGTCAAACCCGCTTCACTATTTGGGGCATGGCATGGCAAGGATTCTTGGAGCGTCCTGTGTTTGGATGGGGGCAAGAAAACTTCAACTATGTATTTAACGAACAATACCAACCGTCTCTTTTCGGACAGGAACCATGGTTTGACCGCGTACATAACATTTTCCTTGATTGGCTTATCGCCGGCGGTATGTTAGCGCTCGGGCTCTATCTCTCGTTTTTTGTTATTGTCCTCTGGTATCTTTGGAAGCCACACAATAATTTTTCAGTAACCGACCGTGCACTGTTTACCGGATTGTTTGCGGGCTACGGTTTTCATAACCTTTTTGTGTTTGATAACCTTATGAGCTATATCATGTTCTTTTCGGTCTTGGCGCTTCTGTTGTATCGCGCCCAAGAAAGGGGAATTGATCAGCACACTATAGAGGAGGGTCCAGTTCAAGAAAAAACACTTTCTAAAAACACCGTTACTGCAGGCACCGCTGGAGTAGTTATTGTTTTGGCACTCGTTCTCTACTTTGCAAACGTGCCAGGTATGACACGTGCAACCGGAATGATTGAGGCGCTTCGCCCGCACCAAGGGGGTCTTTCTGAAAACTTCACTGCATTCCAAAAGGTAATAGTCGGCGGAGGTCTGGGAAGGCAGGAAGCACACGAACAATTACTTCAATTTGCGACCCAAGTTCGCTCTCCTAACCTTGCACATCTCGGCACAGATGAGTTGCGTAACGAAGTAACCCTCTTTGTCCGCGATGCATTTGCCGAAGAAGTAGCGCGCGCTCCTGATGACACTCGTCTTCTTCTTTTCTACGGGTCATTCTTGCGACAGATAGGTGATTCTGTGGGTGCCGAGTCAGTACTCAACCACGCTCGCGAAACCGCACCTCAAAAGCAAGCTGTTCGTTTTGAGCAAGCACTACTTGCCCTCGGTGTTGGCAACCAACAAGGCGCACTCGCGCTACTTAAGGATGCCTACGAACTAGACACGAGCTACGACCAAGCGCGCATACTCTATGCAACAGTAGCAATTGGTGCCGGGCAAAATAAACTTGCAGACCAACTTCTTATTGAGCGCTACAACACAGTGGCACCGAACGACAATACAATACTGCAGGCATATATTGACTCAGGGCAGACTGATCGCGTGGTTCAAATAGCACAAAGTCGTGTTGAAAAAGAACCAACTAATTTTGATTTTTACCTACAGCTGGCAGGCGCTCACTTAAACGACAATAATCGCGCCGAGGCAGTGCAGGCACTCCAAACGGCAATACAACTCAATCCAGATTTTACAGAGCAAGGAGAATTCTTTATCAGCGAAATCCGCGCAGGCAGAAACCCTTAGGTGTTGCAAAATAAGCTTTACTGTGGTACTCTAAGCTCAGTGAGTGCTAATGCAAATGCGCATCAGCTTTCCAAAGATCTACGAAAATTCCCGCTCACGCGGGAATTTTCGTTTTCCACTCTACTTCACCCCACCCCCTCTAACTAGGACATCCGATGTCCTAGTTAGAATATGTTCCTCACCCCCCCAACCCTCACGAATCTATCTAATAACCCCACCACCACCCACCACCCAACTCCGATTCAACTCTCTCTCCATTTAAAATATGGACACGCCGTGTCCATATTTTACATAGCCCTCATAAATCTCAACGACAGAAGAGATATCCTCCATATGATATTCTTTAATAAGTTGCCTTGAGTGTGCGGCTGATGGCAGCACTCACATAAGATCTTTTTGGAGCCCGCGCCCGTCAGTCGCACACTCAAGACAACAAAAGTAAATACATTCTCTTAAAAAACCAACGGTTTTTGTACCGTTGGTTTTTTTATTTACAAAACATGCGCAAAGTTTCTTTTACTTCCCCCCGGGTTAATTTTTTTTCTTAGTGTTTATTTTTTTTTGTAAAAGTTTATCCACAAAAACTTTTTTATATGTGTGTCGTTGTAAATTAAAAGCGCATAATTAGTTTAGCTTGTATTGCAACGCACAACGTAAGTTGAGGTCGAGCGGTTCGGCACATACAAGTCGTAAATCTTTAACGTAACATTTCTAAACATTCATTCTATGAAAAGAAGAAAAGCTGCAAAGAAAGCTGCTCCAAGACGTAAGGTGGCAAAACGAAAAGCACCAAAGCGTAAGGTGGTAAAGCGCAAGGTGGCAAAACGAAAAGCACCAAAACGAAAAGCTGCAAAGCGCAAGGTGGCAAAAAAAGCACCAAAGCGTAAAGCTGCAAAGCGAAAGCCAGCAAAAAGAAAAACGGCAAAGAGGACGACGCGAAAAGCCGCAAAGAAAACCGCTCGTCGCACAAAGCGCCGACGATAAGACAATTGATCTTGTCTTATCAGATAAAAACACCCTGACTGCTCAGGGTGTTTTTTGTATTAAAAAGACGCTTAAAATAAACAAGGAATAATGATATTATAGGGCAACGATGAAGTTATTCTCTAATTTAATCAATTCCCAAAGCCCGCTTTTGAAGCAGGGGCAAAAACTCGTGCCGAGTATCAATGCGCTTGAGCCGTCACTTCAAGACCTCTCAGACGAGGAATTAAAAGGAAAAACTACCTTTTTTAAAGAACAGCTCAAGAACGGCAAAACCCTTGACGATATGTTACCTGAAGCATTTGCCGTGGTGCGTGAAGTGTCGCGTCGGGTACTCGGTGAGCGCCACTATGATGTACAGCTTATTGGTGGGTATGTCCTTCATAACCGCGGTATTGCCGAAATGCGAACCGGAGAAGGAAAAACACTCGTGGGAACATTACCGGTATACCTTAACGCGCTCACTGGAAAAGGTGTGCATGTAATTACTGTAAACGACTACCTCGCCCGACGCGATGCAGTATGGATGGGACAAATCTATGATGCACTTGGGTTGAGTGTCGGTGCTATCAATGGCGACCTCTCCTTACTCTACGACCCTTCACACACCACAAAAGAAGACGATGAAGAAAGAGACACCGAAGGAAGTTTCAAAGTAGTGCATGAGTTTCTCCGTCCCGCAACACGCCCTGAGGCATACCGTGCCGACATTACCTATGGCACCAACAACGAGTTTGGGTTTGACTACTTGCGCGACAACCTTGTGTATAAAAAGGAGGAACTACGCCAGCGCGCAGAAGATGAAGGGGGACACCACTTTGCAATCATTGACGAGGTAGACTCTATTTTAATTGATGAGGCACGCACCCCGCTTATCATTTCCGGGCCTTCACGAGACTCAGAAGACCTTTATCGGGTGTTCGCCGGAATTGCAGAAACTTTCACCAAAGAAACCGACTTTACCATTGACGAAAAACAACGAGCAATTCAAGTAACCGACACTGGTATTGAAAAAGCAGAAAAACAGCTTGGTATTGAAAACATGTATGCAGAAGGCGGTGTTAAGTATGCACACCACCTTGATGCAGCCGTAAAGGCGCACGCACTCTTTGCTAAAGACAAAGAGTATGTGGTCAAAGACGGCGCCATCGTAATAGTGGATGAGTTTACTGGAAGAATGCAACCGGGGCGCCGCTGGTCAGAAGGGCTCCATCAGGCAATTGAAGCAAAAGAGGGATTGTCTGTTCAAAAAGAAAGCCAGACCTACGCCTCAATTACCTTTCAAAACTATTTCCGCATGTATGGAAAAACAGCAGGAATGACCGGAACCGGCCTTACCAGCCAAGAAGAGTTTCGCTCAGTGTATAACTTAGACGTTGTGTCTATCCCCACACACCGGCAAATACAACGCGACGATCACGACGATCTTATATATCAAACAGAAGATGGAAAGTTTCAGGCGCTCACTAAAGAAGTAAAGGAGCGTAACAAAAAGGGCCAGCCAGTACTCATCGGCACCACATCAATTGATGTCAACGAACGTTTGGCCGAACTGTTTCGCCATGAGGGTATTCCGCATCAGATGCTCAATGCTAAAAATCATGAAAGCGAAGGTGAAATTATTGCCCAGGCCGGAAGGCTCGGTGCCGTGACTATCGCTACCAACATGGCGGGCCGTGGAGTTGATATCAAACTCGGTGGGAGCCCTTCGGATAAAGAGAAAGCGCAGGCGGTAAAAGAACTCGGTGGCCTCTATGTCATTGGAACTGAAAGACACGACGCCAGACGTATTGATAACCAGCTTCGTGGTCGTTCGGGTCGTCAAGGAGATGAAGGCGAGACACAATTTTTAGTGTCGCTTGAAGATAAACTGATGCGTATTTTTGCATCAAGTGCTGTACAGGGCTTGATGGGGCGTTTGGGTATTCCCGAAGACGAGCCCATTCAAAACAAAATGATTACACGCTCACTTGAAAGTGCCCAAGAAAAAATTGAGGGAGTAAACTTTGACTCACGTAAACATGTACTTGGGTTTGACGATGTGCTCAACCAGCAACGGCATACCTTATATGCACGTCGTCGCGCCATCCTGTCAGGCACCGCCGACGCCGTTATTGGTTTTGCAAAAGAACACATACAGGAAATAAACGAACCCACTGACATTCTTGAAAAACAGGAGAAAGAATTAGGAAAGGACGTTTTTGCAGAGTCGCTACGTCGCATCCTGCTTCAGGCATACGACATGTTCTGGATAGAACACTTGGAAACAATGGACTTCCTACGCTCATCAGTAAACCTACGCTCATACGGTGGCCGTGACCCATTTATTGAATACAAGAAAGAAGGACTTCAGCTTTTCCGTGCACTTGAGCAAAACCTTTCACGATTTATCACCGACGCCGTCATCCGCCTTAATGAACAGCCCATTGCGGTTAATCCTATTGTTCTTACTGCAGACGGCACTCATAAAAAGGTGGGAAGAAACGATATGGTGAAAATCACCAATGGCGCCGAAACAAAGGAAATCAAATATAAAAAAGCAGAAAACCTACTCAAACAGGGATGGAGAATAGTGCAGTAGTGGAGAAAAGACACTTTTAGAAATATGGACACGGCGTGTCCATATTCATACCACCACCTCCTCAGAAAATATGGACACGCCGTGTCCATATTTTTCTACAAGGCACTCTTTCGGAGAATTAGTGATACCATACGAGCAATGAACATCATTGCTCGTTTTTTAGGAACAGTCTTTGCCCTCCTCCTTGCGACACAGGTTATAGCAGGGTTTTTTGTGAGTGGCGTGTACGCAGCAACCATCGTGGCGCTTCTTTTGGCAGTGATCAATATCACCCTCAAACCGCTTGTACTCCTTATAGCACTTCCACTTCAAATACTCACACTCGGCCTGTTTACCTTTATTGTAAACGCTCTCTTCCTTCTTTTTGTCGCCAGTTTCGTTGAAGGGTTCGCCGTTGCCGGTTTTGTCCCTGCACTTCTCGGCGCCCTCCTCATTACCGCAGTCCTCTGGGTACTGGACATTTTCTTCTAACTGTTAACCAGTAGCACAGAAAGAAAACCACCCCAGAAAATATGGACACGCCGTGTCCATATTTTCTATTCAATACTCCCCGCGTCACCTACAAGATCGGGGGATGAAATGATTTGTTTTATTTCATTCTCTTGTTTCTTTGCTGATCCAAGCATGTCGCCAACATATTTCGTCGTAATAAGTGAGGGCATATTTTTCATACCATTGTAGTCCATAAAACTACTCCATCGGTATGTGTGTAGATACGCAAGTGCCTGCTTTGCGTTTTTTACCTTACCCGTACGCCACAAAGGAAAATTCATATCAAGCGGATTGAGATGAATATAATAGGGAATATACATAAAGTGAGCATCACGCTTAATATGTATTTTTTTGAATGTGCTTTGCCAAAGAACACCGGAGCGATTATATTTCTCATTAAAATACTTTGCGTACCCCATGTTAAGCTTCCGCATAAACAGAGACATACCTCCTTCTTGTACCTCAGAAACGAGCAAGTGGTAGTGGTTAGGCATAAGACAAAACGCATGGAGTATAACCAATGGCTTACGCTTATACGTTGATTCAAACTCCTTAAAACGGTGGTTTGGGCCTACGTTTTCTTTGTCGTTGAATACATAACAGTCATGCATGAAGCGTACATAATCTGCTTCATTAAGAAAGACTTTGCGTTTGTCCACTCCACGATTCAGTAGGTGAAAAAATTCCATAAAGTACAGTGTAGCAGAAAATATGGACACGCCGTGTCCATATTTTAAAAATAACAGGTATAACCTAGGTACTTTCTTTTACATTGGTACGGTCGTATACTACCCACATATGGCATTTGTGGATGAAATGACAGTTAAGGCAAACGCCGGCAAAGGTGGCGATGGTGTTGTCAGGTGGCTACACCTCAAAGGCAAAGAGTTTGGAGGGCCGTCAGGAGGAAACGGAGGGCGGGGCGGTGACATCATCATCCGCGGCGTGCGTGATCTGAACAGACTCGTTCGTTATAAAGGAGTTTCTGAGTTTAGTGCTGAAAATGGCGCTGACGGTTTTAGAAACGACATGGAGGGCAGGAATGGAACGCATACCTATATTGATGTACCCGTTGGCTCAAGGGTAGTGCATAAAGAGTCAGGGAGAGAGTGGGACCTCCTTACGGAAGGGGAAGAGTATATTGTATTTGAAGGGGGTAGAGGTGGTTTTGGGAACTCTCACTTTAAATCATCAACCAACCAACGCCCTGAGCAATTTTCAGAAGGAAAACCAGCTGAAGAAGGGACTCTCTTTATTGAGGTCCGGCTTATCGCCGACGTGGGGTTTATCGGATTTCCCAATGCAGGTAAATCAAGCCTCCTTAATGCGTTTACAAAAAAGAAAACAAAAGTTGCAGCGTACGAATTCACCACACTTGAACCGAACCTCGGTGTTTTGTACAACTATGTTCTTGCCGACATCCCCGGCCTTATAGAAGGGGCGTCATCAGGGAAGGGTCTAGGGCACGCCTTTTTAAGACACGTTCGTCGCACACGTGTGTTACTCCACTGTGTTTCAACTGAACATGAAGACGTAGTCTCGGCGTACAAAACAATCAGAGATGAACTTTTACAGTATGATGAAGTACTTACTCAGAAGCCAGAGATAGTCTTTCTTACGAAAATAGATGAAGTGTCAGAAAGCGAGTATAAGGAAAAAGAAAAAGAACTCAAAGCACTCGGACTCACCGTCATTGTAGTTTCAATACTTGACGATACTCTAGTGAAAGGCGCACAAGATGCTCTCATAACGTTTTTAGAAAATCTAGCATAATGGTATGATGCCAGCAGAACATGAGCGATTACAAACCAACCATTGGTCTTGAAATTCACGCAGAACTTAAGACGAAAACAAAGATGTTTTGCCGGTCAAAAAACGACCCGCACTCACCTAAAGCAAACACACATATTTGTCCTGTGTGTATGTCTTTTCCAGGCACACTTCCCACTATTAACAAACAGGCCGTGCAGAGTGTGCTAAGAGTCGGTACTGCAATTAACGGAACACTCGCTGACTACAGTGAATTTGATAGGAAAAACTACTTTTACCCTGACTTGCCAAAAGGGTATCAAATCAGCCAGTACAAATATCCGCTCGTGTCAGGTGGTGTTTTACGAGATATTGAGATTACCCGCATTCATTTGGAAGAGGATACTGCACGAAGCCAGCACTCAGACGAAAATAAGAGTCTTATTGACTTCAATCGTGCTGGAGTACCTTTAATGGAGTTAGTAACCGAACCGGTGGTTCATGATGCAAAAACAGCTTCATTGTTTGCCCAAGAACTGCAATTATTGCTCCGAACTCTCGGAGTAAGTGATGCAAACATGGAAAGAGGGGAAATGCGCGTTGAAGCTAACATCTCGGTTAGCCGAGATGATACGTTAGGTACAAAAGTAGAGGTAAAAAACCTTAATTCATTCAAATCAGTAGAAAAAGCAATTGAATTTGAAATCAAAAGGCACATTACACACATTGAAAGTGGTGGGAGCATCGTGCAGGAGACGAGAGGATGGGACGAAAACAAACAAAGTACCTTCTCGCAGAGAATAAAAGAAGACTCAGAAGAGTACCGCTACTTCCCAGACCCCGATCTACCTAAGCTACACCTATCGGATATTCCCGAGTTTAAACTAGAGGCATTGACCGATTCACTCCCCGAGTTACCGTGGAAGAGACGAGAAAGGTATTTATTACTCGGTATTAAACCAGAAGACGCTGAAGTATTGGTGAGAGACAAGATATATCAAGATATCTATACCAGTGAACTAGAGTCTCTTGAGAGTAAAGAAACCCTCATGGCAGGTATTCAGTTATTGTTAAGTGACCTCAGAGGAGTCACTCCAACTGAACAACAACTTGCAAACCTTAAAGGGGCACTTTCCGTTGCCGCACAAATGTATGTAGGTGGAGAATTATCATCCTCCGCCGCAAAACAGGTGCTTATTACCATCCTAGAGAAGGGAGGAAGCGTAGAGGATGTTGCAGCAAAAGAAGGTCTGCTACAGGTGAACGACGATAACGCACTTATGGAGTATATAACAGAGGTCCTTAAGGAAAATCCTACCGTTGTTAAGGAATATACATCAGGCAAAGAAGCCGCGCTACAGTTTCTAGTCGGGCAGGGAATGAAGAAATCAAAGGGCTCTGCAAATCCAAAACAGCTTGCCGATCTTATAAAGAGGGAATTATCGTAGGAAAATATACTCCACACCTATTATTACCCGTACATAGCGGGTTTTTGTTTTTATGTACTACAATGAAAGTAGTATATGGATGAGCTTGAATTTAAAGGGCAGAAATATATCTCGTCTAAACGAGCCGCAGAAATTACGGGGTATGCTAAGGACTATATTGGCCAACTAGCCAGGGGAGGTAAAGTGCCTGCAACAAGAGTTGGACGTGCGTGGTATGTAGAACGCGAGGCAATAATGAAGCTTGCAGGAGTAGGTGAGCCAACACTTTCAAAAGTTGTTCTAGAGAACAGCACTGTAGATGAGGTTAGAGAAACAGAACCTCCTCAGTTGCACAAAGAGGTGCAAGAGGTACATACACCAAGCCCTAAGCACTCACTACACTCACTACAAACATCGCATGCAAGCAGTGGTCACTCTAATCCTTTTAAGACTTGGAGCTCTGTCCAGTATTTAAAAGATAACTCCGAACTCCTTCCAAGTATCGCCAAAAAACAACCCGTAGGAACAGTAACTCTTAAAAAGAAATACACTGCGCCTCGTGAAGAAAAACATAGCATAGTGATGCAAAGAAGCCGGCATCATGACTTAGTGCATGGAAGCGTTGATGGTATTACTATTCCAAACCAAGAAGACGTACAAAAACCATTAGACGACTCAGGTGTTCGTCACAAAACACTACTTCTCAAGCCCCAATTTATGCTTCTCACGGCGTCCTTTGCAGTACTACTGCTAGGTGTGAGCTCTGTTGCCGGTATCGTTGTTCCTAGTAACTGGGTACTGAGCAGTCAGGTGGCTTCAAGTGAGTATCTTGGCTCTGATATTCAATCAGTGCTTGAAGTATTCTTTTTTATCTTTGAAAGTGGTGCAACTCTCTTAGGAGGATTTTTAATAACACTTTTTGGTTCATTAGGTGAGTTTCTTGATATAGGAATCAATTTTATACTTGATTTATTCTATCTCGGTTAAACGAGATTAGTAACACCACGTCTATAACGTCTAGTTTGCTATGTTTAGTGAACTATCTGCATTTATCCAGTAATAAAACTCTCTGTAGTATTAATTTTAAAGCATTAAGTGCAGATAATTTGTTAGATAAAAACGTTTGTAGAGCTACTCTACGGTGTTAGAGAGGGTCATATAATGCTAGTAAAAACACTCCGTGCAACTAAACACTATTTTTAGTGAAAAATGTGTTTTTTAACGAAATTTAAAATATATTTTTTAAATAAAAATTAGATCGTTGTTATACACAACCTTTTTTATTTTATGAGTTCGTATTCACGAAATACCTAATATACTTATAGGTAAATCGTCGCATGGGTGAGTTTATAAACGGTAAAGAATTATTGTCCTCAAAAGAGGCTGCTCTTCAGTTTGGATACACATCTGACTACGTTGGAAAGCTTGCTCGCGAAGGAAAAATAGTTGGAAAGAAAATTGCAGGTGGCTGGTTTGTGGATGAATCTTCTTTGCGCGTATTTATAAGAAGAGCAGAATCAGACCAACAGCGTCGTCTTACTGAATTAAGCAAAACACGATGCAAAGAGTATCAATCAATCACCAACGGTTCGTCTTTAGGTAAGAAAAATAAACGACAACCTAATTTAAATACTGTAGGTCACTGGGGACACCCTATACTGACCGCTGGTATTGGAGTGCTCACTCTTGTGCTGTCATCTGGCTTAGGGGTTCTCTATGTTGAAGTGAAGCCAATCCAGAAAATTACCCAAGCGATCAGTAGCGTCTCTTTTGTAAACGACGGACACACAAAAACACACAATACAAATCTCCTTACCGGTGACTCTTTTGCGTCTGTTGAAAAAGTTGCTGGGCGTCTAGCATCACAAACTGAAATAGTAGTGACACAACTTCCGACACTCACTACTTCTTTTATAAAAGAAGTAGTGCCTTTTTCATACAACGGATTATCTATACAAAAAGTTGATCGCTCAATTGTTTTCGACTCAAAACTTTCATTAAAAGATATCCATAACTCTTTCTTGGACGCACCGATACTTATGTATTTTTTTTCACGTGAACTTGTTGCTTCATACAGTGTGGCTATTTTGGAAAGTCCAACACATATAAAAAACAGTGCAGGATTTATTGCATACCACAGTGCAAACCTCTTTGCGTGGCACGATGCACTTGTAGAAAAAATAGCAACGCTGTGGATTGACCGTGACCTTGTTGTTATAGAAATCTCTTCCGACGCCTCTGAAGCACTACATAGTGCGCGTGACGGCTATGTTGTTTTTGGTACTGCGTTTAACCGTTCCGTGCATGCACTGCTTACTACCTATGATCACGTGGTGCTTGAAGACACAAGACACCTCGCAACTGTTTTTTCAGAATACGGAGTAGCACAACTTACAAATAGTGTTCAGGAAGTGCGAAGCGTAACACCACGGGTTATATCAAAAATAATTTCACTACAGAACAACATTGCCACTATTGCTCATAGTGTCGGCAACACTCTTCTTGGTGCGGCAACCCTGTCGGTTGATACTCTCCTGTCAGTTGATATAAAAACAACCACGATTCCGGTTTTTGAAAAACCACAGTGGCTTGATCGTCTACAGGGAGGAGTTCGTGCCTTTTTTGCGAGAGGCCAGAGACCCGTTACCGAAGAAGAACCTAAAACACCAGAAGATCTCTCTAAAGAAATTGTCGTTGAGAGGGTGGTTGAAAGAACCCCCACCACCGTCATCCGCAACGTCACCGAACAGGTCACGGTAACTGGTGTCAGCAACGACACACTCATCACCAGACTGCAGGAACTTG
>JAJDCJ010000008.1 GCA_029260935.1 Patescibacteria group bacterium | reverse complement strand
CGCGCGCGCGCAGCGCGCGCGCAACGTCTTTATAGTGCTGCATTTCTTTTTCATCAAATTTTCCTTCTTCCGGTTCAATACGTGCCCACTCTATTGAAAATCGTTGCGACGTGAAGTGTAAACTTTTCGCAATATCCCAATCTTCCTCATAGCGATTGTAGTGGTCAGTTGCAATTCCTGCCGGTGGCACCTTCCCTTCGCGTGCGGCCTGTGCCCAGTCATTGTTTTCTATCCCTCCTTCCACTTGATATGAAGCAGTGGAAGCCCCCCACAAAAACCCTTTTGGAAATTGTTTCATATAACGTTGACGGTCACGCATAAATCGTTGCTACGATTTTGCGCGACCCCGCCTCGCGCCGCCGCGCTCCGGCCTTGCGCCGGGGCCCCACCCCCGTCTCACCCCACAAAAACCCGTCTGGAAATTGTTTCATAGCACTATCCAATGACCTCAAGCCCTGCAAGATCTTCACTTTTTATTTCCTTATAGTTTTCGTTGCGAATTAGTGCTGGTTTTCCTTCGTGCTCTACAATGTAGTAGGCAAAGCCCTTGAGCGCTTGCACCGGCTTGTAGTCGGCGTGTGCCGGCATACTGGCAGAATCCCCCGAGAGATTTACCGGACTGTCGTCTTTCGTTACAAAGAACGTGTCGCCAACGTTAGCAACGAGGTGCCCAAAGCGGATAGGAATATTCAGCACATCCCCCGCCTTTACTTTAACTACCTTAAGCTCGTCAATAACATCAGGGGTGTCTTCTGAGCGTTTTTGCAGAAGCGCAATTCCCTCTCCTTCTAGAATCCAATATATTTCAGGTAAGTCATCCACGTGGTAATGCCCATAGGTTTTGATGTATTCGCCACCTACGGTACCTGACTCCCATACCGTGATGTTTTTCTTTTCAGAGCCGCCACGGATCATGTAGTAATGGACGGCAGGCCCTTCGGCTTCAGGGTGTAATAATACTTCTTTCATCTGCTCATGTGTGCGTGTTGCAAAAGGATCTATATTCATATGTCTTTAATTATACATGGGCAATAATGCAACCCTCTCTAAAAACAGCAAAACGGCCTCTCGGCCGTTTTGCTGTTTTTTAAGTGAATGCGTTTTCAGTCTCTTATGAGAGGTGTGCTGAAACGAGTTTGGTCATTTCAAACATAGTAACCTCACCTTTGCCGCCAAACACCTTTTTAAGTTTGTCGTCGGCAAGAATGTTTCTTTTGTTTGCTGGGTTTTGAAGGTCATTGGCCTTAATATATACCCAAAGTTTCTTAACCACCTCAGATCGTGGCAATGGACCCTCACCAATAACTGCAGTGAGTTCGTCACTGAGGTTCATTGGCTTCATGAATGCTGAATTTGATTTTGGCATGTTTATTATTTTAATACTATTGATACGCTCCCCATAATAGCAATTTGAGCCCTAAGAGAGAACCCCCTCGGGGATAACTTCATATTCTAGTATTTTGCAATAAAAAATCAATTACGTCTATACCACCCTCCAATGGGTGACGCCCGCCGTCACCCATTGGAGGGTGGTGAGGTTAGTGTAATTTCTTTTTTTGAGTGTGTGTCTTCTTTTTACAGTGCCCACACTTGCACCCCTGCCCTATAAAGTCCGCCCAATACTCCTTTCCATAGTCATACGTAAGTTCCTCACTGGGCTGTATCTTGCGGCGAGCATATATAAAAATGCGCTTCCCGTCCATTTCAGCAACACAGTTTGGTTTGCATGAGTGATTCAAGAGGCGTGCTTTATTTTCTTTGTGGTTCCCTAGAATAGTTTTTTCATTTTCAAGTCGGAATAGATATTTCCCCCCGACTTCGTCTGCTTCGTCGTCCGATACTATGGTGCCCCAATATTCAATAACAAATTCGTCACGTGGTATTTCCATTTCCGTAAACAAGCCGAGACCCGAGAGCCCTCGTTTTGCTTTGAATGTGTATTTAGTAGGTCGTGGATGTTTATAGCCCATAAATATATACATTAAATCCGCTCTGGTAGTTTAGACTACCACACCAAAAATACCCTACAAAAATGTGGCTATGATATTCTAGATAAAATGCATACCGACCCAGAAGAAGATTATAAGAATGGTTCAATCCCCTTTTTGGGGGTGACTATTTTTCTTGATTCTAAACCGCTCATTCCCCGTACTGAAACTGAGTATTGGGTGGAGCAGGCAATCACCGAAATACGCAAATCTGCGGACGTCCGACGTCCGCAGATTCGGGTGTTGGATTTATTTGCGGGAAGCGGGGCTATCGGGCTTGCTGTTTTAAAACATGTTCCGGAAGCGCACGTGACATTTGGCGACATTAACCCTCTACACTTCCCTACCATTAAGAAAAGCATCTCCACTCTCTTGACGTCGGACGTCAAGAGAGTGGAGAGGGCAGAGTGTGTGAAAACCGATGTGTGGTCTGCTGTTCCCCCAATACACGACCTCCCCATGGGTGACGCCCTACGTCACCCATGTAGGGGGTTTGATGTGGTGTTGGCGAACCCACCCTATGTATCAAAAGAAAGGAGTACTGCATCCCCTTCTGTTATAGCGCATGAACCAGAAGAAGCTCTGTTTTCAGCGGATGATGGATTTTTTTATATTGAAAAAACTATAGAGGGTTTGGGTGTGCACCTTAAAAAGGGTGGTGTGTGCTGGATTGAACATGAGCCATTTCATTCAATACGTATTCAAGAGTGTGCCGATGTACACAATCTGAGCGCAACAACGTATAAAGATCAGTATGGTATTGAGCGTTTTTCGAAAATCTACAGCAGCTACTATGCTACAATAGTGCCATATGACGGCTTTTGACCCGAGTATTGTGTTGTGGTTTTTCTTTTGGTTGAGTCTTATTTTTGTCGCCTACCACGTAATATCTCTTTTGTTCCACTGGATTAGATTTGGGAAGCTCTATCCTCTTGTGGTTATTGCGACCCCTGTGTATCTAGCAGGAACACTAATCTTTATCGGCGCCATGCTCGCAGGAATTGCTGGCGCGTAACTAACATGATAAAAAACATACGACTTAAAGATTTTAAAGCAGACGAGAGGGTTCTTGCGGTTGGAAGACGGCATTGGATTATTTTTCTTCAGGACGCTCTAGGGCTTCTCATTTTGTTTTTTCTTCCATTTTTTGCCGGTCCTATTCTATCAGTATTTTCGGGACCAAACACTGTATCTTTCCCTAACGGTTTTGGATTATTTTTCGGATCACTGTGGGCACTGGTGCTCTGGCAAAGACTTTTCGTTAAGTGGACTGACTACTATTACGACATTTGGATTATTACCAACTGGAAAGTTATTGATATTGAACAAAAAGGTCTCTGGCATAGAGATGTTTCAACGCTTATGAACCTAGACAAAATACAAGACGCCTCAATGGACATTTCTGGATTCCTTGGAACAATATTTAATTACGGCACATTACAAATTCAAACTGCGGCAGCAAACCGTGAGTTTATTTTTGAAAATGTGGCGCACCCGAGAGTAATAGGAATAACTATCAAAGAAGCACAGGAGCACCGAATAAAAGTTGAGGCAGAAAGAACACGTCAAAATATGCAGAAAGCGATTCAGGAGTCATATCCATCGGAAACACCTAATTAATATATGGGAAATCTAACATATAAAGGAGTGCGAGATTTTTATCCAGAAGACGAGCGGATTAAACGCTATATTTTTGATGTACTTGAAAAAACTGTTGAGCTGTACGGCTACGAGCCCTATAACGCTTCTGTTTTAGAGCCAACAGAGCTGTATGCAAGCAAAACAAGCGAAGAGATTGTAAATGAGCAAACCTACACCTTTACTGACCGCGGTGGCCGTTCAGTAACCTTACGACCTGAAATGACGCCAACGGTGGCACGTATGGTTTCAAGTAAAAGACGCGAATTAGGATTTCCGCTCCGATGGTATTCAATTCAAAACTTCTTCAGATACGAAAAACCACAGAGGGGCCGTTTGCGGGAGTTTTGGCAGTTGAATGTTGACTTGTTTGGGGCGACCGATACGGCAGCTGACGCTGAAATTGTTGAAATTGCCTACCGAGTGCTTCGAGCATTTGGTGCTACGGAAGAGATGTTTACAATTAAGATTGCTGACCGTAACCTGCTTGAAACGGCTTTTGACGCAAGTGGAATGACTGTTGAACAGAAAAGAGCATACCGAAAGGTGTTGGATAAAAAAAATAAAATGTCTGAAGACGAATTTGAAAAAGAAGTGCGCGCCATTACCGAAAACGACCCGCTTCTGCTTATACAAAAGCGCGACATCAGTATTGAACAAGCGCTTGGAGAAACAGAAACTCTACTGAACCGCCTCAACGCACGTGGAATTCATAACGTTGAGTTTGACCCATCAATTGTCCGTGGTTTTGACTACTACACTGGCATGGTGTTTGAGATTTTTGATACGTCTGAGGAAAATAACCGAGCACTTTTTGGAGGAGGACGTTATGACTACCTCGTAAAAGAATATGGAGGTGAAGATGTGCCTGCCGTTGGGTTTGGTATGGGTGATGTTACGGTGCGTGATTTTCTTGAAACACACACACTTCTGCCGAACGCCCGCGCAACAACTGACCTGTACCTTGCACCTGCAACACCTGAGGATGTTGAAAAGGCATCTGGGACTGCACAGTTTTTACGTAATGCAGGGCTTCAGGTGGCACTTGGTCTTAAACATAAAAAAATAAGTGACCACATCAAAGCAGCAGAAAAGCTTGCTATCCCCTTCTTTGCTGTGTACGGCGCGAAAGAAGAAGAAAGCGGTATGATATCTATTCGCACTATTAAAACAAAGGAGGAAACGACCGTTCCTCTTGAAGGAGTGGCGCGTATCATTGAGGCACTTTGAAAAAACACGTGCGTTGGTATACCCTTTATAGAGTGGGAGGAGGTTTTTTATTTTAAACTATGCGGAAAATTACTTTAGATATTGAAACAACAAGTGCAGGACCTGGACGAGTGGATCCCCTGTCTATGGACCTTGCGGTCATTGCAATTCATGACTCTGAAACTAATGCATACACCACGTACACTCAAGAAGAACTTCCCGGCTTGTGGGGCATACTGGAGCGTGCTGACCTGCTTATTGGTTACAACTCAGACCATTTTGATATTCCCCTCCTCAACCGCTATTATGCGGGCGACCTTTTGAAAATGAGAAGTCTTGATTTACTTGCTGAAATTAGAGAATCGCTTGGAAGAAGAATTAAACTTGACTCAGTTGCACAGGCAACGCTGGGAACCAAGAAAAGCGGTACTGGCTTAGAGGCAGTAGAGTGGTGGCAAAATGGTGAGTATGAAAGGGTAAAAAAATATTGTGTTGATGATGTGCGTATCACCAAAGAAATTTATGACTACGCGCTTAAAAACGGGTACGTAAAATATATGGACTTTAAACAAAAAAAGAAGATACCTCTTGACACTGAACACTGGGAGCGCCAGGGAGAAGGAAACGAGATGAATCATACGTTGCCTTTTTAAAGGACGCTTCGTAATACGGGTATTTTGGAGAGCGCTCCGGGCCGCTAGGCCAAGTCTTACTCTCCAAAATACCCGTATTACTTCGCTGAGGTTGAGGGACCGAACGCTAGGCCAAGTCTTACGCTCCAAAATACCCGTATTACTTCGCTAAGGTTGAGGGACCGAACGCTAGGCCAAGTCTTACGCTCTCACATACTCATTTTGCTCCGCTAAAGTATAAGAACCAGGGCCGCGAGATTAAGTCTTACTCTCCAAAATACCCGTATTACTTCGCTAAGGTTGAGAGACCAAACGGCTTGCCCAAGTCTTGGTCTCCTGAAACTCCACTTTCCTCCGCTCAGATGACTGCTCAAGTCTTACTCTCCAAAATACCCGTATTACTTCGCTGAGATTGAGGGACCGATTTGTGAGAATCCCGGGATTCGCACAACTTTTAGAGAGTGTTTATATAAAAACTATCAATAGGATGACGGATGCGAGTGCGAGTCGGTAGAAAACAAATGGCATGAGTGAATGAGTGCGCACGAATCCAAGCAGTGTATGAATAGCAGCTATGCCTGACAGGAAGGCAATTATGGCACCCCACAACAACGGAGCGCCGAGTGTGATAAGTGCACCTGTTTCAAACAGCTCATAGAGTTTTAATACTCCTGCGCCTAAAATAATAGGAAATGCCAAGAGAAAGCCGAACCGTGCGGCTTCATAGCGGGAAAGCCCAAGGAGTAATCCTCCGGAGATAAGCATGCCAGAGCGACTCATGCCCGGCAACAGCGCGAATGCTTGGAATACACCAAGTGCAACACTTTTTCTAAGAGTGATATCTTTCTTTTCAGTAATTTTCTTTCCTATATATTCTGCCAACAGAAATACACCGGAGCCCACGATAAGCCCTATGGCAACGATCACACTTCCTCTTAAAGAAGACTCAATATATCCTTCAAGCGAGAGTCCAACAGCAACAGCCGGAATGGTTGCAATAATAAGAGCGATGGCTAGTTTTAATTCACGGTTTATTTTCCAACCCTTTACAGCTGAGAAACTTCCCAAAACAAGCGCAGTGATGTCTTTTTTGAAATACACAAGGACCGCAAGCGCCGTTGCCAGATGCAGTACTGCATCTTCTGCAAGCCCAAATGAGTCAGTTGAGCCAAGCCATTCTCGCACTAAAATAAGGTGTCCTGTTGAGGAAATAGGGAGAAACTCCGTCACCCCTTGAATGAGGCCTAAGAGAGTAAATAATGAAAAATCTGCCATAAAAGTGTGATTGTATGTGCCTGAGATATGGTACTATAGGCGCACAGTTATTAGTAGTGTAACCATTTTTTATGAAACAACAAAGTCTTGCTATCCCTATTGCAATTATAGTAGCTGCCATCTTGATTTCTGGTGCTTTCTTTTTTGCGGGACGAGGTGGTACTCAAGCACCTGTTGCCAACAACCCCACCAATAGTGGAGATAGTACTGCGGAGAATGTAGTGCCGGTAAGTGCAGATGATCATATTTTAGGAAACCCCGACGCTGATGTTATCGTGATTGAATACTCAGATATTGAATGTCCGTTCTGTAAGCAGTTCCATGTCACCATGCAACAAATTATGAATGAGTTTGGTAATGACGGATCAGTCGCCTGGGTATACCGACACTTCCCTATTACACAACTCCACCAAAATGCCCCACGCCTGGCGGAAGCCAGTGAGTGTGTCGCAGAATTGAGTGGCAACACTGCCTTCTGGGCGTTTATTGATGAAGTGTTTGCGGTGGCGCCTGTCAATACCTTCTTTCCTATGGACCAACTAACGGCAACAGCTGAAAAAGTGGGTGTTGATGCAGGTGCATTTAACCAATGCCTTGACAGTGGACGTCACCAAGAAACAGTGCAAAAAGAATTTAGTGACGCTGTTTCAAGTGGTGGGCAAGGAACACCACACAACATTGTAGTGACCAAACAAGGTCAAGTCATTCCCCTTCCCGGGTCACAGCCCTATGGCACCGTGAAGAATGTTATTGAGACGCTTCTCAATCAATAAAACATCTCACAACAAAAAACTCCCGAGTGCTCGGGAGTTTTTTGTTAATACGTGAGAGCAATAGCGCCTACCGTGAGAGCCCCTAAAAGAGCACCGATAATAATAAGCGAGATACTAAAAGATTCAGCATCAAGAGCGATTCTTATTTCCTTTCTTGCTTCTTTATTCCGTAATTGCATATACACTTATATAACCACAGTGGCGCACGCCTGTCAATACGTTCATATTAAAGTTTTAAGCGCACTAGAGCCCTAAACGGTAAATATCAAAGGAGTTGTCTCCCTCAAACATATCGGAGGGGTTGGGTAGGTAGATACGCCGACGGGCTATTTCAGCGCTGGCGTCTTTTATAAGGCGGTGAAATAAATCAAAGTCATCTGACGCTTCGTCAAAATATATAGTGTGTTTTCTTAGCTGAGAGCTCCCGTCCTTGTTCTTCCTTTTTTTACACTCCTGAAACATAAACCTTTTAATAGGCGTTTTATAGATAGAAGAAACTGTGTAGTAGTTAAAAAGTGCCTGAATCATAAACATCGGGCTTTCTTTATTTTTCGGAGTAAAGGAGGCCACAAACTTGTGGTCAATAATATCAAGTGCGCCAGGGTTTCCTTTTGATTCAACTACTAAATCAGAAATTGCCTTGAGTGGCAGTGGAAGCCCCTTTACTTTAGCAACCCCCATAACTTCAACGCCGACCACTTTGTGACGCGGTGCACGTTGTAAGTAAAAACCAATTGCCTGCAGGTACTCGCGCTCTATTTGTTTTCTCTTTTCTTTTTTTGCGCGAAGTGAAGTAGCTTTTCCAAAATCAATTTCAAAGTCAGGAACATTTTTTAGATAGATACGACCCAACTCAACCGCCTCTTCTTTTCCTATTCCCGTATAAAACATTTCAAGTGCCTTGTGCCCGGCTCTACCTATGATGGACGCTGGACTTGAGGGGAGGTCGTACACCTGCTCCACATAACGTTTTTGCCATGCCAAAGGGTTCCGTAAAAACGTGGTGAGTGAGGAGTAGCTCCAGTGCTTGATAGGGTAAATATTTTTGGAAGGGGGCTTTTTTACCATATACCCTATTGTACCTCGGACGTGGTATTTTAACTTGTGGGAGACTCTTTCAAAACACCAAACCACTGTGGTACAGTTGGTCTGTATGTATGAAAGCCCAGCGCTTCTTATTTCTTTTAAAGAAAAAAGGAAGAAAAAGAAAACAATAAAGAAGAAGCAGGCGAAGCAACATACACTCCCTATTACATTACCTCATCATGACGCAACAGGCGCCAGGTGGCGTCCATTGAAAAACGGGAATAATTAAATTTTTAATTAGTAGCTTCGGAGGCGTTTTGCGTTTTGATGTGTTCTGATTTTATCAAGTGCCTTTGCTTCAATTTGACGAATACGTTCACGCGTAACCCCAAACTCCTGCCCTACTTCTTCAAGAGTGTGGTAAATACCATCTTCCAGTCCATGACGCATAGCAAGAATTTTTCTCTCTTTTGGTGAAAGGTCGTCAAGAATATTATGCAACTGTTCAACTAAAATACGGTGTGATGTTTCCTTGTCAGGCGACGGCAAGTTCGGGTCTGCAATAAAATCACTACGTGCCGACGAATCGTTGTCATCGTCCCCCGAAATAGACGCCTCAAGTGAAAGTGTTTCTTGGTTAATCTGTTCTATTTGATATATCTTTACTACGTCAACGTTCATTTCAGCGGCAACTTCCTCTGGCATAGGGTCACGGCCGAGTGTCTGTTCAAGGCGACGTACGACCTGCTTGTATTTGGCGATTGTCTCAACCATGTGAACGGGGATACGTATGGTGCGACTCTGGTCGGCAAGTGCGCGAGTAATTGCCTGACGAATCCACCACGTAGCATACGTTGAAAACTTAAACCCTTTAGTGTAGTCAAACTTTTCAACTGCTTTAAAGAGCCCGAGGTTTCCCTCTTGGATCAGGTCAAGGAGTGTGAGGTCGCTGGATCGGCCGACGTATTTTTTAGCAATTGAGACCACTAAACGAAGGTTGGCCCGCGCCAGAAGGTTTTTCGCCTCAGTGTCCCCTTCGGTAATACGCTTTGCTAGGTCACGTTCATCTTGTGCGGTTAGAAGTGGGTACTGACCGATTTCTCTGAGGTACATCTGAATAGAGTCATGCGCCCTTCCCTCGCCACGATAACCGCCGCGCATAACGACTTCATCAGGCACTTCTTCAAGGAGCCCGCCTGATTCTAAAACGTCAATACCGCTCGTTGAAAAACGCTCATATAACTCCTCCAAGAAGAAAACGTCTTCTTCAATTGCAGGAAACTTCTTTAAAATTTCATTATAGGTAACGTAGCCACGTTCTTTTCCATGGGTAACTAATGCATCTGCTTTTTTTTGAAGGAGGGCTCGCTTCTTTGCTGATATTTTAGGACGCGCCCTTTTTGGTGCTATTTTTTTGACAGCCTTTTTTACTGTCTTTTTAACGGCTCTTTTTGTAGCTTTTTTGGCCACTTTCTTTTTGACTGTATTTTTGGGTGTTTTTTTGGTGGCTTTTTTGGTCACTTTTTTTACTACCTTCTTTTTCAAAGGCTTCTTTACGGTGCTTTTACGCACCGTTGTTTTTTTCTTTTTGCTAACCATAATAATCTAGTAACTCTACCTATTTTAAAGCTCTTTGGCAAGGCCGTCTACTTTAAGAAGAAGCTCCTTTGCTTTTTCCTCATCCCCTTCCTGTTCTGCTTTTCTTAAGAGTGCCACGGTCCGATGGTAGTTACTTTTCTTCATTTCCTGTTCTAGGTCTACAATAAGACTCTCAACGAGTGACTCAAGGTCAACCTGTTCGTCGTGTTCTTGTAAAAAGAGGTCCCCCTCAATAATAGAAACCCTGCTTTCCTCGGGAGAAGTAAGTACCTGTTCTATTCGCTCACTGCCGAGGAGTTCCCTAAGGCGTTTTTCAAGACGAGTGCTGTATGACTCGTGTGCAGCTTCAGTTGAGAGCGCTTGCATCACACCGATAAGCAAACGTTCAAGTGTGTCTTCACGAGAAAGAAATGGTTCTTGTGAGTGGCCCGGATATGCTTCGGCTTCATTCCCCTTTGTGTCTTCTCTGTAATATGCTGGTTCTTTTTTTTCTGATCGTGTTATTTTTTCTAATTCTATTTCAACGGCACGTTCAGGGACAGAAAGTGTTTCTGCAACTTTTTGTACAAAGTGTGCACGGTCTATGGCATTTTTAACGCGCGCAACATAGGGAAGAACGACACGTGAAATTTCTAGTTTTTCTCGGCGTGCATCGTACTCAAAGCGCTGTATGTGCGTAATATAAAAATCAATTACATGCTGGGCACCTCTCACAATTTCTTTCCATAGAGCAGGGTCTCTTTGTATGATGTCGGCTGGGTCTTCTCCTTCCGGCAGTAGTGCCATTTTTACATTCAAACCAGCATCAAGTGCGCTGTGCGCGGCGCGTCCTGATGCTGAAACACCGGCGCGATCAGCGTCAAAGGCAATCACGAGGTTTTCACTATAACGGCGCAAAAGCTGTGCGTGATGCTCGGTAAAACTGGTTCCTGACACCGCAACGGTGTTTGTGTACCCGCTTTGATGCGCGAGCAATACGTCAAACTGCCCTTCAACGAGCATACTAAAATCATATTTTCGGATACCGTCTCGTGCAAAGTTGAGCCCATAGAGAAACCGCGACTTATCAAACAGTTGGGTTTCCGGGGAGTTGAGATACTTTGCCTGTGGATGTTCTCCTTCAGGGCCGTAAGCGCGCCCGGAAAAGCCGACTACCCGCCCTGAAATATCCATCAGAGGAAACATGACACGGCTTCTGAAGCGGTCATATGGTTTTTTAGTATCGGCACCTTCTTCGCTCTCAGGACGTTTTATCAGCCCTGCTTCAATAAGGTGTGACTCCGAGTGCCCTTTTTCTACGAGGTACTCTAGTGCCCCACGCCACTCTTGAGGGGCGTACCCTATGCCCCATTTTTTGTAGGTTTCTTCACGAACACCGCGTTCTTCTACGTATTTTTGTACCTCTTTATTTTTTACAAAAAGCGTTTGGTAAAATTCTTGTGCCTCATCAAGAAGCGCATAGAGCTTGTCGCGTAAGTCTTTTTTTTCTTTTGGCTCGTTGGTGATGGGAACTCCCGCTTTGTCAGCAAGGATTTTTAGTGCGCCTCGGAAATCAACACCTTCAAGTTCCTGCACGAACGTAAACATGTCACCGCCCTTGCCAGATGAAAAACAGTGATAGAGGCCTCGGTCAGGTGATACAAAAAAAGACGGCGTTTTTTCTTGGGTAAACGGTGACAGCCCTTTGTAGTACTTGCCAGTTTTTACTAACTTTACATAGGGCGTGACCACATCAACAATGGAAATTCTCTCCTTAATGAGGGATGTCGTATCTGACATATATCTACCTATAGAGTACCGTAGTGTGCCGTATATACAAAGCTGAGACAAAAAATACCAAGGGCCCGGGCCTTTGGTATTTTGAGTTGTGTATGTGTCTAATTGTTCTGTTCGTTTTGGTGCGCCTCAAAAAAAGCGCTTACGCCTAAAATTGCTACGAGTACTATAAAAGCAAGGAGTGAAGTATTTTCTATTGTCTCCCACGGAATAGCACTCATGGACTCTGAGGTATCGCCAGCGGCACTTTCTCGCCCTCCCATAAGGGATGCGACAAGATACGAGCCGAGCGACACAGCCGCAGCTGCCCCTGACGTCCGTGCTGTGAGATGTGCTCTTTGTGCTATTTTTTCATTGTATGCCATACGTCTTTAGAATTATCTAATAAGTAGTCCCCTCTCTAGTAATACTATCAGAGCTGTCAAGCTCATTACGTGTACTATCTGTAAATCAAAAAATACCAAAGGCCCGGGCCTTTGGTATTTTGAGTTTTTTCTAGCTTCTCCTTCCCTACTCCAACTCTTCTCTTTCTGCTTCCTCCTGCGCACGTTTTACTGCGCGACCTTCCTGGAATGCTTTAATACGAGCGTGTTTTTCACTTCCCTCAAAGCCAGTTCCTGCTGGAATCAAACGACCGATAATAACATTTTCCTTAAGCCCAATAAGGGGGTCGCTGGCGCCACGGAGAGATGCTTGAATTAAGATACGTGTCGTGTGCTGGAATGATGCGGCTGAAAGGAAGCTCTTTCGGTTGAGTGATACTTCAGTAATGCCAAGCACCAGTGGTGCGGCCTTTGCCTGCACCTTACCTTCCTCTTTGAGCGCCTTGTTTGTAGCGCGTGCATTTGCTACTTCTACCACTTCCCCAACTACGTGCTGACTATCTCCTGGTTCAACAATTTTCGCCCGTGAGAACATTTGGCGAATAATGATCTCCATGTGCTTGTGTGAAATTGGTGCGCCCTGCAAATCATAAATCTTTGAAATTTCGTCAATAATGTATTCCTGAACTCGCTCCGGACCGGCTGAGTCAAACAACTCTTCAAGGTTTGAAGAACCGTCAGTGAGCATATCACCAGCTGAAACTTTTGAGCCAACTTTTACAATAGCAACACGACGTGTTGGTACTTCGTATTCTATCTTGTCACCTTTGTCAGACTGCTCGCTCGGCAAAATCACTATCATTTTGCGTCCATCGTCTGTGTCGTTTATTTCAACTACTTCACCAGTAACTCGTGCCATAACACCAACACCCTTAGGTGGTCGTTTATCAAACAACTCTTCAACACGAGGAAGACCATAAGTAATGTCACCGCCGACTGAGGCAGTACCTCCTGAGTGGAATGTACGCATAGTGAGCTGTGTTCCCGGCTCACCAATTGCTTGTGCCGCTATGGTTCCCACTGCTTCACCAAGGTCAACGAGGGTACGCGTTGTGAGGTCCATACCATAACAGAGCTGACATACACCACGATCTGACTCACACGTCATTGGAGAGCGTACAAACACTTCTGACATACCTGAGTCTGCAATAGTGCGTGCATCCTCAGCACTAACCAAGTATCCTTTTTTAAATGTCTCGCCTCCTACCTCAACTTCACGCGACAGTACACGACCCATGATGAGTTTAGCGAGGTCCACTTCAATACCTGAAGGGCGAATCTTTTTAACAGAAACATCCGCTTTGGTACCACAGTTTGACTGTGTAATTACGACATCTTGCGCAACGTCAAAGAGACGACGCGTAAGGTATCCAGCGGTTGCCGTTTTAAGTGCGGTGTCTGAGAGTCCCTTGCGAGAACCGTGAGTAGTCGTGAAGTATTCAATGGGAGTAAGCCCCTCTTTCATACCCGAAATGATGGGGAACTCAATAACTTCACCTTTTGTGTTGTTCATCAACCCTTTCATACCGGTCATCTGCACAAGGTTTCCTGTTGAACCACGAGCTCCTGAATTGACCATAGTGGCAACGGACGACAGCGGATCAATTGACGGCATAACAAGGTCTTCAAGGTCTCCTTTGGCTTTAAGCCAAAGCTCAATTGAGAGACGTGTTCTTTCTTCTTTAGTGAGGAGTCCTTGCTGATACTGTTCTTGAATGTGTCGTACTTCGCCACTGGCCTTTTCAACAATGCTTGTTTTTTCTTTAGGAATAACGAGGTCTGCAATACTCCAGCTAATTCCTGACTTTGTAGCAAAATCAAATCCAAAGTTTTTTATTTTATCAAGAATGCTCGGCATATCATCAATGCCATATTTCTTGATGAGGTCGTCAATGACTTTTGCCAGTGTTCCTTTTTTAATTTCTTTATTAATGTACGGGTAATCCTTTGGCAGAATTGAGTTAAAGAGGATACGTCCAACAGTTGTTTCAAAACGCTCACCATTAAATGCAGCGTAGCGTGGTGAGTCAGCAGACGCTTGTATCCATACCTTTGCCTGAAGTGATACGTCTGCGAAGTCGTATGCAAGACCAGCGGCGTTTGGTGAGTGGAAGTACTTTCCTTCTCCTTGTGCCCCTTCAATTTCTCGCGTCATCCAATATACACCGAGCGCGATGTCGTGACTGGTTGCAACAACAGGGTCACCACTACCTGGCTTCAGGATATTGCGGTGTGCTGAAATAATAGTTTTTGCTTCAAGCTGTGCTTCGTCTGAAAGTGGCACATGAACGGCCATCTGGTCTCCGTCAAAGTCGGCGTTGAACGCTGGTGTTACTAATGGGTGTAGTTGAATAGCATTTCCTTCAATCAGAACCGGGCGGAACGCCTGGATACCCTGTCGGTGAAGCGTTGGTGCACGGTTGAGTAACACGTAGCGACCTTTGATAACCTCTTCAAGAATTGCCCACACTTCAGGGATGCTTTCTTCAATAAGACGACCTGCACCACGAATGTTATGCGCGAGTTCGCGATCAATAAGTTTTGAAAGGACAAAAGGACGGAAGAGTTCAAGTGCCATGTGTTTTGGTAGTCCACACTGGTCCAGTGCAAGACTTGGGCCAACCACAATCACTGAACGACCAGAGTAGTCAACACGCTTACCCAGAAGGTTTGAACGGAAGTAACCCTGCTTTCCTTTAAGGTAGTCGGCGAGTGATTTAAGAGGACGTTTTTGTGCGGCGCTTCCTGGTGAGTAGGCGCTTCCTCCGCGACGAATAGAATTGTCCAAAAGTGCATCAACGGCTTCCTGTAAAATACGCTTCTCGTTCCTCAAAATAACTTCAGGGGCGAAAATGTCGCGTAGTTTCAAGAGACGATTGTTTCGGTTGATTACTCTTCGGTAGAGATCGTTAACGTCCGATGTTGCATGACGTCCACTTTCAAGGGCCACCATAGGGCGCAACGCCGGTGGAATAACGGGAATGCGCGTCAAGAACATCCACTCAGGGCGAATGTTTGCAGTATTCATTGATCGGGCGAGCGCAAGACGCTTGTTCACTTTTTCACGCTCGGCGGCTCCGGCTGTCTCAAGACGTTCCTCAAGTTTTTTAATAAGTGTCTCAAGGTTAAGTTTCTTAAAGATATTATAAATTGCCTCAGCGCCGATACCTGCTTCAAAGAAGCTCCCGTATTTTACCGAGAAACGATGGTAGTCTATTTCATCCAACACCTTCCCTTCGTGTACGCTTTCAATATCACTTTTTGCCGCAAGCATGAGACTTTTGAGTTCAGTCTGAGCTTTTTCATTCGTGATTGTTTTGAGTTTTGATTTGTATTCACTTTCAAGCTCACCAATGAGGCGCGCACGTTCGGTTTCGTTCACTTTCGTTACAATGTACCCGGCAAAGTAGACGACTTTTTCTGCGTCAGTTGCGGTAACACCAAGCATCATGGCGATGCGACTAGGGACACTGCGCAAGAACCAAATGTGAGCAACAGGGCTGACCAATTCAATGTGCGCCATGCGCTCACGTCGTACGATTGCGCGTGTTACTTCAACTCCACATTTTTCACATAAAATGCCACGGAAGCGAATACCTTTGTATTTACCACAGTAACACTCAAAGTCTTTTTCAGGACCAAAGATACGCTCGTCAAAGAGTCCGTCTTTTTCTGAACGTTGTGTACGGTAGTTTATTGTTTCGGGTTTTCTCACCTCACCCCATGACCACTCCAAAATACTCTCAGGACTCGCAAGCTTCAGTAGCATGAAGTCAAAGTCTGCTGTGTTTGGTGTTGTTCCTCTTTTTTGTTCCATATATCCCTTTTAATTATTACTGTAATAAACTACCGAGTACTTTTTCGCGTGATGTGTGATGTAGAGTTGTCATCGCTCCCCTCTTCTTTGCCCAAAACGACATCCAGACAAAGTCCGCGCAACTGATTTACTAGCACGTTGAACGACGCTGGAGTGTTTGAGTGTTCAATGTCTCTCCCCTTTACTATCGCGTCAAATGCAGCCGACCGACCTTGAATATCGTCTGATTTAATAGTGAGCATTTCTCGCAGTGTGTATGCCGCGCCATAGCCCAAGAGCGCCCATACTTCCATTTCTCCAAAACGCTGTCCTCCGTTTTGTGCTTTACCACCGAGCGGTTGCTGAGTAATAAGTGAGTACGGACCAATAGAGCGCATGTGGATCTTATCTTCCACCATGTGGTGCAATTTCAATACGTACATGTACCCAACGGTGACTTTTTGATCAAATTTTTCTCCTGTTCTACCATCGTAGAGCTCCATAGTGCCGTCCGGGTTAAGGTTTGCTTCAGTTAATTCTGCCCTAATTTCCTCTTCAGTAGCGCTCGCAAATGGCGGCACAATTGCCTGGTATCCAAGGGTATGTGCGGCAAGCCCTAAGTGAACCTCAAGAATCTGACCGAGGTTCATACGACTTGGCACTCCGAGTGGAGTAAGAATAACGTCAATTGGCTCACCGTCTTCTGTATACGGCATATCTTCAATTGGAAGAACGCGGGAGATAACTCCTTTGTTTCCGTGGCGTCCGGCAAGTTTGTCACCAACTGAGACATTACGTACTTGAGCTACCGTAATATAAATTTTCTTAATAGTTCCTGACTCAAGCGAGTCGCCATTCTCTCGTGAGAATACTTTTACTCCTACGACACGACCGCGTTTTCCTCCTTCCATACGGAGCGAGGTATCTTTTACATCTTTCGCTTTGTCGCCAAAAATTGAACGGAGGAGACGTTCCTCAGGAGTCAGCTGTGTTTCGCCTTTTGGAGTAACTTTTCCGACAAGAATATCACCTGGTCGTACCTCAGCACCGATGCGCACGACACCCTCTTCGTCTAAGTTGCGGAGTCGCATCTCAGACACGTTTGGAATATCAGGAGTGGTCATTTCCGGGCCAAGTTTGGTGTCACGTACGGCAACTTCAAACTCGTCCATGTGGATGGTTGAGAACTTACTGTTACGCACAAGACGTTCTGAAATAATGATGGCATCTTCAAAGTTGGCACCTGCCCAACTCATAAACGCTACACGTACATTCTGCCCGATTGCTAACTGCCCGTTGTCAGTTGAAGATGAGTCGGCAAGCAGATCTCCTTTCTTTACTTTCTGTCCGAGCGCCACTGCGGGGCGATGGTAGAACGCAGAAAACTCATTGGTCATGGTAAATGGCTGGAGTGTATAATTTTCAGATTTTCCTTTTGTGTTTTTTACAGTGATGTGTTTTGCATCAACTGAGACCACTTCGCCTGACTCATTGGCATAGATAAGCCGTCCGGTGTCGCGCGCAGCAATTTCCTCAATACCAGTTGCAACGAGAGGTACTTCAGGAACGATGCAGGGTGTTGCTTGCTTCTGCATGTTTGAGCCCATGAGTGCTCGGTTGGCGTCATCACTTTCAACAAACGGGATCATTGACGTTGCAATTGAAAACATTTGGTTAGTGGCGATGTCTATATATTTCACTTCATTTCTCGGCAAGAGCACTGGCTCGCCTTTAAAACGCACTTCAATAAGCTCGTCTTTTAGTGTGCCTTTTTCACTCACGGGAATTGCGGCGTGGGCGATAGGTACATCCTCTTCTTCAAATGCATTAAGGTACACAATGTCATCGGTGACGACACCGTCTACAACTTTTGCATAGGGCGTTTCAATAATACCGAAGCTGTTAATGCGGGCGTACGCACTCAAACGTAAAATCAACCCAATATTTGGACCTTCGGGTGTCTGGATAGGACAGAGTCTTCCGTAGTGGCTGGTGTGCACGTCGCGCACTTCAAAACCAGCACGCTCTCGGGTGAGACCACCGGGGCCAAGTGCTGAGACAGTACGGAGCTCTTCAAGTTCTTCAAGAATATTCTGTTGTTTTGCAAGTTGCGAAAGTGAGTTTGCGGTAAAGAATTCTTTAATAGCAGCTGCCAGTGGTCGTGGGTTTACGATTTGCATTGGCAGTGATGTTTCAGCATCAATTGTTGACATGCGGTCTTGGATATTTCGCTTCATGCGAGAGAGACCAACACGGACACGAGTTTCAAGCAGTTCACCTACCTGACGTACGCGGCGAAAACCGAGGTTGTCAATGTCATCAGCTTCGGCGTCTGGAGTATTATTCAGTTCAATAATATGGCCCACGATGGCGACCATATCATCAAGCGACAGTGTGCGACGCTCTAGAGTCTTGTCGTCCATCGGCATTGAGAAACGCTGGTTAAAGCGGTGTCGTCCAGGATGCGAAAGGTCATAGCGCTCAGGTGAGAGAAGTCCCATCACGTAATCGCGTGCGGTGTCTTTTGTTGCCAAGTCACCATCACGAAGACGTTTGTATATTTCAATAAATGCCTCCTCAGGAGTTGTTGCTGGGTCTTTTTCAAGAGTCGCCTGTATTGCTGCTTTGCCGTGCCCGATACGCTCAAACAACGTAAGCATGTCACGGTCAAAGGTTGCTCCGAGGACACGGAGAAGTGTGGTGATTGGAAATTTTCTTTTTCTGTCAATTTTTACATAAATAGCCCCGTCAATGTCTGACTCAAGCTCAATCCACGCGCCACGCGCAGGGATTATCTTTGCACCAAAACGTGGCTTCCCTTTTACCTCGTTTAAAGTGAAAAAGACGCCGAAACTTCGTGCCAGTTGGGGTACGATAATTCGCTCAACACCATTTATGATAAAGGTGCCGTGGTTGGTCATCATGGGCATATCGGCAAGGAAGACTGACTGTTCCTTTTTAGTACCTAACTGCTTGTTAACCAACTTGACGGTAGCCTTAATAGGCGCGTCGTAGGACATTTTATTTTCCTTTGCCTGATACTCGTCTACTTTCGGTTCACCTATTTCAAACCCGACAAACTCAAGTTCAAATTTTTTCTTTGAATAATCAGTGACCGGAGAAAACTCCTTGAGGAGCTCTGGAAAACCTTCAGTCAGGAAAGTTTTAAAACTGGCAACTTGCGGCCCGACAAGGTCAGGCATCGAAACGCGAGCGTCCCGATAGCGTTTAAAGCGCTTTTGTTTGAGGGTGTGTCCCATAATGCAATATAAAACGCAGACAACCCCTTCTCCTGGGCTTTTGCGTCCCTTAGATTATTTACCTAACGTATGAGCGAATAATGTATTCAAAGCGGGGTATCAGCCAAAACTCAATCAAAACAGTGTGTACGGACCATACTACGCTATTGACGTTTGAGCGTCAAGCTTTTTGTGGGTCTGTCAACCCAACCCTGTGGATAGTGGCTTCGCTCCGGAAGGGGTGGTAGAGGGACCACTGTGTGCGAATCTCGAGATTCACACACATGTTAGGGGGCTTTGTTTTGTTTCCACTTTTCTATTTCGGCGTGGTTGCCAGACAAGAGCACTTTTGGCACGGTATGCCTCTTCCCTTTCCATACCAGTGTTTCGGGTCGGGTATAGACTTCAGAGCTTGAAATGCGGTCGTCTTCAAGTGAATCATAATTTCCAAGCACGCCTTTTATTTGTCTTGATACTGCGTCAATCACTACCAACGCCGGAAGTTCGCCACCGGTGAGCGTGTAATTTCCTATTGAAACTTTTTTAGCTTTGAGTATTTTCTGTACCCGTGCATCTATACCTTCATAATGGCCACATATAAACACGACGTGTTTATTTTTTTTGACAATCTTACGTGCAGAAGTGTTGGTAAACTCTGTGCCTCCGGTATCAAAGAAAATAACCTCAACATCTTTCTTTTTCCCGATTGCCTTTTCGGTGGCGCGCAACACGCTTTCTGCCTCCATCACCATGCCGGGGCCACCACCATAGGGTTTTTGGTCAACACGGCGGTGTTTGTTTTTTGCAAAATCGCGAGGGTTATAAAACGATATTTTTATTTTTTTATCACGAATAGCGCGTCCAACAATTGACGCGTGGATGTAGGATTCAAACGCTTCTGGAAAGAGTGTTATAACGTGAAAGTGCATGATGTTCATAATGCAGTATATACAGTAAAACGTCAAAACCCCCTTAGGTAGGGGGTTTTGACGTTTTAATTCTGAATTTCTTTGTTTGATTAGAGTTTTAGGTCCTCAAGAGCTTCATCAACGCTTCTTGATGCTGATTGCTGTGGAGCATCCACCGCGCCACCCATTTGACTTCCCTCGGGTTCATTGATCTTCAAGTTAACGCGAGCGTTATTTTTCATACCAACGACACGAAGAAGAATGCGAATTGCTTTTGCAGTGTTTCCTGAGCGACCAATTACCTTCCCCATATCATTTGGACTTACATCCAATGTAAGAAGTACACCCATTTCATCTACCTGACGATGTACCTGTACGTCATCCGGGTTATCTACTAGTCCTTTTACTACGTATTCTAAAAATTCTTGATCATTCATAACTGACTTTCTGTTTTACTTTTTAAGGAGTGCCGTCGTTGCGGCTCTCTTTCAGTATGCACCGTACTGTAATAATTTTCAATACGTTTATATAAAACAAAAGCCAAGAGTGTTGGCGTGGGTTATGCGTCAGTTTTTTCCGGTGCGGGCTCTGTTTCTGCAGACTCTCCTGCTGTGTCTGCCTCAGGGACTGGTTCTGGTTCTTGTGCTGGTTTTTCCGCTTCAGACGGAGCTTCTACAGGCACTTCTTCTTCCTTTTGTTCAGCTACCTCTTCCGTTTTTTCTTCTTGTACGATTGGAGTTTTCTTTGAGAGAACATTCACTTTTTTCCCTTCAACAATACCCTTTGAAACCAGGAGATTATGGACCGTTCCCGAAGCCTGTGCTCCATGACCAAGCCACTTTTTAACCACCTCTGCGTCAATAACGGTGTGTTTTGTTTTAGGATGGTATGAGCCAACTACGGCAACATTTTTACCCGCCTGAGGGGCACTGGTGTGTTCAGTAACTACTATCTTGTAGGCAGGGTCATTTTTGCGACCGGTTCTTTGGAAACGAATCTTTAACATGTGGGAAACTGTAGCAAACAAAGGGGGAAAGGTCAATTGCAGAAGGGCTGTGACAAGGACATAACTCTCTTTATTGACGATAGATGATATAGTGCCCCCATGGAGAAAGGGCATAGGAAAAAATCACATCAGGTGTTGCAGGGTAAGCTATCGGGTATTGTTTCAGTGACCAAAAGTGGAAAGGGATTTTTACTTCAGGAAAACACTGACGATATTGAAATACCTGCAGAATGGCTTGGTGGAGCGCTTTCAGGCGACCTTATTGAAATTACACGCGAGAGAAAATATGGCAAAAAAATGGGGCGTGTGGTTAAGGTCCTTGAGCGAAAAACGGAACAATTTGTAGGTGAGTTGGTGAAAAAAAGAGACGGCACCTACCTTAAACCTGATGATACGCGTGTGTATTTTGACTTCCGTGTTGAAGGGGCCTTAGGAGGCGTAGTGGGCGATAAGGTGGTCGCCAAAGTAACTTCGTGGGAGCATTTGAAAGAGACTGTGGAAGTTGATAGTGTGCTGGGCGTGGCCGGCAAGCATGAAACTGAAATGAAGGCAATTGTGGTTGCTCGTGGGTTTGACAGCGACTTCCCTAAAGTAGTTATTGATGAAGCACAGTCTTTGTATGAGAGTAGGTGGACTAATGAAGACTTGAAAAGCCGGGAAGATTTCAGAGACACACTCACGCTGACTATTGACCCGAAGGACGCAAAGGATTTTGATGACGCTATTTCTTTGAAAAAAACTGAGGAGGGTACATATGAAGTTGGTGTACATATTGCAGATGTTTCTTTTTTTGTGCGTCCTAACACCGCACTTGACGACGAGGCGTATAAGCGGGCAACAAGCGTGTACTTGGTTGACCGCACTATTCCTATGTTGCCACCGCAACTTTCAGAAGACCTCTGTAGTTTGCGCCCAAATGAAGACCGCCTTACCTTTTCTGCGGTATTTACTATAAACGAGAAAAACGAAGTGGCGGATAGACGCTTTACACGTGGAGTCATTAACTCAGACAAACGCCTCACCTACGAGGATGCTGACCGTATACTCAAAGATCCTAAGGAACAGTTTAATGACGAATTATCGTTTTTGTGGAAACTGGCATCTACCTTACGCACGGGGAGAAAAAAGAACGGCGCTATTATGTTTGACGTTGACGAGATACGTCCAACTCTTGATGCACACAAGCAGGTGGTTGGATTTGAAAAAATTATACATACGGAGAGCCATCAATTGATTGAGGAGTTGATGCTTTTGGCAAACCGAGAAGTTGCCACCTATGGCTCGCAAAAACTGGGCAAAAAAAGTCAGCTGTTTGTATACCGTGTCCACGATAAACCAAAAGAAGAGCGTTTGGACGAGCTTATTTCGTTTTTGCGCGCTATTGGCCATTCGCTCTCGCTTAATAAACAAGGTGTTTCGGTGAAGGATTTAAACGAGTTGTTTGACACCATAAAAGACACCCCTGAGGAGAACCTGATTCGTACGGCAACTATTCGCACTATGGCAAAGGCCATTTACACGACAAAAAATATCGGGCATTTCGGGCTGGCGTTTCCCTTCTATACCCACTTCACGTCCCCAATACGACGCTACCCGGATTTAATTGTGCACCGCACCATATGCAAACTTTTGCTTGGAGAGGAACTTGAAGTAACGCCTGAGGAACAGGAACAGCGCTCGCTCCACGCAAGCGCACGCGAAGCACTTGCGGTTGAGGCGGAGCGCGCTAGCGTTAAGTTCAAACAAGTTGAGTATTTTGCAAAACACATCGGAGAGAAACGAGAAGGTGTGGTGTCCGGCATTACCGATTGGGGTATTTTTATCCGAGACACAGAAAGCGACGCTGACGGCATGGTGCGCCTTGCAACCTTAACTGACGACACATACGTACACGATAGAAAAAAGTTTGCGGCAGTGGGTAGTCGCACTGGCGCGACTATTCGTCTTGGCGACCCCGTGTCTTTTACCGTTGAGAAAGTGAATCTAGACGAGCGAACTATTGATTTTCGACTTATTAAATAAAAACTACTTGTATAGATGTTTTTTACTCTAACTTAACCTTGTTTATTCACGACCAGTGCCTCCAGTAAATAACATTAAAGCAAAACTTGATATATCAAGTTTTGCTACAAAGAAAGAGAAGGCGTGACACTCCTAGCGAAAAAACTGTGGAAATCACAGTGAAATAAAACGCTGAGAAACCCCTCCCATTACGGAAGTCAGACTTCCGTAATGGGAGGGGTTTCTTTCACATTCACAAGACTGCTCTTGATAGTTTTTAGAGTTGGCAGTTTTGTGAGAAGAAAAGAATAGAAAACATTTTGGAGAAAGGATAGAAAACACCGGCGCTCTTTAGACGCGCCGGTGTTTTCAGAAACATGTTGAGGGAAACGGAACTAGTAGCCAAAGCCGATTGAGGCAAGCCATACTCCTATTACTACAGCAACAATACCTCCTACAAGGAATACATTTGATTTGTTGAGTGCGCGAACCAACCCCATGTAGATATTTTGTGGCACAAGAAGATAGAAAATACCTTTAATGAACGTAAGCCATGCAAACACTGTGATAACCACCTGCCACGCTGGTCCTTCCCAGATGTTATGCACAAGCACGAGAATAATACCAAGTATGAGTATAAAAACACCTGCGAAAAACTTCAGTGCACGATTTTCGGCGAAAGAAGAAATTATCATACTAATGGTATTGCGTCTGAACATGACGAGACCCATCACGACGAAATATATTCCGAATGCTTGAGCGAGGAACAATGAAATATCCATATAATCTATTAATTATTAGTAACCACTTTTAGTGTACCCCTTTAAACACAACATCAACGTCTGGTGTAGACAGTATGGGGATTAGCAACATATATCTAGAAACCCCTCTACGAGGGGGGGTATTTTAACGCCCACGGTCACGTTCCGCTTGTAAAATACGCTCCATACCAAGTGCGTAGGCAGCGGTACGTAAAGATACCTTTTTCTGCATTGAAAAACGAGAGATGTCTTTCCACGCTGACTCCATCAATGTGGAAAGACGGTCAGCTACCATAGCACGGGTAAACTGCTCCCCTGTTCTTCCTGAGAGCCATTCAAAGTATGACACCGACACTCCGCCAGCGTTTGCCAAAACATCAGGAATAACCGTTACGTTGTTACTTTCAAGAATTTCATCAGCCGAGGCCACGGTAGGGCCGTTTGCCAGTTCAAGAACAATTTTTGCTTTCATTTTCTTGGCAACTGATGTGGTGATAACGCCTCCGACAGCTGCCGGCACTATAATGTCAGCCCGCATGGTGAGTACATCAGTTGATTCTCCCACTGTCACATGGTCTTCGTGCATTTTTTTCTCATCACACCCCTTTTCAGTGCAATACATTTTTCCGATAGAGCCGGTTTCTTTTTTGACACGCACAAACTCATTTGGATCAAGGCTGTGTCCATGGCTTGCCATAACCGAGCCCTTTGTGTCGGCAAGCCCCACCACGAGGTAGCCGCGGTCGTGCAACAAAACCGCGGCGTGGGCGCCTACATTACCAAAACCATGAATTGCAACTCTTAGGTTCTCTGATTTTAAACCGACCTCTTTCACATAGGATTCCAACACCATAATGCCACCAAGCGCCGTTGCAGTATCACGCCCATCAATACCGCCAAGCGAAATTGGCTTACCGGTAAAAGAAGCTGGAGCGCTTTCCTGCGCCACACCTTCATATGCATCCACCATAACTCCCATAATTTTTGCGTCAGTTGAAATGTCAGGAGCAGGTATGTCTTTGTTAGGACCCATGTACTCATAAAACGCCTGCACAAACTCGCGTGCCACCATATGCACTTCATCTTTTGAATAGTCCTTGGGATTAAACTGGACCCCACCCTTTGCCCCACCGAATGGAATCTTAATTACAGCGCTTTTCACTGCCATCATTGCGGCAAGCGCCTTTATTTCCTCTTCATCAACGTCCGGATGAAAACGAATACCGCCTTTGTAGGGGCCACGAGCATTTGAAAATTGAATACGGTATGCCGGCAGTTTTGTCGGCTTACCGCCACGCGACACAGAAAGGTCTTTTCTAATGATGGCATTTGCTTCAAGCAGGGAGCCTACATCGGCGTCTGAAAGACCTAATAGTGCTTGGGCGCGTGCCACGTATGCAAGAAACTCTTTAAATGGATGCTTGTTTTCGTCGTTCATACACCCTATTATACAGACTCTTTTTTTGAGGTTTGTTTTAGAGTTGAGGGTTTAGTTTTAATAGCAATATACCAGAGGCCCGGGCCTCTGGTATATTAGGACATCGGATGTCCTAATTTTTCTTATGTGTGTCACCTGTTACCTAGCGCCTCGCCTTGTCATATTAGGACATCGGATGTCCTAATTTTTCTGTCACCTAGCGCCTCGCACCTTATTCCTTAGTACCGGGCACCTTATTCCCTCATGCCTTACTTGGCTACTTGGACTGCGTCTTCAAGTTTTATTGAAAGTGTTTTGGATACTCCATCGCCCCCCATGGTGACGCCATAGAGAATGTGTGCGCGACTCATAGTTTCGCGGTTATGTGTAATCAATACAAGTTGTGATTTTTCAGAAAGTGACTTAATCATATCGCCGTAGCGCCTACTGTTTGCCTCGTCAAGTGCGGCATCAGTTTCATCAAGCACGAGAAATGGCGGCGGGTTTACTGAGCTCATTGCAAAAATAAGCGCAATTGACGTAAGTGCGCGTTCCCCTCCTGAGAGCATCACTAAACTTTTGATGCGCTTGCGTGGTATTGAAAGTGACACGTCAATGCCCTCAACCATACGCTCCCTATCGTCCGGCACACCGTTGTCATCTTCGTCCAGTACGTTTCTTATTCTGCGTGGTGGCTCTTTTACAAACACCAAGGAAGCGGAGCCACCGTCAAACATAATTGAAAAGAACTCTGAAAATGCTTTATTGATTGAGAGCATACCTACTTTAAAACGCGAGCTTAATTCCGAATCAAGGTCGGCCGTGAGTGAGCGTAGACTCTCCGAGGAAAGAGTGAGGTCGTGTATTTCTTTTTCAAGAAATGTCTCTCTTTCACTCACCTCTTTATATTCCGTGAGCACCTCAGCCCCTCCTGAAGCACCTGCTTCCTCTAAACGTATTTTAATTTTCTGGAGGTCGTTTTTTTCTGAGCGTTGACCGTCGCGTGGTGTTTCTGTGTATTCGCTTTTCCCAAAAGAAATTGCCGCGTGTCCGATAAGTGTGCCAACCTCACTAAGTTCGCGTGTATACTCTTCTTCCTCAAGAAGAAGAGTACGCACGTGAGTTTGAATTAAATCAAGCGCATGCCTCAGTTCGCGCTCTTTGGCGGTGAGTCCAAACAGTGCGCGCTCTTTTTCACGCTCAGTGGTCCTACTCTCCTCCAACTCTCCTCTAATGGCATCTAGTTGTTCAGTGTGCTCACGCTCTTTAAGTGCCAACTGTTTTTCCTTTTCGTCTTTTTCTTGTTTGAGTTTTTTAAGCTCGTTTATTTTTGAGGTGTCGGCACTGGGTCCACGCAGGAGTTGCCTCAATGAAGTAAAGAGTGTTTTGGTAAATTGCACTGCACTTTCAAGTGAGGTGTGGTTTTCACCAAACGCACGTTCCTGTTCTTGAAGAAAGCGCTCTAACTCTGCACGCGGGAGTGTTTCCTCCGGAGCTATATGTTCAAGCGCCTCCAACTGTCCTTCAATGCGTGCACCTTCCTGAAGTGCTACCCTTCTTTGCTCACGCACCTGCTCTACATTCTCGGACAAAGAGACGATACGCTCAGTATCAGACGAATTACTTGACTGCGACAGTGTTGCCCGTGCATCTTTGATACTCACACTCACTTCCTGTATCTGAGCGTCAAGGGTTTCTTTTTTACGTGTCAGCGTTTCTTTTGTGTGGCGAATATAGGCATCTTCTTTTTGAAAATACGTTTGAAAACGAGATTGTGCTTCATTCCGCAGTGTTTCTGTTTTTTGTATCTTATCTACTTGTCGTTTTAAAAAACGTAGATGTGGTTGTACTTCTTTTCTCAACGCCTCAACGTGGCGCATGTTCTCTTCTGTCTTTTCAAGCTTACGTACGCTTTCATCTTTTTTGTATTGAAATACTTTAAGCCCTAGTGCATCTTCTAGCATTTCACGGCGCTCCCGAGGAGATGCCGATAGGATTTTATCAGCTTCACCTTGGGAGATAATATGGTGTCCGGTTTGACCAATGTTGGCGCCTGCAAGAAGCGCCACAATATCTTTAAGGCGCACTATGCTCCCATTGAGGCGGTACTCATTCGTGCCATCGCGATTAACGACACGTTCTATACTTACCTCATCAAAATCAACATCTAAAAAACGTGATGTGTTGTTAAAGGTCAGTATAGCGCTCGCTCTGTTTGCGCGTGGCACAGTGTTTGATCCGTTCCAGATGAGGTCCTCACCACGTTTGCCACGCATTGATTTCATTGACTGCTCACCCAAAACAAACCGAATTGCCTCTGCTACGTTTGATTTTCCCGACCCGTTCGGACCCACAATACCGACCACCGGCGCTCCAAAATAAAATGCCGTTTTTTTGGCAAATGATTTGAACCCAGAAACTTCTAATTTACTAAGATGCATAGTGCTTGTATTGTACGATACGAAAATTGACTATCCACTACTCGGGCCCACCCGAATATTATACGACTCCACTCCGCCACCACGCCCTTCACCGTCTACTGCACCGAGGCACGTACTGTTAAGAAACTGATCGTAGTTGGCATTACTTGGGTCTTCCATTTGGCGTGCGAAAATAACCACGTACAACTTTCCACCACACAGGTGCGCACCGTCGTAATAATAGGAAAATGCACCACTGTCTATTGGGTCGGTTGGGGTTCCGCGAAGGTAGGGTTTGAGGAGTGCTTTAAACGTTGCATTCGTTGTAATGTTGCCATTTGCACCTTCTGATTCTTTTGGATACTCTCTGCGGTCAACGTGGTACAACTCAAGCGCATTCTGTAATTGCTTCATGTCCGAAATTCTTCGTTTGTCTTTTGCGTCTTTTTGGGCACTTGAAAGAAGTGCGAGTACCACACTTGAAAGCATGCCAATAATTGCAATGACCACGATGAGTTCAATGAGTGTAAACCCGCGTATTGTATACTGTGTTTTTACGTGAGGCATAGCAACGATATATTACCGTGGGACGTAGTCAGGAACTACTTCATCACTACGAAGGACGTCGTTTCCTAGCTGTGGTGGCTCCTGTATGGCAGAGGCAAGAATAAAAAAACTAATGCCTATCATGACGGCTGCCCCCACGGCAAGTAATATACTGGCATCCCCCATTGATCCTGCAAAACCAGCACGCATTATAGAGCGTGTCAGCCCGGCTTTTTGTGGTGTAGGTGCAACCAGTGTGCCCAACGGTTCTTCTTCATTAAAAATAACTGAATTCGGCATTGTCTTTTTAGTGTAACAGAAAAACAGCCCTATTTAGGGAGGATACCGCACAGCGACTGCTTATTTTTTGGCGGCGAGGGCGATTTCGGCGGCGTTTTGCTCTGCGTGTTGTTTTGAGCTTCCCTCACCTTCGCCCATTACTTCCTCGCCCACCAACACTGAAACTACAAAATGCTTGTCGTGGTCGGGTCCTTCGGCACGCACTACTTCATATCGTGGGGTGAAACCATGTGTTGCTTGTGCATATTCTTGAAATGCACTTTTTGCATCCCTCCACGCACCACTTTCAATCATGTTCTCTGTGCGGGACAAAACATACTGTGTAATAAACCTATCGGATGCTTCGTACCCTTGATCCATGTACAGCGCACCGACGACTGCTTCAAATGTATCGGCCAAAATTGACGAGCGCGCGCGCCCCGTGTCTTTTGCTTCACCTTTTGAGAGAAAAAGACATTCGTTCATACCAAGCTCTTCTGCAATATCCCCGAGCATTGTTGAGTTAACGAGGGCCGCGCGATATGCAGTCAACTGTCCCTCCGGAATGTCTGGGTATGTTCTAAATAAGTAATCAGTTACCACAAGCTCTAGCACCGCATCCCCCAAGAATTCAAGACGCTCGTTATGCTCACCTTCAATGTGTGATTCGTTCAGGTATGAGCGGTGGGTAAACGCTGTCTTCAAAAGGGTCTCGTCAGTAAACGAAATCCCTGCTCGCTTTAAAAAAGCCCTGAATGCTGGTTTTTTATCATGGGTCATATACACGTACTTTGTGCCACGAGAATACCTGATTGCACGCTATTGCGCAAGTCGTCATACATGGTAATTTCATCCAACGCATCAACGTTAAACCACTGTGCATCAAGCACATGTTTCCCTTTTTGTTTGGAGAGTGGGGTCTTTTTTGAGCATGCAAGGAAGTAGCCGACTTTTTTTCTTACTACTCCAGCTTTTGGTTCATGGGCATCATATTCATGCTCTGACAATGGCGCCTGGAGTACTACATCTTCAAGCCCCAATTCCTCGCGTGCGACACGCATGGCGGCTGTGTCTGACAATTCACCTTCCGTATAGTGAGTTTTCGGGAGTGTCCATGTATCAAATGGATCTTTAACGAGAGCAACATAAAGCTCGCCCCCGTAAGAGGCACACACCATAATTCCCGCTAAGTATTCTTTTTCTTCTTTTTTGGGTGCTTCGTCTTTTCGTGGACTTCCGAGGTCGCGATACACGCCACCCAACACACCGTTTACAAAACGCGAGCTGGAGTCGCCACCGAAAGATTTGGCAAGTTCAATTGATTCATTGAGTGCAACTTTTGGAGGTACTGCTAGTTCGCCCCCGAATAAAAGCTCGTAGAGTCCGATGCGGAGAATGTTTCTATCAATGGTGGCGATCTTTTCAAGTGGCCATTGAGGTGCGGCTTTTTTTATAACAGCATCCAACTCGTCACGTTTTGCAATAATTCCCTTAAGGAGTACTACGGTAAATGAGGTGTCTTCATCTTGTTTTTCAAGAGACGAGCTGTTGTTCTCTAGCATTAAAAGCGTGTGCTTGAGCGATAGGTCGCCAAACACATCGGCTGCGAAAAGCGCTTGAAGCGCACTCATACGTGAAAGATGTCGTGATGCCATATAAAGAACTGTGCCTAGTATACCGCGAAGAATAAAGGGAGCCACCTCGCAGTCCACAGAAAAAAACACCCGACCCTTCGGCTGAGTGTTTTAACTTTCTTTTGTTTTGTCGTTTTTACCGAAAAGAAGGGTGGCTGCCAAACAGAGATAAAAAACAATTGCCAGAACCGCGTGCCCCACATTCCATTCTTTCTTTGGGGGCTTCTCGCTCATGCTATGTTTTCTTTTGCTCGTCTATAGTTGTGTCTTTTTCCGCCTTCACGTCGTCTTTTGTTTTTTTTATGACTTTTGCATCTGCCTTGGCTTCGGTTTTCTCTACATGTCCTTTTTTGGTGCGCGCTGTTTTGTCCATAACCGAGCGGCCGCGGTACGGGGTGCCGTCAAGGAGTGCCTTGTGGCGAGGATGCACAGTATTACTATCTTTTGATACTGACACGCGCTCACCATCCAAAGCGTGGTGACTTCGGCGATTTTTTGTATGCGATCGCGTGTGGCGCATTCTAACTACCATATGAAAGAAATCTTACATTAAAACGGCTACATTGCAAGTTTATGACGCTCCCGTAGTCATTTCGGCGACAAAATCAGAGAGAACGCTCTCAATTGCAAGGGATAAATCTTCAAGAAGTTCTTCTTGTGAAAATGACTCACGGAAGAAGCCAGAGATTTCTGCAAGGTTGGGTTCACCCTTGTTTTTACTCAATTCAGCAAGTTTCTCCTTGCCTTCGTCATCCATTTTACTGCCCAAGCGTACCAATAAATCAGCGGCTATTGCCTCCATAAGATTCTGCTGAACCTGCTTTTTGTCACGCGTGTCTATATTAAGTTCATTAAGGGTTCCGTCTATTTTTCCAAAGAGCGCCATCACTTTTGCCGCCATGTTTGGGTCAACTGAACCTCCATCTGTCTGTTGTATATCATTCATATAGTTAGAGTTAAAATACTGTTCGTTTGTCTATAGTACCGTATTTTTAAATAAATAAAATCGTACCTTAGTTGCGGTCAAGCCACGTAGGGTCAATACGCTCCATGTTGAGGTCGCCTGATAAAAGAGCTATGACTGCGAGAGCTACAGAGAAAACGAGAGAAGCATTCAGTGCATATTTATTATCTGAATAAAAGCGATTACAGGATTCATTTCCGGGTTTTTGTACCATATGAAAAATATCTTAAACTACTTTATATGCTTTGTCAAGTCTATAAAAGTCCTGCGGTGGAGTGGGCACATTCCGTGTTGTTCAAGTGCCTCGTAGTGTTTCTTTGTCCCGTACCCTTTGTGAGTTTCAAAACTATATGCGGGATACTGCTTTGATACTGTATGCATATAGGCGTCGCGAGTTGTCTTTGCCATGATACCGGCTAGTGTAATAGGAAGTACAGTTTCATCCCCTTTTATAATAGTCTCTTGTTTTTCAAACACTGCAGGTGCCTTGAGGGAACCGTCCAGATACACATGGCACTGTTCGGGAGGGAGATTCAAACGTACAAGTGCTTTTTCAAGTGCGGATTGGGTGGCACGGACAATACCATGTTGGTCAATATACCCTTCAGGAGAAGAGTGCATACAGGCACGCACCATACCTTGTTTTTCTAACTCCCGTACGAGCCCCTCAAAGTATTCACGTTTTTTTGCGCTGAGTTTTTTTGAGTCGCGCACATCCTTAAAAAGGGCGTACTCAAAGGGAACAAGAAAGGCAACGGCAGCAACTGTAACGGGGCCCGCAAGTGGTCCCCTTCCCGCTTCATCCACTCCTACTATATAATGGCTAGTATGTCTGTTGTTCATCTCTCTATTCACTCACACTATAGCTTACTTGACGGCCTCCCTCAGATTGGCGACCTGATTAGTAAAGCAAAAAACTATGGCATGGAGGCGCTTGCCGTTACTGACCGCAATAACATGTACGGCGCCATTGAATTTTACAAGGCGTGTGAGAAGGCTGAAATAAAACCACTACTTGGTGTTGACCTTGATGTCATGGTTGCCGATACGCGTGCACATATTATTGTACTTGCCGAAAACACGAACGGGTATCACAACCTTATAAAACTAGTGTCAGCTGCACAGCTTGAAGAAAAAGGAAATGTGCGAGCAACTGAGGAACATCTGAGCGCCTACAAAGAAAACCTCATTGTCCTTGTTCCTGAAAGCGCTATTGTCTCAGGTGGTGCCTCACTGGCAAAAACACTGGTTTCAATTTTCGGCAAAGATCAGGTGTTTGCACGCCTTGGGTGGAATGGCACGCGGGACGATATACATACACACGCCACACGCGCGCGCGAGATGGGATTACCTTTGGTCGCCGGCGACGGTGTGTACTATTTAAAAGAAGAAGACTGCGACGCGCGTGATGTGGTGCGAAAAATTGCAGACCCGAGCGCACACAGAGACGGTAATGACCGCACATTTATAAGCCCGCAACAGTTTGAAGAGCGCTACCGAGAATACCCTGACGCACTCCAAAACATAGACGCTATTGTTTCTCGTATTTCAATTACCTTGTCACTTGGCTCGTGGTTGTTCCCTAATCTTCCTATTCCTGCAGGCACTACCTACGAGCAAGAGCTCAGCAAAATAACCGAGGAAGGTTTGAGTGCGCATGGGATGAAGAAAACAAAAGAAGTAGAGACACGTATCAAGTATGAACTTTCAATTATTAACGACAAAGGATTTGCGCCGTACTTTCTCGTAGTGTCTGACTTACTGCGGTTTGCAAAAGAAAGTGGGATTGTGGCAACAACACGAGGAAGCGCGGCCGGCTCCCTCGTGTCCTTTCTTGTCGGTATTACCAGCATAGACCCGATTGCGTACAAACTACCCTTTGAGCGTTTTCTTAACCCGGAGCGACCAAAAGCACCTGATATTGACATGGACTTTGCTGACATACGTCGCGAAGAAGTATTGGAGTATGCAAAGAAAAAATACGGCACAGAACAAGTAGCACAAATTGGAACCTTCGGCACCATGATGGCGCGTGCTGCCGTGCGCGATGTTGCGCGCAGTCTTGGCTATGGATATGGCGTGGGCGACCGCATTGCCAAGCTTATTCCTTTTGGCAGCCAAGGCTTCCCCATGACTATTGACAAGGCACTTGAAATGGAGGAGGAGCTCCGTGTGCTCTATCAAGAAGATGAGGATGTTGAAACTATTATAAACACCGCCAAACGCGTTGAGGGAAATGCACGCCATATTTCAGTTCATGCCGCCGGTATTGTTATCGCACCGTCGCCTGTTACCGACTTTGTACCCGTGCAGTACGACCCACACGGAGAGGCAGTTATTACGCAGTACAATATGCACGCCGTTGAAGATGCCGGGCTTTTGAAATTTGATTTCTTGGGGCTTACTATTCTTTCAATTCTTGAAGGTGTTGTCACACGGGTACGCGCACGAAAAAATATTGAGGTTGATATAGATACCATTTCCTTTGATGATAAAAAAGTATTTGAAGCGCTTGGGCATGGTGATACCGAAGGAGTGTTCCAGCTGAGTGGTGGTGGAATGACACGCTATTTGAAAGAGCTTGAACCATCTTCAATTGATGATATTAACGCTATGGTAGCGCTGTATCGGCCGGGACCTATGGAATCAATCCCTGCTTACATTGCACGGAAAAAAAATCCTGAGTTGGTTACGTATCTTGACCCGCGCATGGAGAAAATTTTAGAGCGTTCATACGGTATCATCACGTACCAGGACGACGTGCTATTGATTGCCATTGAAATTGCAGGCTACTCATGGCTTGAGGCGGACAATCTAAGGAAGGCCATGGGTAAGAAAATCCCTGCTGAAATGGAGGCGCAGAAAGAGAAGTTTATTTCCGGATGTGTTGAGCACGGAAACATTTCCGAAGAACGGGCAAAAAATATTTGGGCGTTGATTGAGCCGTTTGCTGCGTACGGTTTTAATAAGGCGCACGCGGCAAGTTATGGAAAAGTGGCATATCAGACTGCCTATATGAAAACACACTTCCCCGCCGACTACATGGCATCTTTAATGACGGCCGACGCCGGCAATGTTGATAAAATAGCCATTCACGTTGCCGAATGTGTCCGATTAGGTATTACCGTGCTTCCTCCTGATGTCAATCAATCTGAGTGGACGTTTACTGTTATTGACGACAATACTATTCGCTTTGGGCTCAATTCAATTAAAAACTTTGGTGAAGGTGGCGCACATTCAATTATTGAAAAAAGGAAGGAAAATATTTTTAGTGGTATTGGAGACTTGGCTTCACGTGTGCCAGCGCAGGTGCTTAACCGAAGAGGAATTGAAGCACTCATAAAAGCAGGAGCTCTTGACTCGTTTGGCGACAGAAAAGAAATGTTTGAGCGCATTGACGAAATACTTGCATTACAAACAAGAAAAAGTGACGTGCCTGAAAACCAAAATGCATTGTTTACCCTTGAGGCACACACGCCACAGCTTGATATTTCGCAAGAAGATACGACCCCGCTGAGCGATAAACTCGCGTGGGAAAAAGAACTGTTAGGCATTTACGTGTCCGGTCACCCAATTGACCAACACCCTGAGACATTTGAGAAATACAAAGATTCTATACGAGCGGCGCTTGACGAGGACCGCAATGGTTTCCCTGTAATTATCGGCGGGGTGGTTGAGCAGGCAAAAACTATTATTACCAAAAAAGGAGACCGTATGGGATTTTTCACTATTTGTGACAGGAATGATGCAATTGAAACCGTGGCATTCCCGAAAGTCTACCAAGACTCAAAAGATGCACTGGTTGCAGGTACCTGTGTTTTAATTAAAGGGAAAGTATCAAAACGAAATGATGAACAGTCTATACTTATTGACAAAGTTAAGAAGTTGTAATTAATTCCCCCTCATACAGCGAATGACACATAAGAGCCAATCCATACTGAATGTCCGAAAACCAGCGTTGTCACATTGATCAGAACAGATGTTCCTTCGTTCAATTTCCCAGTCTTCAAAATCTTCATATGAAGTTATGAGCGAAATAGAAAGAGCTGAGAGTACCGTAAGGTCAGTATAATTTTTATCAGACTCTTTCCCAGCCCTCTTTTCCCTAAAAGAAGGAATAATCATATCTTCTCTATATCATATCCTGAATAATCCTGAGTGTTTTTTAACCCAACACTGTTTTCAGTATTTCTTGTTATTCCAAACATAGTGACGTTGGGCGTCCTTCATTGACTCTTACCCCCCATTACGGAAGTCAGACTTCCGTAATGGGGGGGGTCGGGTACTGAGAAGATATCACTATATAAGGTGGTTGTGCTATTATTTTATATATTATGGAACATTCAGTTGATCAAAAACGCCATACTCTTGCCCACCTGCTGGCAGCCGCTGTTTTAAAGTATTTCCCTCACGCCAAGACGACTATTGGTCCGGCTGTTGAAAATGGCTTTTATTATGATTTTGATTTTGGAGGAGGCGAGAAACCAACTGAGGAGGATTTGAAAAAAATTCAAAAAGAGATGCGTTCAATGCTAAAAAGCTGGCACGCGATGGAGGGCACAAAAGTAACTCTGGAGGAAGCAAAAGAAGCGTTTAAAGGAAATGAATATAAGATTGAGTTAATTGATGAAATCAACGAGCGTGGTGAAGATACCACACTCTATACGGCAGGAACCTTCACCGACCTGTGTCGTGGTGGACATAGTGAAAGCCCTGCAAAAGACATTGCTCCTGACTCATTCAAACTTGACCGTATAGCTGGCGCCTATTGGCGTGGCGATGAGCACAACACCATGCTCACCCGTATTTACGGACTCGCGTTTGATACTAAAGAAGAGTTAGAGGAGTACGAGCATATGCGCGAAGAAATGAAAGAACGCGACCATAGAAAAATAGGTAAAGAACAGGGACTGTGGACATTTTCAGAACTTGTTGGCGCCGGCCTGCCACTCTTTACACCAAAGGGCACAGCGCTCAGAGGCGCCCTATATGAAGCACTACTCGAGATTAGCAAGCGTTATGGCATGCAACCTGTCACCATACCCCACATGGCAAAACGCCGACTCTATGAAATATCTGGGCACGCTGAAAAATTCGGTGACGAGCTACTCACGGTACAAAGTAAATATGATGAGTTCGTTCTAAAACCAGTGAATTGCCCGCATCATACGCAAATTTATGCAAGCGAACCGAGAAGCTACCGCGACCTCCCCATTCGCTTTATGGAAAGTACGATGCAGTATCGGGACGAACAGCCGGGAGAAATTGGAGGTCTTACCCGCGTACGTGCCATTACCGTTGACGATGGCCACGTCTTCTGCCGCATCAATCAAGTAGCGGATGAAGCAAAAAACATCGTGAATATTATAAAAGAGTTCTATTCTGCGCTTGGTATGTGGGGAAACCACTGGGTGTCGCTTTCTGTGCGAGACCCTCATACTCCTGAAAAATATATAGGAACTGATGAAGACTGGGAAAAGGCAGAAGTTTTGCTGAAGCAAGTATCAGACGACATGAAACTTGACGCACGACGCATGGAGGGCGAAGCGGCACTGTATGGACCAAAACTTGACTTTATGTTTACCGATGCGCTTGGTCGTGAACGACAACTTGCAACTGTTCAAATAGACTTTGCTATGCCGGCACGATTTGAACTTGAGTACACCGACAGCGACGGATCAAAGAAAACACCAGTTATGATTCACCGCGCTATCCTCGGCTCGTATGAGCGGTTTTTGGCACTTTTAATTGAACATTTTAACGGGGCCTATCCTCTCTGGCTTTCGCCTATTCAAGTCAAAGTATTACCAGTTTCTGAAAAACACGTTGAATATGCTAAAGAAGTTGCCCAAAAACTTAAAGACGAAAAAATTCGCGTTGAACTTGATGCCAGCGACGAATCACTTGGCAAACGCATACGCCAAGCAAAGCTTGAAAAAGTTCCCTACTTCTTTGTCATTGGCGACAAAGAAGTTGAGTCAAACACGGTGACTGTTGAGGGGCGTGGGGGTAGCGAAGGCGCTCAAAAGCTAGAGAAGATACTTGAAACCCTTCTTAAAAAGATAAAAGAGAGAGCTCTTGATTAGGTGCGCTTCTTACTTAAAACAAAAAAACCACCGAGAGGGTGGTTTTTTTGTTGAGCAACGAGACTCTCTAGTTAGACTCACTTTCACTAGGATACGTGCCTGCCGCATCATATATCTTATCTTGTCGTTTAAGGCCTAAGAGACTTCCTACAAACATACCCACTACTGCTGCAATAACCGACAATCCAAAGATCTCTCCTGCTGAAAAATCTAACTCATCAAAAAAATCAAACGTATTCTCGGCTACCACTGCTCCTCCTACGACAGCTGGAACTACGGCGCCTACTGCTGTTCGGACAAAAAATGCGTTGACTCCTCGGTCAGAATAATTCTCTCGTGTAAATGGTTGTGACATATATTTATATTTAATTATTACTCTACTAGTATACTCCTATACTGTATTTTGTCAAGGGCTCTGTTTGAAGCAGGGTATATGAAGTAAATAGCGACGTCGGACGTCCTTCATTGACCCAACCCCCCCCATTACGGAAGTCAGACTTCCGTAATGGGGGGGTAAGTTTTTATTATTTTGTTTTTATTATTTTGGAGTCCATCCAAACAGGTCTGCAAAAATTACACTGAGTCCCACAATAAAACCTAAAGCGGCAGGGCCTGCAGGGCCTGAAGTAAACACTAACAAGAAAGCACTAATGGTCATGAGCGAAGCTCCTATTACTTTCCAACCTGGAGTAAAAGGAGATTTGCTAAATGGGGTTTCGCCAGCTTTAGGATTACGGCGCTGAGTTCTCCAGTGTGTTGCAAGTGAAGTGGTTGGTTCATGTAAGGCGGTAGTGTGGACAGGAGACGCATCTAATCTGGGGAGTGTGATCTGCTCGCGCTTAGGAGACGTTTCAACTCCTGTACGTAGATTTCTTTCTGGTGTATTTCTTTTTTCTAGTGACATATATTTTTAATTATGTGTGGTTATCAAACGCCTGGGCGAGTGCTATCTTTACCCCTGTGTATGGAAGTGCATAGGTAGTGCTGAGTGCTTCTGAGAAGAAGACTGCAACTGCATGGAGGCGCTCAAGAGGCACTTCGCCTGCCTTCTCCAAAAGGAGAACATTTTCAAGCGATGTGTTGTCTTTTCGTGCTTTGTAAAGTTGGTCGCATAGCGTTGCGATGTCGGCAATCACTTTCGTTGCGCTGACATTACTTTCCTCAAGTTGCTTTACCAAAGAAAATGCCTCGTCACGACTGCCGGTTACTATCGCTTGAACAATTCTCTCTGCAGCCGAATCAGTAATAATTCTAGATTTTGATGTGAATGGGGTAAGTGGTTTTGGTGTCGCAGTGCCTATTGACAATGTAAGACTGGACACTATTGTTTCTAGCGTAGGTAAAGAAAGGTGTATCCACCCGTCTTGGCGAGGAAGGGTTTTAACTGCCTCATTTAGAATATCCCCAAACAATTTTAATACCTCTGAACGCTCGTTTGAAAGTTCTGCGACCGTATGGAACGTGTCACCTGAGACAAGTACTCCTGCTGCGTTTGCGCGAGACTCAAGCACGTCCATAAGGTCAGGGATGCCGTCGTGCGCTTGCCTGCTACTTACTGACTCTTCAGTGTGTAGTGGCGCTGGTGCCGTAGAGGTAGACAAACTAGAAACCAGTTCGTCTACTGCAGAAATATGTTCTATAGGTTGAGTAGGCGCTGGAGCGACAGAGGACAAATACTCACTCTCAACTGATGCATGCGCCTCGTCATTTTCTTCGTATCCTTCCAAACCTAACTCAAGATGCTTGTGCTGGCCATTGTCTGAAGACAGAGTGTTTCTCCGGGCGTTAAAACGCGTGTGGATGAGTGTATCAAGACCAAGTATATGACTCGCTAAGTAACGAATGCTCGTTTTCCCAACAAAGATATAGGTCATTGCAATACTCCACAGCACAACGGCGAACCAGAATGCAAACGTGAGTAATACTCCTGCCTCAAAACCTGTGTAGGGAATTTGCGAAAGTGAGACAAAGGCAAGTGGCTGTTCATTAGGAGTGTCAAACAATACAACTGTTGGAGGATTGATACCGCCGCCACAGTTTCCTGTACAGACACTTTTTTGAATGGTAACCGTTGCAGAACATACAGCGTCGCCATTGGGACCAGTGAATGTTCCTGTGTACTCTGTGTCGTCCGATGGGAAGATAGTTATGAACCCTGAGGAAACTGGAGATGTGGTACCGACATTATGATCAACAAAACCACTCGTTACATTACTGGACGTCCACGAAACTTCTATACTCTCACCTGGATTAATGTGTGCCTTATTTACTGAAAGTGTACAAGATGGTCCCGAGGGCGGAGGTGGTGGTGTGACAGTAACTGTCGCACTACACGTTGCCGTATCTCCGTTTGAGGCAAGGGCAGTACCGGTGTAGGTAGTAGTGGTGGTGATAGTGGGTGTTACTTTTGACCCTCCACTGGTTGGTACTACTAAACCAATATCTTGGTCAATCTCCAAAGATGTTACGTTTTGTGTATTCCATAGAAGGGTTGTGGTATCTCCTGAATCAACAAGAGACGGGGTGGCACTCAACTCACAGAACGGTGCGTTAGGTGGAGGTGGGGGCGGTACGGTGAGTGATTCCTCACACGTTACCTGATCACCGTTAAGTCCCAACACTGCCAAACGATAGGTGTGGGTACCTGTTCCTAGGTTTGGATTAAATACTTTTGAACCACTCAAGGTAAGGTTATTCCCCACAAGCGGTGACGCCGTGGTTGGTGCCAAGGTAAGACCTGCCGCATTCGTGGTAGTCCATACAATGTTTTGTTTTGAAAGATCTAATGTACACGTTGGCCCGTCAACTGGAGGTGGTGGTGGAGGTGGTGGAAGTGGAGGAACCACAATTGTTTCCTGACAAGTTACGGACCCCTGTATACCAAATGCAAACAATTTGTATGAGTGGGTACCGACACCAAGCGGTGGTACAAATGTCTGAGAGCCATTAGGTGCGAATGTAACACCAAGCGATGGTGAGTTAGTGAGCGGACTAATGGTTACGCTCACGGTGTCGTGTGTTGTCCACGAAATTGTATTTCTGTACAGGTTGAGTGAACAGAGAGGGAGGATGGGGTCTGTGGGAGTGAAACCACCTCCACCTCCGCCTCCTCCTCCGCCAAAGAAACCTCCGCCACCACAGCCACCACAGCCACCACCAAAACCACCGCCTCCTCCTCCGCCATCAATGCGTTCAAAAAATCCACCAGTACCATCTTCAAAACTACCTGCTGCCTCCGCCACAAAGGAATGTGAGTCAAAAAATATATTTCCTATATCAAAAGAAATCCACGCACCGAAAAAGAGTAGGACAGGAATGAGAAATGCTATCAGTTTTTGTTTAGTGTGTATCATATGTAATTTTATAGTGAATGACCTTCTTTATGGCCAACATATTCTGCAGTCACCAGGTACCGCTCACCGGGGTCACCAAATGAGTTACACGTTGAAAGAACGAGTGTCTTGCTTCCTGCGTCAAGCGGGATAAGTGCCTCGTTAGCTTCAACCAAAGAAACTTTTTGTACGCGGTATTGGTGCTTGGTAGTGTCAGAAAATATATCTATGGTGTCCCCTTCAGTCAAGTTTTGTAGCCCGTTAAATGCCTTAAACGCTTTGTTCCTCACCACAGGTAAATAACTTTGGTGTCCGAACAGGAAGATTGGGGCGTCTTCTCCAAGTTGTGCAGAACCTGGGTATCGCACAGCGCCACCCAAAAGAGCGTTATCCAGGTCGTTAATGTCAGATGATGCTGGGTTACCAATAACTGTATTAACGCCAATTGAAGGGATAGAAACACGAGTCGGGTTTTCAATGCTTGCAACAGATCCTTCCAAAGAAGCATTAAGAGATTGCGCAGTGCTCTCTACTTCTTCATTCGGCGCTTCTGGAACAAAGTCAACAACATAGAGCAGTACTGCCGTTGCAAAAAATATCAGGAAGAAAAACCCGAAAAATCGTACATACTCGTGACTTATGTGTCGCGTATGCGTATTGGAATTCATAGTTAGTTAAAAACTCATCCGAGTGCGTGCGACATACTGAATGACGCATCGAGAGATTTGAAATTATTCTATACAACAAAATGCTATTTGTCAAGAGCTCCTTTTGTTGTATTTTTTGTAGAAAATAACGTTTCGTAAGGGGCTTGACAAAGTAATTATTATGTGATAATTATAGTTCTATATATGAAAAATAACGATAGAAATGAATTACTCATACGCGTGGCAACCCGCGCTCTTGCTATCGTTGGCTTTGTAGCAATAATCGGAGCTGGTATATGGGGTTCACTATCACTTGCACGAGGCGTTCCCGGGGCATTTAACTCACTTGCAGCAGCGGTAGTATCACTCACTTCAATTTTCGTTCCCGCTGTAAGCGAGGCAATTACGCTCTCAGTACCTTCTCTCACTGTAAAGACAGGCACTCCTTTCGTATTGTCATGGGAGCACTTAGGAAATAGAGACGAGGGTACCTATACATTCCGTTACAGTTGTGAGAATGGTGTTTCTTTTACCTCCCCTACCCAGTCCGGATCTGAAACTACTGTATTTTGTACTGTACCGTTTAACTTCCTTAATGCAGACAATTCAATTACCCTGACTGCTCTTTCAGATGAAAACAGGTCTACCAACGCGTTGCTCTTTATTGACTTTATACCAGAGGGAGCATCAGAGGTAGCCGTTTCCGGCTCAATGACACTCACTATTATAAACGAAGATATTTCTGTTGACCCCGAGACTCCCGTCACAGGTGGCGGCACTCCCACGACCCCTGTTGAGAGAAAACCGGGCACTCAAACAACTGAAGTCTTTACACTGCCCGGAGGAGGTAGTGTGTCTGACCCCAATGGTCGCGTTGACCTTACAGCACGAGTGATTGAGATTGGCGTAGTGAGTAAAAGCACGGGAGTGTTTACGGCAAGTTCAACACCAAACAGATCAATCAGCACAAACCGAGTTGCAATACGATTTGCAGTTGAAAACATTGGAACGAAAAACTCAGGTCAGTTTACCTTTAACGCGGTACTTCCTACATTCCCCTCACATATCTTTTCGTCTCCCACACAGCAAAACCTTGGCCCCGGTGATCGTATTGAGTTCACTCTTGGCTTTGATAGTTTTGTAGATGAAGACGAGGGTGTGTTTGTTATCAATATTGACCCGGCAAGTCGTATCAATGAGTTAAACAAAGACAACAACATTGTTCGCTACACAATTAAAACTATTAAATAAATATGAGTACAGAAAAATACACCCCTGAGACAGGAGAGAACGTTAGAGCACAGCACGCTGAGACTCTACATAACTCACCAGAAACAGTATCTCTACCAATAGAAAACACCTTTAAGTCCCCGGCACTAAGCAACCACCCTGTTAAAAACTATACAAACGATGGCGAAGCTCTTTCTATTGAAGGTTTGACTGCAAGCGCAGGACCATCCAGAGAAAACTTTCTCCTTGTAACTATTGCAGCAGTCATTGGTTCTGAATTCGGAAGAGAAATAACATATACAGCCGCGCTTGGATTTCTTGTTGGGTACTTTACTACAGGAATAATAGGCGCAGGTGTTGGTCTTGGTGCACTTGCTTTGATACACATAGTTGGCTGGGTAAAAAATAAAATTCGCGAAAATAGCTATTAAACTCCGACGGGGCACAGAGCTCCAATTTTGTTACTATGCAGTGATAAAACAACCTCAAGACTCCAAAAAGATCTTATGCTATATACAAAAGAAACTATAGAAAATACCGCAAGCCATGAACACGTAGAGCGTGCTGCTCAAGTAACTACTGAGCGCGAAGATACACCTTCTCCTGAGAGTATCAACCCTCTCTCCATTGAAAAGGAGTTGCCCTATCCGGTAACAGAGAAAGCTCCTGCGCCACGTATATCATATACAGAAGAAGACAAACGAACAGCTGAAGAGGTGTTTAGAAAAGAAATAGGACTGGAGGGGTTAAGTGCGATGTTTAATACAACCAATGTACTGACAGCATTAGGAGCATTAACTGTGGGGGTATTAGTCCCCGGTAGTATTTTTTTAAAAATAGCGCTCGGTATAATTGCAACGCTTCCTGCATTTTTCTTTTCAGCGATACTTGTAACAATAATTTCTGTTGCGACACTGATTTTTAAAGGAAGACTTTAGAGAAGGCTGAAAAGCGCTGAGATGCTAAATGTCTAGTTTTGCAGTTTTGGCGTTACTTTGAATAAACGATTTACGAGCGGGAACGTCGGTACCCATTAAAATATCAAATACACGGTCGGCGTCTTGTGCGTCCTCAATAGTTACTTGTTTTAAAATCCGCCGTGCTGGGTCCATGGTGGTTTCCCACAGCTCGTCTGGGTTCATTTCACCAAGACCTTTGTACCGTTGAATCGTGACTTTTTTTGTTTTCGGTTTTGATTTCTTTGACTGTACATCTTCTTCTCTATCGTTTTCGTCCTCATCTTCATCTAAAACAGTGTCGTCGTTTTCTTCTGTAATTTCAATGTCTGTGCCGATAAGATCTGCTTTTTCATCATCAGTATACGCGTACGTCACATCTTTCCCTTTTTTAATTTTGTATAGAGGAGGTTGCGCAATGTATACAAATCCACCTTCAATCATTTCTTTAAAGTATCGGTAAAAGAGTGTGAGCAGAAGCGTACGGATATGAGCACCATCAACGTCGGCGTCAGTCGCGATAATTACTTTGTGGTAGCGTAGCTTTTCTAGATTAAATAAATCCCCTATTGCAGTCCCCAGTGCTACCACAAGCGCTTTAATTTCATTTGACGCAAGCATACGGTCAAGGCGTGCACGCTCTACGTTTAAAATCTTTCCACGGAGCGGTAAAATTGCTTGCGTACGGCGATCACGTCCCTGTTTTGATGAGTTGTGTACAAAGATGCCACTGGCAAGTGCGAAGTTGTGAGTACCTGCTACCTGCAAGTCATATACGTCCATTCGCTCATGTACCTTCTCTATATGTTTAATTCGGTGATTGAAATTAACAACTGCTTCTTCAAAGCGCTTAGTGTCGTTGTTAAAGAACCGTTTCAAAATAGTGTCATGACGAATGAGTGAGCGATCATTAGTCTCTTTTCGAATACGATTGTATGCGGCGACATCGATGTTCTTCGTTTTTTTCCATATATCGTTAAATGCTTTGAGTGCTTTGGTGAGATATGTTTTATTGTATGCGACTTTTCGGTTTGCACGAAATTCTGATGTCCATTGTTTTTTGGTGGTTTCAGCGCGCCATGCTCGCAAATCAGCGTTATCCCACTGTGTACGCGCTTCGGCACAAAGCGCACTACGAACCTCTGGATTTTGGACGAAAAATTCAGTTACTCGTTTTGACTGAGCTTTGCGGTTTTCCGCTTTGGACCAATGCAACTTCTGCGCTGCGTTTAAATTTGCATTGTTCTCAGTCCTATATTCTGGGTGTGTGTTATAGAATTCAGAAAATTTCTGCTTCATAAACTCTTTATACTCCAGGTTTTCCCATTGTTTTTTTGCTCGCAGACTGAGTAGTGTACGCATGCGTGACGTACTCATAATGGTTCGAATCTTTTCTCGATACTCCCGTGTCTTGTGTGTACGACGCGCCGCCTCTTTTGAAGCTTCACTGTGAAGTGTTCGATGTAATGATTGTGTATGAAGGAGTATATGCTCTTGTTTATCAAGGCGCACCAAGTTATCCGGATTATTGTTGAGTTTATTGAAATCTTTATGGTGTACTGCGGTATTGTCCGTTTTTGTATAGATATTATGTTTCATATTAAAACGGTCACCGAGAAGATGTGTAAAAATCCATTGGTGAGCTCCGGGTGTATAAACTAATTCATACCCTTTGATGGTGATACGTCTTCCGAGTCGTGAAAGTTGACGACGAAGTGGCATAAGAGAATCTTCCGAGGTCAACTGTTGCGCTTGTTGATACGATTGGTCACGAAGCATAAAACGATGATCGGGAGTACAAATTATTTCTTCTCCTGAATCAAGTGTAACTTTTAACACTTCAGCATTATGTTTCGTAATACGTGGATTGAGAATTGGTGCAACACCAACATCACCATCATCAATGGTATAGCAGTAATTTTGTTTTCCATCTTTATCTTCTACAACAAGTTCTTTAAAAGTGAGGTTGCGTCCGTCTGTAAGTGCCACTTTAGTGTTCCCATCAAAACACCCGCCAGCTGAGTCTCCCTCTACGATAAACAACTCGGACTCTTCAGCGCTTTTGCTTTGGCAGTCGGCCAATTTACCCGGCAGAGTCATACCGTCAAGTGCACCTTTTCTCAGTACTGAATCTTTAGCGGCCTTTGCTGCTTTGCGTGCTTTGAGCGCCAAAAGAGTTTTTGATGCAATTGATTTTGCCTCGTCAGGATGTGTTTCAAGAAAGTCGGAAAATGCCTCGCCGAATACGGTTTCCACTGCACCACGCGCCTCCACACTTCCCAACTTTCCCTTGGTCTGCCCCTCAAACTGAACCTCTGGCATTTTCACCGACACAACTGCAGTAATACCCTCAAGAACATCGTCTCCGGTAAAGTTTTCATCACTTTCTTTTACTACGTTATTTTTACGCGCATAGGTGTTTATGGTTCTGGTGAGTGCTGTTTTAAAACCAGTGATATGAGTTCCGCCCTCTGAGTTATAGATATTGTTTGCAAAACCAATCAGACGCGGAGAAATATCGTCAGCATATTGAAGTGCGACTTCAACGGTAACGCCATCTTCTTCTTTTTCAACATAGAAGATATTTTTATGAATCGGTTTTTGGAAACGGTTATTGAACGCAACAAGAGAGCGAAGCCCTTGTTCAAAATAAAATGTCTGCGAAGGGATTGCTACCTCCATATCTCTTATATAGACACCGTCTTCAAGGTCAGTTTTTCCAGCGTATTCACGGGCATCATAGATGCCAATACGTGTGCCTTTCACTAAGTATGCCTGCTGGCGTAGGTGGGCAACTATTTTATTCCAGTCAAAAACAATCTCTTTGAAAATCTCCTGGTCTGCTTCAAACACCACAACAGTACCTTCAAAGTTTGTGCTACCGATTTTTTTTACTTTTGCTTTTGGTTTTCCACGACTGTATTCCTGTATGTAGTGACCGCCGTCTTTGTGGACTTCAACTTTTGTATACACTGAAAGTGCATTTACAACCGACACACCAACACCATGAAGTCCTCCGGATACTTTGTATCCACTCTCGTCTCCACCAAACTTACCGCCGGCGTGCAGTGTGGTCATGATGGTTTCAAGTGCTGAAACTTTTGTTTGTTTATGTATATCAACAGGAATACCTCGCCCATTATCAACGATGCGAATTTTATTTCCTGGAAGCAGTGCCACTTCAATAGTGTCGGCAAAGCCACCCATTGCCTCGTCACGCGAGTTATCAAACACCTCCCAAATGAGGTGATGGAGACCATCAGGACCTGTGGTACCTATGTACATTCCAGGGCGCTTACGTACCGGCTCAAGACCCTCAAGAACGGTAATTTGTTCGGCTCCATATGAGGGGCCTTTTTTCGCTTTGGTGGCTGTTTTATTAGGTTTTACTGCTTTTGTAGGGGTTTTCTTTGGCATAAAAAATAACGCTCTGTGCGCCCCTTTATTATATCACTCTATAGAGCAAAAATCTCTGTTTTCTACAGTGGTTTTTCAGTAATTTTTAGTGGTATGTTTCTTCTTTTTCCTTCACTTTTCCCCTTTGATAAAATATGGACACGCCGTGTCCATATTTCTCCCTCCCACTGACTATGATCATAAGTGGATAGGTTGGATAGTATTGTTGGGTGGGTGGATTGGAGAACACCTTGTGTTTCTGGGGGTTTTTCCTTAAACTGTAAAAATATGGATATTAGAATTCCACTGGAAGAAGAGCACACACTGCTCAAAAAAATTGAAGCGCGCACTGACACTGAGGCAGTCCGCATTAAACGCTACCTCCATATGCCTGACCTGTCGCGAACACCTGAGAGTCCTTTGTATGACATGGTTGAGCGAATTATTTCAATTCCAGATTTCAAGACGTTTGACATCATCCATGTGCCCGAAATTATATCCACCGAAATCGCTTTTGATTTCTTTGATTTTGAGGAAGACCACCCTGCCCGTCAGAAATCGGATACATACTTCGTTGACGATACTCACATTTTGCGCCCACAGACCACCTCTATGTGGTACTACTATTTCCAACAGGAAGCTATCAAAGAAAAACTTGCACGTAAAGAAGCGATGGGCGTCTTTAGTTACGGTAAGGTATACCGTAAGGACGAGGTAGACCGAGAGCATATGAACGTCTTTCATCAGATTGATGCGCTCTACATTGCTCCAAAAGATATTAAAAAAATAGACCTTGATACGCTCAAAGACGTTGAGTCAAAAATCGTGAAGGCAATTTTCGGCGATGTAGAGTTTAGGTTTGTGAAAGAAACATTTCCCTATACGCACCCCTCAACTGAAATTGAAATCAAGAAAGACGATGACTGGCTTGAAATTTTAGGTAGTGGTGTAGTCAAGCCATCCGTACTAGAGAAGCTCGGCGTTGACTCAGACGTCTACAACGGTTGGGCATGGGGCTCCGGTTTAGACCGTGGGGCTATGGCGAGTATGAATCTTCCTGATATTCGTCTCCTATGGTCAGAGGATGAGCGCGTAAAAAAGCAGTTGGTGCTCGGTAACCACTACGAAGAAGTGAGCAAATACCCCGCTGTTGTGCGCGATATTTCTTTTATCGTAAAAAAAGACTTTATTCCAAATGATTATTTTGACACGACACGAGAGGTCATAGGAGATGATGTTGTTGAAGAAGTTGCGCTTATTGATAAGTATGAAAACGATGAACGGTTCGGGGAAGACAAGATTAGCTATGCCTTTCGTGTGACCTATAGAAACTTACATAAAACACTGACCAACGAGGAAGTTGATGCACTCCACAAAAAACTGGAAAAAACTACCGAGGACGTCTATTCAGGAACAATACGATAGTTTCCGTTTTTAAAACCCGATGATCTCGTAGTATTTCTCTTGTGAACGTACAATGAGCGAGTTATCAATTACTTTAAATTGGGCGTCAGGGGCGGTAAACACTGGGATAGTGAGTCGTGGTATGCGAATATCAACTTCAGAAAAATACACACCTGAGCCGAGCATGCGATACAACACACCTCCTGCAAAAAATTGAGCAGAGGTCACTTCACTGCGACTACGCGCGAGTGCAAACAAAGGACTACATGACGAAGGACGGGTGCAAAAAAAGCTTGGAGGTGGTGAGTTGCGTGTCCACCTCACCAGTAGGTTTCCTTCTTCAATAAAGAGCGCGACTCCTCCCGCTTTATCAATGGGAGTGAGTGAGAGTATATTGTTTTCAACAGCGCTTTCTTTAACGAGTGCGGTGGTGGTTGCCAAAAATATCTCAACAATACTCTCAAATCTCTCCTCTTCTATTGCGCGAGTGGTTGATGTTGCTATACTGGCCTGTACTATTTGTGCAGTGGTGGTTGCAACTACAAGCTCACGAACTACTAATGGCTGAGCAATAGCGGGCACGGGAACATCGGAAACAAAACCCGACTCTACGAAGAGGTTTTTTGACCATGGATAATACTCATCGGACGTTGCCTGAATCACATATGACCCTGGGGTTAAGTTGTTAAAGAAAAAAGCTTTAGAAAATATATTAGAGCGCTCTAGTTCCTGTCCATTCAGTGACAGCGTTACTCCTGAGGTGGGGACGGTGACATAAATACCCCCTGTTGAAACAAGAGAAAATCCACTGAGACGATATCCGGAAGCATACAAACCAACAATAGGAAGAACAATTAAAAACAAAACGAAGAATGTTGTGGCATACACACGGCGCGTTTTAAGGGAAAGTGGCTCCATAGATAGTATTATTGTACCGCAGGCGCAGTGTGTGTTTCCGCTTCTCTTTGTTTTGGTGTCACCCAAAAACCTAAATACTTTTTAAACGCGAGCCGTAGCTGACCATCAATGCCAGGAATTGAACTAAAGATAATCATGGTGATGGGCACTAAAAACCACTGCAACACCATGCGGATAGAGGCGAACAGTCCGCGCTCTTTTGGCCTTCCAGGAACAAGGCGTGTTGCGTACACAGCAAGGAATACGAGCCCAAACATTGCTGATGTTAGAAACCACGACGAAACAATGGGAAGATTGTAACTGAGAACCGTTGAATTAAATACTGCACCACCAATTAAAAGTGGGAGCCAGCCGACAGCGAAAAGAATAATTGGCTGCACAACAAGCGACCACGCTCCCTCAATATGTACAAACGCCATACGTACTTTTTTCATCAGTGCGATGTTGGGGTTTTTTATAAAGTGAAAAAGAAGGTAGGGAATATTTTCAGCACTCCCATACATCCACCTAAGGTGCTGTCGGTAAAGGTTCTTAACAGTTCCTAGAAATGTTGGTGTGGCGTTTGCATCCATTGAAACCGGATACGAAATAGGCACCACTTTATAGTTGCCGTTGTAGTACATAAACAGGTTAAAGAAAATACGAGAATCTTCGTTTACCATATTGCGTTGCCAGTACCCTACCTCAACGAGCGCTGACAGCGGAATGGCGTGTGAGGAGAACGTAGAGAGTCTCTCTGGGCGCTCTTGTTGGATCATCTGCCAAAACGTAGACGAGTATGCCAACACACGCGAAAGTGTCGGCGATTGCCAAATATTGTTGTTGTAGAGCGGAACTGGCTGAAACGATGCATGAAGTGGATCCTCAACGGTAAGGAAGTGCCACGTCAGACTTGCAAAGTAGTCAGGGTACGCCACGGTGTCTGAGTCAAACGCAGAGACTAACACTTTTTCATACGGGAGTGAGCGCGTGTCTACAATCAGACGCGTTGCCTCCTTTGTAGCATACGCAATGTTGGATCCCTTGCCAGCAATTTCACCAACAACGTCAGCACTGTGCACTGTGGTAATAATGTCAAGGAACACACCTGAAAATTCATTTTCAATACGCCGAGCAACGTCTTGTGCATCTTGTCCTGCGCGTTCTTCTGAAGCAAGCACCACTGCAATTTGTTTTTTATTAAAGTTGCTGTGTTTAAGTGCTTCAACACTGGCGTGGAGTACCTCATAGGGTTCTTTATAGAAAGGAAACACTACCACGTGCACCACTTCCTTGTGACGTACATTTATAAGACGCTCACCCCAGTTGACGTGCATGTTGTGCCGAAGCCGTTTGAAATTATATCGTAAATGGATGGTAAGAAAAACAGTCTTAAACAACCAGTAGGCAGAAAAGCCAATAGTGAAGTAGGCAACGAGCGCCGGTTTTATAAACGAAAGTAATATAAAAATGACAAGCGTGCCTACTGACAGAAAAGCAGGGAGTGTTTCTAAAAATCGATATAAAAAACGGTCTCCACCAGTAAGGTCTCCGGCGCGTCCAATATGTAGATACTGAGAAGATATATCTGTGGGAGATTTCATAGAGTGGGTGTTTTCCTCCTGTGAGAGCCGTCTCCCGGGCTTGAACCGGGGACCTACGGTTTACAAAACCGTTGCTCTACCAACTGAGCTAAGACGGCTCTCAAAGGACGAATACTATGGACTATACCGAACTTGGGGTGTTTTTGCCATCCCCTTTTTCACCTTCCACTTTTTCTTTCTCTTTACTCTCGGATATTGTTTTAAGAAAAACCGAAGGGTCGCGAAGTTCTGTCTCTTTTTTATGGGTGACACGCATACGGTGATTGATGCGAGAAAGTATACGTTCCAGTGAGCGAACACGCGACACGAGCACTACAATAATTCCATGAAGAAACTTCCTTCCTCGCTCAATGAGCGCTATGCGATATGAAACCGGTATGTCTCCGAAAACAAAAAGACGATAGAGGTGGTTTGAAAAACTGTCTAAACGAGTACGTTCTTTTTCAAACAGACGTATCTCTTTTTGTATTTCAATATAACGAAACACGAGGTATGCTACGAGCCCTAGGAGTCCCACCACAAACGGTATAAAACCCAGTGCCATAATCTAGCGTACCGAAAAGCGCGTAAAACGACCAACTTCAACGCGTTCACCAAACTTCTGCGCAGCTCCATCAAGAAGATCTTTAATTTTCTTTTCAGGATCTTTGATAAAATCCTGCTCAAGAAGGACAATATTTTTTAGATACGCATCAACTTTACCTGAAAGAATTTTGTCTCTAAGGTTTTCAGGTTTATCTGCAACTTCTTTTTCAAAAAGACCCTTGATGTCATTCATTTTTGCCTCGTCAATATCTTCACGTCTTATATACTCAGGGTTGGTGGCAGCAACATGCATAGCAATGTCGTAGGCAAGACCCATGAACTCTTCATTTTTTGAGACAAAGTCAGTTTCTGACTGCAGAAGAACCATTGAAGCAATTTCTTTGGTTGAGTGAATGTAAGACGCCACCGTGCCTGCGTTGAGGTCCCTGCCTGACTTCTTTTCGGCAATGGCACTCCCCTTCTTTTTTAAGATAAGGAGCGCCTTATCAATATCACCACCTGCCTCTTCAAGGGCGTTTTTACACTGCATTACAGAAATACCAGTAGCATCACGAAGTTGTTTTACATCATCAGTTGAACTCATATTTTTTTATTACACTACGTAGTTGCCTCAACAGCTCCTTCGGCACCTTCGCGGTATGCACCAACAATTGACGTAAGGAAAAATAGCACACTCTTTCTGGAAGCATCGTTTGCAACTATCGGGTGTGATATTTGTGAGCGGTCACCGTCTGAGTTGAGTAAACCGATTACAGGAATACCGAGGTTGTTTGCCTCACTCACTGCAATATTTTCAGCGCGTGTATCAATGACAACGAGCGCATCAGGGAGACGTTCAATACCTGAGAGCCCACCGAAAAATGTTTCTAATTTTGCAATTTCGCGGTTCAGTAATACTCGTTCCTTTTTTGTATATTTTTTAGCCAGCGTTCCTGCTTCACGGTCTACAGTAAGTTCAGCGTGACGATCAACACGCTTTTTAATTTCAGAAAAATTAGTGAGAGTGCCTCCGATCCAGCGACCGGCAACATAGTGCATATTGAGTGTTTCTGCATTTTCTCGCACGAGGTCGCGGATCTCAGGCTTACCGCCAACAAAAAGAATTTTCTTTTTAGATGCGCCAAGTGCGCGTACAAATGTCAACGCCTCCTCAAGCATGAGAGACGTCTGGTTGAGGTCAATAATATCGGTCTTTCCTTTTGAGCCGAAAATGACGTCTTTCATTGAAGCATGGCGACGTGCGCGTGAGTAACCAAAATGCGCCCCCACTTCAAACAAAGCTGACACAAAGCCGTTTTTTTTCTCGTCTGTCTTTTGATCCAACATGTCCGAAAAATGTACCATAGCAAGCCGTTTTAAGCAACGTCCCTCATAATCAAAACCTCAACTGTATATAGGTAAAGTGTGCAACACCGAGTGTTGCACACTTTACGATGGTAGGATTAAACATATGAGGAATATTGATTTTGCACCAGGAGAGTACTACCACCTGATGGTTCGCGGCAACAACAAACAGGATATTTTCTATGACGACAGTGATCGCTTCCGCTTCCTATTTTTGATGACACATCTTGTTTCTCCAATTGATTTTAAAAATATTTCTCGCCACGCCACTTCGTTCAGAATTAACAAACATTGGAATGTTATTGATGACACGTACAAAGTCATTACAGAAAAAAGATATATTTCACTACTTACCTTTGCACTTATGCCTAATCACATACATTGGCTTGTAGGTGAGAGGGAAGATGGGGGCATCTCGCGTTACATGCAACGTATTTTAAATGCTTATACTAAGTACTTCAACACTAAATACAAACATGTCGGCCATCTTTTTCAGGGGCCATTTAAAGCTGTGCATATAGAAAATAATGAGCAGTTGCTACATGTCTCGGCCTACATTCATAAAAACCCTCGAGAAATTGCAGGTGTTCGAGGGAAAGAACACTCCTTTACATGGTCCAGCTATCGCGACTACCTGGGAGACACTCGACTTCACCCGCTCATAGACACATCTATACTCTTGGATCAATTTAAAGACACCAAAGCATATAAGGAATATGTACAAACAAATCCTGCAAAGGAATCGTTTGTCATTGACTAAAATTCTAAGACTGACGCCAACAAATTTGTGCAACACTCGGTTTGTGCAACACCGAGTGTTGCACAAATAGAGTACTGAGGTAGAGATTGAGGGTTGGGTACCTTCAGTAGAGATAAATACCCTGATAATAAAGATTGAGGGTTAGATTGAGGGTTAGAGGGTCATTAAGTATTGTCCATCTTGAGCGCCTGTGCCTCATTGTGAAGATCACTAAGCATGGTGTCTATTTCACCTGCCATAATACCCTCTATATTGTGCCAGTTCTTTTTTATACGATGATCAGTGACCCTGTCCTGGAGGAAGTTGTAAGTACGTATTTTCTCACTCCTATCCCCTGTGCCAATCTGATTCCGCCTTACCTCTGCGTGTTTTTTAGCTGCCTCCTCTTCAACAAACGCTTCTACTTTTGCCTCCAAAATTTGCAGAGCTTTTTCACGGTTTGCTTGCTGACTTCGAGCCGCTTCACTACGCACTTCAATACCGGTAGGAAGGTGCACCACACGCACCGCAGTTTCCACCTTATTAACGTTTTGGCCACCGGCACCACCTGAGCGGGAAAATTCCATTTGGATATCGTCGGACTTGAGTTCAATGGTTGCTTTCTTGCGAATAGGGAGTATGGCAACGGAGGCGGTTGACGTGTGTACGCGTCCTGATTTTTCAGTTTCTGGAATACGCTGTACTCTGTGAACACCAGTTTCGTATGCAAGTGACTGATAGACATCCTTTCCTTTTATTTCAACTGAAAGATCATTAATGGGCTTTACTTCCCATTTATTTTTTTCTGCAAACCGTTCATACATGGTCAGGAGGTCATGGGCAAAGATGTGTGCCTCGTCCCCTCCTGCACCAGCGCGTATTTCCATAATAACGGCAATGGGGACTGACTCTTCAACAGCTGTTTCCTTGACGATTGCGGTCATATTTTCTGTGAGCCCGTCCAACTGAACTTGAAGCACGTCTCTTTCTTCCTCTGCCAATTCACGCATAGACTCGTCGTTGTCAATCATTGCGTCAATACGTACAAGCTCTTTTTGCACCCGTACGTATTCGCTCGCAAAAAATGCCGTCTTTGGATTGTCTTTATATTCCTGTAGTTGTTTTTCTTCCATATACTCCATTAGAAAAAGCAGTGTAACCACTGCTTTTTATTGTAACTCTTTTATTTCTGAGTGATAACTTCTTGGGTGAAACACAAAAGAGCGAAACCACCACCGATATATGCAATGGTGATTGCAAGAAAGGCAGGGATGCGAGCTATAAAGGTGTCTAGAACATCATCTACCCAGTCAGTTTCTTCTTTAAAAGAATGCCAGTCAGACATATTATTTCAACAGACCGAAGAGGTCTGGCTCAAAATCCACTTCGCCGATGGTGTCAAGACCAAGTCCGAGTGTGCTGACTGCCAAAATTGCAATTAAAAGGACACGGGCTGGATGTAGTTCTTCAGGAGATTTTAGTGATGTGTTTTCGTCTCCGTTTTCTTGTGTCATAGCTTTATTTTTTTGCTTTTAAAGCGCGGTTTTTAAATTTCTCAACGCGACCAGCCCTATCAATAGTGGTCTTTACACCCGTATAGAAAGGGTGTGACGCTGAGCTAATTTCAACCACGTAGAGTGGATACTCTGTGCCGTCATCCCACTTCGCTGTTTTTTCGGTTACCACTGTTGAGCCAATGAGAAAGCGCGTACCAGAGCCCTGGTCTTCAAAAATCACCTGTCGGTAATTGTCCGGATGAATCCCTTTTTTCATATAAAGAGCACTATAACAAAATCAACAAAAAATGCAATCTTGAGCTGAGTTAAAACCATTTCTCTATCATTTACTACCATCCATCTCCTCTTTTCTTGTGTATAGTGACTTACGAAGTCGCTATGGGATGTTTTGGTGAGGTGTCAAATGACGAATAGTGATTAATATGGACGTCGGACGTCCATATATTGGTTCTTGCCCCCATTACGGAAGTCAGACTTCCGTAATGGGGGGGGCAGAAGGTGGGGTGTCTCTTAGTGCCTCTCGCACCCGCGGCATGGGCATTTATAAAAATCTTGTATTTTGTGTCGATTAATATTACGTGTGAGGCACTTGCATATAACCCAGTTGCAGTGTGAATCACATTCATTACAGAAATGCCGTTTCTTTTCTTTTGCCAACGACTGGATACGCGGTTCTGATTCGTTCATGTGAGCGATTACGATCCGCCGAGGATATTAATTTGTTTCTGGAAGAATGTGGCATGTTCCATAACACCGTCACCATAGAAGGCAAACGCAGGTTTGCTGGCATTGCCCCATCCGGCAAAATAGCGGAGTGCCGCCAAACGTTCTGAGGCAAATGTGCCACGGCCAGCGCCGTTATCTTTAAGCAGAAGAGCGCTCGCCATGAAGGCATCCTGATTTTCCCATGGATTACCCGGAGTACTCTTGCCGAGCAACTGGCGAATCCTATCTTTTTTTGGTTCATACTCCCATGGACCTGCATAGGTGCCGTCAGTTCCCTTTCCACATTTCCCCGTACTTGCATTTACAAAACCACCAAAACACGCCCACGTTGAGGGAATAAATTGTGCCGGACCCATGGCGCCGCCCCATCCATAACTGGGCTGTCTTGAAACAGGCATCTGGCGTGGATCAAGTCCGAGCACTTTGGTAATCTTTAAAAAGACCGGGACGTCACGTGTTGGGTGCATGTCATTTATATACGTTCCCGTACCCAAAAACTCACCAAGACGTGTCTCCTGCTTGAGGACTCCTAAAATAAGCGCAGGGCGCACGCCCGTTTCTTGGGAAGCCTGGTTGGCAAGCGCCAACGCTTCACCAAAAGGTATGGCGGCACTGTCGCGCAGAGTAAAGAGTTCCGAGCGAATTTCAGCGGCACTTTTTTCTATAGTATTGATAATTTCCTGGTAGACGTCTTCTTGCCCCTTAGTAACTCGTAAAATTTCTGCACGTTTTCTCTCCTGCACTTCAATCTGTTGTTTTTCCAAAACTTGTAACGTGCGCAGTTCTCGCTGGTCCGTACGCCTCACTTCAAGTGCACCTCGCTCGTCTGCAGTCGTAGCTTTGGTGTCATCTATTTCTATAAATGATTTACGAAGGGATACTTTAATTGCGGTAAACGCATCAATATCGGAAAAAAAGTCAGAAATGTCCTTTGAGGCAAGAATAAATTCAACGAATGTGTGGCCATCTATTTCATTTGTTTTTCGCAAAATGTTAGCAAGAGAGTTTTTTTCACGAGCAAGTTTTTCGTCAAGCGACGTAATAGTTTTTGACTTATTACCAATGTCGGAAGTGAGGCCTTGAATACCTAAATCACGCGCGCGAATTGAAAGGCGCGCGCGCTCAATTTGAGCGTCTAAAATAGCAATATCACGTTCTAAGGAAACACGCTCCGTTCGTTTTTCATCAAGAAAAACGCTCTGGTTTGCGATTTCGCTTTCAAGTGTTGCTAAGTCGCGCTCAAGCTGTGCTCTTCGCGCAGCAACATCACCCTCACCTACCGCAAAGGTAACGTTCGGTGCGAAAAATATGAATGAAAGAATAGCTACTACAAAAAGCTTCATGCCTTAGTAGTATACCAATTGAAACAGCCGAGAGGTTTTAAATAAAACTAAAACCAACCGCCGTTAGATAAAGACCAATGATGATGGAGAGTAACCCCCCTGCGGTGTACCAGAGTTGCGTGTTGAGTTTCCTGAACAGACTCTCAACCAGCTCATCTGAGGCAAGTAGATAGAAGGTTCCCTCAAGCGCGAGCCCCCATCCAAAAAGCGAAATAATACTTTCAGGAAGGGTGCTCCATACGTTATGAGAAAGAACTATTGCAAGACCCGCGAGGAGTTCTAAAATTGCAACAAACAGACGCGTAAGACGCTCTTCTGCAAATCCACCAATCACTGGTATAAAGTAGCGACGGCGTGCAATGACTGCCAGACCACCGATAATTGAATAGATACCGAACAATTGTGCTAAGAATATAGTAAGGTCCATAGTATATATGGTTATTTGGTAACAGCTCCATTATATCAACGGGCGCCTTGCATAAAACATGAGAGGTGTATAAACAGAAAAACGCGCCTCATGGCGCGGTTTTTTCACACTGTAATGTGTAGGTGTCCTAGGAAGTCCTAGGACAGTGGCGGGGGTATTGTTAGTTTTTGTCTGTGTCCCCCTCAGGTTTTGCTTCCCCTTCAAGGGGAGTGTCACCATCTTTTTTGCCTCGGTCTTCGGAAATTCCAATCGCTTCCATATCAGGCCCCTCTGGTACCTCTTCTTCTTTCTCTTCCTCAGGCATTGCAATGTTTACGATGGTCTCTTCCGGGTCGGTAATTAATGTAACACCAACAGGGAGAGTAATCTCTTTTGCGGTAATGTGACTATCAAGTGCGACCAGCGTGGACACGTCAACTTCAAGCTGATGAGGGAGGTGTACCGCCTCTGCTTCTATCTCAATTTCATGCACCACCTTTATAAGGTTTGCGCCGAGTTCTTTAACTGCAGGTGCCTCACCCACAAACTCAAGTGGAACAGACACCTCAACTTTCTGACCTTTCTGGACTGCATAAAAATCAGCATGGCGAGGAATGTCGGTCACGGGGTCACGGTCAACGTCGTGAATAAGGACATCTTTATTGGTGCCCTCAATTGAAAGTGTAATCACTGACGACTCTCCTGCCTCTTTGAGCACCTTGGTAAAATCTTTAGAGTCAACCTGAATTGAGAGGGTTTCCTCTTTTGTACCATATATAACAGCAGGCATTTTACCCTCCTGCCTGAGCGCACGCACACCTTTGCCGGTCACACTGCGTTTTTGTGCTGATAATTCCATAGTCACAGGAGTATATAAGAAGATCGCTAGAAAATCAACGGTTCAGCGATTTTTTCATAAAATTTATTTTTGTGGATTGAGATCTAAATAATCAAGAGGATCAATATCACCGCGAATAACTTTTTTGTTTGGGTTAAAAATATCCAACGGATCAAAGGACGCTTCTGCCTGTTCAAACAGTGCGGTCATGTCTTTTCCAAACATGCGCTCAATGTATGGAGTGCGGATAAAACCATCATTATGCTCTCCTGTAATAGAGCCATCATATTTTAGAATAAGATCATAGACACGCTCTGAAAGCTCCCGGACCAACTGTACGCCGTCAGGGCGCATGGGGTCAATAAGCGGAATAATATGGAAATTCCCGTCGCCCACATGGCCGGCGATAGTATAGGTCAGGTCATACTCATTTAGAATTGCATTTAATTTTGGCAGAAACTCAGGGAGTACGGCGGGCACCACAACAAAGTCTTCAATAAATGGTGCTGTTCTTTTACCTCTTACTTTTTTCCTCAGTAAATTAAAACTCTCATGTCGTATAGTCCAGTATTTCCTTCCTTCTTTTTCATTTTTTGCCAAGAAAAGCCCTATGTCACGTGAACTTTCATTTTGTTTAAGATCTTCAATAAGTGCACGAGCTTTCTTGAAAGACTCCTCTTGTTTATTTTCCTGAAACTCAACAAGGAGGACAATTTTTGGCACACCTGAAGTTACGAGCCGCCATACTTCAGGGAGGAAAGCGAGTCCAAGACCGAGCAAATTTGTTTTCATTTGTAAAGCAAACTCTGGAAAATACCGTGCCGCCAGTTTAAAGGTGTTGTCGTCATAGGATTCAAAACTGTCAGGTTTATGGGAAAGTATACGGGGAATGAGGGCGCCTAACTCCTCAATAGAGTTTACAAACACAACTGCCATTGAAGAGAATTTCTTTGGACGCACGAGTGAAAATTTTATTTTTGTGATGATGCCGAACGTACCTTGCGAGCCCACTACAAGGCGCGCTATATTAAGTGCCGACACGCCGTCGCCAATATCCCACAGTGCATAGCCAGATGAGTTTTTCTGCACATGCGGTTTTGCATGCTCTATAGTGTCACGGTTTTCGGCAACAATAGTAGAAATAGCGCGGTAGATTTCCCCTTCAAAAGAATCTTCTTGTAGTTTTATTTGTAGTTCGCTCCCTGAGAGTGCTTTGAATGTGTGTACTTCCCCGTCCGAGAGCACCATTTCAAGCTCTTCAACGTACTGTGATGTCTTTCCGTATTTCAAACTTTTCTCACCCCCCGAGTCGTTGCTTGCCATACCACCCACAGTATTGAGGTCACGTGAGGCGGTGTAGGAAGGAAGTTCAAGACCTTTTTTTTGCGTTTCTGCGTCAAAGTCTCTATAAAACACACCTGGTTCAACCACGGCGTATCCTGCCCTGTTATGTTCCCTATCCTCTTTTTCAGACACGTCAATAATACTGTTGAAATGTGGCAGCATATCAACCACAATTGATGTGGTGAGTGGGCCACCGCCCATGTCAGTTCCCGCCGAGCGCGGCGTGAGTGAAATATCGCTCCCCTTCTTCTTTTCTTTTGCAACAAAACGAACGAGGGCTTGAAGATCCTCAACACCCGTGGGACGCACCACTATCTCAGGTCGCATGAAAAGTAAACTGGCGTCACGGCTATACGTTTCAAGTGTTGCGTCGTCATTTACCACGTCTCCTTTTACTACTTTTTTTAAGTCTTCGGCTAAACTCATTACCTCCTAGTATACACTGCGGGCTATTGAGCCCACATCAACTCGCCTTTACGTATCACCTAAAACTGTAGTGGTACACTACTTATATATATGAACAACATAGACTTTTTAGCGCTCGGTGACACCGTAACCGATGCCTTTATTACCCTTCAAGATGCCACAGTGAATTGTGATGATAATAATAAAAACTGCAGTATTTCAATGCGGTGGGGCGACAAAATTCCCTACAAAGACCTCACGGTCATTCCCGGCGTGGGTAATAGCGCAAACGCTGCGGTTGCGGCGCTTCGTCTTGGGTTGAAAACGGGCCTTGTCACTGACATTGGCAATGATAGGTTTGGAAAAGAAATAATAGATCACTTTAACAAAGAGGGCTTGGACGTAACCCACGTGCGCATGCACGACGGCATTCCTACCAACTACCACTTTGTACTCTCGTACAATGCCGAGCGCACTATTCTGGTAAAGCATCAAAAGTATCCATACACACTTCCCCTCGGATGTGAAAAAACAAAAGCACTCTACCTCTCCTCGCTCGGCGACGGTACCGAAGACTACCACAATGAAATTGCAGACTTCATTGAAAAACACCCCGACACTTTCCTTGCGTTCCAGCCGGGCACTTTCCAAATGAAACTCGGCGTTGAAAAACTGGCGCGCATCTACAAACACACCAATATCTTTTTTGCCAATAAGGAAGAATATCAGCGCATTTTGGGTTCCAAGAGCACTGACGTAGAGACACTGTTAAAAGAAATGCACGCGCTCGGACCCAACATGCCGATACTCACTGACGGGCGCGATGGTGCGTATGCGCTTGATGATGGAGCGATGGTGCACGTCGATATGTTCCCCGACCCGGCGCCACCGGTGGAGCGCACCGGTGCAGGCGATGCGTTCTCTTCCACAACCACTGCCTATGTGGTAGGTGGTATGAACATCAAGGACGCGATGCTCCGAGGCACCGTCAACAGCGCCTATGTAGTGCAGAAAATCGGCGCGCAGGCGGGTCTTTTGACGAAAGAGGAGCTGGAGTCAAAACTCATGTAAAGTCTTTACTATCCTAAACATAAAATAAAACACAATATGACAAAATCACTTTTTACAGGAAATGAACGAGCACGAGTCGTCGACAGAGCAATTGATAACTCATTCCAAAACACAGTATTAATCTTAGCGACGTTAGTTGCCATTTTATCTGTAGGAGGAATACTTTGGGCTGATCAGGTTAACCCTTTTTAACTCAAGCTTATACAAGACCTTTTTGACAAGACGCCCTCAGTTGGTATAGGGTAGGGTCTATGATGGAGAAAGTTATATGGGGAGAAGTGGTTCATCCGTATGTTCGCCAGTGGTACAAAAAAGAAGAACTCCAAGCCGAGAATGTGGTGGGCAGTTGGCATCATTTGATTCCATCAATGGCGGTTACTATATTCGTAGCAATAGTGGTAGGTTCATCTGCCGCATATTTGCATGGTATAGCCAATCCATAGCCGTTCGCAAAACCGAGGATGCCCTCGGTATTTTTAACGCACGCTTTGGTAGCCCCCAAGCACACCACCTTTTGAGAGCACAATCTGCCATAGCTGGTTCTTGCGAGAACGAAATGACCCGGCGCTCATTAAAAGATAGTACTTCCACATCCGATAAAAACGTTCTCCGTATTTATCTTTTATATCCGGCCATCCCTTGTTGAAGTTATCAAACCACGCGTGAAGAGTTGTGTCATAGTCAACTCCAAAGTTATGCCAATCTTCAGCAACGAACAATCCTTCAATAGAGTCTCCAAGTTGTTTTATTGACGGGAGCATCCCGTTTGGAAAAATATATTTATCAATCCATGGATCAGTGGTAACCTCACTCTTGTTACCAACAATCGCCTGCAGACCAAAAAAACCTCCCTCTTTAAGAACTGAATGCGCTTTTTCAAAATAGGCACGAAAGTTCTTATACCCCACGGCTTCAATCATCTCAATTGAAACCACGTGATCAAACAGTCCTTTTGTATTGCGGTAATCTTCAAAACGTATTTCAACAGGTAAATCTTTTGTTCTTTCTTTTGCAATCTTAATCTGTTCTTTAGAAAGACTAATACCGGTAACCTGTGCACCATATTTCTCTGCTGCATATTTTGCAAACCCTCCAAAACCACACCCTATGTCAAGCACATGATCTCCTTTTTTGAGTCCAATTTTTTTACAGAGTAAATCAATTTTTGCTTCTTGAGCATCATCAAGGGTATGTGCATCTTTATAGTAGCCGCCGCATGTGTATGACATCGTTCTTGTATCAAGCATACGCTCATAGAGGTCATTGCCGATATCGTAATGTTCTTCTGCCACCTGTGTTGCACGTGACCGAGATTGTAAGTTCATAAACTTAGCGCGTGCTATGTGGAGCGCTATTGAAAATGGTCTAATTTTTTCATCTAGCTTCGCACTAAGGATTTTATTAAAAAATTCTGCGAGATCGTCCACACTCCACCAACCGTCCATATACGATTCACCGAGCGCGAGCGTTCCACCTCCTAAAATACGGTCATAAAAACGCTCATCCTGTACGTGCAGGTCCCAAGGATTTTTTCCGTTTATAGTAACCCCAGCGAGGGACGCTATGTATTCAATTTTTTCTTTTGCCTTCATGATTAATTTTTAATATAGATTTTTTTAGTTAACAAAACTGCTTCATTTTTTATGGTGTTTGTTAAGACTGTTGGTGTCATACAGTTCATTACTCTTTCTATTTTCTTTTTTTTACTTTTTTTACCGCGTCAATAATTGCTGTGGCATCAAGTTTATAATGGGCAATTAATTCGCTCGGTGTTCCTGACTGTCCAAACCGGTCGTCAACTGCAATATATTCTTGTGGCACTGGGTAATTTTGAGAGAGAAGTTCAGCAACCGCGCTCCCAAAACCACCTGCTTTTTGGTGTTCCTCAACGGTCACCACGGCACCCGATTTTTTTATGGCATTCAAAATAGTTTCCTCATCAAGCGGTTTAATGGTGTGACTGTTTATAACACTCACTGCAATACCTTCTTTTTCAAGAGCGACCGCTGCTTTTAGCGCCTCGTGAAGTAGTGGGCCCACGCCGATAATTGTGACCTCCGGGTCCTTTCCTTCCCACATGGTGTATGCCTTTCCTATGGTAAATGGTGTGTCTTTCGTTGTCATAAGTGGAGTTTTTTCTCGAGCAAACCGTAGGTACGTTGGTTTTTTGTTAAAGGCCGAATCATACGTTGCCTTGCGCGCCTCTTCGGCGTCAGCCGGATATACCACAGTCATGTTCGGTAACATACGCATGAGGCCAATGTCCTCTAACATTTGATGTGTCGCGCCGTCAGGACCCACAGACACTCCCGCATGCATTCCACAGACTTTCACCGGCATTTCATTGAGGGCAACGGTGGTTCTAATTTGCTCATAGTTGCGCCCTGGGTTAAATGCCGCGTAGGATGTGATGAAAGGGATTTTCCCAACTGAAGCCATGCCGGAAGCAACCGCCGCCATATTTTGTTCGGCAACACCAAGTTCAATGTAGCGGTCGGGAAACTTGTCCCGAAACCACTGCGCGCGCGTTGAGTCGGCAAGGTCGGCACACAGCACCACAACATTGGTATCTTTTTCTCCTGCTTCAATTGCACCATTACCAAACCCGTCACGTGTTGGTGCACGCTCCACGTCTGTATCAAAAATTTTTGTATTTAGTTTTATGTTTTTGTTTAACATATTTCCTAGTCTTTATCGCCACAGGTTACTTTTCCGCACATACTGCGTACTTCTTCAATAAACTTCTTTGCCTCCTCTGTGGTTGGCGACTTGCCGTGCCAGGTATAGTCAAACTCAATATCGGGGATGCCTTTTCCGGGAATAGTGTGAGCAACTATGAGTGTTGGTTTTTCATAAATGGCACGCGCTTTGTCGTAGGCGTCCACAATGTCTTCTATATTATGGCCATCCACTTCAAGCACGTGCCAACCAAATGATTTGTATTTTTCTTGCAGTGGTTCAAGTGGCATCACCTCTTCGGTCATACCGTTAATTTGGATATTGTTACGGTCAATAATACCTACTAAGTTGCCGAGTTTGTTGGCGCCTGCAAACATGGCCGCCTCCCATACATTACCTGCCTGGTGTTCGCCATCACTCATGGCGCAGTACACGCGGTACTTCTTTTTATCCATTTTAGCGGCAAGCGCCATACCGGAGGCCTGTGAAAGACCTGTGCCGAGAGGGCCTGACGTTGTTTCAAGTCCGGGCAGTTTGGTGCGTTCAGGGTGTCCTTGCAGGCGTGAGCCAAGTTTTCTTAGCGTCATTGTTTCTTCAACAGGGAAATACCCCGCGTGCGCCATGGTGGCGTATCTAACCGGCACAATATGACCATTTGAAAGCACTAAACGGTCCCTGTCTTCCCATTCTGGGTCTTGCGGATTATGGTTAAGTACATGAAAATACAACGCCACAAAAATATCTGCCATTCCCAAAGAACCCGCTGTGTGTCCACTACCCGCTTCAGTCAGCATACGAATAAGGGTCTCGCGCACGTCGCGCGCTTTTTTTTCAAGAAGAGTAAGTGTGTCTTCGGTTAGACTTGTGTGCATATATTAGAGTTCCTCTAAAAATGTAAATGCTTCCTGTGGTTTCTCTGCCTTCAAAATAAACGAACCGGCAACCAAACGATTCGCTCCAGATTCAACGAGGACCTGGGCGGAGTGAATATGTACTCCGCCGTCTATTTGAATTATAACATCAGGAAAATCGTGCCGTACTTTTTTAACCAAATCAATTGCACGCGGATCAAACGGCTCCCCTTGTCTGCCCAATGTTTTAATTCCCATTACTTGTACGTAATCAATGTCGGGAATATACGAAGCAAGGCGCTCATACGGAGCGCTGAGGTCAATGGCAACACCCAACTCTACTGTATCCCCCACTGCACTTTGAACTTCAGAAAAATTGTGTTTGCTCCTCAGATGAAAAACTGCGCGAGTGATGCCAAGTCTTACCCAGTCTTTGAGAACAGTTTCAGGAGCGTGAACCATCAGATCAGCTTCAAAAGAAAAGTCCTCAGAGAAAGGAAGTGGGCCCTTTCCGCGCACAAAAGTTTCAAATGGTTTTTTATCAGTGGTGCGCATTGGCCATGATTGTGAGAGCACAAACAAACCGTCGGTGATATCAATTTGCACTGACGAGGCAAACGGCTTCAGTGTGGTGAGTTTTGCGCGTAAGTCATCAAGTGACTCGGGAATAATTGCAGGAATTGCTTCAGTCATGTTTTTACATTTTTATAGCGCATCTATTTTGTGTATGCGTCGTATGTGGCGTTCATCCTTTGAAAACGGTGTGTTGAGCCAGAGGGAAACTGCGCTCCATGCGTCTTCTTGTGTGAGGAAGTGGGCGCCAAGGGAAAGGATGTTAGCGTCGTTATGTTCACGGGATAATGTAATGGCTTCATCAGAACCTCCATAGTAGACGGTAGCGCGTACACCTTTGAAACGGTTGGCGGAAAGTGCCTCTCCCTGACCTGAGTGTCCGAAAATAATAGCGCGACTGTTTTCAGTTTTCTGCACTCCTTTTGCGGCGTGCTGTATAAAATCGGGATAGTCATCTGTTTTTTCAAAAGTCGTGGCGCCACAGTCTTCAACTTGGTACCCTGCTTCGGTGAGTTTTGCTTTTATAAACTCTTTAAGTTCAAAACCTGCATGATCACTTGCAAGATATATACGATTAGACATACCCCCCTGTTTCAATCACCTGCTTAAGAAGTGCATTAGTGTATCCTGTTTCGTTGTCGTACCACGCAAACACTTTTACTAAGGTACCACCCACCACACGCGTGTAGGAGAGGTCTGCAATAGAAGCGTGTATGTTTCCGATGATATCACTTGAAACTAATGGCTCGTCAGTTGCGGTAAAGATACCTTCCCACCGTTTGTCTTTTGATGCTTTAGTGAGAATGGCGTTGACTTCTTCAACCGACGTTTCGCGTTTGGCAACAAATGTAATGTCAATGAGTGAGCCGACAGGCACAGGTACACGGACGGCAACGCCATCAAAGAGTCCATCAAGTTGAGTGAGAGCTTTCGTGGTTGCAGTCGCCGCGCCCGTGGTTGAAGGCACAATGTTTTGTGCGGCAGCTCGTCCACGGCGTGGATCATTTTTTCGCGATGATGGACCATCAACCAGTGACTGCGACGACGTGTATCCATGAATAGTATTAAGGAGTGCCTTTTCAATACCAATTCCCTCATCTAAAACCGCAATGAGTGGACCACCTGCGTTTGTAGTGCACGAAGCGTTGGAACTGATATCACACGTTTTAAGTTCGTGGTGATTTATACCCATCAAAACTGTTGCACCAATGACGCCGGCGTCTTCCGGAGTGTCTTTAACCGGAGCGGTGATAACCACTCGTTTTGCCCCTGCGGTAAGGTGCGCTTTTGAGGTAGCATATTTTGTAAACTTTCCTGTTGCCTCAACCACAACATCAACATCATGCTGTTTCCACGGCAATTGAGCTGGATCTTTTTCTGCATACACAGGAATTTCTTTTCCCGCAATGAGAAGTGTGTTTTCTGTATGCGACACCTCAAAAGGCGCCATGCCATATACCGTGTCACGCCGTAGTAAGTAGGCAAGGTTTTCCGTGTCTGATAAATCATTAATAGCGACAATGTTAATCGCGTCACTTTTTTGTGTGGCGCGCACAAACGCACGCCCAATTCTGCCTAAGCCATTTATGGCAACGTTAATCTTTTTCATACCTTTATTGTAACGCATTGAAATTCCCTCTCCTGCCTGCCTTTATTATTTACTATCCCCATCTGCGGACGTCCGACGTCCGCAGATCTGTAAGAGAGAGATATACTTGCCGTATGGATTTCTTTCATGTACTCAACAGAGGTGTTGATAAACGCACTACTTTTCTTGATGAGAGAGATTATTTGCGGTTCATTCACGATATATATGAATTCAATGATACCCGCAATGTACTTCCCTATTATCAATTACGGCGCGCAACAGAGCCGTCTGCGGACGTCCGACGTCCGCAGACTTATCATGAGAGGAGCCGGGAGAGGTTGGTGCAGGTGCATTTTTTCTGTTTGATGCCGAACCACTATCACCTGCTGTTATCGCCGGTTGTAGAAAATGGTATTTCGCTTTTTATGAAAAAACTCAATGGGGGCTACTCAAAGTATTTTAATGAGAAATATGACCGGAGTGGGGCATTGTGGCAAGGCAAATATAAGAAGGTGCTGATTGAGCGTGATGCGCACTTCCTTTATATCCCCTACTACATTCACTTTAATCCGCTTGATTTAAAAGTGCCGGAATGGCGAAAACAGTGCATCGCACACCCGAAAAAGGCGTTGGATTTTCTGAACACGTATCGCTGGAGCAGTCACCTTGATTATTTAGGAGAGAAAAACTTTCCGTTGGTAACTGACCGAAAGTTTTTTCTTGAGTTTTTTGGTGGTGAAGGAGGGTATAAAAAATCAGTTTCAAAGACATTAAAAGAGTTTAGTGTTGATGAGGTTGCGGGAGTTACTTTAGAATAAATAACAACAGACACCCAAATAATTATGGACGTCCGACGTCCATAATTATTTGGGTGTGAGGGGTGAAGAAGGGCGGAAATGCGAGGTTTGCGGACGTCCGACGTCCGCAAATGGGAGGAGTTTGGTTAGATTGATTCTGGCGTGGTGGTGCCGGTTATGGTTGCGGGTGGTGGTGGAGTTGTTTCTACAGCTGGAAGAGGGCTCGTCGGAGGGGTGGACGTTGCGGCAGGTTCAGGAGGAGGGGTTGCGGGTGTTGAAGTTGCAGTAGGTGAAGCCGGTGGCGTTTCAGGTACCACGGTTGGTGGTTCCGCTCCTGGTTGAGCTCCTCCCACAACGACGGTGCGTGTTGCCTCTCCCACATTTCCTGAAGTGTCAGTTGCTTTATATACAATAGTGTATGTGGTTGAGGTGCTGGTATCCAAAGCTACGGTAGTTACTTCGTTGCCGTCAACAAAGGTGTGGATGCCGATGTTTTGATCAATGTTGTCGGTGACGCTTGCGCCGAGGTCGGCGTAGGTGTCGCCCACATTGATGGTCGCTGGGTTATTGCCGTTCACGGTAATGACGGGAGCTTCGGTGTCCCCACCCCCACTGATGGACGTCCGACGTCCATCAGTGGGGGTGGCAGAGGTGCTGCCGGAAGCGAGGGCGGATTCAAGCGAAGAAATGCGTGCTTCAAGCGCGGCAAGGCGCGCCGCTTCCGCGGCGCGCGGGTCAGGTGCGGGTACTGCAGTGCCCGCACCTGTACTCCCCCCACCATCACCTGCAACCACCCCTGTAGGAATTGGTTCTGAAACAACCGGTGTGTATCCTGTAAACACCTCCTCGCTGGGTTCAAGCATCCTCCCTACCAATCCGCCGTACACCGTTGCCACTATTTTTTGTTGCTTGCCTAGGTCCTTTTCTATCTTCTGCGTTTCTACGAGGCGCGCATGTTCGGCATCTCTTGTTTCGGAAAGCTGGCGCGCCGCATACACACCCAAGTCGCGCCCCGCCAACACCGCTTTTTCAACTTCAAGCGTGCGCGCCTTTACTACGTCGCGCCATACCCCTTCTGCAAGATCAATAGTTGCCAGTGTGTAGGTGATGAAATAGTGTGTGTCACTTTCGGCAATGTCTGTAATTTGAATGTCAAACGGATAGGCGTCGATGTCAGCGGAAATGATGTATGCATTATCAACCGAAGCTACCACCGCCTGCGCGCTAAACACCACGTCGCGCGCTTCGGGTGAGGCGGCAAATGTTGCGCCTGCGCCAAGAAAGAGAACCCCGAAGATAATCGGCACAAGGTTGTTGTAGAGAAAGAATGAGGCGAATTTTTTGAGCATATATATGTTGATTATACAGACTTCAGCCCGTTAGAGATAAGAAGCGATTTAGTGGCACCGGTATACCACTTGTGGTCTTTTGAACTTTGTAAGATGTAGACGTAATGGTACATAATCTCTCATGAGTTAAAACGGCTCAAACATCCACGGCGCGAATAAGTTTGGCACGGTGTAGGTCACGGAAAGAAACGGATCTTGGGACGTGCCAGTTGCTTCCGCACTACTGAAGGTGACGGAGCTGGTGGTATTCTCAACTACCTGGCTATTAATCACATCATGTCCTTCACGCACCCCAAAACAGCTAATGCCGGTTGCGGTGGAACAGTTGCTTGCCTGCCCACTTAAGGCAATCCACCCTATTCCCGTTGTATTCAGTGTAAACACCAAGTACGCACCCGTAGTAATAGAAGTGATGTCTTTCCTCTGCCCGGTATCAACGCCTTCAGTAGGGTTGGATGTGGCCCCCGCATTGTTGTAGTCGGCGCTGACGAGTGTGGTGTAGTCGGCGTTGTCAGTCCGAATAACGGTAACAAAATCAGTGCCATCATTATCTTGATTGTTCTTTGAAACAACATAGAGGTTTAAGGACGCTGAGCTAATAACTGCCGAAGAAGAAATTGTTGAGGTGTTAAACGGAACGAATACCCTGTCAATATCTGCCTGAACGACGTCCAGGTCATCGGAAATTTGAGAAAGAGCTGATAAGGTGGTGGCAGTGGATTTCACAACACCACTGGTCGCACTATGCGCTGCACCCCACGCCGCCGCCTGTTTAATAGGCCCCGTGCCAAACTGTAAGCCGAGGCCGGATATATATCCGTCACCGGCGTGCGAAAAAACGGTGTCGGTTACTGCATAGGCAACAGAGAAGAACACTGACTTAGCTAGAGTGGTGGTGTATCTGAAAGCGCTTTTTTTCAAAAATGCTTCGCGCGTGGTGGTGGCGTGTTCCGCGTAATACCACGCGCCAAGCACGTCGCGGGCGAACGCTTGGCGCGGGTAGGAAACCTGTTCGCGCGTTACCTCTTCTTTCGTGCGGTGTACCTCCCTGCTGAACGAAGTTTCTGTGCGTAAGCGCACGACCTCTCCTTCAACAAGGAGTTCGGGTAGTTTCTCCCCCAGATATGTATAACGCACTTCACTACCAATAATTTCACTGGAAACCACCATGCGCTCTTTTAGGAGTGGGTCGTTCCCCGCCGAATTCGCGTGGTACCACTGCCACGCGAATTCGGCTCCAACAAAGAAAAGAGGAATGGAGAGTATGAGGAGAAGAGAGTACGGAATGTGGAATGTGGAATGTGGTTTAGGCATAAAATTATGTGTGCTTAAGATATTTACGAAGACCACCAAGAGCCTTCCCGATTGATTGCGTTGAATCAAAAAGCCCACTATAGACCGAGGACGACAAGTAACCGATGTTTTCTGCAATTTTTAGCAGGGTTTCCACTTCATTTAACGAACCGAGTGCGATATCTACAAAACGTGCAAAATCCTTCTTGGAATTCCTCCCGGCTCCTTCTGCAAGGTTTGCAGCAACTGAAACGGCTGCACGCCGCAGTTGCGAGGTCAGTCCAAAAAGCTCGCTTTGTGGAAATTCCCGTGTAGCTGAATATATTTCAGTTGCGAAAGTTACAGAATCTTTCCAAACGGTGAGGTGTTTATAGGTGTCTGACATATGTTTTATTTTCTATACTCCTTTCCATACTCCATATTCTATATTCCATACTCTAAAAATTAAGCGTTGACGCGCCGAAAATTAGCACTGCACTTCCCGTGTGACCAAGGGTACCAAGGAACGAGAACACATCGCACTTGTTGGCGGTTGCCGTTTGCGTGGGCGCCGTGCCACCCGACCAGCGAATAGTAGAACCCCAGGTGACCAATCGGGAACTTGCTGTCGTGCACACCGTTAAGCGGAGTGTCTGCCCCGCTTTAACGTTAGAGAAGTTCACGGTGCGGCTTGCCGCAAGGCGGATGAGCTGTTGGTTGCCGTTGTCCCAGTCAATGGTAATAGGAGCGGCGTCGGCAACATTTTTTTCAGTCGTTACAATGGCACTGTCGGCACCCACCGAAATACCGGTTATCGGTGTGGCTGACGCCACACCGATACCACGCTCAACTATAAAGTTTCCTGTGCCCGTTGGTGTGCCGGCAGGGCAGGAACCGCCGGCACACACAAAGAGGTTTTCATCCAAAAGCGACGCATCGCCTCCCTGCGCGTCTATCACCAGGTCGCCCACGGAAGTAACTTGGAAGGTGGTGTAGCGCGTGGCGTCGTAGGAGAGTTTCAGCTGACTATCGGCAACCGTTTCAAACACTTCAAGTGTCTTGTCCGGGTCTGTCACTCCAACTCCCACGTTGCCGGCACTGTTAATAATAAAACTGGTTGCGGTTGAACTCCCCACCACAAACTGGTTGGTGTCGCCGGCAATAGGATTGACTGCAAGCGTTGCAAATGGAGTGGTACTGCCAATACCGACATTCCCGTTTGACCCCTCTATAAACAAAGTAAGAATTTCCGCACCTCGTGCCCCTCTATAAAATTCAGTATCGGCATCGGCGGTGGTCCCTCTCAGTAATAACCTCGTTGCCTGACCACCGGCGGCGTCATCTGTAGTAAATTCCAGCGTATTTGCTCCACCAACCTGCCCTGATGCGATACCGGATTGTGCACCCGAACCCTTCCACAGCACGAGCTGTCCGGAAACACCGGTATTTATGGCCAATTTTGCATTTGGCGTTGTGGTGCCAATACCGACGTTGCCGCCGCTCGTTGCAAAGTATGAAGAACCTGTTGAGCCAAGTTGGGTGGTGGATGCGTTGCCTGTAACAGTAAGAAGTGAACCGTCAAAGGTGAGGTTTGCTTCGTCAACGAGTGCGCTGGTGCTGTTACCTGTGAGAAGGCGATTGTTGGTAAACGTCGTCGCCCCCGTTCCGCCATTGCTCACCGGGAGTGTTCCCGTGACTTCACTCGTTAAGTCAACGCTGGTGCCGAGGTCCGCTGTCACATTCCCTCCCGTGTATGTGAGCCCGCTTGAGAACGTGGTGGTTGCCACCCAGCTTGGCGTGCCCCCAACGAGTGCGAGTACCTGTCCGTTGGTGCCGGCAGTGGTGGTCGCCAATTTGTTAGTGCCGTTTCCCACAAGGAGTGTGTTTGCGGTGATGGTGCCCCAGCCGGTGCCGCCGAAGGTGGTGCCGAGTATACCAGAGACGTCAGACGTCAGGTCAATGAGTGAGGTGGCGACTGATCCCGCGGTTGCTTTGAGGAATCCGGTGAGAGAGCCAACCGAGAGTGAACCAAAGAATGCATTTGTTGATGAGGCGTATGTGGCACTGATTTGTGTAGTGGAGGCAGTGCCGAGGGTGGTTTTTCCAGAGACGGTGACATCACCCGCAAAGGTTGAGGTGGCGGAGGTACTCGTTGCCTGAAAGAATGGCGCGGTGATTTGCCTAGATGCTTCAATACCGCTTGCAAAGGTTGAGGTCGCTTGGTCACCACGAATGGTTGTGGTTGCGGTGTTGCCAATGAGAAGCGAGGTGTTGAAGAAACCACTGCGGAAGCCGAGGGTGGTGGTACCGAGGTCGTACGTATTTGCCGTCTTGGGAATGAGGTCGGAGATGAGACGGGCGGTGATGGTGAGATTGTCGGTGGCAGCATCGCCAAGAGTGGTGTCGCCTTCCACGGTAAAGGTGGAAGCCGTGGTGGTTGCGAGAGTGACGCCGCCGGATGCGGTAAGTGAGTTTGCGAATATGTCACCCTCGGCATCAACAAGAAACTTGACTGCGCCATTCACTGCCACACCGAAGAGGTTGCTGTCTGCGGTGGCGGTGCTTGGGTTGATGTAGAGGGAGGCGTTTGCCGCACTACTGCTTGCCACACCCGTTGCCCATGCGCCAAACGTGTGGGCTTCAGTTGGGGCAAACGAAAGTCCTAACTGTCCGGCGATAGAGGATGTTGCGGTACCGGAAACCGTGAGTGCGCCTGAAAGGGTAGTGGTTGCGGCGCTCAAGGTTGAGTCAAGTGTCGTTGCACCTGATGCAGTGAGTGTTGAGAAGCTTCCTGTTCCTCCTGAGATAGGTCCGCTGAATGTGCCTGAAAAAGATCCGTCAGTGAAAGAACCACCTGAAACAGTTGGGGTTGTAATAGTGGTGTTGGTGAGCTGATGAATGGCATTGGTGAGAGAAATGGCACGATAGTTTCCAGAGCTCCCGCGGTCTGAACGAGCAGAGTACACCAGAATCTCAGAGCGAAGTTTGTTTTCAAGTTCCTGCAGTCTGGTGATGAGTGTGTCGTTGCTGACACCAGTTACCGTGACCTGTTCGGTGACGTTGCGGATGACGGTGGTGGGGGTTCTTTCAATGCTGGTCGTAGTGTTATTTGATGTTTCTTGCCGGCGCGGTACACCAAGCGCAGGCGGTGTATATAGTTGTGGTTCGCCCCACAACCAATCACTGAATGCACTGAATAGTGCTTGTGGTTGGAGTGCGAGTGCAACATATGAAGAGGAATCATACTGTCCGCTTCCAAGTGGTGCGCGAGTAGCTGAAGCAATAGTTTGTTGTACCGAGTGAGTAACTGTTTTTATTTCTTCAAAAAGTGGTGCAGGGTTCCCCTGCACTAATTCTTTTATTCTTTCATAGTTAAAAATTTGCGCGGCGAGCAAAGAAAGAGGAAGCGCTGTAAAAACAAACACTGTGTATAAACTAATAAAATAAATTTTGTTGGTATGGTATGGATGTGAAGAAAAAGAAGGTGATGTCGGACGATATGTGCTGTGTTTTCTATGTCCATTCTTTTGTTGGTATTCTTGTTTTCTTTCTTCAGAAAGTTTTCTTTGGAGTTCTTCAGCTCGCTCTTGAGCAAATAATGAGTAGTGATCTAAGGAAGCTCTGTATACTTTCCATCGTTTTTCAATACGAACACACCGCAACTCTCCTTTCCGGCAAAGTCTGGCAATATGGTCTGGTGTGCACCCGAGCACTTTTGCAGCGTCAGACGATGAGACAAGAACGTCGGTGCCTTCATTTTTTAGTTCTTTATTTTTTTCAGATATATAATCCATAAACCTCCGACATACCCTTATTTTAACTAGGTTTGTCGGAGGTTTGTGGTTTTTTAAAAAGTCTTATCTGCCTTTTTTCCACTTCATTTCAGTTAATGTAGTCTGATAGTTTCAAAAAAACCTACTGGGAGTAAGCTAATTAGCACACTGTCCACCTGAAGTAAAAAACATTGGTGCTGTAGTTTATTAGAAAAATATTACCGACACACCTAATAGAATAAACATATCTCGTCTTGCCGAGATAATTTAAAAAGAGCAACTAAAAAACAAACGAAGTGGTTTTTATGTTTTTTAGTAACTATTTTTAATCTACCAATGGATAGAATAAGGATCATTAAACACCCAATTGTTTTCCACAGTTTTTTCGTTGAGGATTTCTTAGTTGATACCTTTCAGTGTTTTTTCTGCAGGTTCTGTATGCTAATTAACTGCTTCCTCCCCCAAAGGCGGTGTCGTGGGTGCTGACTCTTCCTCTACAACAGGTGGTGTTTCAACGGCAGTTACAGGGGCAGGTAGTGCCTCAGGTGTGGATGACGCATGTGGTGTTTCTTCACTCGTTTCTACAACTACAGGTGGTGTGGTGGGTGCTGACGCTTCCTCTACGATAGACGGTGTCGTGGTTGCGGTGGGTTCTGTGACTGTCTCAGGAAGTGGTGCTTCTTCTCTACCAACAACCACGGTGCGGGTTGCCTCTCCAATGTTCCCTGCTTGGTCGGTGGCGCGGTAGGTAATGGTGTAGGTGGTAGAGGTGCTGGTGTCGAGCGTCACGGTGGTCACTTCCCCGTCATTAATAAAGGTGTGGATGCCGATGTTTTGATCAATGTTGTCGGTGACGCTTGCGCCGAGGTCGGCGTAGGTGTCGCCCACTGCAATGGTTGCTGGGTTGTTGCCGTTCATGGTAATGACGGGAGCTTCGGTGTCAGCGTCCGATATCTTGACGTCGGACGTCAAGATATTTGGAGTGAGAGTACCGGAAGCGAGGGCGGATTCGATCAAAGAGAGGCGCGCGGTAAGCTGTGCGTTCTCGGCTTCCAAGCTCGCCACCCTGCTTTCAACACCAGTAACGCGGTCAACGAGCGCGAGCACCTGCTCTTTCACGTCAACCATCATCGCGTACAGTTCCTGTACTGCTTTCACTAATGGCACGGTCAACACACCATACTTCAACCCGAGCGTGTGTGAAATTGTAGTGGTTGCGCCGTCAGGAAGCGTAATAGTGGTTGTACCGAAATCCGTTATAAGTTCAGGGAACACTAACTCAATGTCCTGGGCAATAAACCCGAGCTGTGTTGTTGTGCTAAAGCTGGAACCAAGCCAGTTGTACGTTATCGGTTGCAACTGGAGAATTTCATCAAGGCCGTACCCGTCTTCTGTCGACGTGATGTTTGTTTTCAGTCGCTCGTCTGAAAACCCGCTTGCACAGCTGGAAGCAGAGGTGAATGTAGTAACAATACCACCACTGGTTATCATGCTTCCTTCAAAATCACAACCTGATGCGACGACATCACTAACTGTTGCACCAGTCACATTACTCGGACCGCGAAACCCACTAGTTGCGTATGCGATGCCAGACACCATGAGTGCTTGTGAAGGACTTACCGTGCCAATCCCGACTTTGCCTGCGTTGATGGTGAGGTAGGTGCTTGCCGCATTGCCCCATGATTGGATGTTGTTGTTCGGGTCGCGTTCCCACCATACTTTTGTGTCGGTCCTCGGCGTAAGGAAGGAGTTGTCTACATTTATTGCATCGTGCCACCTGGTCGTTGTCCAATCTGTTCCCGCCGCAGTATCCCGAACAACATAGAGCGTATTTTTGAAATCATTCAAGGTGTTACCGGCTGAAAATGTTGCCACGGGCTGGTTGGCATTGAGCGTGGTGGCGAGTGCTGTCTGCTGGTTTGCTACCAATACACCTAACTCACTGCTGATATTCGCTCCGATATGCAAAAGAGCATTAGGCGCTGTATTGCCGACCCCGACGTTGCCTGAGGAATCGATAGCAAACTTATCGGACCCGTTGTACAACCTAGCGGTACCACCTGAGGCATACCACTGCCATGCAGCGCCTGCCGACCTATCGTTGAATATAAGACCTGCTAGTGATCCTTGAGAACGTATATTTCCTTCTACATCCAATGTAACTCCAGGAGTTGTATCACCGATGCCGACGTTGCCGGCGGAGTCTATGGTAAGGCGGTCGACATTGTTTGTTCCTAAACTAAGCTTGTCAGTAAATTCATTTATTATTTCCAAAGAGTTTGTGCCGGATTTGTACCCGACCCGACCAACAACAGCCGTACCGTCTTGTTTGAATATAATGCGCGGGTTGTCAGTTTCCGTAACATTGTCTGTATCTGCATGGAGTATAAGCTCAACCGGTCCGGTAGACGCAAACACTCCATCGCCATCAACCGAGAGCTTTTTATACGGACTTGTTGTCCCGATGCCGACGTTGCCGGAGGTGGTGATAGTTACTTTATCGGCAACCCCAATGGCACCATTTGCAATTTTGAATGCCTGACTATCACTGTTATCAATACCAATGTTCCAATCAGTTGTAGGGTGGTCAAATGTAAGCCCGATATCCGTTGAAGCCGCAGAGCCGATACTTGCTGAAACAACTCCTGTGTCGTGGTACTTAAACCCTTGAGTGAAATATAAACTGCCCTCAACGCCAAGTTTTGAACTATTTGCCGGACTTGTTGTCCCGATGCCGACGTTGCCTGCTAATGCATTGATGTACGAGTTTCCAAATGAAGAGAGGTTTGTCTGAACACTTGTGGTATTGTCACCTTTGTAAATTTGGAGAGCAGAAGCGGCGGCTTGGGTGGTGCTACGAAACAATCGGAATTGGTTTGTCTCTGTTGCTGTCGTTTCAGGAAAATCAATAGAAAGCACAGAACTCGCTGCTCCACCACGCAATAGTATCTGGCGCGTTACCGCACCGGTAAGACCAATGTTTCCTGCAACATCAAACGTATCCAATGGACTCGTCGTCCCGATGCCGACGTTGCCGGCGTTAGTAATACGGAGACGTTCTGTGCCAAAAGTTTGGTTTGCGGTGCCGAGCGCCGTGCCGGTTGAGCCAGTGTAAAACGCGAGCCCTGTTGGCATTGTTGTTCCGTTACTGAAAGTCCCTTCAGAAATACCGGAAATTGAGGCGCTATAGAGAAGATTTGTATCGGCACCATCGGTGTGGTTACCGCCGAAATAAACTGTTCCGAGATGTTTGGCGCTACCGACTGTTGCGTCAGTGCGTAAACCTGCCAGTGCCAGTCCTGCAGAAAATGATTGCGAAACATTCGCGTCCGAACGTCGTCCTTTTACCTCGAGTAGTGGAGCGGCAGACGAGGTGCTACTATCGTCAATCAAAATGCCACCTGTGGTTCCAGTGCCATACACTTCAAGTTTATATCCAGGACTCGTCGTACCAATGCCAACGAGATTGTTTATGTCGTCATAGAAAAGTGCAGACGCGCCGCCGAAGGCACTGCCATTGTTGTACTGCACCTGTCCGTCTGTGCCCCCTGGGGTGCCACTACCTCCCCCACCGCCAACACAGGTTCCATTTACCGCAAAACAGCCAGTGCGGATGTTGAGACCGCTTCCGAACGTAGAGGTGGCAGTTGGGGAAATGTTGATGGTGTTTGCGCCGGTGTCGCCAAGGGCAAAGAGCGTGCCGGGGCTGGTAGTGCCAATGCCGACGTTGCCAGTAGTGTCTATAGTCAAACGAGTTGCAGCATCAGTAACATCGTAAATGCTGAAGTTGGTATTATTTGCTCCAGGTAATCCCGCAACAATATCCCAATCGTTTCCTCCAGAACCAGTATTTTCAATACGGAGACGAGACAATGACTGGTCATTTGAACTTATATGAAGGCGTGTTTGCGGACTCGTCGTCCCAATCCCGACATTTCCTTCCACGATCAACCCGTTCGTTGGAGCTACTGTGGTGTCATACCCGGCACCAAAACTTCCTCCGCCGGAGACGCTTAACTTTGACCCCGGCGCGACTTCCCCGATTCCCACATTTCCACTTCCGCGAAGAATGGAAAGTACCTGCGTGCGTGCGTCGGATGCAACACGGTAGAGGTCAAGGCGACCGACGGAAGCGGTTTCTAAATCAATGTCAAAACCAAAGGCGGTGTTGTTTGCTTGGCGCAGTGCAAGGGTCGGGCTCGTGAGGGTGTCGGGGCCGGCAATGGTCAATTTTGCGTTTGGCGTGGTGGTGCCAATGCCGAGCCGGCTGTTGGTGTTGTCATAGAAAAGTCCGGACTGCGCGCTGGCCTGCGAAAGGGTGCCGAGGGTGGAGTTATAGAAAGTCACGCCGCCGTTGTAGAAGGTGGTGGTTGCGGTGCCGCCGTTTGCAACGGGGAGTGTTCCGGTGACACCAGTGGTTAAGGGAAGCCCGGTCAGGTTGGTGGCAACACCCGAAGCTGGAGTACCAAGGTTTGGTGTCACGAGTGTTGGACTGGTGGCAAAGACTGTGGCACCACTTCCTGTTTCGTTGGTGAGTGCGTTTGCAAGATTTGCTGAAGTGAGACCATTTGCGTCCAGTGAAGCAACGCTGGAGGCGTATGAAAAGAACCCGTGGTCACCGTCGGCAATTTCAGCGGCGGTGATTGAGGTGCCGAGTGTTGCGGAGAGTGTTCCTCCTATACCACCAACAAGCGCGCCGAAGGTGCCGGAGTATGTAAGACCGGTGCCGATGGTAGCACTGGTGGTGGCGACACTCTGGTATACGCTCGCTCCACCATAGAGTAGTTGTGAGGTAGGTGCAGTGGTACTACCGGTGCCTCCGCGGGAAACCGGAAGGGTGCCCGTGGTGTCCGAAATGGCGCGGTTGGTGATTTGGGTGAGGTTGGTGAGCGTGATGTTGTCGGCGACGTTGGCGTCAGGCAACACGCCAGTGACTTCACTCGTTAAGTCAACGCTGGTGCCGAGGTCCGCCGTCACATTTCCTCCCGTATATGTGAGCCCGCTTGAGAAGGTGGTGGTTGCCACCCAGCTTGGGGTGCCCCCGACGAGTGCGAGCACTTGCCCGTTGGTGCCGGCTGTAGTGGTGGCAAGTTTGTTAGTGCCGTTTCCAAGAAGGAGTGTGTTTGCGGTGATGGTGCCCCAGCCGGTGCCACCGTTTGCAACTGCAAGTATAGAAGCACCAACTTGTGTGACAAGGTCAAGCGTACCGGAAATGGTGGAGAGCGTGGTGGTGGCGACCCAGCCCGGAATGCCGGAGACCACGGCAAGTACATTGCCACCAGTTCCTGCCGCTAATTTTGAAAGGGTGTTTGCTGATGAGGCATAGAGAATGTCTCCTTGGGTGTATGACGTTTGGTTGGTGCCGCCTCTTGTTTCAGGAAGTGTGCCGGTGGTGTCAGAGAGTGCGATGCCGAGTGATGAGGTGGCGATTTGAATGACGGTGTTCCCCGTGCCGCCAATCAAGACGGATGATGAGGCGGTGGTGGAAAGGCCGGTACCGCCGGAGGTTGCCGGCAGAGTTCCCGTGACATCTGACGTGAGATTCACGAGTGCGACTCCGACTGATCCTGTGGTTGCTTTGAGAAAGCCACCGAGTGCGCCGATAGTGAGTGACGGTGTGGTGAGGGCGCCGGTTGCAGATACACTCGTGGTACCGGTGCCTCCCACGGCAAGTGTGTTCGCAGAGAAGTTAGTGGTGGATGCGTTTTGAATATTAAATTGTGTGGGAATGGAAATGGTTGGTGTGGCGTTCTCGCTTCCACTTCCCGTGACGGTGATTTGGTTTGCCGTGCCGGTTAATGTGGCGATGTAGTTGCCCGTGGTGTGTGTTGCAAGCGTGATGAGGTCATTCAGTGTTGTTGCACCCGTTCCTCCATTGCTCACAGGAAGTGTTCCCGTGACTTCGCTCGTTAAGTCAACACTGGTGCCGAGGTCCGCCGTCACATTCCCTCCCGTGTATGTGAGCCCGCTTGAGAACGTGGTGGTTGCCACCCAGCTTGGGGTGCCCCCGACGAGTGCGAGTATTTGTCCGTTGGTTCCTGCCGTGGTGGTGGCAAGTTTGTTGGTGCCGTTGCCCACAAGGAGGGTGCCCGCGGTGATGTTTCCCCAGCCGGTGCCGCCTAAGGTGGTGCCGAGTATGCCAGAGACGTCAGACGTCAGGTCAATTGCTCCGCGTACGATGTCTTGACCAACAAGGGTGATGTAATCAAGGGCGCCGGAGAGGGTGATGGCAGAATGCAGTTCGGAGTCGCGTGCAATGGCGCTGTCAATGAAGTTTTGTGCAATCGTGGTGGTGCCTTGAAGTGTGCCATCATTTGGGCCGTACAGAAAACCAGCGGGAGAGGTGGAGGCGGTACCACCCTTGGCAACTGACAGAGTGCCGGTGGTGTCAGAGAGTGCGATGCCGAGTGATGAGGTGGCGGTGAGTGAATACCCACCACTTCCATTACCGGTGATGAGTTGTCCGAAGGTTGGTGCAGAAGTGAGTCCGGTGCCGCCGTATAGCACACCCACTGACGTGGTTGCGGACACGACGCCGGCGTTTGCTTGAAGTGGTCCGTTGAGTGTGCCGAGAGTGAAGGTTGAGTTAAATGTATTTGCACCGGTGAAGGTGTTTGCAGTGTAGGTCTTTGGAATAGTGGTTGAGGCGTGGATGGATGACTGGACGCGCGCATCGGTGTAATAGAGGTTTGACCCTTCGGCGACATCAGTGGTGAGGAGGCCAAGCGATGAGGTAGCGATATTAGTAACAGCGCTCGTGCCACCCGGGGAGAGAAGAAGCCCGTATGAAAACGTCGTCGCCCCCGTTCCGCCATTGCTCACCGGGAGTGTTCCGGTGACACCAGTGGTTAAGGGAAGCCCGGTCAGGTTGGTGGCAACACCCGAAGCGGGAGTACCAAGCACGGGCGTCACGAGTGTTGGACTGGTGGCAAAGACTGCGGCACCACTTCCTGTTTCGTTGGTGAGTGCGTTTGCAAGATTTGCTGAAGTGAGACCATTTGCGTCCAGTGAAGCAACGCTGGAGGCGTATGAAAAGAACCCGTGATCACCGTCTGCAATTTCAGCGGCGGTGATTGACGTACCCAAGTCTGCCGTCACATTTCCCGTAGAGTATGTGAGCCCGCTTGAGAACGTGGTGGTTGCCACCCAGCTTGGCGTGCCCCCGACGAGTGCAAGCACTTGTCCGTTGGTGCCGGCAGTGGTGGTCGCCAATTTGTTAGTGCCGTTTCCCAGAAGGAGTGTGTTTGCCAAGATGTTTGACTGTCCTGTACCGCCGTTTGCAACGCCGAGTATACCGGTGATGTCGGAGGCCAAGTCAACAAGTGTCGTTGCAACCACCCCTGCGGTTGCGCGGAGGATGCCGGTGAGGGAACCGAGGGTCGTCGTTCCTGACACAAAAAGATTAGTTGATGTGGCATTGGTAGTGGTGGCATTGGTTGCAGTGAGGTTCGTAAACGCACCGGTTAGCGACGTGAGTGTATTGACAACGCCGGTGGTGATGTTGGCAAAGGTGCCCGAGAGGTTAGGTAAGGTACTGGTTGCTGTGGTGGAGGTTGCCTGAAAGAATGGCGCGGTGATTTGCCTAGATGCTTCAATGCCGCTTGAGAAAGTAGAAGTCGCCTGGTCGCCACGAATGGTTGTGGTTGCGGTGTTGCCAATGAGAAGCGAGGTGTTGAAGAAACCACTGCGGAAGCCGAGGGTGGTGGTACCGAGGTCGTACGTATTTGCCGTCTTGGGAATGAGGTC
>JAJDCJ010000007.1 GCA_029260935.1 Patescibacteria group bacterium | reverse complement strand
GGGACACGACCCTCGCCGTTCAGGCGATCTCCGCCACTGGCCGCACGGAAAGTGCCGTCCCCATGCTGCAGCGCGCCTTCGGCTATGTCGAAAGCAACCAGGTTCGGCGAAACGTGCCGGAGCGGCAGGTATATTTCCGTGACGCCACAATTGGCGGGTGGCCGTTTTCCGACAACAGACAAGGCTGGCCGACCTCGGATTGTACCGCTGAAGGGCTCAAGGCGGCACTTGCGCTTGAGCCATTGGTTCCCGATCCGATCGGCGAAGAGCGGCTTCTCGATGCCGTCGGCTTCATGCTGGGCCTGCAGAACCCGGACGGTGGCTGGCCAAGTTACGAGCGTGCCCGTGCACCCTACTGGATCGAGGTCCTGAACCCATCGATGGTCTTCGCAGGTATCATGGTCGACTGCTCCTATGTCGAATGCACCTCGGCCTGCATTCAGGCGCTGGCCGCCTACCGCCCCCGGGTGAGTGACACCGCTCTTGCCGCACGGGTCGATACAGCCATCTGCAAGGGGCGGGCGTTCCTTGTTTCCCGGCAGCTCGGTGACGGATCGTGGTTCGGTTCATGGGGGATTTGCTTCACCTATGGCACGTGGTTCGGCATCTCCGGCCTGCGTACCGCAGGCCTCGAGGCAAACCACCCGGCGATCCGCCGGGCGGCGGAGTTCCTCGCGGCCACGCAATTGCCGGACGGCGGCTGGGGAGAAACCATGGAAAGTTGCAGGCAGGGCAGATATGCGAGTACGGCCGAAGGCCAGACGGTGATGACGGCGTGGGCGCTGCTCGGCCTCACCCAAAGCGGCATGGCGGACAGCGACGTTGCGCGCGCAGGCGCACGCTATCTGCGCCAAAGGCAGCAACCGGACGGGAGCTGGCCGCCGGAAACGATCGCCGGCGTCTTCAACCGGACCTGCGCTATCCACTATGACAACTATCGCCAGATTTTTGGACTTTGGGCGCTGGCCGCAGCCGAGCCAACGCACAAATCCCCGCACTGCCAACCCTTGTCCCAAGAAAGGGAAGTTTAAGATGAGCCTGCACAGCCCGGTCCCAAAATCGATGAAAGCCGGCAAAGTGAAGTCCACAAGCGATGCTTACTCCGGCATGCATGACGAACACGGCGGCGGCACCCTGGAAGCGCGCAAGGAACACTGCGCCGATATGGTGAACGACTACTACGACCTCGTCACCGACTTCTACGAGTACGGATGGGGCCGTTCTTTCCATTTCGCGGTGCGCCGAAGGGGCGAGTTGCTAAAGCGGGCGTTGGCGCGCCATGAACGCTATCTGGCCGAACGGCTGGAGCTTGCGCCCGGCATGCAGGTGCTCGACGTGGGTTGCGGCGTCGGCGGACCGATGCGCGAAATCGCGGCGTTTTCAGGCGCCTCCATCGTCGGATTGAACAACAACGCCTATCAGCTCTCCAAATGCGAGACCTATAACCGCGAGGCGCAGCTCGATGAACTCTGCTCGACGCTGCACGGCGATTTCATGGCAATCCCTTGCGAGGATGAGAGCTTCGATGCGGTATACCAGATCGAAGCCACCTGTCATGCGCCCGATCGCACCGCCGCATTCAAGGAGCTGGCGCGCGTGCTGAAACCGGGCGGATTTTTCGCCGGCTATGAATGGTGTCTGACGGATGCCTATGATGCCGGTATCATTGAACACTGTGAGATCAAGGAGGGAATTATCGTGGGCTCAGGCCTTCCCGATCTGACGCACACCTCCAATGTCGATAACGCGCTCAAGGCCGCGGGATTTGAAATTCTGGAAGCACGCGACAGGGCACCGGAGTCCGATCCTCCGTGGTACTCGGCACTGCAGGGACGCGACCTGTCGCTGTCGAGCATCCCGCGCACCCGGATCGGCCAGCGCTTGACCAACATGAGCGTTGGCCTGATGGAGAAGATGGGGCTTGCACCCAAGGGCACCAAGGACGTTAGCAACCTTCTGATGGGTTGCGGGCGCAGCCTGGTCGCCTCCGGCATCCGGGGCCTGTTCACGCCGATGTATTTCTACATCGCGCGCAAGCCAGAATAAGGTGCTGCGCTCAGACGTGGCCGTGCGCGCGGCTCCACTCGTAGGTGTCCCTTACGGTTTCATCGAGCGGCCGCGGCGCGTAGTCGATTTCGCGGCGCGCCTTGTCTGACGAGCAGTTCTTATTGCTGCCGCGCAGGATCATCAGCGATTCATAGGTGAAGAGCGGCGGCTCCTTGGCCATCAGGCTTTGCAGCTGTGCGGCCGGCAGGCCGAGCAGCGCCGTCCACCATGGGAGCACCACACGCCGCCTCCGCGTGCCCGTGACGTCTTCGCAGAGATCGGCCAGTTCCTTGATCGAGGCCCACCGCCCGGAAATGAGATACCTCTCGCCTGCCCTGCCGCCGTGCATCGTCTGGCGTATGGCACCCGCCACATCGCGTACATCGACCCAGTCGAACCCTGCGTCAATCAGGGCGGAAAATTGCCCGCGGTAGAAACTCCGCAGCATGCCGCCGCCGCGCGAGTTGACATAGTCGTGCGGCCCGAGGATACCGGTCGGATTGAGAATGGTCGCATCGAGGCCCTCCTCCCGCACCGCCGCAAGGATTTCATCCTCTCCGGCCGCCTTCGAGCGGTCATAGGCGAAACAGGTGTGGTCGGCCGCCGGCGCGGTTTCGTTCACCTCGTGATCGGCGGGCGAGAACTTGAAGGCGTGCAGGGAGCTGACATGAACCAGCTTGGCAACGTCGCGCGCCAGACAGGCCCGCGCCACGTTGCGGGCACCCTCCATGTTTGTGCACATCACCGAGCCGTCGCGGTCACCCTGGATCGAGATCTTTGCCGCCAGGTGAATGACCGCATCGACGGCCCTGAACGCGGCATCGAGGCTTTCGGGATGCAGAATGTCGATCTCGGCGACCTCGACATCGAGGCCCGCAAGGGCGCTGCGCTCGGAACCGTGCAGACACAAGGCGCGCACTGCGAAACCATGCGCCAGCAGATCGCGCACGACGTTCGCTCCGACATGACCGTTAGCACCTGTAACCGCGACACGCATAGTGGGTTTAACCTCTGGCCTGCTACAACGATAAGCCTAACATGTCAGTGCAACGGGTTGCATGATTTTTGCTGGCCCAATTGACCGAAGTCCCCCTAGCAGACCAGTTTCTGGTTCACGATCTCGCACAGTCTTGGTCTGGCGGCAGGCTACCTGAACCGCGGTGTCCGAGTACTTGATTACACCCTGCAATGTGCTGTAGGGGCCAATCTGAACCAGCTCTTCAACTTCCAGTTCTGGCACTTTTGAGAAGTCGCAGCCAATCTGCCAGAATGGCAGGTTTGCATCCGATAGCTGACATCGTGTTCGAGCCGCCATGGAGGCATGCACGACTAAAAGGGTGATCTCGGGAATGCTGCGAGCATGGCCGCGAGCGACCGGTTCGCTCCATGTGAAAGTTAAGCCTGATGCGATGCAGCGGCTCGACACACTGACGTCGAAAGGGTAGAGCAGTATTATTGCGCAACGCCCCAGAAAGCGCGTGCGATTCGCGCACAAACCGCTAGAATGGTGCGAACCGGGTAAGAGGGACT
>JAJDCJ010000006.1 GCA_029260935.1 Patescibacteria group bacterium | reverse complement strand
ACAATACGAATGATGGCAAGCATCGCACCTACTGAGATCACCAAGAGAAATACTGAGTTAATGTACTGAGCCAGTGTGACATTGCTTGAGTCATTAATTCCCGGAAGAGACACAAGAGGGACAAACTCTCCTGCGCCAAGTACAACTGTGGTGGGAAGAAACAGGAAGGTGAAGAGGGTTTGAGGAGGGGTTTCATATCTTTAATCTAACACAGTATAAAGACTGTCTACCACCTTTTTTGCCTCTTCTTGATAATTATCTGACGAAACATATATAGGTTTGCCAATATGTATTTCTAAATCAGAACGTCCAATGAATAATTTATGTGCATCAAGGCCAAGAGTGCCTTGTATAGTGACAGGTACCACGGGTGTATTAGTAAAATGACTTAAAAATGCAACTCCTCCATGAACCTTTGCTCCTCTGCCTTGTTCTTTTTCATTCATACCCTGGGGAAAGATACCCATAGAATAACCGTCGTTAAGAATCTTAATATGATGTTGTAGCGACTGTTTATAATCCTTAGAGCCCTTATACGCAGGATACGCACCCCACGCACGAAAAAACCATTCACCGTATAAAAATGATCTCCATCCTTTCCATGTGTAGTGGTTGCGAGGCCGAGACACCCAAAAAAGAGGCGCGGGTCTTGAAAGCATAGGTATAACGGCACGTTGGATTACAGGGTCCATTTCGTTATAGTGGTTGGAAGCAAAAATAATAGGCCCCTTTAGATCTTTTATGTTTTCGTATCCATGTACCGTAAATGTCCCGTTGAGACGGAAAATAGTGTGTGCAATAGGCCAGGCGATTGCTTGGAGTATATAGGGCAATCCTGAGTAAAAGATACTCCGAAAGAAGGGTGTTCTTTTTGACGCCATAGCATGCCCGGAAGAAGAACTACCTCCTTCTTGCTCCTTTGTATTATCAAATTTCATTACTGCAAAAATTTCAAAAACCCCGCCTAGCCATTATACGCTACAAAAATAGACCCTATCCCCTGCCGAAAAAGAAGAGACTGGCGAGAGAAGTAACCATTCCAGACCGACTTTAGGCATACGAGACGATTTTCTAGGTGCTTGTTATGTTTTCTTCTAAAAATTTCCTTTTCGCAGTTCGATAATCATCCATATCTTTAGCTTCAAATGCTTTTTTTACTTGATTAAACTTGTCCACTAATACTGGATTATTTAACAAAGCGTCACGGTGTTTTAAGAAAAAGTCCTGAGTGGAATCAATTACACTAACTTGTATTCCAACGGGTAATATATATGAGTTATTGTCTTTAAAACTTGCATAACTATTAGACCAATTCTCTGGCTGATTAATTTCATATAACCCTTTTAAGATTTCTACTGTTTTAGAAAAATCAGCAGCAGATACACGCACATTAATATCAAGGTCACCTTTTGTTAAAAGGTTAGGGACAGCAGTTCCACCAATATGTTGAATATCGGAAAAAGGAAGCTTTCTAAATAATAGTGCCTTCTGTTGAAAAAACAACACCTTCACTTCTTCACTAAAGTCTTGACTTTTCCTAAAATATACATCTGTCATACATAGAAAAATTTATCTGCATTTACTTAAGTTTCCTGCTTTGGATAATAATCCGCGGGCTTGTTTCCTTATCAAATTTTTTCATTTTATACGTGCCCCAGACTCCTTCCCTCTGCATACCAATACCCCCAAGCATACTATCAATTTCCTCTAGCTCAAAAATCCTCATATCAGTTGTATATGTGCCATCTTTCCACGACCACGTTCCTTGCCAGCGTTTTGTTTGAGAATTATATGAATTGGATTGAGTGATGATTGTTCCATCGTCTTTTGTATATTGAGAAGTAGGATTTTCTGCTATTTTTTTAATCTGAACGGGGGGATTTATAATATCAAGTATAAAAATCCCTCCGGGTTTTAATGCTTTCTCAACTTGTACCAATGTTTTGATATGGTCGTCCTCATCTTCAAAATAACCAAACGAAGAGAACATTATTATTACGGCATCAAACTTCTCTTTTAAATTAAGAAAACGCATATCTCCCTGCACAAATTCAACAGAGTGGTCGGCTTTGGAATGGGTGGCACGTTCACGTGCCTTGTTAATTTGGTATTCGGAATAATCCACGCCCACTACATTATATCCAGCTTCCGCAAGAGGGATAGAGAGGCGCCCATCGCCACAGGCAAGGTCAAGAATTTTTTCCCTACCTCCAAGTATCTTTTTTAAAAAATCAACCTCAACTTCTGTATGGCGAAAACCTGCATGTGTGAAGGTATACTTTTCGTCAAAAACTTTTTGCCACCAATTATTCATTCTTGATTGATAAGGTTGTGCGACTTAGTGAATACATACCTAAAAGACGAACTGTAATTTGACTTTTTAACCTCTATCCCCTACCAAATAGGAACAGGGCCGCAAGTGGTGCAACGAGCCAAAAGAAAAGTGCTTCGCTACTGACAAAGAGTGCGCGTGTAGGTGCACTAAATGTATACACCTGCTCCACTGGCAATATATGAATGCCAACGGCAATGAGAAATCCTGCGGTTGTTGCAGAGAGAATAAGGAGTTTTATCAATCCGATTGAACCACCTGCTACAAAACTTGAGAGTCCTGAAAACGCAACAAGCGCCAACAGCACGATAAAGACCCAGAGAGCTAACTGAACGATAACGCCCCCATAGGCGCTTACATCATAGGGAAAGAACATAAAGAGCGGTATTGAGGCGTATAGCGCTGCAATAAGAGGCGCAAATCGGTCACGCCCGGCATAGAGCGCAAAGCCGGCAATCACGCCGCCAATGACTAAAAAGGCAAAGAAATCTGTTGCTAAATGAATGGCAGTGGTAGTTAAAAACTCTAATGTACCACCAACATCTGAGGGGTTAATTGTTTCCATGTATTAAAACTACCATACCTATCACCAGCACCTGATACAAATACACAGGGCTCAGAAAACTACTTTTTGAAGATTTCTTTGAGGGTTTCGGCTGATTCTTCGGGATTTTCTATTATTTCAAAATGTCCTCCCTTTATTTTTTTAAATTCAACATCCGCAAGTGTGTCTATCTGACTTTCAAACAAATCTCTAGGGAAGAGAATATCTTTTTCACCATAGGCAACAGTTACTTTATTTCCTGACTGTACAAGAAGTTGCATGAGTGGGGTTGCGTCATACTGCAGAAGTTCATAGGCGTCATCAAGTCTTTGGAATGCACGTCCACTGAGAAAATTATCATACAGTGCATCCAAGAGTGCACCTATTTTACCCGAGGCAATAAGAGAACCGAAATATCTCAAAAACGAAGGGGTCTCAGAAAACATATTTTTTAGTATTTCAAGCCGTGAACGTTTTACTTTCTCAGACGCCTTAACTGCGCGTGACTGTTCCTGCCTTTCTTTAGACCTTGACGCGGCAGTAAACCCGGCGGGGTTTAGTAACACTAAGTGCGCTCCTTCAAAATATTCTGGCCAAAAAAGTGCACACAGTGGTGCAACAACGCCACCCTGTGAGTGAGCGATTACCTTTGGAATAGTGTGTGGTTTCTCATCTGTTCCTAGATGAGGTATGAGAAATTCCATGGCATTAAGCGCCTTTCTAAACTGACCAAGAGGAATAGTGTCAAGTACGTGCTTTAGCAGAGTGGAGTCAACTGTGTCTTTAAAATAGTTCCTTGCATGTTCTTTTCTTTCAAAAAGTCTTTGAGTAACTTCTATGTCGGCCAATGCTTCTTTTGCCCTAGGGTCTTGCGGTGCCAACACCTTTTCCCCTGACGCTTCAGCATATACTTTAACAGGAGTGCTAAATGCACCTCCATTTTTTACTGTCTCACCGAGCCCTGGAAATATCACCGTTGGACCCTCATTAGCGCCTTCTTTATTATCAGGAACTACCGTAATACCGCGCTCCTCTTCAATAGAGTGGGAACGTTTCTTTTTCAGTTTTTCTCCGCGCATAGGTATATACTACACCCCTTCTTCTTTCAGTTTCTCCAATAGTTTTTTAGCATCGGTTGAAAGTTTCTTTGGAAACTCTACCTTAATACGGATGAGTAAATCCCCTCTTCTTTTAGACCCCACTCCCTCAATAGGCACTCCCTTTCCTTTTACTCTCAAAATCTCATCAGTTGAATTAAGTGGAGGTACTTTTACAGTAACGGTACCGTCCAGTGTTTCTAGTTTATATTCAGCACCAATGAGGGTGTCGGTAATTTTAACGGGGAGCTCAGTAACGAGGTTAAATCCTTCTTTTCTAAAGTTTTTATGTGGTTGTATGTGAATTTTTATATATAAATCACCAGACGCTCCTCCAGTCACTGCTTCTCCTGCGCCGGTCATGCGAATCATTTGCCCGTTATCAATTCCCGCAGGAATAGCGATTGATAACTCTTCTTGCCTGTGTTCAATACCGTGCCCTTTGCACGTTGTACATGGTTTTTCAGGAACTGTTTTTCTGCCGTGGCACGTTGAACATACTGCCGCACTTTGAAATACTCCAAACGGTGACCGTCTCTGTTCAACCACCTGTCCTTTTCCATTACATGTAGGACATGTTTTTGTTTTAGTATTAGGTTCTGCTCCATTCCCGTTGCAACGTGAACACTCGCTGTTTTTACTTACCAGCACTGTGCGTGTCACTCCAAATACCGATTCTTTAAAAGATATTTCTATATCAATAGAAATATCACGCCCCCGATGTGAACGTGCCCCTCTGCCACCAAACATTTCTGAAATATCACCAAAAATATCCTCAACATTTACATTAAAGCCATCAAACCCCCCACTGAACTGAGATGGATCAAAACCACCCTGTGGCCCACCGCCCGCACCTGAAAATACCCTACCGTATGAGTCATATTCGGCTCGTTTTTTGTCATCTGAGAGTACTGAATATGCCTCGCTTGCTTCTTTAAACTTTACTTCGTCCCCTCCTTTTTTATCAGGATGGTATGTATGCGCAAGTTTACGGAATGCCTTTTTAATCTCGTCTTTGGACGCTTTTTTCTCTACCCCTAACACTGTGTAATAGTCTTTTGCCATATATCTACGTTGTAAGACACTCAACTCTAGGCGTTGGTAGAGTCTTTATTAGAATCGGCTGAATCTTCCGATTCAACGTCGCGTATATTCTCGTCAGCTCCTTCGGCTGAAGGATCAGTTTTCGCACCAGTATCGCCTTGTGCCTGTTCTGTTTGTTCTTGGGTGACATACTGACTAATCTTCTGCATTTCAGTTGAAAGTGCCTGCGTTGCCTCGTCAAGCACTGCCTTATCAGTACCTCCTTGAGCTTCTTTGACCGTAGCTACAGCATCGGTAATTGATTTCTGCACATCCTCAGGAACTTTGTCTTTATGCTCAGTCAGTGATTTTTCAGCAGTGTATACCATTTGTTCTGACATGTTTTTTGCTTCAACCATTTCTTTTGCCTGCTTGTCAGCATCAGCATGCGTTTCTGCATCTTTCTGCATCGCCTCAATGTCAACGTCAGTAAGTCCGCTTGACGCTTCAATTTTAATTGACTGTGTCTTACCGGTTGCCTTATCTTTTGCAGTTACATTTAAGATGCCGTTTGCATCAACGTCAAACGTTACTTCAATTTGCGGAAGTCCACGTGGCGCCGGCGGAATACCGTCAAGAATAAACCTACCGAGTGACTTGTTGTCGCGCGCCATAGCACGTTCACCTTGGGAAATATGTATTTCAACTGAGGTCTGACTGTCAGCCGCTGTTGAAAATACTTGGCTTTTTGATGTTGGAATAGTAGTGTTGCGCTCAATAAGAGGTGTGGAAACTCCTCCCATGGTCTCAATGCCGAGCGAGAGTGGAATAACATCCAACAGAAGGACATCTTTCACATCACCCTGCATAATACCTGCTTGAATTGCAGCACCAACTGCCACCACTTCGTCTGGGTTAATAGAGCGATTTGGTTCTTTTCCAAATAACTCTTTTACCTTTTTTTGAATAAGTGGCATACGAGTCTGTCCACCTACCATGACAATCTCCTCAATGTCGCTTGGCTTAAACTTTGCCTGCTCTAAAACCTGCTTCGTAATTTCAATGGCGCGGTCTACAAACTCCTGAGAAAGCTCTTCCAGCTTTGCTCGGGTGAGCTTTACCAAAAGGTGCTGTGCGCCACTTTCGTTTGAAGCAATAAAGGGAATGTTGATCTCAGTTTCTGCTGTTGTTGAAAGCTCAAGCTTTGCTTTTTCGGCTGATTCATCAAGACGTTGAATAGCCAAAGGATCATTTGAAACATCAAGACCGCTTTGTTTTTTGAACTCATCGGTAATAAAGAGAACTATTTTCTGATCAATGTCGCGCCCTCCCATATGTGAGTCGCCACCGGTTGCCTTCACTTCAATGACATCGTCGCCCACTTCAAGCACTGAAACATCAAACGTACCCCCTCCAAAGTCAAAGACGACAATCTGTTCGTTTTTACGTTTATTAAAACCATAGGCAAGTGCCGCTGCTGTTGGTTCGTTGATGATGCGCTTTACATCAAGTCCTGCAATCTTACCGGCATCTTTAGTTGCTTTTCTTTGCGCGTCATCAAAATACGCAGGGACAGTAATGATAGCTTCAGTAATTGGCTCACCCAATTTTGCCTCAGCGTCAGTTTTCATTTTCTGCAAAATCATTGCTGAAATTTCCTCAGGACGAAGATCCTTTCCTCCCAGGTGAACTACCACACCTTTATCTGGTGACTCTTTCAACTCATACGGGACAATACCCTTATCTTTCTGAACGACATCGTCTGAGAACTTGTGTCCCATAAAACGCTTTACACCGTAGATAGTATTTGTTGGGTTAGTGACAGCTTGGCGTTTGGCAACAAGCCCTACCAGTCGTTCATTTGTTTTTGAAATAGCAACAATTGACGGCGTGGTGCGATTTCCCTCACTGTTTTCAATGATGGTGGGTTCCCCTCCTTCAATAACGGCAATAGCCGAATTCGTCGTACCCAAGTCAATGCCAAGAATTTTTCCCATATGTTTATTTAGTTAATTATTTAGTAATTTAAATCTTTCTCACTACAACACGCGCAGGGCGAATAATTGTTCCTGAAATTTCATATCCACTCTGAAGCGTTTCGGAAATTGTATTATCTAACTTATCGTCCTTTGTTGCAACTGTTTGAATAGGTTCATGTCTTTCCGGGTCAAACGCCTCACCTATTTTTGGAGTGAAGCGAACTACAGTATGCTCTTTTAAAACAGTTTCAAGCTGACCCATAACCTGTTTAATTCCTTCAAGGAGCTCACCACTATCACTTTTAGCACTTTTATATGCTGCCTCAAGTGAGTCAAACACAGTGATCATTCCAGCTGTCGCCTTCGCTGTCTGGTTTCGTGTAAGCAACTCCTCTTGCTCACGCATACGACGAGAAAGGTTCACATAATCTGCCTTTGAGCGTTGCCACCCGTCTAAATACTCATCCCGTTCTTTTTTAATCTTTTTTATTTCCTCTCGTAATTTTTTCAATTTCGCAGTAGTCTTTTCTTCCGCGCCATCGTTTTCAAGCTCAATAGTAATATCGTCAGTATCTTTCATGTAAATACAGTATGCAAAAAACAAACATAGAAGTCAAAGATATGGCTATTCTATTATCGCCAAACCATCTCGCCAAAACAAAACGGTTCGCTTCAGTTTAACGTTTTGACCACTGTGCTCCCTTACGAGCTTTTTTGAGTCCCGGCTTCTTACGCTCTTTCTTACGAGGATCGCGTTTCAAGTATCCCTTTTTCTTGAGTGTCCCGCGGAGTTCAGCATCAAGTTTATTCATGGCGCGCGCAATACCGTGTCGTACAGCGTCAGCTTGTGACGCAACGCCACCACCACGAACAACTACCGTCACTGTATATGTTGCTTCTAAATCTTCCATAGGAGAAAGTACTGTTGACTGTAGTTCTTTTGTTGAGAAATATTCATCAAACGCTTTATTGTTTACGGTAACCGATCGCTTCGCGCTCGGTGTTATACGCACACGTGCAGCCGCTGTCTTTCTTCGTCCAATACTTTCTATATATTCTGTTTTTGTTGGCATAAATCTATTCAGTAACTTCTAAACGTTTTAACATATCAGGGCGTAATTTATTGCTTGGAATCATCCCCTTCACTGCCCGACGTACCACCTCTTCAACTCCATGTTTTTTAAGTACATCACTGATATTTTCTCTCACTATATTACCCTGATACCCTGAAGCGCGTACGTAGCGCACCTCGCTCATTCTTTTTTGGTTCATATCCAAACCACCGGCATTAGTTACTTTTACTTTACTTCCGAGTTTTCGGTGCTTTTCAAATGCGGGCATATCTTTTTCCATAAGAAGGTGTGCTACTTCACTCGCCACCCTTCCTAGCTTCCTTCCTTTTGCGTCAATTGTGTGTGTTGTAGTATCCATATATTTAATCTTAAACAAATTCAATAACTGCAGCTGAATGGCCATCTGTTGCCTTAAGGTGGACCTTAGTAATGCGAGTGTACCCACCGTTACGTTCTTTGAAACGAGGTGATAACTCATCTACCACTTTTTTCATTATTTCCTCACGGCCACCTAATTTGGCAAGAATATTTCGTCGTGCTGCGATAGTTCCTTTCTTTCCAACAGTAATGAGCTTTTCAACAAAAGGACCGACCTCTTTAGCTTTTGCCTCGGTCGTCAGTATCTTTCCGTGGAGGATAAGTGCTTCTGCAAGAGAACGTAACAAAGCCACACGCTGATCACGTTTTCTACCAAATATACGAATAGTTTTGTGATGTCTCATATACAGTATTTAAGCCCTCAAGGTCACATTAAGCTCTTTAAGAGCGTCCTTTATCTCTTTGACACCTGCGGCTCCAAGTCCTTCAAGTTCTAAAATATCATCTTCGCTCTTTCTTACCAAACCACCAACTGTTCTGATTGATGCGTTGATAAGTGCGTTTGAAGTACGAGTTGAAAGACCCTCTAATGACTCAATCCGAGTTTTCATAACATCAGTGTCGTCTTCATGCATTTCTGCCTGCACTGCCTCTTTTGTAGTTTCTGGAAGCTCTGTTTCCTCTTCTTCTTCACGGAAACCAACAATCGCCTTAAGTTGATGAATCATAATACCGATTGACTTCTCAAGTGCCTCACGTGGAGTAAGCGAACCATCAGTTTCAATAACGATACGCAATCGGTTAAAGTCCGTACGGTCACCAACACGCATGTTTTCAACCTCGTAATTAACACGTCTAATCGGTGTAAAAATTGCGTCAAGTGCAATCACGCCGATATCAATACGGTCTTTTTGAATTTCTTCTTTCGGTACATATCCCAGTCCGTTTTGTACCGTCAATTCAGCAGTGATGTTTGCATCTTTTGCAGTCAGCTCTGCAACATGCTGATCTTGGTTTAATATCTCTACCTGCCCAGGACTTACGAAGTCACCAGCGGTAAGTACCTTAGGCCCTCTTGCTGAGAGTGAAATAGTATATTCTTCACTGTCTGAAATTGAAACGCGTACTTTTTTAAGGTTTAAAATGAACGCAATAACGTCCTCTTTCATTCCATCAATCGTAGAGAACTCATGCGATACACCGTCAATTTTTACGGTAGTAATAGCGCCCCCTGAAATAGATGAAAGAATAATACGTCTTAGGGAATTACCAAAGGTATGTCCATACCCGGGGTAAAGTCCGTCTATCTCGTACACACCAGTGTTTCCGTTTTCAGAAATTACACGTGGCTTTGATGGTAACTGTATAGAATAATCCATAACTCAATCTTCTTTATTCGCTTAATTAATAACTAACGAGTATAGAACTCGAATACGGCCTGCATATCAACACCCGTATCCTGCTCGTCATATACTGGCTCTTCTTTCAAAGACCCTTCAAATGATCCCGGGTTATATGCAACCCAAGACGGCGCTCGGTACTCGGCCAGTCTTTCGTGAGCACCAGCAAACATCGCATTCGTCTTTGAACCGTCACGGACACGGAGTGTGTCTGATTTTTTTACACGATATGAAGGGATGGTCATTTTTTTACCGTTTACGGTCATGTGTCCATGAGAAACCATTTGACGTGCCATTCTCCGAGTGCCCGCAAGGCCCATACGGTACACCACACTGTCAAGCCGAGTTTCAAGTGACTGGAAAAGCGTCTCTTTCGGTTTAGTGTGCATCTCCAGTGCGCCCGCAACATATCCACTAAACTGTTTTTCAGAGAGGCCATAGGTAAGGCGCAGTTTTTGTTTTTCAATCAACTGGCGATTGAACTCACTTCCTTGGCGACGGAATTTTTTATTCTTAGCACTTCGTGCTTCTGATAATTGAAAACGCTGTGTCTGGCATTTTTCAAAAATGCTTGAGCCGAGTCGTTTACAGATTTTATATCGTGGTCCTAGTTTCATAGTAATGTATTATTTAAACACGTCGTGGTTTAGGGCGGCGAGGGCCGTTGTGTGGCACAGGAGTAACATCATGAATCGCACTTATCTCAACTCCCTTGCCGGCAAAAGAGCGTAGTGCTGACTCTCTTCCTGGTCCAACACCTTTTACAAATACTTCTACTTCTTTGACGCCAATAGTCATTGCCTTTTCTCCAATGACCTCTCCTACCTTAGCGGCCGCAAACGGAGTACTTTTTCTAGTTCCTGAAAATCCCATAGCACCTGACGATCCCCACATCACTGTGCCTCCTTTAAGGTCCGCAAGCGTAACGCGAGTATTGTTAAAGGTTGAGTAAATGTGCAACACACCTTTTTCAAGTTTCTTTTTCGGCACACGAGAAAGAGCTCTGTCGCGTCGTCCGCGATCTCCTCCTCCCCCTGACATTTTTGACACTCGTCTTTTACCCATATGTTAAGTTTTTTCTAGTTTACGTTTACCTGAACCCATAGTTTTACGTGTGTTACCGCGCACGGTACGAGAATTTGTTTTACTGCGCTGTCCGCGCGCAGGAAGGTGTAGTGCATGTCGTGAACCGCGATACGCTTTAATATCTTTCAAGCGCTTAATATTGCCGGCGACATCACGTCTCAAGTCACCTTCTATAGTAAACGCTTCAATTTTTGTACGGATAGCTAGTTCTTCCTCGGGAGTTAAATCTTTTGGTTTCTTATCTCCAGGTATGTTGAGTTCTTTTAAAACATCCCGTGCTCTAACTGAACCAACACCATATACACCAGTAAGTGCAATACTAAGATGTTTCTCATCCGAAATAGTAATTCCTGCAATACGCATATTATCGCTGTCGTGCCTTCCGTCTTGGGTTCAATTTATTAATTCGGTACAAACGACCTTTTCGTTTTACCAACTTATCGCCAGCTTGTTGTTTTTTAATTGATGATAGTACTTTCATGTTTTTTTCGTCCTTCCTAGTGTCTTCTGGTTATACGAGCTCGTCCCCCATAGGGGTCCAAAACAAGTGTGACCTTATCACCTACCAAAACCTTTATACGATGAAGACGCATCTTGCCGGCTAAGTACGCCAGTACCTCACCTCCTTCCTCGCCGTCAAGTTGCACGCGGAAAAGCGTGTTCGGGAGGGACTCAATTACCGTCCCGAGAGTATCTTCTTTTCCTTGTGTTTCTGGCATTTATTTCAAACTATTCCTGGGCTCAGATACAATAACAAATAACCTATAGACTCGTCAAGCCCCTATGGGGATTTTGCCTTTATTACCCACCGTTATTTTCTACAGTAACGGTAATTCTGTCCGTTTTTTCAGGTACCTGACCTCGCCAAAATGGATAGACAGAAATCCTCATATCTTTGATTGCAGGATACCCTGACAACACCACCCCAACGTTTTGCCTGTTTTTTCCTGAAAGGTCCTCTATAAGACTTTCCTGGTTATAAGCCCCAACTAAGCGGGCTTCTCCTGAGATGGTCACCTCAATAATACCCTCTTCATCAATATCTTTGGTGAGGATTGCTATCTCATCAAGATTCCCAATTCTCAGTGGATTCTCAAAAGAAACCCCGCCTTCAATAGCAATGACTTTGGCAAGTTGCTCTTCTAAAAAGACAGGGGCAGTCGCAATTGCAACCACTGAAACGAGCGCACCATCTTCATTTATAGTCTCCCCTAATTCGCGGAACGTCACCGTTACGTTGTCTTCAAAAAGAAGTTCTGAATCAGATAATCCCGAACGCATCTTTTCTACAACACTTCCCTCAAGCTCGCGTTTTAGTTGCGCAACAGCTGCATCTTTGGTGGCCTCATCAACCACCGCCTTCTCGCCAACAAACCCTCCAAAAAATGCACCATCCGAACGAGCATACATGTCACTAAACTGAGGTGATCCACGAAGGCCAGGAATAGTAAATTCTGATGCTTGGATATTGTACTGATCCCCCGGCTCGTCAGCATAGACGGTAACGTCAAGACGCCCTGGAATCTTCTTTCCACTCTCTATAGTGAAGCCGGGGACTACCACTGGTGTTTTGACCCTGAAAATAAGACCTTCCTCAGTTTCAAAACGAGTATTAGTGATAAGTCTTTGTTTTGCACTACTAAACTCATTTAAAATAGTGATCGTACCTGAAGCGCGGTCTTCAACGAACTGAGTACCAGAGCGAGGAACTGTGGTGCTTTGTGTTTCCTCAGTGGTTACTTCAGTAAAGGAAAGAAGAACACCATCGGGTGATGCATTAAATGCTTGTGCCACTGTGACATCAAACTCATTGAGTGTAATTGAAACATCCGCGCGGTGGAATAAAGTGCTCACTATAACAAACGCTGAAATAATAAATATAACAATCACCAACGCGATAGTAATCAGTCCGAATATAGTACCGCCTGGCCGTGGGTTATTATTTTTTTTACGATTATTCTTGCTTGTAGGAAAAGCTGTCTTTTCTTCAGTGACCTCCTCTTGATGAACCGCATTAGACTCTGGTGGCATTTTACGTAAAGGTTGCGAGCGTGCCGGAGGGATAATATCTTGTATGCTTCTTTTTTGAGCCATTGCCCTTGAGTATACCATGATCCAAATGGCTTATTCACCAATAATGTCCCGAGCCCCTGTGTGAAAAAATATACTGGAAAACGAAAGAAATATGTCGTACACTCCCCCTTCTCCGAGTTCAACAAAATTCTGAACAAGAGGTGCCCCTACTGTGGTCACTGAAAAATCAGACCGATCAAGCGTATCAAATCCTTTCTTAAGCCACCCTAACTGTTCTTTATCGCTTATGAGAAAAACTGTATGTGAGAGTGGTGATGTTTCAAGTGCGGTATTAAGAACCTCCTCAAAAGAAGTTTTCCATTGTAAGAATGCTTCTGAAAATTTCTTTTGAAGTACCTCCGTTTCCTTGTCGGACAGTTCATCCCGTGCAAAAAGTGCCAGCCGAGACAGTGTATCGCCCATAGTGCCGGTCTTGGTAGTCATGGACCGCGCAATAGTGTAATAGCCGATAGGAAACGATGCCAAGTGCTGTAGCGCGTCTTCATACATGAGAGTAATCTCAGTCATCTCCCCCGCAAAATCAATCACCATGAAGCTCGTTTCAGGGACAACAGTGCGGAGGGCAACCGTTGAAACCAGTGGAAACGTGTTATACGAGACAGTACTGTGTGGAAAAAAACTTTCTACAGTATGTTGTATATTCTTTTTTATATCTGGGTTAACTTCACTTTCATATACATTAACAGAAAGTTTCTGTCCAACCACAGGGCGCTTGAGCCGAGTGCTATACCCATTTACCTTTACCTGAAAGGCGACGGCCTCAGCGTCAACGTTTCCTTCTTTTGGCGCAACCTCAGCTTGATAATCCTCAACAGCATGTTCCATAGTTTTCTCGGATATCTGTATTGGTTTTTTTGACGTAGCAACAATGTTGCGCGCATGTGCTGTATGCCACGGTGAAGCAAGTATTATATGCACTTCCTTAAAATGTTCTTTTGAAAATCTCTCTAAAAGAGTTTTAAGGGCACCTGTGGTGGCACTTCCCAGCGCCTCACGAGAAAGTTTCTCACCCGAGCTTATAGGGACACGTTCCACCATAGACAAAATCGGATTGCCGACTTTCCTAAGAGAAAGCACACCCGCTGAAACCGAAACAGTTCCCACATCAACAATGAGCGCTCTTTTTAATATGCTTTTTTTTGCCATTTGAAAACGTCCTAGGAAAGAGTTGCTTTAATTCTTCTCACACCAGATGAGCTTGCTTCCTCCTTAGTTATCTTAAATGTACCTATGTTTTTAGTATTTTGCACGTGTGGTCCTCCACAGAGCTCTTTTGAATAGACAGTACCATCTGAACATTCAACTGAATACACATTCACCACATCAGGATACTTCTCCCAAAAACTTCCTTCCACTCCTTCCGTCTGTGCTTGTTCTTTTGACATCTGCTTCATAACAACGTCACACTGTTTTGCAATTGCCTCGTTCACATATACCTCAACCTGATCTAACAGAGCGCGAGAAACTTTTTCGGTATGTGTAAAATCAAACCGTGTACGCTCTCCGGTTATATTAGAGCCCGCCTGATGCACGTGGTCTCCTAAGTACTTACGGAGTCCTGCAAGCATCAAGTGCGTTGCGGTATGTAGTTGTGTTGTTTTCTCACTCTCATCTGCCAGCCCTCCCTTAAACTTTTGTTCAGCGCCTGTGCGCGAGAGTGCTTGGTGCTTTTTCATTTCTTCTTCAAATTCGCCACGATTGACAGCAAAGCCCCGTTCAATTGCAAGTTCTTCCGTTAATTCAAAAGGAAATCCATATGTTGAAAACAATATAAATACATCCTTCCCATCCATTACGGAAGTCTGACTTCCGTAATGGATTAATAAACGCTCAAATTCTTTTAAACCTGCTTTGAGTGTCTTTCTAAACTTCTGTTCTTCCTCTTCAATTGTTTTATTAATTACTACACGCTGTACATCAAGTTCCGGATACTGGTCCTTATAGGCGCCTATCACCCGCTCTGACATTACTACCAGTGTCCCCTCACCTACTCCCAGTTTATCCAAGTGGCGTATAGCGCGGCGAAGCAGGCGCCGCACAAAGTACCCCTGGTCGGTATTTGAAGGGCTTACGCCGTCACCTATCATAAAAGTGGCGCCACGAATATGGTCAGCAACGATGCGGAATGACTTTTGGTACTGTGTGTCGTTATAATTTTTTCCTGAAGCGGCCGCGAGCTCAACAATAATGCTTTGCATGGTGTCGATAAGAAAAATATCGTTTGTGCCCTTTACCGCCATGGCAAGGCGTTCAAGCCCGCCGCCGAAATCAATATTTGGTTTTAGTAACGGTTCAAATTTACTTTCTGACACTTTGCGATATGCCATGAACACGTTGTTGCCAATTTCTACAAAGCGCCCACAATCACAGTTAGGGTGACAGTGCTCGCCCCATTTTGGGTCATGTGGTGTACCAAAATCAAAGAACATTTCTGAATCTGGTCCGCATGGGTCACCGACAGGAGTAGTTTGCGGACTCGTTTTGCCACGATTCCACCAATTCTTAGTGCCGTCATAGTAAAAAATACGCTCTCCAGGATTGATGCCCCGCGCATAGCCATCCTCCTCACTTCCTATATCAACAATGTCAGCTTCGATAGATTCTTCTTTAAACAATCTCTGCCACAATTCAGCTGCCTCAGTATCTTTTGGAATATCGTACTCTGGCGCACCAATAAAACACGTTATATAAAGTTTATTTGGATCAATACCAACCACCTTCGTAAGAAATTCAAATATCCAAAGGATTTGCTCTTTTTTGAAATAATCACCAAACGACCAGTTCCCAAGCATTTCAAAAAAAGTAGTATGACGGTTGTCACCTACCTCTTCAATGTCGCCGGCGCGAAACGATTTCTGTGAATCAGCAATGCGCGTACCTTGCGGGTGTGGCTCGCCCAAAAAGTACTGGAGCATCGGCTGCATACCGCTTCCCGTAAAAAGCGTTGTAGGATCATTTTCAGGAACAATTTTAGAAGACGGTACCACTACATGCCCCCGCTCCATAAAAAAGTCCAAATACTTCTTACGTATTTCAGCAACAGTCATCATCCCTCTATTCTACGACATAATCACTAATTGCAAAGCGTCGCGCCGGTACACAGAGAATAATTTTTACAGACCAAACGCTTACAGTGTATACTTGACTACACTATGGCAACAAAAAAGAAACCTAAGATAAAAGTCAGACCGCAGGATGATTTCTTTCATCACACCAACGGAGAGTGGATAAAGAAAAATCCAATTCCTGATGACCAGTCACGATGGGGTGTCTTTGATGTTTTACGAGAAAAAACAGAAAAACAGCTCCACACCCTCTTGAAGGAAATCATAAAAAAGAAAAATAGTGCCAGAAACACGCCAGAACAACAAGTCCGTGATTTCTATACATCAGGTATAGACACTACACTCCGCAATAAACTCGGTATACAACCGATTAGAGAGCTCTTGAAGAAGATAGATACAATTAAAGATACTGAAGAACTCATAGAGGTATGTGCTTTTTTTGAAAGAATTGGTATCACTACTCCTTTTTCATCTTCAGTTGAAGAAGATTTAAAGAAAAGCTCAATGAACACACTCTACCTGGGACAAGATGGGCTTGGTATGCCAGACCGCGACTATTACATACACACTGACAAAAAAACTGAAAAAATAAAAAACCATTATCGGAAACTAATACAGACACTCTTTACTCTTGTAGGATACTCTACAAAGGAATCAAAAGAAAAAGCAGAAAGAGTGCTTTTACTTGAAACTACCTTAGCTGTCGCATCAATGACAAGAGTAGAACAACGTGACCCACATAAAATCTATAATAAAAGAACACGAGCAAGCCTTAAAAAAGAGTTCCCTAATATCCCCTGGGATGGTTACTTTAAAACATTGGGGAGCCCAAACATACGATCTCTCATTTTGGAACAACCACATTTCCTAAAAAAAGTACACACCATTCTAAAAAAGACACCTCTTCATGACTGGAAAACATACCTAGAGTGGCATCTTCTTAACGATACCGCAGGATACCTGTCAAAGGATTTCGTTGACGCCCGTTTCTTATTCTACGGAACAATCCTTTCAGGAAACAAAAAGATGAGACCGTTATGGCGTCGTATTTTAGGCGTTGTTGACGGCACTATAGGACAAACACTTGGGAAAGTATATGTTAAAAGATACTTCAGCAAGGAAGCAAAAATAAAAATGAATGCACTCATTGATGATTTATATGCTGTCTACGAAGAACGTATTAAAGCACTTGATTGGATGGGGAGCAAAACAAAGAAAAAAGCACTCCTCAAACTTCACACTATGACAAGAAAGGTTGGGTACCCTGATAAGTGGCGATCATATAAGGCGTTGCGTATTGAAAAAAACGATTATTTCGGAAATGTCATTCGTTCGCATGAATTTGAACACAAAAGAATAATGAAGAAGCTCGGGAAACCAGTTGACAGAAGTGAATGGTATATGGACCCACAGGAAGTAAACGCCTACTACAACCCACTCTCAAATGAAATCGTATTCCCGGCTGGTATATTACAAAAACCTTTTTTTCAGCTTGGTGCCGACGATGCAAAAAATTATGGAGGTATCGGGGAAGTAATCGGACATGAAATGACTCATGGTTTTGATGATCAGGGGTCCAAGTTTGATGAGAAGGGGAACCTTAAAGGATGGTGGACAAAAGAAGATAAAATTAAATTTGAAAAGAAAGCAAAAATTCTTGAGAAACAATTTAATTCTTTCTCAGTGGCCAAGGGAGTGTTCGTAAATGGAAAACTTACCTTAGGAGAAAATATTGCAGACCTTGGGGGCTTGCTTATCGCCTACGGGGCATATCAAAAAAGACTGAAGAAAACCGGAAGAAAAAATATTCAAGGAAAAACTCCCGAACAAAGACTATTCTATGCAACTGCTGGAAACTGGGGCGGACATGCACGGAAAGAATACCTTTCAGTTATGGTGAAAGTTGACCCGCACTCACCTCAACAATTTCGCGTAAACGGGCCTGTCTCAAATATAGACGAGTTCTACAGCGCCTTTGATGTAAAGAAAGGAGATGCCCTCTACCGCCCACCAAGTAAACGTGCAAAAATTTGGTAGAGACTACATGTGCGCATCAGCGCCTTTGTGCGCAGCTGCGATAAATGCCGACACTGCAAATATAGAAGAAGCAGTACCCAACAACAATTTCTCAAGAGGTGTATTTATAAATCCAAAATCAAAATCAATGAGAGCCGCTAGAAATGACGTAGGTCCAATAATAGCCAGCAGTAAGGCAAGATAAAATAGACTGGTAGCACTCTCCATGTCTTTTTTCTGTTCAGGTGTGTGTGGGACTTCACTATTCATACTTAATTTTTATTATACCAGTAAAATATATAAATAGCAAGTTTCGTGTGGATATCCACCAAAACGGTGTACCCTATACTATATGGAGGGTACTAATGTACATATCCGAGAGGAGTGGAAAAAACTTCTAGAAAAAGAGTTCGCAAAAACATATTTCACTGAGTTACGCAAAAAAGTGCGTGAAGAGTATCTAGAAAAAACGGTATTTCCTCATCCAGGCAGTGTGTTTCGTGCGTTTGACCTAGTACCCCCAAGTGAGGTGCGAGTAGTGATCTTAGGGCAAGACCCTTATCATACCCCCGGGGTTGCCGACGGACTTGCCTTTTCTACAATTGAAGGAAATAGAATACCTCCGTCACTTTTAAATATCTTTAAGGAAATAGAATCTGAATACGGATCCATACCCAACAGAAACCCTGACCTGACCCGCTGGGCACAGCAAGGAGTGTTACTACTAAACACTTCGCTTTCAGTCAGAAGCGGTGAGCCAAACTCGCACGCTGAGTACGGGTGGTATCTGTTCACCGATGCGGTTATTGGGCTCCTGTCTACTACTCAAGAACATATTATATTTTTACTCTGGGGTGCATTTGCACAAAAAAAAGAACACTTAATAGACCCTCAAAAACATCTCATACTAAAATCTGCACACCCTTCCCCACTATCGGCAAACCGTGGCTTCTTTGGCAACAATCATTTTAAACTTGCAAACAAATATTTAAAAGAACACAACCGCGGTGAAATTGATTGGATTGAAACGAATGAAAATTCACAACCGAGTTAACGACTGAATTAATGACAGAGATAACTCTGTCATTAATTCAGTCAATTTTTATTGTGTCAGCGTAAGTGTTTTAAGAAAGGTATCAAGTTCCTTGTCTTTTATAATTCTAAATTGACCGGGTTTCAGTTTTCCTAACTCAATTGTTTCAATACGGAAACGACGTAGACGTATTACTTTGTAGCCGAGTGCAGCTACCATGCGTCTAATTTGTCTATTTTTTCCTTCAGTGAGAGTAATGTCAAAAGTTTTTGGACTCGTACGACGTACTTTTGCAGCTTTCGTTTTATAATTTTTAACAAAACCAACAGTGCCAATATTCACCCCATTTCGCATATGCACTAAAAAAGTATGTTGGATTGGTTTATTAACCGTCACTGAGTATTCTTTCTCGTGTTTAAACTCAGGATTTAAAAGAAGATCTGTCAATCTACCATCATTAGTAAAAATAATAAGTCCTTCTGACTCTTTATCTAACCTACCAAGTGGGTACACTTTTGTTGGAAACTCCATCACGTCAAGAATTTCCTTCTCTCCTTCTTGTGCGTTTACCGTGACCAGACCCTTCGGTTTAAAATAGGCATAATATGCTTTTTCGGCAGATGTCTTACCTCTTACCGTAACGACATCTTCCTCAAGAACCATATCCCCCAACACTGCTTTTTTACCGTTTATAAAAACAACTCCCGACTCAACAAGGCGGTCCGCCTCCCTTCGGGAAGCATATTGTCTGTCTGCTAAATATTTATTAATCCGTAGGGCCATACGCCTATAGTATACCGACAACGCCGGTTTTGTTACTGCTTACTTGAGTGCGCCTTCCTTGCGAAGCAGAGCTTCTTTTTCACCGCAAAGGCCATTGTAACCACCGATGCCATTTTTAGCGACTACGCGGTGGCACGGCACACTTGTATCTTTGTTCGTGCGCATCACCGTGCCCACTGCACGCGCCGCACCCGGACTGCCAACAGCAGTCGCAACTTCACCATAGCTTCTCGTTTCTCCTTTTTTGATTGATCTCACCACCTCTTCAACTCGCTTACGAAACATCGTCTGTTTTTTCATATCTCTACTATCCTACTATACAAAACCATTATCCGAACCTACTAAAAATGTATCATATATGATACATCCGCGAAATAAAAAACCAAACCCTTAAACAGAAGAAGAATTAAAAAATCTTTTTACTAATCTAAATCTCCTTTTCAAACGAATCTTTTGCATGCATAAACTTTCCACTTCCGTATATCACCACCCCATCAAGAATGTATCATATATGATACATTCTTGATATGAAGAAAAAATTAAGCGACTTAACAGAAAAAGAGAAAATGCACACTCTGGACATGCTATACACATCAGCAGCACACATCCGTGGGCGAGCAGCAGCGAAATTGTTCCTACGGGACTTATTAACCCCTAGCGAGCGCATTATGCTCGGTAGACGCATATGGATAGCACGCCTCCTTCTCAGCAATCATACAAGAGTTGAAATCGGCGCAAAATTAAAAGTTAGCCGAAACACTATTTGGCGCGTTGAAAAATGGCTCAATGACCAAATGCCTGGATACGAACAAGTAATACAGGGATTAGAAAAAGAAATGGATAAACGAGCACTACAAGCTGAGCGAAAAAGAAATCCATTTGGGTATGCCGCACTCAAGAAAAAATATCCTCTACACTTCCTTTTCTTCCCTGAACCCAAACCAAAGAAAAAATAAAAATGTATCATATATGATACATTTTATTTTAAGAGAGTACTGTAGTGCATTTCAAAACATGTTAGGTAAAAAGTGATTCTTGATCATTTTTTGCCTCTGTTTTATTTTTATGCTTTCCCTTGGATACATCTTCTGCAGAATTTTCACTATGTCCTAAATGTTGTGCGCGTAATTTTTTTCCAGTAAACTCTCTGTATTTGCAGTAGTCGCAATCTTCGCCCGAGGTAGGTATCGCTTCGCTCTCAAGCGTCTTTTTAATATCACGTAATGTCTCTTCAACCCAGCTATCGTCTCCTTTGTATGGCAGTATTTTCATATCAAACTCTAGTTTTGCATCAAACGTATCAACATCTGTTCTTCCGTTTACATACACAAAGTAGCCGGTATCTGAAACTTTAAAACCATTTTGTCTAAGTAACCATTGGTACACCTCCATTTGTCTTTTGTACCCTATCTGCCAATCAGCATCCAAACTCACTTCGCCGTTTTTGCTTGTTGCTTTATAGTCAACGACGATAAGTTCCCCTTCGGGGTTTATCCATACGTCGTCAACGGCACCTGAAACAGTAAAACCTGTTGGTGTGTGCACGGTTTGCACACCTTTGAAGTTCTCACGCCACGTATCTAAATCAGGGTGTTGAAATGGAATGGCATCAATACCGTATTCAACCATCAACGGATGCGCCTCCTTTTTTGCGCGGTGAATATCAAATTCTTTTTTTAAAAGAGTATCAACTGCTGAGTTGAGATTAAATGGATATCCCGGTGGACGTGCCGTTCCTAACTTATTGTCAATATAAAAACATCGTGCGCACTCCTTAAAAAGGTCTATTTTTGACCGAGAGAGACGCCAACGAGGGCCACCATAGTTCCAGTCTTTTCTCCGATCTGGTTTGTAATATCCTGACATTTCAAAAGTATACCATTTTACGATCCACAAATTCGTAAACTCTCCTCAATAATTTCACGATGTTTTCGCTTGGCAATACCTGCTTTTGCAAGAAGATCTGGATTATTATGAATATCCTTACACACTGTTATTTGGTTTTGAAGGAGTTGTCGCTGTTCCTTTTTAGTTAAAGTAGTAAGCACTGTAATAGGATACAGCCCTGTCTCTCTCACAATATCAGCAAGGTTATAGTCAGTCGGATGTCCCCACCCAAGTAATTTAATCCCTGCACACTCACCATACTCTATTGCCTGGCTTGTAAATTTTGTATTAGTAACGAGCCATCCTTCTTGTACTTTACTTTTTTTGCTTTGGTCTTCAATAGCATACTCAATATCCCAAAAACGTGCGCGTACGTAGAGTGCTGTCTTTAAATCAGTTTTAAATCCTGGCGTATTATGAAATTTCAACTCAGCACCAATCGTGAGTCCATCTTTTTCCAATACAACATCAACCTCGTGGTGAGTGCATGTGCCGGTGATAATTTGTCTCACTTTTGCCTGATACCCTTTTGCCCTCATAAGAGCACAAAAGTAATCTTCAAATGGAAACCCTGTAGGGCCCATTTCAAGTATTGCTCGTCGCATAGAATAGCGTGCGGCAAAGGTGCTTTCTTCTTTTTTTAGTTGACGAAACGCGCTTCTATAAATTTCACTGGTGGTCATGCCGTCGCGAATAGTTGCGGTGACTTTAAGGGCAAGTGCATGCACTGCTTCTTTGGGCGCTCCCGAGCGTAGCATTGACCGCTCTAGTTTTTCAATATCAAATTCCTCACGTGAACCATCTCCTTTTACAATACGCATAGAGTGTCAGTATATCATTGGCAAAATAAAGATACCCCGCGCTACTCAACAATGCCACCTCCCATACACTCTTCAGTTACTGAATCATAAATAACAATAGACTGTCCTTGGGCTACGCGCGTTGGTTCCTCAAAAAGAACACTCTGTTCCTCGCCGAGAGTAACGGGGACCCGTTCTCCATGGTAGCGAATCTGTGCCTCGTATTCTCCACCCTCATTCGGTGGTTTTCCAACCCAACTCATATTAGAAAGCGTAATACTGGAATCGCCTCCAATCTCGCTCGCATGGACATCTGCCACCAATACATTTTCTTCTACATTTTTCTCAACCACATACATTTTTTCGCCACCATGAGCTGCAATACGTTGATCAAGAGTATAAAACCACACACCGTCATGCTCACCAATTACCTCTCCAGTTTTATTTTTTATTACACCCTTTTGCATCGGAATATAATGTTGCAAAAATTCTTTCATATCAACCTGCCCTAAAAAGCATAATCCTTGCGAGTCTCTTTTCTTTGAGTTTGGTAGTTTTGCTTTTATTGCGATCTTTCGCACCTCACTTTTTTTAATACCGCCAACAGGAAAAAGTGTATGCCGTAAATCGTCTTGTGTGAGCGTCCATAGAAAATAACTTTGATCTTTTGAATCATCTAAACCGCGCACTAAATGGAACGCAGCGTCCGATTCAAAATTTTGCGCATAGTGACCCGTCGCTATCAAGTCTGCGCCGTCTCTTTGCGCGCACTCCCAAAAAGCACCAAACTTAATATGACGGTTGCACATGACGTCAGGGTTCGGGGTGCGACCCGCTCTATATTCGTTTATAAAGTAATCAACAACGGTGTCTTTATACTCTTTTTCTAAGTTGTACGTTATGAATGGTATTTCCAAGTGCGCGGCAACACGCATCGCGTCAAGTCTGTCTTGACCTGCAGTGCACGGTAAAAAGTCCGGCTCCCACACGCGCAAAAAAGCTCCAACCACTTGGTATCCTTGTTTTTTTAAAAGATACGCTGAAACCGCAGAATCAACTCCCCCTGAGAGTCCCACAAAAACCGTTTTCATCTCTATACTTTAACGGAGAAATCGTCTATTTGCTAGATGTTCTTCAAAGGTGCGTCCGTAGTGCATTTGGCCGTCTTTCCCAGTCAAATAAAAGAGGTATGGTGTTTTAATAGGTGTCACTGTTGCTTTCAGTGCCTCAAACCCAGGATTTGCAATTGCCCCCGGTGGAAGTCCTTTATTGGTATATGTATTATAGGGAGAATCAATTTCAAGCTGGTCAAAGGTTGGACTAAAAGTAGCTGTGTTTAAGATGTAGCCAAACACGGCATCCACCTGGAGTGGCATGCCGATTTCAATACGATCCCACAAAATACCAGCAACTGTTTGTCGTGTTTCAAACAAACGCGCCTCTTTTTCTAACAGAGATGCCATAATAACAATGTCACTGATTGGTTTTCCAAACCTTGCTATGTCCGCCTCAAGTAATACAATAGTTTCATCAAACTGACGCCTCATCGTAGCAATAATTTGTTCTGCGCCAACACCGGGCGCAAAAAGATATGTCTCAGGAAATAAGTACCCTTCCTCAGGAAGTGCTTGAACAATAAACTCATCTGAATCTAGGTCAGGAAAACTATCTTTAAGAATACCGGCAATCTCTCTCACTGTTGCTCCTTCTGGGATAGTTACTCTTGTAAACTCTGAAGTCACTGACCCTGTGTTTAAGCGGTACACGACACTAAAAATAGACTTCGGTCTTTCAAAAGAGTACAGACCTGAAACCACTCCCGTGTCCCCTCCAAACAACGTAATAAGTGTAATAAAAAAAGTAGAAGAGCGAATAATGTTTTCCTCTTCTAAGAGTTGAGCAGTTTGTGCAACGGTAAAGCCCTCAGGAATAGCGATAGTGTAGTTACGAGGAAATTGAAATGGAGCCGATATGAAGGCAGTCAGGCCCACTATAAGTACTACAAGTCCAACAAGTGCTAATGTATATGTTCGCATAGTAGTTGCGACTGTAAGAAATTTTTGAAGATATGTACTATGTACCATACAAATAAATATAAAACGTGTTTAACAATTACAACGTGCTTCCTTAAACTGGAAGATTATCTGGCGGTTCCAGACGATTTCCCCGTCCGCGCGAGAGCGCGCTTGAACGTGTAATAAAAGGCAAATGAAAAATTGTAGCAAGCTCTGCAGTATTCAGTATAAGACTATTTCCATAATACGGCGGCATGAAGAAGGCACGTCTACGATACACATTAAACAAGAATAACTCCTCAAGCCAAGGGAGTGCAGCAAACACATCAGTTAACGGCCAGAAAATTCTTTCACGAGGAGAATATGGCTGAAACTCATTTAACTGCTCATCGCTGAAATCACTAAATAGTGTGTCCAAACCATCTGCTTTTTCTGCACTATACCTTCCCTTCGGTGCAAAATAGAGTGCTCTGACGCCACAATCAAAAGAGGGCTTCTTGAGTGCTTCTTCTATGGCACCAACCAATACCTGTTCTTTTTTAGGGAGTTGTCGCGGATCTCCACCAGGACCCAAAATTTTAGCAATCTCTGCGGATGCATCAGTGTGGAGCTCTGTCGTTTCCTCCTGCCAGATTCTTTTTCGTGCTCTCTGATGCGGTCGTATAATATATGAAATATATACGTGTTCCTCTTCTCCAACCTCAACTAATGTATCAAGCAGTTGTGAAAAGGGTCCTGTTGCATTTTCACTCTCGTATCAATCATATGTTTTAAGTGTGTATGGATCAGGTTTTGCTAATACATATTCCCGCATTTTCATTTTCATACTCACAGGATCAAAAGAGACTTCTCTGGCATAATCTCTAATTTCGTCCAAGTCAATGTCGCGGTACTCAGAGCGAAGTCGCAGTTCAACTGCCTGCCGTTGTGACTGTGGCACTCTCATAAAAAAACGCACTACACCTTTTGACGCGGTAATCTCAAAGCTCCATGGCATACGTATTTGCCCGGTTAATATTTCCGTTACTCGGCTAATTGCAATGCGGTGATGGAGCGAGTAAAACACCAACTCCATTGCGTGTGCGGTCTTCGGAGTGTGTTCGCCCGGTTTTAATTCAAACACTACGTAAGGAATACTGGCCACATACTGCGAACGTATGTGGGTTAACCACAGTGGCACTAAAAGGGCTGCCAAAACAAACGGTATCCATAAAGGACCAATGAAAAATAAACCGCCAAGCACAATAGCAGTACTACTTGGAATAAAAAATATCCCAAGAGGAATAATGAGCAGTAGTGACACGAGCGCTACACGTAAGACCATATTCAGGTTCATACAAGAAATATACCATTTTTAAAAACCTACAACAGCGTTGTAGGTTTTTAAAAGGATCCTATTCCTTAAAAATTACTTTTTGAGAGAGTACGTACCGTCTTTTTTTGATTTTACAAACTTAGCATTCTGCAGGTTCACAATAATGGTGTTTGTTTTTACAAAACGCTCTTTACCTACCTTGTCTATAATTTCAACTTTAGTAAGTGGGCCGTTTTCTTCCAGAATATGCTCAATGATAGTTGCAACAGGGCCAATACGGTATCCCCATTCAGTCAGCGCGTAGGTACCGCGTCCCACCAACACAAACCGGTCACTTTTAATAAGTTCATTATGAGTAGTTGCTTCATGTGCCTTTTTTCCAAACATGTGGTCAATCGCCTTGGTGATTTCTCTAAAGTGCATTGGCGACCCATGTTTCTTCATTGCAAGGTATGCATAGTCTGCAATATTCTTTATTTTGATTCCTGGCGCCGAAGGACGTCCCCACTCATTAAGCGGATTACTCACCAGACACTGTGAAAGTTCAAGCCATCGTAAAATTGTGTCTTGGTTTTTATATTTTGCATTCACACTTGAAAGACACGTCATGACATGATTCACCAACTGCTCTTCGGTAAGTACATCGGAAGGGCGAACTTTTTGATGAACTGCTTTAAGGGCGCTCTCAACTGCTTTGGCAATTCCATCGTCAACAAACCATCGTCGCATAAAGTCAGAGTTTTCTTTTTCAACCTTAAATGGATGTCCAACAACCAGTAGGAAGTAAATATGGTTTTTAGCATCAGGTGCTGGTGAAAGCAACTCAAGAAGATTTTGTTCACTTAAAATACCTCCCAAGTCGCGGATAGCGCTTTCAAGAGAATCAAAGACATCAGCTTCTGCAAGAAAGGCGTCAGACTCTTGGATGAGTTTAACGGCATGATTCTCAATCTGACGAACACGTTCGCGGGTGATACCGTAACGTTTTCCTATAGAGTCAAGTGTCTCATTTCGCGTCTGACCTGAAAGGCCGTACCGTGAAAGGATGACGTCGCGTGAACGATCTGGAAGACCTTGTATGAGACGCTTCGTAGCTTGTGCCGGTTTGAAGCTGATACGTGTTGCTTTTTTCATTTGTTTTACTCCCTATTTATGTTCTATTTATATCATAAAAGATATACTGTGTCAAAATATTCTTTTCCACAGCTACTACACAATAAAATTAATGATCTTATTTGGAACGAAAACAACTTTTTTTGGCTTAAAATCAATGTATTTTAGCAATTTCTGATCTCTTTGAATAGCCGCTAAAACCTCTTCCTGCGAGCTATCATGTCCTATTTCAAGCACTCCTCGTTTTTTTCCGTTAATCTGCAACACTATTGCCACCGTATCTGACTGAGCTAATTGTGGGTCATAGACAGGCCATGTTTCAAGGTGAATAGAAGTGGTGTGCCCAAGTCGCTCCCACAGCTCCTCTGCCATATGAGGGGCAAACGGTGCGAGGAGTTTAAGGAAAATTTCATACGCATCCTGAGGCACTGTTTCAAGTTTCTGAAATTCATTTGAAAGAATCATCAAAGCCGAAACTGAGGTGTTAAATTTCATAGACTCGACATCGTCCCCAACCTTCTTAATGCTTCGGTGGACGAGCCCCCCAAGCGTATTGTCACTGGAATCATCCGATAGATGATCTTGAAGGATCCATACGCGCTCTAAGAAACGACGCACACCAATAAGTCCGTTCGTATTCCACGGATACGAACTCACTTCATTGTAGGGGCCGATAAATGCCAAGTACATTTTTACAGAATCTGCACCAACATTATTCACCTGCTCATCAGGATTCACTGTGTTCCCCCATCTCTTGCTCATTTTTCTGCCGTCCTCAGCCAAAATAAGCCCGCGGTTCATGCGCACCGTGTACGGTTCATGTTCTGTTACAAGCCCGAGGTCATAAAGCGCTTTGATAAAAAAACGAGAATAGAGGATGTGCATTGTGGTGTGCTCGGCTCCACCTGAATAACGCCCAACGGGCATCCATGCTTTCTGTAATTCTTTTGAAGCAAATTCTTTTTCGTTCTTTGGGTCAAGGTAGCGGAGGAAATACCACGACGAATCAACGAACGTATCAAAGGTGTCTACTTCCGGTGTCCATCCTTTTCCAAAAAGTTTTTCTACCCGCTCTTTTAATTCCTTTGAACGGGCGAGCGGCGCTTCACCGGTGGGCGTAAAATCAACATCGCTTGGTAAAACCCACGGCAGGTGCTCGTCGGAAATGGCGTGCGCATTCCCTTCCGGGTCGTACACAATAGGTATTGGTGTGCCCCAGTAGCGCTGACGCGAAATAAGCCAGTCGCGCTGGCGGTATGTTGTGGTCATTTTTCCACCGACGTGTTCAGTAATTTTTTGTTTTGCATCTTCGCTGGTCATTCCGTCAAATGTTCCAGAATCAACAAGTGTTCCCTCTTCAGACACAACTGTCCGTACCGGCAAATTAAATTTCTTTGCAAACTCTCTATCACGCTCGTCGTGCGCGGGCACCGCCATAATGGCGCCGGTGCCATAACCGGAAAGTACATAGTCGGCAATAAAAATGGGAATTTCTTCTTTACTCCCAGGATTGACCGCCTTCACGCCTTTCAACTCAACGCCAGTTTTTTCTTTATGTTCCTGTCGCTCAAGGTCACTCTTTGTTGCCGCTGCTTCGACATACTGCCTGACTTCACTATGATTAATCATAGTACCTGCAAGCTCTGTAACAAGCGGGTGTTCCGGCGCAAGCACCACATACGTTGCCCCGTATAGCGTATCGGGACGCGTCGTAAATATCTCTATTTTCTTATCAAAACTTGATATATCAAATTCAATTTTTGCTCCTTCGTTTCTTCCAATCCAGTTTCTCTGCGCGTCTTTGATGGGTTCCGGCCAGGCCAAACCATCCAAGTCATCAATAAGGCGGTCTGCGTACTCGGTAATTTTCAAAAACCATTGCGAAAGTTCTTTTTTCTCAACTTTCGCACCACTTCTCTCGGCCGTGCCATCGGAAAGCACCTGCTCATTTGCGAGCACTGTTTGGTCAACCGGGTCCCAGTTCACCACTGCTTTTTTCTTGTATGCCAAACCTTTATTAAAAAGTTGCAGGAAAAGCCACTGCGTCCATCTATAAAAACTCGGGTCGCAGGCAGACACTTCCCTGTCCCAGTCAAACATATTACCCATTTGTTTCAACTGAAGGCGCATTCTCTCAATGTTCTTAAGGGTCCATTCTGCCGGGTCCGCACCGTGTTTGATAGCGGCGTTTTCCGCAGGCAAACCAAACGCATCAAAACCAATGGGATATAACATGTTGTATCCCTGCATACGCTTCATACGGGCAAAAATATCAGGCACCGCAAACGCAGACCAGTGCCCAATATGAAGATCTCCTGACGGATATGGAAACTCAACTAAGGTATAAAAATTTTCTTTTCCTTGAACGGCGTCCTCCGTTCTATACAGTCCCGCTTCTTCCCAACGTTTCTGCCACTTTTCCTCTATTTTTTTGTGGTCGTATTCACTCATCTTCTTCAATTTTATAGGACTCGTAACACGTGTCACAGATGTAGTACCCTAAATCGGGACGATATATACCTGTTTGTGAACACACTCCCATACCCTTCGGCCCTTCACAGATCTTAGGGCGTTCAATAGTATCTTTTAAATCAATGCGCTCACTCATATTCTTCAGTACCTCTTATAGTACCTTATTGTACAGAAATAATACTCTTACTACCAATGAAATACTTACCTCTATATTCTAAACTCAATAACGTCTCCGTTTTTTACAATATATTCTTTGCCTTCAGTTCTCACCTGTCCTTTTTCACGGGCAATTGCAAACGAACCAGCTTCAACAAGGTCATTGTAGGCAACCACTTCGGCGCGGATAAATTTATCCCTGAAATCAGTATGAATTGCAACACCTGCATCAGGTGCCCTGGAGCCAATGGTAATAGTCCATGCACGCGTCTCGTCAAGGCCAGTTGTAAAGTAACTCATCAACCCGAGCAGAGTGTACGCCCGCCTAATAAGAGTATCTACACCATCGTCAAGAACACCAAACTCCTGCCGGAGCGTCTCTTTTTCGTCGTGAGCAACGGTCCTTAACTCTCCTTCAATAGAAGCATCAACCGTTGTATAGGTAGCGTCAGTTGACTCAAGGAGTGCTACAAACTTCTGCCACCGCTCGTCATTCATCTCGTCCAAGTTGTGTCCGCCTGCTTTTTTATTCAAAATATACATCATTGGCTTCATGGTAAGAAGGTGCACACCACTCACTATTTCTCTCTCTTTCTCATCAAAGGAAATAGTGTGTGCAAGCGCCCCTTTTGAAAGGACTTCATCTACTTTTTTTAACACTACACTTTCTGCAATGGCGTCCTTATCTCCCCGTTTTACATCGCGGTTTAATTTTTCAATTCGCTTTGAAACTGTTTGCAAATCAGTGAGTATCAACTCTAGGTTGATAATTTCAATATCACGCGCTGGGTCTATCTGCCCCTCCTCAACGTGAGCAACGTCGGCATCTTCAAAAATACGAACCACGTGTGCAATAGCGTCAACTTCACGAATGTGTGAGAGAAACTGATTGCCCAAGCCGGCACCCTCGGATGCACCACGAACCAGGCCTGCAATATCAACAAACTCAATAACTGCAGGAATAGTCTTCTCGGAGTGTGAAAGTTCAGTTAGTTTTTGTAGGCGTGGATCAGGCACTGGCACAATACCCACTGAAGGATCAATAGTACAAAAAGGATAATTTTCAGCTGCAACGTGCTTTTCAGTAAGCGCATTAAAAAGCGTAGATTTGCCAACGTTGGGTAACCCAACAATACCGACTGATATTTCCATACTATTGTTTTCCGAGAAGCATGGACAAAATTGCTCCTAATGCAGATATGGCAGTAACACCTAATCCCCACTTTGCAAAAGTTTTTATTTCCTCTTGAGTAACGCCTATCCACTCTTCGTGAGAGTCGGCGCTGGAATTATCAAGTACTTCAGGTGCTTTATTAAACATATGCATAGAATTGTGCCTGTGAACACCTACCCTGTCAAACGCCTTTGGCACCAAGTCTGTTTGTTTTTTTCATCCACTTTCCGTGAAGGGTGTCTGAAGTTGTTTCAGATGGAGCAAAAATAGTAATCTTGGTTTTAATACCAGCAAACCCCAACGTGGCGCGTGAAAGTTCGTTCGTAAAGTCTCCAAAAAGCACATGGGTGGTGAGCCACGGCGTTGCCGCCCCAATAATAATTCTCCCTGTTTTTCCCTTGAGGAGCTTTTTCCATCCTATTTTGTTTTTATTAAACTTGAACGCAAACCCCGGAAGCCACGCTCGGTCAAAAACCCCCTTCAGAAGCGCAGGCATGGTACACCACCAGTTTGGATACAGAATGACTATATGATCTGCCCAGATAACGTTTCTTTGAAACGTAAGAAGGTCCGGTTCAAGTGTTTGAATCTCTTTGTATCCTTTATGTAATACAGGATCAAACTGCATATCACCGATATTTTGTCGTCGCACTTCATGTCCTGCCTCAAGTGCCCCTGCCTCATAACTGCCTGCAAGTGAGCCTATAAAGGATTCGCTGTTTGGATGTCCTAAAAGGACAAAAATTTTCTTCATAAAAATATAATTCTGCGCATTACATTAAACGTATACTTATTAATACGTACCTTTCTCTTTACCACTAAAGACTTCAACTATGTGCACTATTGCCCAAGGAACATCTTCTGTAGTTCTTCTTGGTGTTTTTTTGCAACCGACTGCATTGCGAGCATTTGGTCTTCACCATTTTTGGTACGTTCCTTTATCTCCTTTGACATATTCTCAAAAAACTTCGGATTCTTCTCAACCATACTGATAATTTGATCCTGTGTCTCTTTTGGAAGACCTTTGAGCTGTTTGCTCATCATTGCCTTTAACATCATTTTCTTTAACATACGTCACACTGTAACAGATTTTTTTGCCTTATGCGCACTGGCCAGGACACTAAGATAAAAAATCAACACCCAAGTTGATGCCATGTACATCGGCCGAAACCTACCGAGGGAGTCCCACATCCATCGCAATAACATTTCGGCTTCTCACCAAAGGCATGTTGTATTTCATTTGTGTCTATAGATTCCATACAGTATAAAAACCTCTCCTGTGGGGAAAAGGTTACCGCTCCGGCCTACTAAAACGCATGGGGGTTTACCAAACAAGTCGCCCTGCAATATATCCTGCCGTTACCCGCACTCATGCATCTATTAATACACGGTGTGGCGTTGATGCTATGGCGTGGTGTTCTTTCTAAAAACTGCATGCACTCCGGGTAGATTTCTTAACAAGTCCAGCACTTTAGGTGACTGACCACAGTATAGCAAATTGATGAATAAAAAACTTCCCCGCGGTGATGCGCGTTTTGTCTATCTTCCAAAGAATGCATTCAACACACTCGCGGTGAGTGAATTGAAGCCAGAGCCGATGCGCGAAAAGAACCCGGAAGGACCAGACGAAGTTGGAGTGATTTCGGTTGGTGGAGGGGGTGCATCAGTCGGTGGTGGCGGATACGCATCACCTGAAGGATAGGTACCACCTTGTTGCTGATACTTTTGGTATTCTTCCGGAGTCAATTCACGGCGGTCGGTAGGAGGTGGTGCAGTGTTGAAATCACTCGGAGGCTGTGTGAAAGTTCCTTCCGGTGGGTAGGTACCGCCTTGCTCACGATACTGCTGATACTTTTGCAACTCCTCTGGGGTTGGTGGGCGCTGAAATTGCTCCGGCGCTGATGTGTTTGCATCGTGCACAGGAAATGCTGAATCACGTGCTGGGTCAAACGGCGGATGTGTGCCGTCTTGCGGTGGCTGTGGCTCACTGCCACGCAGTGCTTCCATACATCCGCGAATCACATTTTCAACTTCATTCGTTGGACGTCCTTGTTTCACTACCTCGGCAAACGGTTTGCCGAGCTTGCCTTCAATACAGCGCAATGCCTCTGGAGGTAGTTGTGGTATGTTTGATTCAAACTGACCTTGAGGAGGCGGAAGCCCCTGACGAGACTCAAACCCATCGTGACGTTCCCCTTGCCCGCCGAACTGCGACTCAAAACATTGCCTCATTTTCTCTCCAATTTCAGGGCCAATAAAACCCTGACCTGCGAACGTTTGATCTAGGTCCGGCACGGCGTTTTTAATACATTGCACAATTTCCGGAGGAGCTTCTTGCAGGGCCCGCTGTACGCCAGAGACACCTTCCTGTATGCGGTGTCGGTCTTCTTCACGAATAAGGTTATGCTCTGCGCCGAAGCGGAAACACTCTTCCCCGTGTGCCCGACAATACGTTTCGCACTGTTCCCTGCCCGTACACCCGCCGGGACCTTTACCTCCCGTTTTTTTGATTATTTCAGCTTCTTCTCCTGAAATAAATCCTGACTCAACGCCAAAAGCAATACACTTCTGCAACACCGCGTCATTTGGTGGGTTTTCGCACTGTCGCATTTCCGCAAACGACTTAAAGGGGCCGGTGCCTCTTTCAATAGACAAAAATACTTTTTCTGCCTGCGCATCGTCAACTCCCGGAGGAAGCAGACCTGCTTCTTTTCCAAAAGCAAAACAGGCGCGCGCGGTGTCAACATCTGCAGGGTTTTCGCAGGTGGCTTTACACGAAGCCGCGTTCGTACACTGCGGTGGCAGTTGAATACCACGCTTTAGCGCGGAGAGCACTTTGTCCGCTTCTTCAAGTTCCCGTTCGTCCAAGAGATCGTACTGGCGGGCGTAGTTCACACACTGCTCTATATTCGTTGTGTTGTCGCAGTAGGCGCGACACGAAAGTCCGGGGTTTGCCGAGCCCAGTGCACACCCACCCGGGCCACCGTCTTCTTCAATTTGTTTGAATTTTTTTTCAGTAGTTACTGAACTTTTTTGCAATCCGTACTGTTCCGCAAACGCACTGCATGCGTTTTCATTTTTTGCTTTAGAACAAAATGCTTTACAGGCAAAGCGGTCGGCACACCCGCCGAGTTCACTCACGGGAAACTCAATGTCAAACACCGAAGCCGCCTGTACCGTTCCAACTGAAAAGGTAAAGAACCCAACAAAAAAGACCAGCGTAGCTACAGCAACTTTTACACTATTCAAATGGATTAACATATGCGTCTTTGAAAGGATTAGTTTTATCAAGTGGTGTTTCTTGCGGAAGCACCTGTTTGGCAGGGTCGGCAGAAGTAGGCACCGACACTTCCGGGGACGTAATGTCTGACAGGTTTTCTTCTATGGTGGAAAGTGTCTGGTCAACCTCTGGTGCGGGCTCAGCGTTGGAAGTAAAGAGGTAATACACTAACCCTCCAAGAACAACGAGCACAACAGCGGCGCCAATAATGGCGTTTTTATGTGTAGCTATATTCACGGTTACCTAATATAAAGGGAGTAATAATACTCTCAGAATACTCCCTCTATGAGAGTCTCAAAAAGTTGTGCACATTTTTTTAAAACCCTCTTTATGGGTGGACCGCAAGAAAGGCTTCGTAGTAGAAAAAGCCAATAATGGCGAGACTACTCAGCAAAACGGTCCAGAGGAGTACGTACAAGAGCGGTAAAAGCTTGCCGAATGAACGCGGCAAAAGTGAAAGCCCCACGCCAATAATAAGAAAGCCGGCAAAAGAGAGGATACTTTTCCCTATCCAGTGGTGAGAAAAGGTGCTTGCCAGCCAGCTTTTGAGAGGTGCGTGCAGTTCCGCACCGATAGTCACGGCCGCCGTTGCCGTAATAATAAGAATGGCGCTGAGGGTAAATGAAACAAGTGCGTGTGTATTTTTGTCGTGCATATTATTGTGCTGAACCGGATATAAGCACTCCGGCGAAGGTAATGAAAAGTGCAATGAGTGAAGCAAGGACGGCAAGCAAAAGCGTTACCTTTTTATATTTTTGGTTTGCCAAGACCTCTTTGCCCATCAAAAAGAACAGAAGGAAAAAGAGGAACGCCAAGACCGGCAGGAAAAGAAAGATATGTTCCTTTGCCTCCATAAAGAGCGCGTGCGCCCACGGGTTGTCGCCGGCCTTAATAACTGGTTTTACTTCGGATCCGTAGCGCAACACGTAGTAGTACCCGCCGGTAAACCACGAAGTAAGAAAAGAAATGAGCGTGGTCGCAGACGTTATTTTTAGAAAGCGCAAAGAAGACCGGCGCCCGGCAAGGCTCATCATGATGGCAAAGATGCCAATGACGCCCACTATGCCGGCAATAACATGCACTGAAAGTGTGATGGCAAAAATACTACTCATACGTTTTGCACTGACGGTCGGAGATACCACTTTTTAATAACGTGCAGTATCCACGCTACTAGGAAAATAGCCGCGATATACATGAGCATAATATTTATATATGAACTGGAGAGCCCGCGCCACGACCCGAGCAAAAGCGCCGCGTACCACGAGGTGAGTGAAATAGCACCTCCAAGCCAAAACGGAATGCGGTGCAGTGTCAAAAGAACCGCATTAAACGCAAGCACCGAAACGATGGTCATTTTTGCCCACAACTGCGGGTTGAGGAGATGCTCTTCCTGCCCATTTATACGAAGTAAGAGCAGAAGCCCAAACCCGCTCAACACCGCAATAATAAGACCAATGCGGAGCGTGGTATACACCGCTTTGAGCATGCTCCCTTCTTCTTTATCAATAGTGCCGTCTTTCAGCGCGCGTGTGGAGAGTATTTCCGCAAACGTTGCCCCACCAACGCCCAACACCGTGCCGATGATGTGAAAGAGTATTAAAAACTGGTAGATCCCCATAAAAAATCCTAACGTGATGGAATCGTAACATAGATAAATATGGATATAATGGACACCTGTGGAATACCACTGTCCCAATTTTAGCCCCTCTCTCCACACGAACTAATTCAGTCATCGTTGTGAAAACTATCTTTAAAAGAGATGAAATGGATATGAAAATGGCCGCGAATACTTTTTGAATGACTAAATGATTCAAAGGCAATATCATACTCACTTTGAAGCTCTTTTTTAATTTCTCTCAACTCTTCTCGCTCAGCCCCACTTATATCCTTATCTTCTGTAAAGACCCTCCTTGGAAACAAAAGGTCATGTTTTTTAGCAACCCTATCATAGGGAAACTTATTTTTAATTAAAATCCAGTGTTCAAATTCACGAATTTTCTTTTCGCTCGCTATATCAATACGTGGCACCTCAAGAGCATCACGTTGCTTCATTAACTTACGATACGCCTCCTGTGTCTCTTTTTTCCGTAAGCTTGCCATAGTGCTTGAGAGTATAGCATTTCTCTTCGTGTAATAGACTTCACACCCACCCGAACTAACGACTGAGTTAATTCGGTTGTTAGTTCGGGTGTTGGTTCATCTATGACCCATCATTCTCCTGTGCAGATAAAAGTTAGAAAACGCGACAACTCCCATAATAAACATACCGAGGCTCATAAGAGTATTCCCTTCGGTAAACCACAGATACGCAATGTATAAAAGAATAAGTGCGCCAATTAAAATTGACCACATTGCAACTTGATGTAAATATTTATCCATATAGTGTATATGCTACCACGCTCAGGATTCGGTTATCTTTACTCAGTGTTTTGAACTACATTTTTGTGGTCACCCGTCATTGACAGGATGTGTCTACGGCTTTGCCTCGCCCTCTCTTAAAATCCTATTAAACTCTACTAGACCATACAAAACATAAAAAAAAATAAAAATGTATCATATATGATACATTCCCTTAACTTCAGTTTTCCGTATACCATAAACACGACGAGAGAGAAATACCTTTAGTTTCTAAAAAACATAAAAAGTAAAATGTATCATATATGATACATCGACAGGATGTGTCTACGGCGTTGCCTCGCACGCATCGGTCACCTTTGCTTAGTATTTTATTTCGCATACTCATAAAATACTAAGCGACGCGACCCCGTCGGCTGTTACTCAAGTATTCTCTTGAGGCTTCGCAACAGCCTCTTTTCGAATCCTGCCAAGCCCTACAGAAACGCAAAAATCCTGAAGTGATTACTTCAGGATGAGCGTTCTGTGGACCTGACAGGATTCTCTCCTTACAGGAGCAGTACGGGTTTCGTATTCATTTCGTCCGTCATTCTGCGGACTCATTCATATACTCAACCGCTTTCGAATCCTGCACGAAAGGTATGCAGATACCTTTCTCAGATCTCACAACAAAAATATCCTACCAAAAAGGCAGGAATTTTTATTGTGGACCTGACAGGATTCGAACCCGCTGCCTCCTCAGTGCAAATGAGGCGCTCTACCAATTGAGCTACAGGCCCTAGCAAGAAGGATAACGGAAAAGTAATCTTTTACATTATCTTCGAGTGACGGGCATGCAAGCTTTGCTTACAGGCCCATAACCAAGCCCTTTCTTCAGTCCAAACGATTATACCCTACCTCCCTAGCAGTGCAAGTGTAATAATGTGGTCTATAAACTCAGCATTACTCACACCCACTGCGCCGAGCGCCTTTGGGAAACGTGACTGCTCTGAAAGTCCCGGCAACGTATTTGTCTCTAAAAAATAAATCCCTTTCGGGGTCACAATAAAATCACTCTTGGAATAGTGACGCAAACCCAACGCCCTATGTGCCGTAGCTGCTCCTTCTTGAAGGTCTTTGGATTCTTGTTTAGTAAAATGCCCTGGTGAACGTTCAGTCTCCACATCGCTGTATTTATCCTGGTAACTAAAAATCTGGTTTTCAGCAGTCCGATTAGGAATAATAATCTCAAGTGGCGGCAGTTGGTATACATCTTCACCGCGCAGTGCGTCCACCACCCCACACGTTGCCTCCCGCCCCTTGATGTACTCCTCAACTAACACAGTAGAGGCGTGTTGGAATGCCTCCTTTATTCCTTCCTTAAACTCAAAAAAATTATTGGCAACGGACACTCCAATTGAAGACGATTTGTTTATTGGTTTAATAACTGACGGCTGAGGAAAAGATCTAAACAAAGTAAGAATATCTTTCTCAAGAACATCGTTCACTTCAAGGAGTGCCGAATGAGGAACTCGTAATCCTTCTTTTTTTAAGAGTGCTTTAGTAAGCTCTTTATTTATTGCAACAGAAGACGGATACGCACGACTACCGGTATAGGCAGTGCCAAACCGGTCTAACGTTCTCTGCACTGTGCCATCTTCGCCATACTCACCACGCAAACCATTCCACACCACATCAGTAGTGTTTAAGACCTTTTCGGGAGTAGTAGGCACACCGCGCACATGCCATACACCGCCTTTATCAATAAAAACATCAACTGCTCTATACTTTTCCGTAAGGTCGCCAGAAAGCGCCTGTAAGATCTGTGCTCCCGTTTTTACAGAAACTAAATGATCAAGTCCGCTTCCTCCTCGCAATACTGCAACTGTTTTACGCGCCATATAGTACTTATCATACTATATGCAGGGCTTTAGTGAGTAAAAAAATTAGTACCCTTTCTTTCTAAGTGCACTGCGGTGTTTGGTAATTGCAAAACGGTGTGCTTCACTGTTTGCCAAAAGAATATCTCGTTCATGGGTGAGTGCTGTAGCGCTTTTTCCTAAAACCTCACGTGGCCGATGTTTCTCGTCTTTTACCACTGAAACTACTTCTGCCATTACACCAGCGTCTTTTAGCGTTTTTTTTGCGCGATTTAAATGCCCCTTACCGCCATCAATAACAACCAGTTGCGGGTACGCCCACTCTCGGTGCTTTGCGCGACGCGTCAGTACTTCATCAAGCGCCGCATAGTCATCGCCTGCTGTGGCATGACGAATAGTAAACAAGCGATATTCGTCTTGCACACGTTCTCCATTTACAACAACGGTCATGACCCCACGAGGCGAAGCTCCACTTATATGTGCAACATCATATCCTTCAACACGGAAATCAGCTGTTGTCGGTGTACGTAAGTCGTCTTTAATAAGAGTAATGTCTTGAATGTGCTGGAGTGCAAAAATTTTCTTTTTTAGAATCCCTGCCTCTTCAAACTCTCTTTTCTTGGCGTGTGCGTTCATTTCCCTACTGAGTCGCTGTATCAAGGTAACCTTCTTTGCAGAAAAAATATCAACAATCGCTCGAATAGTTTTTTTATACTCCCTCTCATCAAACTCACGCGGGTACAGTCCGATTGATTGATTGAAAAGTATAGTTTTTTCTTGAGAGGATGAATAGTCGCCCGAAAGTGAAAATTTCGTATCAAAAAACGGAAAGATTTTTCGAATAATTTTTAACGCCTCTCGTAATACTCCCGCAGAAGGAAATGGCCCAAACAATTGTGCGACGGTCTTTTCTGAGAACGTACTACTAAGCTCACGTTCACGAACTATCAACACTCGCGGAAATTGTTCGTTGGTAATAACGACATAGTTCCAGCTTTTATTATCTTTATTGTCAGTATTGCCAACTGGTTCATATTTTTTAATATAGTGCGCCTCTAAAATAAGAGCTTCTAACACCGAGTCAGTTTCCTCAACTTCAAGAGCAATCGCATCGCTGACAATTTTTTCAATAAGAGGGCTTCGTATCTCGGCAATGTCACGTGCAAAATAACTTTTGGTACGATCACGCAGCGAAGTTGCTTTGCCTACATACAACACTTCTTTTTTAGGTCCACGAAAAATGTACACCCCTGGCGCATCTGGTAATTTTTTAAAATCAACGTTTTCTTTTTTCATTTTAAAAACTCATTATATCAAAACACCTTCTTAGAATATCCTCCGGTGTATGATCCTTTCCCCCATTACGGATGTCTGACATCCGTAATGGGGGGCATTTTGATTGAAGTGTGAGGAGAAACTAAAGTATCTTTTTGAGATATTCTCCCGTATACGAACCCTTAGTGCGTGCTACCTCCTCAGGGGTACCGCGAGCTATAATCTTTCCACCACCAACACCCCCTTCAGGTCCAATATCTATTATATGGTCTGATGATTTAATAAGGTCCATATTATGCTCAATAACCACCACCGTATTCCCTTTATGTACCAGCGACTGGAGAATTTCAATTAACTTCTTAACATCCTCGTAATGCAGTCCAATCGTTGGTTCATCAAGAAGATATATCGTTTTTTCAGTGTGACGTCTATAGAGCTCTGAAGATATTTTCACCCGCTGTGCCTCCCCACCTGAAAGAGTGGTCGCGCTTTGCCCCAACTCCAAATACCCAAGCCCCACATCAAACAAGCTCTGGAGACGATCGGCAATCGCCGGAATGTCCATAAAGAACTCAAGTGCCTCCTCAACGGTCATCGTTAAAATATCGTGAATGTTTTTCTTTTTATACAAAATCTCTAATGTTTCTTTCATGAACCGATCACCGTTACATACATCACACGTTACATACACTGTCGGCAAAAAGTGCATTTCAACTGCCTGCACACCATTACCCTGACATGCCTCACACCGTCCGCCTTTTACGTTAAAAGAAAAACGTCCTGGCTTCCACCCACGTGCACGTGCCTCAGGGGTAGCGGCAAACAAATCACGAATGTGCGTGAACGCCCCCGTATATGTTGCTGGGTTAGAGCGAGGAGTACGGCCAATAGCACTCTGATCAATTAGCACAATGCGCGAAAGGTATTCCGCTCCAGTAAAACTTTTTACATTGTAGGTTTTTGCCGTACGGTAGCGTCGCTCAAGTTTGGCGCGTAAGTTTTTATTTAAAATCTCATATACGAAAGAAGATTTACCGCTTCCTGAAACACCTGTTATAGAAATAAACTGCCCCAGCGGAATATCTACATCCATTTTTTTAATGTTAAATATTTCACCACCACGCACCTTTAATTCACCTAACTGTTTCGTACGGCGCTCCTCTGGTATTTCAATTTCTTCTTCACCGCGCAAATAAGAAAGTGTTTTTGAACCAGAATTATTCATCTTTGCACTAAGCAATTTATCAAGCCAACCAGCCACCACAATATCACCACCGTGCACGCCGGCTCCTGGACCGATATCAACAATAAAGTCAGAGGAGAAAATGGTTTCTTCATCGTGTTCCACCACAATAATGGTGTTGCCGAGGTCACGGAGCGAGGTAAGTGTCTGAATAAGACGCGCATTATCTTTTTGATGTAACCCGATAGTCGGCTCGTCCAATACATACAAAGCCCCCACAAGCCCACTACCCAACTGACTTGCAAGGCGAATACGCTGTGCCTCGCCGCCTGAAAGAGTGTTCGCCGTTCGGTTAAGTGTTAAGTAGCCGATACCCACGTCAAGCATAAACTGAAGACGGTTGAGAACTTCTCTGAGAATTGAGTCTGAAATTTCTTGCTGTTTCTTCGTAAGCTTCAGCCCGAGGATAAAATCTTGAGCATCAGCAATTGACATACTGGTAAGCTCAACAATATTCTTCCCCAAATCTTGACGTCGGACGTCAAGATTTCCACCCAAAAATACACGCAGTGCCTCAGGCCTCAGGCGCTTTCCTTCACATACCGAACACTCATCAAGATTAAAGAACCCTACAGTTCCAAGTCCATTACACTCAGGACACGCTCCGTACGGGCTATTGAACGAAAACAGTCGTGGCTCAACTTCAGGAAATGACGAACCGTCGCTCGGGCAAATAAACTTAGCCGAAAGAAGTCGTGTCTCTCCGTTCGGGCTTTTTATTTTTATCAAACCATCTGACTCTTGAAGCGCGCTTTCAATCGCCTCACTCAGACGTTCATGCGCATCTGCCTTATTTGTTTCAAACTCACTAATAAAAATCTCATCAACTAAAATATCAATATCGTGGCGTTTATTTTTATCAAGTTGGATACGCTCGCGAAGTGAATGCTCTTTGCCATCAACCACTACGCGTTCATACCCTTTCCCTAACTTGTCATAGAGTAGTTGGTAGTATTCGCCTTTGCGACCAAACACTATAGGACTTAAAATACCTACCTTTGCATCAGTATAGGAAACCCCTTTTACTTTCTTAGTATTTTTTTTCAAGTCAGTATCTTTAATTGATTTAACAATAATTTTCAAAATCTCTTCCTTTGAGAGTTTTTCAATCGGCACGTCGTCGTCTAAACAGTAGGGCTGTCCAATACGAGCATATAAAATACGCAGGTAGTCATAAATTTCAGTAATGGTGGCAACGGTTGAGCGTGGGTTATTAGAGCGACTTTTCTGATCAATAGAAATAGCCGGCGAAAGGCCAGTAATTTCCTCAACGTCCGGCTTCTGCATTTGATTTAAAAACTGTCGCGCGTATGCGGAAAGCGACTCCACGTACCGGCGCTGGCCTTCGGCAAAAATAGTGTCAAAGGCAAGGGAAGATTTCCCTGATCCTGACAAACCAGTAAAAACCACCATTTTGTTCCGTGGTATTTCAAGCGAAACATTCTTCAGGTTGTGCGTTTTAGCGCCACGAATGGTGATTTTTTCACTCCCCAAGTCTGGTGACTCATCAATATCCTTTATATCTTTTTTCTTTTTTGTCATATAACACCAAAATAAGCGCGCTCTCGGCGCACCATGTATGTGTACCCAAACAGTATACCGCACACCCACTCATCTACCAAAGAAACACTCTCACCTACTATGATTAATCATAGTAGGTGGGGTTTTATTTCCTAGTTTTTTTAGGTTTCTGAGTTTTTGTGTGCGGTAATTTCTCTTCTAGTTTATATAATTCATCTCGTAGCAATGCCGCAGTCTCAAAATCAAGCTCCTTCACCGCCTCTTCCATCTGATCCTTACGAGCTTTAATGAGTTTCCGCAACTCCTTTGGCTTTTCAATTATTGCCAAGTCAACGGCAAGTGCCATGGCTGTTGCCCGGTCGCGGTCTTCTTTCAAAGAGTCCGTGATATCTTTTATACTTTTCTTAATAGACGTCGGTGTTATGTTGTGTTTTTTATTGTACGCCATTTGAATTTCTCGGCGACGATCCGTTTCTGAAATTGCCCGCTCCAAAGATCCCGTCATGCGGTCGGCATACAAAATGACACGCCCGTTTACGTTACGCGCAGCGCGCCCCATAGTTTGAATGAGCGACGTTTCGCTCCTTAAGAACCCTTCTTTGTCAGCGTCCAGTATGCCCACGAGTTCAACTTCAGGCAAGTCTAGTCCTTCACGAAGTAAGTTCACTCCCACCAAGCAGTCAAACTCCCCTCTTCTAAATTGTGTGAGGATGGTAATACGGTCAATCGTTTTAACATCCGAGTGAATATACTCTGCCTTCACTCCCTTACTTTTAAGAAATTCTGCAAGGTCTTCTGCCATTTTTTTAGTGAGCGTAGTAACCAAGACACGCCCACCACCTTTAACCACTTTCTCGGTTTCTTTAATAAAGTCTTTTACTTGTCCCGTATAGGTATCATCGCCCGTTACTTTTCGTATAATAATTTCCGGATCAATCAATCCAGTAGGCCGGATAATCTGCTCAACTACTTGTGTTGAGTGTTCCAACTCATACGTGCCGGGTGTTGCACTGGTATACATGGTCTGCCCAAGGCGCTCTTCAATCTCACTAAACTTCAAAGGGCGATTATCAGCAGCTGACGGTAGACGAAATCCAAAATCAATAAGGTTTTTCTTTCGCGCCTGATCCCCTGCATACATAGCCGAAAGCTGTGGGACGGTAACATGTGATTCATCAATAATCGTCAAAAAATCAGGACTTCCGTCTTTTGTATGAGGAAAATAGGAAAGTAGAGTAAACGGTGGCTCCCCTGGTTTTCTTCTGTCAAAATGCCGAGAATAGTTCTCAATGCCATTGGTGTACCCAATTTCGCGAATGAGGGCCACGTCGTATTTTGTTCTACGCTTTAATCTATCTTCCTCAAGAATTTTACCCTCACTCTTTAATTCTTTTAGTCTTTTTTTGAGTTCACTTTCAATATCTTTAAGCGCAGCTTCCCGCTCACCCTCTGGCGTCACATAGTGTTTTGCGGGAAAAAGATAAAACACATCAACTGGGTTTATAACTGCGCGTGTTACTGCGTCAATTCTAGTAATTGACGCTATGGTGGATTCACGGGGTACTATTCTATACACCACTGTTTCATTAACAGGCATAACTTCAATCACTGGTCCTACTGCGCGAAATGTACCGGGTGTTAAGTCAGCGTTCGTTCTTTCAAATCTGAGGTTAACTAAAAAACGAATAAACTCAGCGCGCTCAAACATATCACCGACAGCAATTTTCCTGTGCACTTTCTCGTATTCCTCTGGAGATCCTAAACCGTAAATACAAGAGACCGTCGCCACAATTATTACATCCTTGCGCGTTAATAGCGCCTGTGTTGATGCGTGACGCAAGCGGTCAATTTCCGCGTTAATCTTTGTTTCCTTTTCTATATAGGTGTCCGAGTGTGGCACATACGCCTCTGGCTGGTAGTAGTCGTAATAGGACACAAAGTAATGCACCGCATTATGCGGGAAAAACTCTCTATACTCCTGAGTAAGTTGCGCTGCGAGCGTCTTGTTGTGAGCTATTACTAACGTTGGTTTCTGAACCTTTTGTATAATATTAGCTGCGGTAAATGTCTTCCCTGAACCGGTCACACCCAAAAGCGTCTGGTGTCTGTCACCTCTTTTCATACCCTTGAGAAGGGCTTTAATAGCCTCCGGCTGGTCACCCGCAGGAGCGTATTCAGAATGGAGTGTGAATGTATCCATCTACAAATTATAGCAATTTATGACTTTGGAAAAATATATCCGCTTCCTTTACAGGCATCACACTGCATTGTTATCTTAATAGAGCTGAGTTTAATGATTTTCTTCCCTGTTCCACCACATCTCTCGCACATATCGCCCTTTACCCTCTCACCTCCTCTGCAATGAAGTAGCTTTTCCATAAGCCAGTAATACCTTACTGCTGATATTTTTGCAAGAAATCAGTACGAAAATCATTGAAACGATTGTCGCGTATAGACTCTCGGATATCGCTCATAAGAGATTCTATAAAATAAAGGTTGTGTATTGACGCAATGGTGGCTGCCAACATTTCCTTTGCTCGAAATAGATGCGCGAGATATGCCTTAGTATACTTGTCAGATGAATACCCGCCAGTCTCTTTATCAAGTGGCGTAAAATCGCGAATATACTCTCTGCGCAATAAGTTTATTTTACCTCGTTTGGTATAGAGAGTCCCCGTACGTGCCATACGTGTTGGCTGTACACAATCAAACATATCAATTCCATGTGACACTCCAAGAAGTATGTCTTCTGGCTCACCAATGCCAAGCAAGTGCCGCGGCTTATCTTTAGGCAAAGGGTCAATACCTGCTGTGAGTGCTTCACCTAAATCTTTCTTTGAAAAAGACCCACCGATACCAAACCCGTCAAAATCCATAGCGCCAATTATTCCCGCACTCCACGCACGCAACTTTGGGTCGCGGCCACCCTGCACCACACCAAAAAGCGCCTGATTTTTACGTGCGGCTACATTATTTTGATGAGTATTAAGAGAACGTTCAGCCCAACGATGTGTTCTATTACCTGCTTTTTCTTGATAAGAATTACTGTCCTCTGGGCTTGTGCACTCATCAAACGCAAAGAAAATATCAGCGCCGAGTGCATGCTGTATTTCAACGCTTCTCTCTGGGGTAAAACGATACAACGTACCGTCAATATGCGACGTAAAAGAAACACCTTCCTCGTCAACGATGGCAAGCTTGCTGTGTTGCGTTAAAACACTTTCATCAAATACCGCCGGTGCCGTCTTGACGTCCGACGTCAAGATATTTTTTGATGGCCGGGAAGTAGTAAATTTTGAAATGTCCTTGCCAAATCCTGCGCCAAGTGAAAATACTTGAAAACCACCAGAGTCAGTGATTAAAGGCCCATGCCAATTCATAAACTGGTGGAGTCCTCCGGCGTTAGACACAATACCTTCACCCGGCTGTAAAAATAAATGGTATGTATTTGCCAGTACCACCTGTGTTTTTGCCAATGTCTGTAGTTGTTCAACAGAAACCGCTTTTACTGTTCCTTTGGTTCCCACAGTACAAAAAGCAGGAGTTTCAAAAGACCCATGCGGTGTCTGTATATTCCCGACACGTGCACCGTTCGGAAATTCTTTTTCTATAGTAAAAGTGAGGGGGTTCATATACCGTTACTATTCCTTGAGCATACGCGAAAAAAAACAGGTTTTAAAGAGGAAACAAAAAGCCACTGTAAGAAAAGTGGCTTTTTCAAAAAAGTGATGGCTGTTCTTTTATTGTTGAGACGGGACAATGTCCAGCAACTCAACATCAAACAGAAGTGTCGCGTTTGCAGGAATTGACCCTACAGAGCGAGTGCCGTAGCCAAACTGCGGAGGAATGGCAAGAATCCTTCTTCCGCCAATTTTCATATTAGTAAAACCTTGTTCCCATCCTTGGATTACTTGACCGCCACCTAACTGAAACGAGAAAGGTTGACCTCGGTCGCGAGACGAATCAAATACAGTTCCATCAGGAAGTATACCGGTATAGTGAACAACAATAGTGTCCCCTACCTTTGCTTCCTGTCCATCCCCCTCAATAACATCAAATATTCTCAAGTCGGCAACGGTACCCGTTGATGAAATCTCATTCAAGATATCAGAAGGACCTTGTTGGGCCTGCCCGTCAGTGGGTTGTCCGTCGGTAGTGCCTCCGTTTACAACGTCCGGTGAGGTTGAGGATATACTACGAAGCCCAAAAAATCCTAAGGAAAGAAAAAGTATAATAACGACAATAGCAAGAATCATAGCAATAGTTGTATTTTTTTGTGAATTCATATAATTAATAGCGATAACACTAACTTCTTTAGGGTACCATTTGAAAGCACTCCTCACTAGGTATGTTTAACCACAGGTCCTTCGGGGCCGTCCTCAATGGTATACCCCTGTTTTTTCAGAGAATCACGAATTTCATCTGCTTTATGAAAGTCTTTTTCACGACGCGCCAGCTCTCTTGCCTCCACGTGTTGCACGATATCCTCAGGGATATCCTTCTCTGTCACAACAGGAAGTGATAATTTTTCCCTCCTGGAAAAAGCGCCATTGAAACCGACACCCAATACTGTATCAAAAATGAGTATCGTTTCCTTTTTATCCCCAGGAGAAACTGAATCATCTTTGAGCAAATCCCACAACACTGCAATGGCCTGTGGTGTATTGAAGTCGTCATAAAGCACTTTTTCAAAGTGTGCCAGATATTTTGTATTTGGCTTTCCTGAACCTTGGAGGTCATTAAATATCCTCCATCCACGCTGGAGCGCAACTTGGGCCGCCTCAACTGCCTCCCAGGTAAAGTTCATCGTGTGGCGATACTGTCCAGTCAAAAGCCAGTAACGATATGAAATTGGTGCAATGCCCTTGTCTGCTAATTGCTTAAGCGTAATGGCATTACCTTCTGATTTTCCAATACGTTTTGAATCAATCTGAGCAAACTCATGATGCAACCAGTATCGTACAAAC
>JAJDCJ010000005.1 GCA_029260935.1 Patescibacteria group bacterium | reverse complement strand
ACAATACGAATGATGGCAAGCATCGCACCTACTGAGATCACCAAGAGAAATACTGAGTTAATGTACTGAGCCAGTGTGACATTGCTTGAGTCATTAATTCCCGGAAGAGACACAAGAGGGACAAACTCTCCTGCGCCAAGTGCAACTGTGGTGGGAAGAAACAGGAGGGTGAAGAGGGCTATGAGGAGGGGGTTCATACTAGAATGATATCAAAAAGTTAGTAGACGCTCTTTCAAAAAGTGCACCAAGCGTTTCAAAAGAGAAACTCACCGAATGCGCTCCTCTTCCCTCGCCTTGCCTACGGAATGTAATTTCGCGTGAATTGCTCCCGGTTTCAAGAACAGGCACTCCATTAAGCTCCCACTCATACTGCGCCTTAAGTGGTGTGTTTGCATACAATGGAAAAGCAGAAAAAGTTGCTTCTTCTTCGGTAAGGTTAAAACTCTCACCGACCGCTCGGTCAAAACGGAACCCAAGCAATGGCGCCCTCTCATACACAACAACAGAAGGTCTTTGAGGTGTGATGCGTACGTCGCGGCGTGCTACCACATCGCCAGCTCTCGTTTTTGCAGATACTGAAACTGAAAATTGATTCAGGAACTGCGGTGGGGTGATGGTAATACTTGAGCGACCATAACCGACTACTTCAGGTGCCTGGTGGTTGTTAATGTGCCATGTATAAATCAAGTCGTCCGCAGGCACCCGTGTACCATTTTGGATAATATAGGGTACGGCAAGGAGGGTGATAGTGCTGTCTGGGTTTGGCAACGGAAGCCCTTCATAGAAAGGGGGGACGTACGTGTGTGCTTCCCACACAATATCAACTTCAGCAGGACGCAGTGTAAGTGTCTTCTCTCCTTTTGGTATGCCGTTTTCACTTGCAGAAACAGAAACAGTGGTGGCCGAACCAATGCGCCCTGCCGTAATTGTGGTTTCTGTAACGCCAATTCCTTGGTCAACTACCGCGCCATTTACTCTCCAGGTAAAGAGCGTATTACCCGGGGCGAGAATATTTTCAACAGAAACAGTCACAACGTCCCCTGCTCTCGGTGAAGAAGGAGAGAGTCCTATATCAAGAGGTGTGTTTATGGTGGGCAAAAAAGCTGCAAAAAGTGGTAGCGGTGCAAAAAAGAGCACACCAATTAAAAAACGGGCAATCATATCCTCCATTATATGCGCTAAAAACCCTTTTCCATAGGGTTATCACCACGAACATGAGTCTTATTACCCCAAACCAAGCACCTATTCTGCCCCTTGCTCCGCCCGCTCCTTCTTTATTGCTAAAATTTGCGATGGATCTGAGGTAATAATTTGGTTTTCAGTGTATGAAGATATTACTTTTATTGCTACATGCTTGAGCCCTGCAAAGAAGATCCCTTCCCCGAGATCAGATTCAAGCAGAAGAAACTTCTCCTCCTCGGTTAAGTTAAATGTTTTTTGTACTGCGTCAATTGAGGTTGGTGATTGTTTTAACAACAGCTGAATAGATGAGTTGGTGATGAGCGGAAGTCCGTAGGGTGAGTTAAGGAAATCTTGTACGTCCTGAGTTACGGTAGCAAGCCCCAAGAAATATTTTCGTCCGCGTTTTGCCATAGAAAAGATAAATGACGCAGTGTCTTCAGAGCGCATCATCCACCACGCCTCGTCAATAACCAGAAGGCGTTTGCGTAAGTTTTTACGCACTGCGTTCCAGATGTAGTGGGTAATAATATACATCGCAACCGGTTTCAAGTCGTCTTCCATGTCACGCACTGAAAAGGCGACGAACTTTTTATTGATATCAACGTTCGTGGGTCGGTTAATAAAGCCAGCCCATGTGCCTTTAGTGTATTTTGAAAGACGCTGTACCAAAGATTCGGAACCTTCCATGCCGGCAAGCACTAACTCAAAGTCAGAAAGAAGTGGGGGTTCCATGTTTGAAAAATCAGCTTCACCACTAATGTCTTTGAGCGCGTAGGTTTCAGTAATTGCTCTGTCAATAATAGCGTCCTCCTCTGGTGTAAGGCCACCGAGCATAATGCGGAACAGCCCTACCAAGGTGACGATGTTACTGCGCAAAATATCTTGTGGTGACTCGTCTTCTCTTGGCGTTGGTAAATCAAAAGGATTGATGTGGTGTTCTGAGGAGAGTGAAATGTTAAAGAAGCGCCCCCCTACTGCGTTTGCCAGGTATTCATATTCGCTTTCAGGGTCAATCACCAACACCTCAACGTCAAACATAAGAGAGCGGAGAATTTCAAGTTTGGTAGCGTAACTTTTTCCAGACCCTGACTTTGCAAAGGTCACTGAGTTGTAGTTTTCAAGACTAAAACGGTCAAAAAGAATTAATGAGGCGTTGTGGCGGTTAATGCCATAGAGAATTCCTCTATCGGACGTCAGGTCAAATGAAAGGAAAGGAAACAAAGAAGAGAGAGGTGAGGAGTTTAGTTTTGAATGTACCCCCAACAAATCTTTCCCGGTTGGAATAACGCTTTTGTACCCCTGCTCTTGTTGAAAGAGCGCTGGTTTTACATAGACGAGTTTTGCATCCAAAATTGAACGGATTTCAGCTTCCGCTTTATCCAGCTCATCTGAATTGTCGCCATAAATAGTTATGTACAGACCTACATCAAACACACGTTCTTGCGCCTGTTGTAGCTTGTCGCGCAAGTCTTCAATGTCGCGGTAGGCGGTATCAAGCACTGGGTCGCGTACCAGTCCCTTCTCCTCACGTGATATAACCTGGCTTTGAATTTCAGCGACTTTTTTCTGGAACTTGCGCAGGACAGAGGCGGTATCAATGGGGTGCACGTAAATTGCAACATCAAATACTTTGTCCAAGTTGATAATTGGTGAGAACCAACTGTCAGATAGGAAACGGGGGTAGGAGATCACGTAAAAAGTGCGCGCAAGTTTATCCCCAAGATTCATTTCGCGCGGTGTTATTTTAAGCGCACTCGGCGCAATAATATCGGCGAAATCAAGTTTTGCCGCCTCATAAATATCTTTCGGCAGAAACGGAGTTAACTCTGCTTCTTTCTTGTCTTTTTTTATAAAATCAAAAATTCCCATATTAGATAGGTGCTAGACATCTAGGCACTAGCACTGCTCTCTTTAGAAATCATAACATTCAACACGCATATTACTTCATGTAACAATACATTGACCTGGGTATAGTAAAAGACATCGGTTTCTAACTCCATATGTTCTTACCTATTACCTCACATCTTATACCTATCACCTCACTCATTCCTCCTCCTATGTCCCAAGCGTTATTGGTTTTTCAAGTTCTCCCGGATTAAATTCTTTGTACAGCAGTTCAATTGCCGCCTCGGTATCAAGCGGTACGGTGCGTACGCCTGTTCTTACCAACCCTTGCTCAACGACAGCCATACGCTGTTCAAGTTGGGTACGATGTTCTTCAAAACCAACTGACTTTTCTTTTGCCTCTAGTGAACCACCTCCAAGGAATCGTTTGGTGACATTGTCTTTAATATCTAAAATAGGTGGTGTGTAAGGGACCACCACAAAGAAGTGCTTTGACATAATATTTGCGCGTTCGGTAAAAGAGCGCACAAACTCTATGTATTCTCGCACCTGTATTTTCATAAGGTCCTCAGTTTGTGCGGAAAGGCGCTCTTCAAGTAGCGCTGTGTAGGGACGTATATCAAGTTTCCTTGATTGCACAAAAAACTGAATAGAGAAATCTAGTGAGTTAAGAAAATTTTGGAACTGTGACAAAATAGCGCCCTGTTCGTCTTGAGACTTTAGCGCGAAGTTTAAACTAGAAGCAAGCAGTACGCCAACTAGTGTGTTGTCTTTGAGAACAATAGTACCACCACGCACTTCTTTTACAGGTACAAAGTCTTGGGCCGCTTTAGTTTTTGTTGTTTTTTGTTCAGGCATGCTCACTTCTGTTTTTCATCACTATATAAACTTTCTTTAATATCAAGACTCCAGGACAGATCTTTAATTTTACTGGACGTTGTTGCTGGTACATACTTCAGAGCGTCTGACTCTTTTGTAACCTCTTCAGGTTTTATTTTTTCTTGCTCTTTCTTTGTTTTGTCCCACACATAGAGCTTATCCCTAAGGAAAAACTCAACACCAGCCTGGAGGGCCACCACAAATGGCCGGTCATTTACTTTATAAAAAGCAAGCGCCGCACCAAACACTGCAATAGGACCACCAAGAATGACCGCAAGCCATATAGGGAGTACTAATAAAAGCGCCACCAGGAAACCCACGCCACCTGCGAGGTAAATAAACTGGGTTACGGTAAGCGGGCCAAAGATTTTATCTTCAACTTCAATAAACTGTGGTACTTGGAAACGCATATATACAGCATACAGCACTCAGCGGTGGGGATACAGAGCTAATCCCTACCACCTAGTCTAATACCTCGCGGTACGGGTCAGCGCCTTGTGTGTATTTTTTATCTGCTTGTTCTACCTCTTCTCTTAACTTTGGTTTAGGAGTAGTTTCATCTTCAAGTGTATTAACTGAAACAGTTTCGGTAGCGTTGGAAACGGTTTTTTCTAACTGATTTATAGGGTCTGGTTTTGGCTGTGTTTCGGGAACTGAAACAAGTGGAATATCATTTTCTTTTTCAGGAGGTGTAGGTACTACTGTTGGTGTTTTGGGCACCTCTTTTTGAGCACTTTGCATTTCAGGTGTTTCTGTTTTTCGTGTAAGCACTTTTTCTCTAAAGACAGTAAATATCTTTTCGTTTATATCTTTTAACACCACGTCATACTTATCACCGTTTTGTTCAAGCGCCACCTTCAAAAGGTCGGGAAACTCGGCTGTAGGACGTACCTCCAAAAAAACAGCGTTTAGTGCAATGCTAATTTGCCCCGCCTCATCAAAATGAAGTTTGTAAGCAGTACGGATGGTATTAAAAACATCCGCGAGCTCTTTTGAGATGATGTATGTTTGTATATACTCGGGTGCCTGTTGGTAGGCTTTTTTAATTTCTTCTTTTGTGGGTAGCGTTGCCATAGTTCTTTTTAGAATATTGATCCTGCAGGCCCGGTCTCAAAGTTTCTTTTTACCGCAGCGTTTTTTTGTTGCATTTGAGAGTCAAGGAATCTGCGCTGGTCTTCTTTTAAGTCTGAGCGTGTTTTCAGTGCACCATAGCCAGTTTCATTAAGGTGTGGGGCAACTGCTGTTATTATTTCTTTAGTAATAGTCTCAGGAGGAAGTTCTTTGATAACCTCATTAAATCTGTCGCCACCAAGTGCGCGGGCAAGTTTTTCAGTATTTCTTTGGTCGCTAAGAAGTGATTTACGTGCAAGAAGCACTTCGTAAACTTCTTGGTTGGTAAGATCATTCAGCTTAGAGAGTTGCCTCTGGTCCCCGCTTCGTATAGCGCCTTCAATTTGTGAAATTGTAGATGAAAGTGAAGCGCTTGTCGTGTCTTTACCACTTGGTTTTGTATCGTCTGGTTTCTCTTTTTTAGGTTCTTTAGTGTCGCCTTTGCTGTCGTCTGTTTTTTCAGGTTCCTCTTTTTTACCTGAAGCGGATGTTGTTACTGAAGAGCCGGCCTCAAGCTCAAGTAGGGTTTTCCTTTGCTTCCCGCTGGCTTTTTTAAGTGCTTGTTCGCGAACCTCTTCTGAAGTTTTCTCCCAGTATTTTCTATCCGCGTCAGTAACAGCACTTGGGTCTTTTCTTGAAATGTCTTTAATTCTTCTCAAACGCTCTTTCTTTACCTCTTCGCTAAACCTTCCGGCGGATAGAGGTTTCCCTTCAAGAAGAGAGCCAAGACCGACTGACCGATATAGAGCTTCATCAGCTTTATCAAATGCAGTAAGCGTAGCGTCGCCTGTGGCACCAAGACCCCTGCCAACATCCTTAAAGGCAGGACCATACACTTTTGATACATCTCTCGCAACAGCTTTTACCCCTCCCCCCAGTACCTTCTTTATTGATTCTCTTGAAATTAGGCCACCTATTGCAATTGGGTATTTGTAGATACCTTTTGCAGTGGGGAGAGTAACTTCAATTCCTTGAGCCATGTTTTTGGCAACATCAAGAGACATCTTTATGAGTAAGCTGGCGAGGGCAAATATTACAATACGGTTTAATATTGAAAAAATATCAGGCACAGAGTTGCTCTGGGTAATTAATTGTATAAAATCTCCAACATTACCCGATGAACTCGCAAGTGCTTCAATAATTTTTAAGTTAATTGCGGTTAATATAAGAAAAATCGGTGGGAAGAGCGCCTGGTCTTGCAGTGTTTTCCACCACTGTTTCCCCCACCCACTTACCACAGGAAGCCCTGTAAAATAAAGTACCCCAACGGGCGACGTTACCAGAAGAACAATGATTACAGCAACACGACCCAACAGAAGTAAACCGGCAGTAAAAAATACTCCTGTCGCGACAGAAAATAAAAATATTGTTAAAAATGCAATAAGCAGGGGTTGACTACCTTCAACTGTGCTAAGACCTCCTCCGTTTCTGAAGTTTTCTAGAGAACCAAGCCCTGTTGCAGCCATAAATCGTTCGGTTATAGGCGCCTGGTCTATAAAATTATTAACACCGCCTGCAAGAGGGTTTCCTATAATGCTTGTGGTTGGTTCACCTATAAGGATTGCTTCTTCATACACTTTCTTTGACACGAAATTAGAGGCGTCAATAATTACCGCTCCAAAAAAGTAGCTAAAGTTTACTAAGAGGGCGGCGATAAGTATTTTTATAATAAGGGGGCCTGGTTTGTTAGTGCCTGTACCTGCCTGTAAAATCATTGCAATTGACGCCCAGACAAGACCGGCAATAAAGGCGAGGTTTGCGATATCACGAAAAACTCTCCACCCTATTCCAATTGCCTCACCAAGTAAAGATGTTTGTGACAAGAGAGAGCTTAAAGAAGTCACAAACATAAAGACCATAAAATCAAACAAAGTACCTGCGAGGCCTAAAAAGAACCCAGAGATTCCAAGACCAACAGCCGCGAAGCCAGCATAACAGGCATCTATTGCTGATTCCCCTCCTGGTAATGAAGCCTCGAGACCACTACCAAAACAACCAGCTATTCCACCTATCAGTGCAAAAATAGCAGGTAGGAACGTCACTATTAGTGTAAGGACTAAAGATGAGCTGAATAAAAATTTAAACATATATTAAAATTGTCTACACTCACGCAAGTCAACATGTGCTTCATTGTTGAGCGCTTCAAGTGCGCCTTTTTGTGCTTCAAAATCTTCCGAGAGGAAAATGATGTCAGCACTTGAGTGCACAACACCTGAGGCAAGAATAGCATCGTATGAGTCGGCTGCGTCATTGAGGTCGCTCACACTACGAGCATCTCTGGTTTCAGCGCGTGCCGCCAAGAGTTTACCAATAGTATTAGTTGAAATTTCACGATCTTGTTCATAACGCTCTATTTGTGTTGTGGTTACACCACCCTCTTGCACTGAGAGGATGCCATCGTTTGCAGTTGAACTAATGCCTACTGAACCACCCGGCACGTTAGCAACATCAACAAAACACTGGTAGAGCGCACCAAACTTCTCTTCTGCCTCAGCCAAGTTGGCAATGATGCCATTAAGAACGTCTTGGTACTCTTCTTCCAGATCAATTGCCGTATCAATATCAGAAAGAAGAATAGTTCGCCCAGCGCCAACTGACGACGAGTCACTTTCGTCAGCTATCGCTTCAAGGTATGAAGCTGGAGTATCGCGAAAATTTCCATTTCTATCCCCCTGGTCTACTCGTCGCGAAGAAGACGATGAGCGACTTGAAAGCCCACGAAGTCCGTCAAGCGAAGTGAATGTTTGTTGCGCAAGCTGGGCAATTAAGGCGCCAATAATTTCATCGATCTCGTCAGCTAATTCTAACTGCCTTGTTCCTGAAGAGAGTGTGTTGTTGAGTTGTTCATTGATAACGGCGCCAGGAGTGACGATTTCACATCTACTTTCGCCAAGGTGGTTTGTAGAACACCTTTCTTTTGATAAAAATCCTTGACCATAATTAAGTTTTTCTAATTCCACTTGTTGTCTTCTATCAAGACGTGTGTTCAACTCCCCTTGCGCCAAGTAGTAGGCGCCGTACGGATGGTTTTGTAGTGATGTGTGTACCCTAAACCACGCGGGCCACCCGCCTTGTGAGAAGTCGCCGGACAAGAACCCGTCAATGTTGTCGGTCACATCTCCAAGAGAGCACCGTATATGTTCTCTAAATGGCTGACGAGCAACGGAAAGCGCCAAACGCACTTCAAGTTCAAACGGGCTACACAAAAAGCCCAACTCGGTACCGTGAATAAAATCAAGTGACGTGTTGTCTGCAACTTCTCCCAAAAAAGCACTAAGGTCAGTTACAAAAGTTGGCCCCCCTTCAAAGCCGTTGTTAATCCAGTCAACAATGCTCTGGGTAATTGATGCAATCAACGCTTCGCGTAGTACCACGGTAAGGCCGTCTAAAATACACTCTTTTGACTCAAGTGCTGAAAGTGATTTTCTGGTTCCACGGTCGGACACGGGAATTTCAGCACCAATGGCGCGGGACGCTGCAGCTGATCCTGCGCCAACTGCAACTGAGGCAGCACCACAGCCAATAGCTCCTGCCCCTAACGCGTGTACTGCTTGCACGGGAGTTGCAAGAAAGGTAATCATCAGAAGTGTAAAGAGTGTTTTTTTCATGATTGTTGCTCAATGGCACGCACTAATGAGTAGAGACCAAGTAGTCCATCTGAAAAATCATCTTCAGCATTAGAAAAACTATTAACCAAAGCAAGCGCGTCAAATGGATCACCGCTCCAGGCGCTCAAGTTTGTGGTCGCGCTGGCAAGTCCTGAGAGAGTATTTATTGCTTCCAGGTGTTCGCGGGCGACTCTTTCAGGAACGTTGAGTGTCAACAATTCATCACGCACGGTCTCGTATATAAGAGCACTGGTGATGAGTTTTGTAAGTTCGCTTGATTGTCCATCAGTCACTGCACGTGAAAAGACATTTAATTCATACTCGCGCACAGCAGTTGTTTTTCTGATAATTGAAGAAAATGCGCGTTCATACTCTTCAATTGAAAGTTGTGGATCAATTAAAATATCAGAAAGAGTATAGACTTTTTTCACTTCAGTACCTTCTTGTATTTTCCGCGCAAGAATATCGGCAAAAGCAACACTTATTTCTTCTTCACTAAACTCTCCATCTTGTTTTGCATTTGCGTAGCCAATAAATATCTCGCGCGCCAGTGCATCGGTTGGAGCGAGTCCACGAGGAGCCTCGTATGTGTCATTTTCTGAAATTAATTCAGTGCCGTGTTTGAGTGGGTTAGCACCGAGTGCAACTTCTTCTCCATCTGAAACACCATCTCCATCAGTGTCTGGGTTATGAGGGTCAGTGCCCCACAAAGTTTCTCTCCAGTTTAAAAGACCGTCTTCGTCAGGATCTTGGTTTTGGTTTCCGCCCACAACTGACGCGGAAACAGCATCTGCGAGGCGATTTTCTACAACCGAAATTTCGGCTACAGTAGCATCTTGTGGTTTCTGAGATGCAAAGACGATGGCAAGGCCTATGGCACCGAGCGCAATCAGTGTCGCAACTGCAAGAATACCGAGTGATTTTCGGTCTATCATTGTCCTTCCAGTATACCCCCTTGATTTCTTTCAGGAGCGCCACAAGCGGTGGTTTCTGTTGATAGGTATTTCTGTAAAACGCGAGCACTATACCCGTTTTAAACGAACGGGTTTTTTCTGTGTGGTATGGTAAAAATAATGAAAAAGATTGTTTTTATTTTCGGCACCATACTCGCATTCAGTTTTCCTCTTTCTAGTTTTGCCCTGGTTCCCTTTGGAGGACGCGTCATTTCCCCGGCTCCTCAGCCATGTTTGAACATTCCCGGCGCATTTGCCGTTGAAATGATTGGGTTTTTAGGCAATACCTTTGGTCCTTTTAGTGCAATTACACAGCCAGGATTTACTCGCTCATATCTTTTCGGTCCCCTCACAAGGAAAGGGCAGTGGGGTCTTGGCTCGGGCATCCCTGACATCACGTGTATTACAGGCATTAAAACAAGTATCGTGGGTATTAAAATAGACAGTGCGCCGGGGCACGGGTCAAGTAAACTCGGTTTTTAGTTTTCTATAAAAGCTCTCGCGCAAGGATGAGCCATGTTTCAAGTGGCACATCCTCCGCCCGCACTTTTTTATCTAGGTTGCATTTTTCAAAAACCTTTTCAATTTTCACAGCGCTCACTGCTGAGTGCTCACTGCCGAATGCTCTTTTTATATTGCCAAGGAGTGTTTTTCTTTTCTGTCCAAAGCCGACATGGAGGAGTTCAAAAAACCTCTTCTCCTTTTCTGCTACGCCCTCTTCTCCCCCATATGCTTGATGTCGGACATCAAGCATATGGGGGTTGGGGGTGAAATTTTTTCTTGAGATATTTGTAATTGCAAGAATCGCAGAGTCTACCTTTGGTGCAGGGTTGAAACTCCCTGCTTTTACTGTTTTTACATACCGAGGAGTACCATACGCCTTAACTGAAAGCGAAAGAATACTTTCTTTTTTCTCTCGCGCAATACGTTCGGCAACTTCTTTTTGCACCAACAAAGAAACAGCGGTTGGTTGTACGGGCGCGGTTAAAAAAAGTCGTAACAACTCACCGGTTATATAGTACGGAATGTTTGCAACGACTTTGTACCCAGCATCCGGTAATGAGTGCTTAGCATTCAGTAAAAAAGTGCGCGCATCTTCTTCGTAAAGCGTCAGTTGACCGTTTGAAATTTCTTTTGCAAAAGTTTCTTTGAGAGCTATAACCATTTCAGAGTCTTTTTCAACTGCAATAAGAGACGCTCCTTTTTCAAGAAGTTCGTGGGTTAAGATTCCCTTCCCCGGCCCTACTTCAAGAATGGTTTCACCTTTGGTAACATCAACCGCCTCACACACGTCGCGCGCGATGTACCGTGACGTTAAAAAGTGTTGCCCAAGCGGTGCTCCCTTATTTTTTTTATTAGAAAATAATGCCATCAGTACCACCACTATCGTCTAAAAAGTTTGTTTCGGCAACCGTTACGTCAACAAGGGCAGGGTCTATTTCAGTGACAAATGTTGAAGGGATATTCAGTGAACGAGTGCCAAAAATTCTTCTACTCAGTGCGTAGGTAAGATACAGCTTTTGTTCTGCACGAGTGAGTGCCACATAGAAAAGACGCCGTTCTTCCTCGGTGTCCATCGTGTCTGAGCTGTCTCTCTCGTGCGGAAACAACCCCTCTTCAAGCCCTGCAACAAAGACAGTATTAAACTCCAAACCCTTTGCCGCGTGAATTGTCATGAGTTTTACCCCGTCTTTCTTTTCTTTCTCTTTTTGCTTTTTTTGGTCAGATAATTCGCTTGAAAGTTCATCTTGATCTGATTGCAACATCGCCTCCTCTACAAACAACTGCATACCTTCTTCTGACTCAAAAGAATCATATTTAGTGGCAACACTTACCAGCTCGGCAAGGTTTTCTGCACGTTCCTCATCCTCTCCCTTCCCTTCTTTGTACATTCCCAGCAGTCCACTTTCACGTATTACAAAATGAACTGCCTCTGAAACCTTCCTTGTTTTTAATACAGTACGTATGCGTTCTATACGAGAAAAGAAGTCAGCGACTTTTATTTCTTGTGCGGCATTCAGTGTCACGCGTCCGCCGTTTACCACTTTTGCAAGTGTTACTTTTCCAATACCGCGCGCAGGAACATTCATAATGCGTGCAAGGTCGGTGGTACTTTCCGGGTTGAGTGCCAAGCGAATATATGACAACGTGTCTTTTATTTCTTTGCGTTCAAAAAAACGTGTTCCTAATACTTGGTACGGAACGCCGAAGGCTAAAAACGCTTCTTCCAAAATACGTGACTGAAAATTAGCCCGATACAACACAGCAATATTATTTGGTGAGGCGCCTCTTTCAATAAGTACACGACACTCACTGGCAATAAACTGCGCCTCGCGTGTTTCGTCGTGATGTTCAACAAGTGAAATACGTTCCCCGTCTGTGTTTTCAGTAAACAGCTCTTTTTCTTTCCTTTGTATATTTTTTGCAATGGCGTCGTTTGCCGCTTGTATGATTGTTTTAGTTGAGCGGTAATTTTGGGTAAGCAAAAGTAGTGTTGCATCAGGGAAATCTTTTTCAAAATTTAGAATATGTTTAAGTGAGGCACCCCGCCAACTGTAAATATTTTGGTCGGCGTCACCCACCGCACACACGTTGCCGTGATTTTCTGACAATAGTTTTATCAATTCATACTGCACGCGGTTTGTATCCTGGTACTCATCAACGTGGATGTAGTCCCATGCGCTTTGAAAAAAATCACGTACCTCTGTGTGGTCTTTGAGGAGGCGCCATGCGCGCACTAAAATATCGTCAAAATCAAGCGCGTGTTCTTTTCTTAAAAGAGCGTCATATTTCTCCCACACCTCTGCTATTGCCTCATCAATATAAGAAGAGGTACGTTCATTTTTAAATGTCTCAACCGAAAGCGCGTCCCCTTTTGCGCGACCCATCACTGAAAGTACACGTCGCGGTTCCAGCTCTTTCGGGTCAAAACCTGCCTGTTCTATTGCCTTTTTTACAGCTTTGAGTGAATCTGAGCGGTCAAAAATACTAAAACGTTTTGGTAAATTCGCCTGTGTATGAAATGTTTTTATAATGTGAAGCGACAGTGCGTGAAAGGTACCGATAAACGGCGCTGTACGTGGCGTATCGTACGGTGAAAGTTCCCACTGCTCTCTCGTAATTTTCTCAACGCGCTCGCGCATCTCTTTTGCCGCTTTGTTGGTAAAGGTCACCGCTAAAATTTTCTCGGGCGGAGTCCCTTCGCGGATAATATCTGCAATACGGTGTGTAATAACGCGTGTTTTACCAGCTCCCGCCCCTGCCAAAATTAAAAGCGCGCCATTTTTATGGAGTACTGCTTTTTTTTGTTGTGGATTGAGGGAGTCGTGCATGAAAAAAGTTGCAGAGTGTACTCACTATACCCCTACACTTATTTTTACACCATGGGGGCTATACGTTTTGCTTCTGTGCAATAAAAGTTTTTCTCTATCCGCATCAAAATATGGACACGCCGTGTCCATATTTTGATGTCTGTGTTTGTAGAAAAGTATTATGTATAAAAAATCACCGCCTTATGTGAGGCGGTGATGGAAAGAAGTGCCGTCTATAAAACTAGTACATGTCTCCTTGCTTTTTTGCCTCAACGGCGGCGTCTTCAAGGAACTCGCCCAGTGTTTTCATTGAACCATCAGGTCGGGTGAACGACGTATAGTTTTGGTTATCAATGTTAGCCGGTGATCCTAGAGCACCCGGTGCTGACTCGGTGTCATACACACTTAAGTACCACGCGAGGTCATTCAACTCTTTCTTGGAAAGATGAATACCTTCACTGTCATAGTAATCGTCAAGTGCTTCAAGAAATCCATCGCGGGTCAAATCAGGGTTTGTTATTGGATTAAGATCTTCCGGTAGTGATAGAGATAACATTTTATTCCAGGTTCGCTGGTTTTCAATCACTTGGTCGCTGTAACCGTCTTCTCCTGGCACAAGTCCACCTTTATCTCCAAAAATATCGTGACCCGCATTGTGTTGTGTGAGGAACTTTGTGCTGTCAACTGAACGATCCGTTTGGTAAAGTGTGTCTGCCTTACCATCCCCGTCAATATCAGCAGGTATTAACCTCAACGGCTCGCCCGGTGTCGGAATAACATCACTTTCTCCATCAAGCGTGCTTCGTAGGTAGTCATCAACCTGATCTGGCTTCAATTCATGAATAAGCGAGCGTGGGCCGCCGACATTTGGGTCGTAGCGGTAGACATGGCCGTCATATAAACTAATACATCGCCCATCGCCGAGCATAATAAATCGCTTTTCTGGGTTAAGCACTTCCTGATATCCATCGGGAACTATTTTTGCAATCTCTCTTCCCTTTTCAAGAAGTTCTTTCGGGCTCATATTTGCAATCTCAGGTTGGACAACAATAACGGTGCCGTAGGCAGTGTTTGAACATACATTGTCAACACACCCAAGAAGAAGCTCTTGTTTCCACACAGAGTAGTTGTCGGCGATCGGTGGGTGCTCTACAACTGACGGTTGTTCTGGCTCGGGTGGTAGTTCAGCTACTAGTGGCACAGGTTCTGGCTCTGGAATGATCTCAGGCACCGGGACTACTTCAGGTGTACACGGCACACAAGGCCCTGTTGCAATCATGCGCGTGCCAGTGTAGGGGTTTTGGTCGCACTGGTTCCACAAGGTATGTGCGGTGCTCCCGTTCGGATTAACAATGTGTAGCCCACCATCTTGGTCCATGCTAATAATAGAATCTTTGTATAAATTAAAACTATCTTTTTCAGCGTCAGGTATAAAAAGTCCTTGTTCTTTTGCAATATCAGTTGCTACCTCTGAGCCGTTTCCTGAAAGCATGGCTTCAATTAAGCGGTCAGGAACAGACCCCTGAGGATACGTATCAATGCCGGCGCCACTGCTGATAGCATTTTGTGCCCACTCTTGAAGCCCTTGGATAACTCCCGTACACCCTGGTGAAATAACTATTTCATTTTCAATAACGTACGTGTCAGGGCATGGAACACTAACCTCTTCAATTATCACGGCGTCACTAATAGTCTCTGATTCGGGCGCAGACACTGCGTCTCCTGTAGTGTCGCTCGCTCCATAAGGCATCTCCTCTACTACTGTAGAGCTATCAACTGGAAGAAGTGTTTCGGTCACATTTGATGAAGCTGTCGTGTCCAGAGACGCGGTAGTATTTTCTAGTGTCACCCCTAAAACTCTTTTGGTGAGTGTGACAGGGTCTATATCAAGTGTGTTTAACAGTTCGTAAAGTATCATAATGTTTTAAAGTAAAAACGTACGGAAAGTAATGCAGGCGTATTATTAATGGCCTCTACTCGCGTCCGAAATTTACCGTACAATATAACATTAAAGTGCCAATGTCAAGCTTTTAACACTGTCCACGAAGACTTTTTTTTCGCATTGACTTCCCTCTCGTGGAGCGTATAGTGGTCATATTCTGACACACAGAAGACGGTTGTATATGGCTTAACAAAGCCACATTCTGAAACCACTGATTACAGCTCCCGAGGGGAATTCTTATAGGAAAAAAACACAACAACCTTGTTGAGACAGTGAGAAAAATAACTCAACAAGCAACAGAAAAAAAAGCGCTTGCCGTATCTTTAATAGGGCTTCTTGCGCTTACCTTTGCGGTGGTGCCACAAAACACCCATGCGTTTTCTATACAAAGCATTCTCTCTTTTGGATCAAGTTTAGTACGCGCTTCAAGTGACATACGACTCCACCGGGTTTCGGAAACACCGGCGCTCAGAGCAGCACTTAACGTTGATCCGAACCCAGCAAAGGGAGGGGGAGATATTACTATAGCCGGCGGTGTTGCTTTGGTTCCTGAAATTGGTCCCTCAGGTACACTTGCCGACATTGAGGTGGCACATCCAGGGGCTGATCAGATTTCAATATATGTAGTTCGTGAAGGCGACACACTCTCCCAAATTGCTGAGCTTTTCAATGTTTCAACTAATACTATTATCTGGGCAAACGACCTTGCGCGTGGCAATGTTATTCGCCCCGGGGAAACTCTGGCAATTTTGCCAGTCTCCGGCATACGGCATACGGTCAAGAAAGGCGAAACACTGGCTTCAATTACCAAAAAATACAAAGGAGAGCTTGATGAGGTGCTTGATTTTAACTCCTTAAGCGCAGACGCCTCGCTTGCAGTAGGAGATATTGTCATTGTTCCCTATGGTGCCGCTCCTCAAACCATTTCTTCAGCGTCAATCCGTTCAGTTGCGCGCGGCGCTGGCGGCCCTTCACTTGACGGCTACTTCTTACGACCAATAGTCGGCGGAAGACGAAGTCAGGGTATTCATGGATACAACGGCATTGATATTGCAGCGAGAACAGGAACCGCAGTGCTTGCTTCGGCTTCAGGTCAAGTTATTCTCTCTCGTAGTTTTGGATACAACGGTGGCTATGGACAGTACATCGTAGTGCGTCACAACAACGGAACACAAACACTCTATGCTCATCTCTCCAACACGTATGTGTTTGCCGGCGCTTATGTAGTGCAAGGTCAAGTGATTGGTGCCGTTGGTAATACGGGACGGTCAACAGGCCCCCATCTTCACTTTGAAGTACGCGGTGCCCGGAATCCCTTCTAGTTCACGGTAATAACATACTAGCTAAAGAGCGCTTTTGAACCCCCACGAGGGGGTTTTTATAATAAGAAACACAAAAAAAACGTTATAGAATGTAGAGAAGTGAGTTTGGAAGCAAGCTTTCTGTTGACTGATATATTATTCTAAAAATTAAATTATTCCACCTATGACATTACAAATAGTTGCAAAGCAAACCTTATTTGGTTTCGTAATACTTGGGCTACTTCTCGTTGCCCCTTCGGGGTTTGCCCACGCAGACGATGATGTGGACACCGATAGTCGCGGACCACACCCTGAACTGTTCGGTGAAGTGAAAAAAGATCGTCCAACACCGACTCTTATTCGCGAGCGAATCAAAGAAAGAAAAGAATCTCTTAAAGAAAAACGTGTTGATGTTAAAACACGCACGCTTCAAAAACGTGAAGAGGTTCGCAGTGAAGTGCGTGACGCACAGGGTCGTACAGAAGAACATCGTAGTGAGGTTCGTGAAAGAAGCGAGTCTTCTCATAGCGATGTACGTCAAAGAATCCGGGATGAGTCTCATGACCGTCGCGACAGGCGCGACCAAGCTCTTGGCGACAGAGTTGTTGATAGAGCCGAGGCACACCTCAATCGTTTCATCCGACTCCTTGACGCATCAATTGAAAGAATTGAAGGGTTTATTGCACGCATTGAAACCCATACAGACAACCTTGACGCGCGCGGGATAGACACTACAGGTGCACGACTTCATCTTGACGAAGCCCTCTTTGAGCTGTCTTCAGCTGAAGCCAACCTGATTGAACTTGACGGTATTATCTCTTCAGTGTTTGGGTCAGGTGAAGACCTCACACGGGAAGATTTACGAGAGGCACTTAAAGATGCCAAAGAAGTTATCAAGGACGCAAGAGATAATATAAAAGACGCACATAAATCTGTTCGGGAGGCAGTAAGAATCTTGACGGATAGTAGGGATGAAGACCGCGACGAGGATAACAATGACGACGATGATCACGATGAGGATAGTGAAACAGACTCAAATTAACCACCTAATCTTCGTGTATACTAAGCTAATATGGAGAACGTAGAACAAGAACAAACAACCACACCAACGCCAACGTCGGTGACACCACCATCCGGAGGACATTCAGGAGGAGCTGGGGCCATTATTGGGATCATTATTATTGTTATTTTGCTTGCGCTTGGTGGAGTGTATTACTTCACTGTTGGCATTGATCAAATTCAATCAGATGATCAAACAACAGCTCAGCAAGATGAAGAAGAGATCCTTCGTACGCAGAGCGCATCAGTTGAACTCAATGATATTCAAGCCGACCTAGATGCTTCTGATTTCTCTGGACTTGATGCCGCTGAAGCCGACCTAGACGCAGAGTTAAACTTACAGTAGAGAATAGAAATTCTTTTCTGTTGTAACAAAAAACCGAAGCGCGCTTCGGTTTTTTGTTTTATTGATAAGAATCATGTAGGATATGGCAATGGATATAATAAAAGAAATAAAAGAAAACGCCGAAGTGGTCTTAAAAGGAACACTCTCATCAAGCGTTGTAGAGAAATTTTATGAAAAAGCAGTTGAAGGGGCAGTGAAAGAGGTTTCCCTCCCCGGTTTTCGTAAGGGCCATGTTCCTCAAAAGAAGGTGATTGAAGAAGTCGGTGCAGGTTTTCTGTGGAAAGACGCAGCTGAAAAGGCATTAAGCGAAGAAACACAAGAGATGTTAACTAAAGAAGAAGTATTTCCTATTGCACCACTTACGCTTTCTTTAAAGACACGGGGCGACGGCACAGAAAAAGGCGACGTTGATTTTGAAATAGTGGCACTAGTGGCACCTACGTGTGAACTTGCTGACTATAAGGAGATCGCAAAAAGCGTGTTGAATACCTTACCTAAAGAGGACACACAGAAAGAAGAGAGTCAGGCAAAACAGGCTTTCCGTACACAAATCAGAGCTCTTGCCAAGGGAAATATAGCGGCTGCAGGAGGAGTAGAAACAGAAGATAAAACAAAAGACGCTTCTGATAAAAAAGATACTGAAAACAAAGAGGACAGCCAAGACAAAAATGCAGACACACCACTTACTGACGAGGAAGCGAAAACCGCTGGGTTTGAAAATGGAGCCGCACTAGAACACTTTATTGAAGGAGAAGCACAAAAGGCAGTTGCTGACCGCGTGCAACAAAAAAGACGTGGCGCCGTCGCAGAAGCGCTCATCACCAAAGCTTCGTGCAGTATTCCGCACTTTATTGTAAGTGAAGAGGCAGGGGCGCTCCTTGAAATGTTCAAAAAAGATGTGACCGCACAAAACACTCAGTGGAGCGACTACCTGAGTCGTGCTGGAAAGAGCGAAGAGCAAGTAAAGGAAGAGTTGAAAGTGAGCGCCAGAAAACGAGTGGTACTTGATATTATTTTCGCCAAGATTATCAAAGAAGAAAAACCAGAACTCACAGAAGATGACAAGAAAAAAGAATCTGAGTTTGCACACAAACTTGTAGAGCAAGGCGTTGAGCATCAACAAGCCCACACCTATGCGCACGAACAATTCATGCGCGAGAAATTATGGGAATCTTTGGGTATTAAAATTAACCTACCTGAAACCAAAAAAACCACCGAGAATACATCCGAAGAGAAAAAGAAAAAACCATAAAATATTGACACGCCGTGTACATATTTTTCCAATAAAATAAAAACAAAAGAAAATGGGTGACGTCCGACGTCACTAATTTTTGATGTGAAAGGACTCCCTTATACATCCGCAGTCCCTCCGCGAGAAAACAAATGAGCAAGGACCGTCCTTGCTCATTTAAATAGTAAACGGCTCAAACACGAATACGACGCGGTGTCGCTGGTAAATAAAAGTAGTCTACGGTATCATAGTGTCTATGAAAGATGAACTAAATCCTATACAAAACAGCATGATCGTACCAATGGTAATTGAAAAAACCAACCTTGGTGAGCGCGCCTACGACATTTATTCTCGCCTTTTAAAGGAGCGTATTGTGTTTCTGGGTAGTGTTATTGAAGACTACAACGCAAACCTTGTGATTGCCCAACTTCTCTTTCTTGAGGCCGAAGACCCAAAGAAAGACATCTACCTCTACATCAACTCCCCTGGTGGTTCGGTCACCTCAACACTTGCGATGATTGATACTATGAATTATATAAAGCCGGATGTAGTTACCGTGTGTGTTGGTATGGCGGCCTCAGGTGGTGCGTGGCTTCTGTCGCAAGGTCAAAAAGGAAAGCGTTTTGCATTGCCCAACGCAGAAGTAATGATTCATCAGCCACTTGGTGGCGCCCAAGGTCAGGCAACTGATATTGAAATTACCGCGCGTCACATTATTAAGACACGTGAGAAATTGGCAAAAATGATGGCAAAAGCAACGGGGCAAACACTGGCACAAATTGAGAAAGATATAGATCGTGACTTCTTTATGTCAGCTGATGAGGCGAAAAAGTACGGCGTGATTGACGATATATATAAGGCGCGAGCATAAATTGAAATTCAACAAAAAATCCCGCAATTGCGGGATTTTTTGTTGAGGCAGTAGCCCTGATGCGCCACACTATTTGCTTTGGTAAAAAAACGGGCGTATAGTGAATATGTTCACACTGTTATTACTGATAATCCCGTTCAGATGATTTGAAACTCCTGTTACTCCTGAAGACGTATACTAAAATGATCCAACCAAAAATTGAAACTAGAGCTATGTCCGTATATCAGAGCGCATATTCAAGAATGTTTATCTTTATCCGCCTATCCTAGGTGTATCATTTCGTAAATTTTTCGGCAGTACCGTAAAAAGAAGTTTCAACTCATAAAGGGAGTTGAAATATTATGTCATTTAAATTAATACTTGTGCTCCTTGCCTTTGCAGGCATCGTGGGCATCGCCGTCGGATACTTTCTCCGATGGATTGTTTCGTTGGGACAAAAAGGTTCCGTTGAACTAGAAATCAAGCAAATGCTGCTTGAGGCAAAAGAGGAAGCTAAAAACATTATTGACGTTGCAGGTAAAAAAGTTGAGGGAACTGAAGAGGTTCTGCGCGCCGAGTTTAAACAAAAAGAGGAGAACTTGTTAGTAAAAGATCGGCGTATTGTTGAAAAAGAAGCATATCTTGATAAACGACAGATAGACGTTGACAAAGAAGCTGAGCGTATAAAAGAACAAATTAAAGAGGTGCGTGCCATTAAAGACGCCTCTGAGAAATTGGTAGAAGAGCGCGAGCATGCGCTTGAAAAAGTAGCGCATCTGACGGAAGAGGATGCGAAAGAAGAGCTGTTTCAGTCGCTACGCAAAAACCACGAAGACGATATTGCGGTACGACTTCAGAAACTTGATATTGAAGGCAAGGAACGCTTTGAGGAAAAAGCGAAAGAAATTCTCACTACGGTTATTCAGCGGTATGGAAACGCCGTCAACAATGAACTACTCTCAACATCGGTGCCTCTACCGAGCGATGACATTAAAGGAAAGATTATTGGAAAAGAAGGACGAAATATAAAGGCATTTGAGAGAGCAACAGGAGTTGACGTGTTGGTTGACGACACCCCCGGCATGATCACACTCTCTTCTTTTGATCCTGTGCGCAGGCATATTGCACGCATTGCACTTGAAAACCTTATTGTAGACCAGCGTATTCAGCCGGCTAAAATTGAGGAGACAGTTAAAAAAGCAAAAGAAGAAGTTGCCTCTACTATAAAAGAAAAGGCAGAAGCGGCTGCCTATGAGTGTGGACTTCATAGTTTAGACCCACGCCTTATGGATATTTTGGGGCGTCTCTACTTCAGAACGTCCTACGGACAGAACGTCCTACAACATTCAATTGAAATGGCACACATTTCAGGTATGCTCGCCTCAGAACTTGGCGCCGATGTTGGGGTGGCCAAAGCAGGGGCACTTTTGCATGATATTGGAAAAGCGGTGGACCACAACGTTGAAGGAACTCATGTTGAAATCGGCAGGCGTATTCTTGAAAAGTTTGGTGTAGAAAAACCTATTATTCAAGCAATGCAGGCCCACCATGAAGAATATCCGTATGAAACTATTGAGTCGGTTATTGTACAAGTTGCTGACGCCATCTCAGGAGGGCGTCCCGGTGCACGTCGCGACAGTGTAGAGCGGTATCTAGAGCGTCTCAACGATCTTGAAAACATTGCGACAAGTTTTGAAGGGGTAGAAAAATCATATGCTATCCAGGCAGGACGTGAAGTGCGTATTTTTGTACAGCCAGAGAAAATATCTGATCTAGAGGCGCGCGAACTTGCACGAAATGTAGCAAACCGTATTCAAAGTGAATTAAAATACCCTGGCGAAATCAAAGTAAACGTTATTCGCGAACAGCGCTCAATTGAGTTTGCCCGATAAAACAAACACAAAAGCGAAAAGTTTGTTTTTAGGGAATTGTATGCGACTCTATAGGTAATGCCGAAGCTCAAGAAGCATTTTTATACCTTTGTCGGCGATATTCGTAGATCATTTCTAGACCTTACCGTTATTATCGGAGTCATTGCTTTTTTCCAGTTCGTTATATTGCGAACAACTCCCGATAATTTACCAAGCATGGTGCTCGGGCTGGCAATTGTTGGTATCGGGCTTGCTCTTTTTATGCGTGGACTTGAAATGGGAGTCTTCCCTCTTGGGGAAAATCTTGCCACACAACTCGCTTCTTCAAAGCGTAGGTTTTGGGTTCTTATTTTTGCGTTTGTTATTGGCTTTGCCACCACCATTGCAGAACCCGCTTTGTTGGCTATTGCCCACAAAGCGGCAGTTATTAGCGACGGACAGATTGATGCACTCATACTTCGCCTTGTCGTGGCATTTTCTGTGGGGGTAGCAATTGTCATCGGTGTTGTTCGTATTTTTCTCAACCACCCTATTCATTGGTATATAATTTCCGGCTACGTTATTGCACTGACGGTTACCTATTTTGCACCGCAGGAAATTGTGGGACTGGCATACGACTCAGGTGGCGTCACCACGTCAACGGTCACCGTGCCACTGATCGCGGCTTTAGGTATTGGCGTTGCCTCAAGTTTAAAAAACAGAAACCCCATCATAGATGGCTTTGGGTTAATTGCTTTTGCTTCACTACTGCCGATGATTTTTGTGCAACTCTACGGAGTTGTTGCGTACTCGGGTGTTATCAGTGCTACTTCGCTCTCAGGCGCCACGCTTGTTGGGTCTGCGGCGCAGTCAATGCAGGCGGCAGTGGCATTTTTTGCCTCATCATCGTTTACTCCATACCTTACACAGTTCGTTGCAACTATAGGTGACGTGACACCGATTATACTCACGGTTCTCTTTTTCTATTTGGTAGTTATCAGAAAACCTCTCACCTCTCCGATAACTCATGTCTTTGGATTTATTCTTGTTATTTTAGGACTGTATGCGTTTGTTGTTGGTCTTGAACTTGGGCTCTTTCCTGTTGGCGAGACGATTGCAGTAGCACTTGCCGTAAAGGGAAACATTTTCCTTATCTATCTCTTCGCTTTCACTATCGGTTTTGCCACCACTATTGCTGAGCCAGCGTTAACGGCGATTGCGAACAAAGCTGAGCTCTTAAGTGCTGGCGCGATACGTTCATTTGTTCTGCGCATTGCCGTTGCGTCCGGCGTGGGAATAGGTATCTTGCTTGGCGCATACCGCATCATTAACGGCGACTCAATTGTGTGGTACCTCGCCATCGGGTACAGTGTGGTTGTCATTCTTACATTTTTCGCTCCAAAAACAACCGTGCCTATTGCTTATGACTCAGGTGGCGTCACCACGTCAACGGTCACCGTGCCTATTGTGGCGGCACTTGGTTTGGGACTTGCCTCAAGTATTCCCGGCCGAGACCCGCTTATTGACGGGTTTGGGCTCATCGCATTTGCCTCACTCTTCCCTATGGTTGCTGTGTTAGGGTATGGTATTTTTCAGACACAAAGTATTAAACGACATGAAAAAAGTGTCGCGCGCTTGGGTTCCCATACTGTTGGCAGAATCTTAAAGCAATTAAAAAAAGAAGATACAGAAGTAATACAAAGAACAAAAAAGGAAATTATTACTATAACGGGTACACACGGTGCTGGTGCCTCAAGTATAGGCAGAGCACTTGCCCGGCGACTCAGGTACCAACTCTTTTCGGCGGGTGACATTTTTAGATCGGTTGCAGAAAACCGTAACGTGTCTGTAAATGAGCTTACTGAAAAAGCAGAAGCGGACCCTTCTATTGATAGAGAAATTGATGAGATTGTTCAAGAACTTGGCGTTAAGGAAAATCATCTCGTTATTGACTCGCGCCTTGCCTACCACTGGATACAGCGCTCGTTTAAGGTGTTCGTGACCGTTTCTGATGATTTAGTAGCACAGCGCATACACCAAAGTATTCATGAAGAGGGGCGTATGGCAGAAGAAGATGCTTCCATTGAGCATATCAAACACAATGCACGTATGCGACAGGAGAGTAAAAAACGCCGTTATCAGGAGTTGTATGGTATTGATATTTTAAACACCCAGCCGTTTGACCTCGTGATTGACACTAGTAACCTTTCTGCCGAAGAATCAGCTCGTCTTGTTATTAAAGAGTATGAGGCATGGATTACTAAGAGAAATAAAAAATAAGTTGGAATAAAAGTCAAACCTTTTTAAGGGGTTGCGCACAAAATACCGCGATATATAATGATTTTGTACTTATATTAGTAATAACAACAGTGGTATGAACAAAGCAGATCTCGCACAAAAAGTGCAAACAGTCCTTGGCGGAACAAAAACCCAAGCCGAGGAAGTAGTAGAAACTATTATCAGCTCCATTGTAGGAGAACTTAAGTCAGGCGAAGAAGTATCAGTTGCCGGACTTGGTATCTTCTCAACCAAAATGCGCCCGGCGCGTCAAGGTAGAAACCCACGAACTGGTGAGACTATCCAGATAGCCGCAATGCGTGTGCCAAAATTCCGCGCAGCAAAGGCACTTAAGGATGCAGTTAAATAGAGACTAGGATCTAGGTCACTAGGTTTTAGGTAGAATCCCCCGCGTACGCGGGGGATTTTGTTTAGTGTGAGGCAAGGATGCTTATGGAGACGATGCAAGAACTTCGTTTCGTGTGCGGGATAAGCAAAGCTTGTCTCACACCTTCTCTCAAACATATCAATGGTTACATCGCTATGTTCTTCGTTTCAGGTGCGGGATAAGGGAGTCGGTCAGGAGTCCGTGAAAATTATAGTCATTTCATTCCTTAATTTTCTACGGCTCACGACCCTGGCTCGCCGACAAGCACTCGTCGTCCCTCCTCGCCTTGTATACCGGCTCCGCCTTTCGATTCCCCTCTCCTCGCTACAAAACAAATCGCCGAGCGTTATCACGCCCGGCTCATTGTTTTTGTGCTGACATTCTAACCTTTGCGCGAACCTTTTACGAGAACACTTAGCCGCCTCCGCTTCGCTCCGGCGGAACCTCGCAGCGCCATTCTTTTTGCTTTTCCTTTTTCAAAAACCCGCCGACAAAAAATGAGGAAAGCGGAAAAAAGAATGGCGCTGCTCGGTGGCGCTCCAGATGCGGCGTTGTGGCGGGGGCAACGCCGCGTCTTTCGCCCAAAAGGCAAATGCAGTCTTAGGAAAAATCTAGTATTATTCAAACTATGGTAAAAGTGTCAGGGGTAAATTTTTCACACCAACACGCGACTGTCTTCAAAGACTTTGATTTTGAGTTGTCAAAACGAATCGGTATCATTCGCGGTCCGTCTGGCTCTGGCAAAACAACATTGTTAAAAATTTTGCATGGTGTTTTGGAGCCAAAGTCAATAGATGAGTTTTTGGTGCCACAAAGGTCGTTCCTTGTTTTGCAAGATGACAATTTGGCACCATGGCTGACTGGTACTGAAAATCTGACGATTTTCCTTCGACGACCGGTTGAAGAACTGAAGACACACCCGCTCTTTCCGCTCGTCGAGGATATATTACATAAACGTGCATACGAGATGTCGTTTGGACAACGTCGCATCGTTGAGTTATTTAGAACCTTTGTTGCTGATACCGATATGTTTTTGCTCGACGAGCCCATGAACTACATTGATCCAAAAAAGCGACTCCTCCTCCTCAATTTTCTCAAAAGCGAACAATGTCCGCAGGTCCCGATTATTATGACGGCTCATTTTACGGATAACGTTGCTATTGACGATGCAGAGTTTTTTGAGTTTGACGGCGAGCCGCCTTTTTCTAATCTGAGGAAAATTAAAAATAACGGCGTATGAAATATTTTAAAATCTTTATTGGTATTTTTTTGCTTCTCATCGTCTGGGTTGGTGTTGTTGTTATTTTTAACGTACCCGAACGATATTTGCCGTCGCCAATAAGTGTTATCGATGCTGCTATTAAACTCAAGGACACACTTCTTTTGCATACATTCGCTACGGCGGCAAGAATCGCCGTGTCTCTTGTCCTCGGCATTTCTTTTGGTATTTTCGGTGCGCTATTTATTCATCGCCTGCGGTTCATGCAAGTTTTTATGCCGTCATTCAATGCGCTTCGCGCTGTGCCGCCGATAGCGCTCATCCCGTTCTTTCTACTCTGGTTTGGATTTTCGGAAGTTGGCAGGGTTATTCTCCTTACATTAGGACTCGGTATCAATGTGCTAGTTGCGAGTGCGAACGTTGTCCAGTTTCCACGAGAACATGACCAAATACTTTTTAAATCGTTCAACCTCTCAACTGATCGAATGACAATGATTTGGTGGTTCCCTCGAATTCTTGAATCAATCCTGCCAACGCTCCGTTTTGGACTGGCGACAGCCGTGGGTATTGTGGTTGTTGCCGAAATGCTCGGTTCACAAGTGGGGCTTGGTTATCTTATCCAAACTTCCCGTGCAACCTTCTCGCTGGATGTTATACTCTTAGCGACGACGATTTTGGGCGTCTTAACAACATTATTCGATAATCTCTTAATATGGATATGGAGCAAAATAGTTTTCTGGCGAAAGTAGGAGTGTATAAATGGATTCTCATTATCGCCGCAGCTGTCATTGTCGTTGGAATTTTCTTTTATTTGAATAATCAGTCGTCGAACGGTTCTTTGCGAGTTGGTATATCTCCCTATCAAGATTTAGCAATGACAGCTGCTATTGAACCTTTGGGGCTTGAGGAAAAATATAAGACCGATATTGAACTCGTTACTCTACCTTGGGAAAACATCATGGAAGCAGTTGTTGGAGGAGGTATTGATATTGGTTTTGCCAGCTATATCGAATACCTCACAAAAGCGGACAACATAAATGCTGGAACAAACGACCCATTGGTATATGTGTACCCCGCATATGTGTTTAAGGGAGGTGCTTTTGTAACTTTTCGGGGAGAAAACGAAGTACCAACACTAGACGCAAATGGTCTACAAAACCGCGAAAAAGTAGCACAATTTTTATCTAAAAGAATTGGGGCACAAAAAAGTTCAATGTTCGACATGATGCTTTATTCTCTTGCAGCATCAAACAATGTGCCAGCCAATTCTCTAAAAATTGTAGATACCCCTCTTGATCAAGGATTTCTTGCGGCTGAAGCAGGTAGTCTTGATGCGGCATCTGTTGGCTTGACCCAACTCACTGAAACACTTAATCGAGGTGGACGCTCAGTTTTCTCGATGGAAGATGCGGGGTTTGCTGATATTACGGGAATTGTCGCACGAAAGAGTGTCGTAGAGAGTAAGAAATCAGAGATCAAGGCGTTTATGAAAATGTGGTTTGATTCTGTTGACTATGTGTATTCTGATATCGACAACAATGCAAGATACAGTCTTGAATATCTTGACGAAAATGCTTCAACAAAATATACCCTTGAGGGTTATAAAACCGCTTTGACACAGGAATATTTGCCACGTTCGGTCAAAGAGGCAGAACAAGAACTTATTGACGAAGACGGAAAGTTTTCGTATCTACGAATTGGCATGGCAGTTCAAGATTATATCTTATCAAATGGAATCATCGAGTCAAAAAGTCCACTTCCGACTTTCTTAGACATTTGATTTTTCCTAAGACTGCATTTGCCTTTTGGGCGAAAGATGCGGCGTTGCCCCCGCCACAACGCCGCATCTGGAGCGCCACCGAGCAGCGCCATTCTTTTTTCCGCTTTCCTAATTTTTTGTCGGCGTGTTTTTTAAAAAGGAAAAGCAAAAAGAATGGCGCTGCGTGGTTCCGCCGGAGCGAAGCGGAGGCGGCTAAGTGTTCTCGTAAAAGGTTCGCGCAAAGGTTAGAATGTCAGCACAGATTGAAACTTCTTCTGAATTGAGGACGGAAGACCGCCGCGCCGCAGGCGCGGCGGAAAGCAAATGGGCGCGCCGCTGCGCGACGAATTGGAATGGCGATGGTACCGCGAAGCGGGCGGTTTTGTCCTTGTTTCGTATTCGCATACTTGCTTCTCTGTTATTATTGAAGCAAGTATGGCAAACCAAAAGTATTTTCTATACGCGCGTAAATCGACTGAAGAAGACGACAAACAGATTATGTCGATTGAAGCGCAGTTGTTTGAATTACGCGAGTTTGCACGTAAAGAAAATCTTGAAATTCTTGAGGAATTTCAAGAGTCGAAAAGCGCAAAGACACCGGGGCGAGCCGTGTTCGGTGAAATGATGGGAAAGGTCGAGGAATTAGGGAATATCGGTATCTTGGCGTGGCATCCTGATCGGCTCGCCCGCAACAGCGTTGATGGTGGACGTATCATATACGCCGTAGACACACAGAAAATCATGTCTTTGCGCTTTCCGACCTTTTGGTTTGAACCCACGCCGCAGGGACTCTTTATGTTGCAAGTGGCGTTCGGACAATCGAAATATTATTCAGACAATCTGGTGCAGAATGTGAATCGGGGCATCCGCCAAAAACTGCGCCGTGGCGAGTGGTTGAACCTCGCACCCTTTGGCTATGTGAATAATGCGCGTACCAGAAACATCGAGCCGCACCCCACGAACGCGCGTATCGTTCGTATTGCATTTGAGGAATACGCCAAAGGGACGCATACATACACCTCGCTGGGACAGTTTTTGGCGGATTTGGGCGTGGTATCTCGAAACGGAACGCCACTTGCCAAAGTTTCCATCAAACGGCTTCTCACTAATCGCGCATACTTGGGCTTCGTCAAACATCGTGGTGAATGGTTTGATGGAAACTTTGAACCACTGGTTTCTCCGCAATTGTTTGAAGCCGTACAAAAAGTTTTGAAAGTACGAGAATGTCCTCGCAATACCAGGAAGAATCACGATTTTCCGTTCCGCTCTCTTTTTCGTTGTGAGGAATGTGGCTCTATGTTCACCGCACAATTCGCCAAAGGAAATGGAGGAATTTATCGGTACTATCGCTGTACGAAAAAGAGAGGCAAGTGTACACAGGGATATTTGCGCGAGGACATTCTCGTCTTTCAACTCAAGGAACGGCTTCAAACACTATCACTTTGCGACCGCTATACCGACTGGATGTTAGCGAAAATTGACGAATGGCAACAGGAAGAACAATCAGTGTCGCAAAATGATGTTCACACTCTTTCTCTCAAAATCAAAGCGGACGAGGAGCGCATGGAGAAACTTATCTCAACCTATCTTGATGGGGATATACCAAAGAAAAGTTATCTCCAGAGAAAAGATAAAACCATGCGCTCTCTCGCCACTTTGAAAGCAAAACAGAAAGAGTGCGAACGCGGAGAGAACCAGTGGGTCGAACCCCTGCGGAGTTGGGTTTTGGATACGAAACAAGCTGATTTTTTGTCCTCATCCGACAATTTCCCTGAAATTGCCTCCTTCGTCCAAAAAATCGGAACGAACCATGCGGTTCGTGACAAAACCGCCCGCTTCGCGGTACCATCGCCATTCCAATTCGTCGCGCAGCGGCGCGCCCATTTGCTTTCCGCCGCGCCTGCGGCGCGGCGGTCTTCCGTCCTCAATTCAGAAGAAGTTTCAATCTGTGCGGGATAAGGGAGTCGAACCCTTCACCACAGTTTGGAAAACTGTTATTTTACCGATAAACTAATCCCGCCCGGACACTTACTTTGCCATTGTTGTCTTTTAAGCAACAGGTCTCAACGTGCGAACTCCGAGCATTTTTTACTTTCCTTACCAACCGACATCCTATGCTAACGTTATGATGGCAAAGTAAGTGTCCGGGCCCGCAATTTTTCTAGGATACCGCAGAATGGGCACATAATCCAGTTGTCTGTAATAAAAAACCCCGCAAGCGCGGGGTTTTTAGAAGTTAGGCAGCTTTTTCTTCACCACCCTCAGCTGGCATGTCACCACCTTCAGTTGGCATAGTCTTTTCTTCAGACATGTCACCACCTTCAGTTGGCATAGTGCCGTCAACCGGCATATCTCCGTTTTCCATAATGATTGTTTCTTAAGAACAAATGCCTAATGTTCAATTAGGCAGCACTGTTAATATGGACTTAGCCTGTCTCATATAACAGAGCCAAGAACTCAACTACTATAGCATATATAAGCAATAAAACGAGTGTTTAGTGAATTTCTGGAAAGTCTTGTATTATAGGCGTATATGTTCATTCTCCTCAAAGAAATAGCCGTTATAGTCGCCTCCGTTGTGGGGGCGCTCCTCATATCACTTGGGGTTGCCACCAACCAGGCCGTGGCGCCAGACACCACACTACCGGCACCTTTACCGAGTAGTACGGTGGCACCTTCCGATGAGATAGAACAATCTCAACTAGAGGAAAATCCACCAATACCCGAAGAGGGGGTGTCTGAACCGAAAGAGGATAAAAAAGAAACTATCCCAGAAGTGTCCGCAGTATCCACTACGCCCACCAAGCCACTTATTGACGATTTTGAAAAATCACTTCAGGAGGCCCTTGACGCTTTGGCAAAAATACAAAAAACGGCGACTCCTCAGAACACATCGGTTTCTGACGACTTTAATACGACGGTACGCAGTTCAATCGTTAATATAATTTGTAGCACCTCAGGCGGATCACTCAACCCCATAAGTGCCTCTGGTGTCGTTATTGACCCGCGCGGTATTATCATTACCAATGCGCACGTGGCTCAGTATTTCCTCCTTGAAGACTACCCTGCTCTAGGCACTATTGAGTGTATCGCGCGTACGGGAAGCCCTGCAAAACCCGCCTACACCCTTGACCTTCTTTTTATTTCGCCGTCATGGATAGTAGATAATGCGCAGAAAATTGACGATATAAGACCCACTGGCAATGGCGCTCATGACTACGCACTTGTTCAGGTAACTGGATTTATCGCAGCTCCCGACATACCGGTGCCCCCACAGTTCACCTATATCCCACTTATAACTGATGCTCCACGTACTAATGATTCAGTGCTTTTGGCGGGATATCCTGCAGGTTTTTTAGGCGGTCTTACTATTCAAAAAGAGCTGTACGCGGCCTCTGCTCCCGCGAAAGTCAGACAGCTCTTTACATTTGAAACCGTTACTGCCGACCTCTTTTCAATAGGCGGGTCAATCGTTGCACAACAGGGCTCATCAGGCGGTGCTGTGGCGATAGAAAATACTAAAAGCCCATCTGGTGCAGCACTTTTAGGGCTCATCGTGACATCCTCTGATGCACCGAGCACCGATGGTCGCGACCTGCGCGCGCTTTCCACCGAATACATCATCCGCGACTTTGCCGAGGAGCGCGGCATTCCGCTCGCGCAGTACCTTGCCCGCGACCTCAACCAAGAACGCGCCCTCTTTTCACTCACCACCGCCCCCACCCTCTCCGCGGCTTTGGTCAGCGTGTTGGAGAACTGACTTACTTCTTCACGTAGAGCGTCTGCGTGGGGTACGCGAACTCTATCTTTTCTTTTTCAAACACTCGCATAAGTGCAAAATTAATATCTTGTTGAATGTCAAGGGCAAATTTGTATTCACTTGAGGTAACAAAATAGACAACTTCAAAATCAAGAGACGAAGCACCAAAAGAAGTGAGATGTGCTCTGTCAAAACGAACGTTCGGTAGAGACTCTATTATTTTAGATACCATGCTGGGGATTTTTTCAACGGCGTCAAGCGGTGTTTCGTATAACACACCGAATGTAAACACACGGCGACGCTCTGTCAGTTTTCTGTAGTTTTGCAGACGCGCTGAGGTAAGGTCCTGGTTTGAAATAACAATTTCCTCACCCTCAATAGATCGGATACGTGTTGTTTTAAGCCCTATTTTCTCAACAGTGCCACGGTGTGTGTCAATCACCACGTAGTCCCCCACTTCAAATGGTTTGTCAAAGTAAATGGCAAACGAACTGAAAAGATCTCCTAAAATATTTTGCAACGCGAAGGCAATAGCCACACCGCCAATACCGAGACCTGCAATAAGACTGGTTATATTTACTCCAAGGTTTGAAAGCACAAGCAAACCACCAAAAAACCAAATAATCCATTTTATTCCTCCTGAAAGAAAGTTCATTGCGCTCTTTCTTTCTTTTCCATTTTTTTTGCTCTGACTTTTTTCTAAAATAGTATCAACAATATGTGCCGCACCAACGGATACCTGATACACCACTGCTATTAAAAACAGCGCACCGACTGACTGCACCACAACCCCAGGCGCATTCGTAAAACGGATAGCAAAAGCAAGCGAGGCCGCACCAAGTACCAGCCAGTTGATTGTTTGAATAAGTCCCACAAAGGCGTCGTCAAGATCATTGGTTGTTTTCTCAGACAGTTTCGTAAGTTGAAAGAGTGCGATTTTTTTTACTCCCCATAACACCGCCCATGTTGTAATAAATACACCAAGCGCGACCCCATACGTGATAATTAATTCGTTCATTACTACACTCTAGCAAAAAAACTGGAACACTACGAACTGCAACCTTGGCACCTACAAAAAAGCCCGCTTGTAAATTTACAATTACACCCACCGGGTTGCGAGCAACTTTTACACCCGCAACATTGCATCTCAGGTGTCCAAGGTTCTCCTCCTTCGCCTCTCGGCTCTTTTCCACGTAGTATTCTTTCCATACCTGTAGAGTACTATACCTGAAGGAGAACTACGTTTTATATTTTTTTAGCAAAACATGTTATTCTCTATTACATTGCAGGAGAGAGACGTATTTCCTCTCTCCTGTTTTGGAGACGTTGGAATCAAGAAGTGTAGTGCATATAGTCGGGGTGTAGTGTAACGGTTAACATGCCTGTTTTGGGAACAGGTGACTCCGGGTTCGAATCCCGGCACCCCGACTATGTTCGTTACACAGTGATTTCAACGCCCAAAAGTTTTGGATGCTTCTACCTCATAGAAAGGGACGGTTTCGGGTTTGAGTGGCATTTTAGGGTAAACAAAAACTAAAGGACATTTTTATAAAATAATGTCCTTGAGCCATTTCACTTGTGCTGAGTGGGTCTTTTCGTCTATATATACTAAAATAAGATCAAAGACCCACTCTTTTGTTTCATGTGAAATGATATATGCCTCTATTACTCTCTTGAGTCGTTTTATCTTCTGTGGGTGCATATTCTCCTCAGGTCTAATGAGCAGATCCTCCTCTTTACCCGTTTCCCATGAAACAGACTTAACTTCAATAATCCGAGTTATCCTGTTTTCACGTGCAACGATATCCAGCTCCCCATAGGGCTTTCTATAGTTTCTGCAGATTATCTCAAGTCCTTTATTTTTTAGGAATTGTTCAGCGATGTTCTCACCCAAGAGTCCTATTTTGTTGTGTTTTGCCATGTATATATTCTATGTTTCACGTGAAACTCATTAATAACGGTAATTATGATTAAAACTATACTTTAAGCCACATATCCCTATAAGACCTTTTTTGTATAAGACCATAATATGTCTTTTATTAACACACGCCACAGACTTATCCACTTATTTTACATAGATTAAAACAATAAGAAAGGGCTTATTTAAAGTATATTTAAAAAATTGGAATTAGTTCATAAAGGTCATTTTTGCTGGGAATTGTAAAAATATGACTTTTTACTTTGAAGTTATGAAAAGTTGGAATACCAAAAATATTTTGTATACGTTTCATGTGAAAAGTAGAGGGTGGGGGATCGGGCACTGGGACGCTTCGCTATCTCACTTTTTGGAAACCCCACAAGAGTACTATCATTTTTCTGTATCTAGACGCAAGGCATGTAGGATAGGGAATCGGTCAGGAGTCCGTGAAAATTATAGTCATTTCACTCCTTAATTTTCTACGGCTCACGACCCTGACTTGGCGACAAGCACTCGTCGTTCCTCCTCGTCTTGTATACCGCCTCCGTCTTTCGATTCCCTTAGCCCGTCTGCAAAATAAAAAGCGAAATACTATCGTATTCCGCCTTTTATTTTGTGCGGGCACGGGGAATCGAACCCCGGACTCATCCTTGGCAAGGACGTATTATACCACTTAACCATGCCCGCAGATGCGTTTATTTATACCATATTTTATAATACAAAACGAAGTTTTATTTTGAGCAACGTGTGCAACACTCTCCATCGCATCCGCAGTTAGGGCAGTTGCATCTGCACTTAGAGCAGGTAAGAGGACTCCATTTCTTAAGGTTCTCTGTGGAACTCATAACTTGATTCGTTAAGGTTATTAAACACAAAGTCCTTTTGAACATGCTGAACACTTATCATCAATTCTAGGTACAGGAACTTCACACGGGCACGTACAATAGCAGGTAATCGCCTCTGTTGTGTGGTGGAACAGTTTCTCTTTTTTAACTGCCATACTCTTCTACTTTATTCTAAAAAGGTATCCTCCGTCAAACATAGACTTTGTAGAGCTTTGTGTTCCTTTTTGTCACTTTATACCGTAGTATAGGGGAGCAGCACCCGTGGTGAAATGGATATCACTACTGTCTTCGGAACAGTCATTCTGGGTTCGAATCCTGGCGGGTGCACAAAATAAAAGAATGGGATGCGGAGCATTCCATGACTGTTATTTTGTAGTGTTCGCCAGGATTCGAAGGCCGGAGGCGCAAAGCCAGTTTTACGATAGTAAAACTGTTGCCGAGGCGGGGTCGCGAGCCTTAGTATTTTGCGAACACATGAAGCAAAATACTTAGCGACTCGTGACCGAATCCTGGCAAGGAAATATCTGTAACCACAAAACCAAGGATTCGAAGGCGACCCGAGCGCGCGAAGCGGGAGAGCGAGGGCGCCCGGCTCCGGAGGAGTTGCTTGAATATATCGCTTTGCGATTTGAAAGCAACAGGGGAGGGGGAATCCTATCCTGTACAGCCAAACAATAACCAATCTTTTTAATCAAACAACTTAAAACACCGCGGGCAGTTTGAACGACTAGATGAACAATCGGCGCAAATACGGTGTCCTCCTTTACAAACAGAAATCATTGAAGATTCTACGGTATAAGGGCAATTTTGACACTTGCGTAACTCTCCAAACCCTCGCAATAATTCAGCTCCCATAGTATTACTATCAATATAGTACAGCTCCGTTTCGTGTCAAATGTTAAAAAATTTATAGTGTGGCACAATGATGGGGTGATTACTAACGCTGATATCCCTGAAGAAGTAGTAGCTGTTTCTAACACTTTAGAGCAGGCGGGTTTTGAAGCATACCTGGTGGGCGGGTGTGTCCGTGACCTGTTACTACACAAAACTCCAAAAGACTGGGACTTTACTACAAATGCAACGCCCGAGCAGATACAGGAACTTTTCCCCGACTCTTTCTATGAAAATGATTTTGGCACGGTGGGGGTGAAAACCGAAAGCGAAGACCCGCTCCTTGCGGTGGTTGAGGTGACTCCATACCGTACCGAAGGGGAATACAAAGATGCTCGCAGACCAGAGAAAGTAACGTGGGCTCAAACCCTCGCAGAAGACCTTGAGAGAAGAGATTTTACCGTAAACGCCCTCGCGTATCGTATTTCAGACGAGACGCTTGTAGACGAGCACGGAGGGGTAGAGGACCTCACAAAAAAAGTACTCCGCGCTGTCGGTGACCCAAAAAAACGTTTTCAAGAAGACGCGCTTCGCATGATGCGCGCGGTCAGACTTTCAGCTGAACTTGAATTTGCGCTTGAAATAAAAACAGCAACTGCGCTTCATGAAAATGCAGAAAACTTAAGTCGTATTTCAAAAGAACGTATACGCGACGAGTTTATCAAAATTATTAAAACCAAAACGCCGATGCAGGCGCTGTATCTTGCGCAAAAGCTCGGACTGTTAACTTACATTACGCCAGACCTAGAGCGCGGAATTGGTGTGGAGCAAAACCAGGCACACAGTTATGATGTGTTTGAACACAACATGCGCGCCATGCAACACGCAGCTGACAAAGAGTGGGATGTAGCGCTCCGTGTTGCCAGTTTATTCCACGATATTTCAAAACCAGAGACACGGAGGTTCTCTGAAGAGAAAAAAGAATGGACATTTCATGGGCATGAAGTAGTCGGCGCACGAGTCACCCAAAAAATAATGAAAGACCTCCGTTTTTCAAAAGAGTTAAGTGAAAAAGTAACAAAGCTGGTCAGGTGGCATATGTTTTTTTCCGACCCGGATAAAATTACACTGTCCGCTGTCAGACGAATGATTGTAAATGTCGGCGAAGAAAATATTGGCGACCTGCTCAACTTACGTATCTGCGACCGTGTAGGGACAGGGAGACCAAAGGAACAGCCGTTCCGATTTAGAAAATATAAATCAATGGTGGACGAAGCACTCCGTGATCCTATTTCTGTTGGAATGTTGAAAATAGACGGCGACTACATATTGGCGAACATGGATCAGAAACCTGGGCCACGTATTGGGTGGGCACTTCATGCACTTCTTGAAGAAGTACTTGAGGATCCAAAGAAAAATGATTCTAAGTACCTAGAAAACCGCACAAAAGAGTTGTTTGAATTGTCAGATGAAGACCTTAAAAAGCTAGGAGAAGCGGGGAGAGAGAAGCAAAAACAAGAAGAGGAAGAAGCGATAGCCGGACTGCGTGCCAAACATCATGTTACTTGACAAAATATATCAATATGATACGATACTGTGTAAATGAGTGATTTTAAATTTTATGAAGCAGGAAGAGGTGTTGCGGAAGAACAAGCTGTTCACTCATGCGAGTGGATAATGTATGGAGGAGCTGGCTTACTTGTGTTGTTTACAATTTTTGTAATTGGATATACGGTTGGTTCAAAATCTCGTTCTCGAGGAGATATGAGAAGAAAGTGGAAAGGAAGTAATAAACCCTATGGCTAAAAAACAGACCTATGAAACCATAGGTCTGTTTTGTTTAAGGTAGAGCGCTAAATTACGACGCCGCTTTATCATTCAATATTTTTGAGAGCGCGTATAGGTAGGCGAAGCTCCACCGTGTAAAGAACTGTCCTTTACAAGTATACATTTATAAAGGACATTTTAATGTACTTATCAACAGTTTTTGTCCTTTAGAAAATAGTCAGCAATCAGCAACGAGCAGTGAGTATTCAAAACTCTATGCTGATTGCTCACTGCTCACTCCTAACTCTCTATTTCCACTGAAATAGGGCAGTGGTCAGAACCAAAAATATCCATATGAACATTGGCTTTTTTCACTTTTTCTTTGAGGGCGCTAGACACTAAAAAGTAGTCAATCCGCCAGCCAATATTTCTCTCTCGGGCATGATTAAAATTACTCCACCAGGTGTAGCACTCTCCTTCGTTATGAAACATACGAAAAGTGTCTATAAAACCAGCCATTATATAGTTATCAAAGCCGGTGCGCTCCTCTTTAGTAAAGCCAGCTGAGTTTTTGTTTTCTTTTGGTCGGGCGATATCTATTTCCTTGTGGGCAACATTAAAGTCCCCACAGGCAATCACGGACTTTTTCTCCTCCAACAGTTTCATGTATGCCAAAAACGCAGGATCCCAGTGTTTATCTCGTAGCGGTAGACGCCCCAAATCGCGTTTCGCATTCGGTGTATAAACGGTCAGTATGTAAAAATCACTAAACTCAAGCACCAAGACCCTCCCTTCGGCATTAGTGTCACCGAACCCATCTTTTAAGCCGTATTTTTTGACAATCGCTTCAGGAAAATCTTCAATAATACTCAAGGGCTTTATTTTACTAAAAACAGCAGTTCCTGAGTATCCTTTTCTTTCAGCCGAGTTCCAATATTCTTCATATTCAGGCAGATCAACCTCGGACTGTTCCGACCTCGCTTTGGTTTCCTGTAGGCATAAAACATCTGGTTTCAGAGTTTCTACCATAGGTACCAGCTGTTCTTTGCGGTGCACCGCACGAATGCCATTTACGTTCCACGAAACCAGTTTCATATACCTAGCATACCACCACCCCTCTCTTCTTTTTGAAAAAAGTGTGCGAATCCCGGGATTCGCACACTTTTGTGCTGTTACGCTAAGAAGATACTATCTGGATATTGGAGAATGCTCTTAGAAAATGTCTTTATTGCTTAAAACAACCGCTAACGGAATTCCAAGCACAAGTGCAATTATTGCTGCGACACCAACCCACTTTAAAAAAGCGTTCAATGTCTTAGAAGTTTCGTATTCTCCCTCGGCCCATATTTTCTCAGGTTTAGGCATAAAATTTATATGCTAGTAAGTATTAACTTATTTTAACATTTTAAAGAAAAAAGTCAAACACTGCTCGGTTTTTTACCCACTTGTGCGAATCCCGGGATTCGCACAAGTGGGTAAGTGTCGATAGGTTCAGGTTCTTTTTTTGCCGTGAAATGCCTTATGAATATCTCGTAGGTGTTTATCGGTGACGTGCGTATACACCTGCGTGGTGGCAATATTAGCGTGTCCTAGAAGCGCCTGGACCGAGCGAATATCAGCACCGTTTTCAAGAAGGTCAGTTGCAAACACGTGCCGGAGTACGTGAGGCGTGACCTTACTGGTAATGCCCGCCTGTATGGCATATTTTTTTATATGACGCTGTATGTCCCTCGGGGTAATGCGGTGGAGTGCTTTAGGGCGTCCGTCTACAAACAGCGCCTCTTCCATATCGGTGCGCGCTTTTTGGTAAGCGCGCACCGCAGTTTTCGCACGACCCGAAAGAAACACCACACGCACCTTGTCTCCCTTCCCTCTCACTGACATTTCGTCACGCGAAAGGTCTATGTCTGTATTGAGCGCCGCCAACTCACTCACCCGAAGTCCTGTTGAAAACAAGAGCTCCATAATTGCCTGGTCGCGCAGGAGAATCTGTTGTTTAAATGAATCACTTTCTTTTTTTAGAGCGTCAGCAGGGGCCTTCATAAGGCGCTCAAGCTCCGCGGTAGTGATCAACTCAAGGGAGCGCTCAGGTACTTTTGCTAATTCAATACGCTCTGGCGTAAGGGTTTCTACATTCTCACGCTGAAGATATTTCAGAAACGCACGCAGGGCAATAAGGTGGTAGTTTTGTGTTTTTCTTTTCATGGTGCCACCTCCGTGAGTGGGGAGGCGGTTGAGGTAGAGGCGGAACTCCTGCACCATGGTGTCAGTAATTTCTTTCGGCTCGCTTATTTTCGTAAAAATAATAAAACGCGTCAGATAGCGGTCGTAGTTTTCAAGGGTTTTTAGTGACCTTCCTTTTGATATTTCCAGATACTCAAGAAACTTTCGTTTTAGGTCATACGCATTCATAGCTACAGTATACCCACTCTACAAGCGCCTCATAGTAATAAAAAACAGACAGAGGAGAGCTACTTGACAAAATGGATACAATATGCTATCTTTTGTTTATATGAAAAGACCTGAAGGATCCCCAAAAATCGGTTTGGAAATTGTTTCAACTAAGAAAACTAAAGAACTTTTTACGGTCACGGCGCTTCCTATTGAACGCTATTCAAACGACTCTCTTGGCGACGGACGTGTAGAGAGTATTCCTCAGACAGCTCTAGAGGAGAATCACATACGTACTACGTATTCTATTGCCGGACCCTCAGCTCCTGAGAGTTTAGTGCCCGAAAAAGATGAGTCTGAGGCAAGTTTTCGCCAGGAGGTTTGGGATACCCTGTGCAAAATTGGCGCGTGGGCAAAACAGGCAGGAAGCGTCGCCCTTGGCCTTCTTTCAAGTATAAAGAAGATAAATATAAAAGATATTTTTTGGACCAAGCCACGTGCGTGGGTTAAAGAAAAACGGAACGCTGTAGTGTCTGTATATGAGGCGATTAGCTCAAGTACACCAGTGAGAGTAACTGGTGCAACAGCTGGTTTTGTTGGATCCGTGATATGGTCTCCGTTTTCTTTTATAGGGCGCGTTTCTGAAGGTATAAACGATCCTACAAAAACATATTCAAGTACAGAATATGTAGCGGGTCTTGCTGTTTTGGCTCCTGTAGGTTTCGGGATAGGGTACCTCGCCTTTCAGGTCGCTTCTCTCTTTATTTAACCTCACTCTTGAAACTAGACTAAAGTGCGTTGCAAACTAAGGGTATTTATGGTACAGTAAACTCTCATGCTTACAAAAACAAAGAAAACACGGGCTATTAAGGCCGTACAGAAGCACAAAGACGACACTGGGTCGGCATCTGTTCAAGTTGCTGTTTTGTCTCAGAAAATTGACGAGCTCGCACTTCACCTTAAAAAGCACACTAAAGACAAGCATTCTCGCCGTGGACTTTTACAGATGGTTGCGGACCGTCGTACTCATTTGAAGTATCTGGAGAAGAGTGATAAGCGAGAGTACAGCAAACTCGTAAAGAGTTTAGGACTCAAAAAGTAATACACGCATCCCGCAGCTGGGATGTTCTTTTTTATACAGGTTATACTAACTATATATGGCAATTATTAAACACCCAAATCAGCGTGTGGCGGTTTTTATAGACACACAAAACCTCTACCATAGCGCTAAAAATTTATTTAAAGCACGTGTCAATTTTGCAAACGTTTTGAAAGAATCAGTCGCAGGGCGTCAACTTATTCGTGCGGTTGCCTATGTGGTGACCACAGAAAGTGGTGAAGAAAAGGCATTTTTTGAAGCACTGACTAAAATAGGTATTGAAACAAAGACCAAAGAACTTCAGATTTTCTACGGAGGAGCTAAAAAGGCAGACTGGGATGTAGGTATGGCAGTTGACGCTATCAAGACATCACAGAGAGTTGACTCCATTGTACTTGCAACAGGAGACGGGGACTTTGTGCCGTTAGTTGAGTATCTCAAGGCGCATGGCGTACAGGTTGAGGTTATTTCATTCGGAAAATCTTCATCGTCGCGATTACGCGAAGATGCCGATGAGTTTATTGATATGGGAGAACAGCCGAAGAAGTTCCTTCTTGGCAACCGTTTTTCTCTTCCTCTTACTAACAGGGGAGATGCAGGCGCGATTATGCCGAAAACAGGCAGTCACCCTGAAGTTGAGAATGGCTCTCAAGAAGCTGGCGAAGACGCCATGCCACAAGTGGTGGGTTCAGACACTGACGACAGTCGGTAACCCTCTATTAAAGATGATGTAAAACGTCCCTAATTTGTTTTTTTGTTTCCTTTTTTCTGAAGTAGTCCGGTGCCGACATAGCCGAGTGCTCCAGCTCCGGCACCGATAAGAACATTTTGTGTCAGCATCCCAGCTACGATAGCTGCAAAAAGTGCGACTGTTATTGATCCGTCAAACTCGCGTGATACGGTAGGGGATGATTCATTTGGATTTTTTCCCATAGTGTTTGTGTGTAAATGAGTAATTACTCTATACAGTATAGCTTTTTTATACTGTCTTTTACAGGCGATCGTAAAATGTTTATTTTACGCCATAACCTTGCTACACTTTCTGTAGTTAGTATTACTAGGTGCAGGTTTCCGAATACCCAGGTGCGAACATACATCGCCTCTGTCATTCGGAAAGCTCCATAATAAAAAGACATAATAATGAAGCAAGAAACATTCAAGACAACAGTTGGAGAAAAAGAATTCTCAGTTACGTTTAGTGATTTAGCAGACCAAACAAATGGGTCGGTCATGGTGCGTATGGGGAACACCACGGTGTTTACCACAGCAGTCATGGGAAAAAAAGAGAGAAGTGATGTTGATTACTTTCCTCTTTCGGTTGAGTTTGAAGAAAAGTTTTATGCTGCGGGAAAAATTTTAGGAAGTCGCTATATGCGACGCGAAGGACGACCGTCAGAAGAAGCAATTCTTTCAGGAAGGATTGTTGATCGCACTATTCGCCCGCTGTTTGACAATCGTCTGCGACGCGATGTGCAGGTGGTGGTCACCGTACTCTCGCTTGAAGATGATGATCCTGATGTTTTGGGAGTGAACGCCGCCAGCATTGCACTACTTACTTCAGATATTCCGTGGTCCGGACCGGTTTCTTCGGTGCGGGTAGGTAAAAAGAAAGGAAATGATACGTTTGTGGTAAACCCAAGTTTTGACTTTAGAAAGGATGACGACAGTGAACTTGATGTGTTGGTGTGTGGAAAAGACGGTGTCATTACCATGATTGAAGTTGGTGCACATGAAGCATCAGAAGATGTTTTGTTAGCTGCCTTTGATGTAGGGACAAAAGAAATTGAGGCGCTTCAGAAATTTCAAAATACAATTAGAGAAAAAATAGGTAAAGAAAAAATAGTACTGTCAGTTCCGGATATACCCGATGCGGTAAAAGAATTATTTACTACATTTAATGACAGGTTTCCGCAGGCTGTTTTCTCCAGTACGCCAGGCAAGGGAGACTTGGGTGAATTAAAAAACGACTACATGGCGCGCGTGCTTGAAATGCTACCGGACAACATAAAAGAAGCAGAACGATTCTTTGAAGAACAGGTGGAGAGCATGATGCGCACACGCGCTATTGAAAGTGGCGAACGTGTTGACGGAAGAGCGGTTGATGAGGTACGCCCACTTTTTGCGCAAGCAGGAGGAGTTTCAGAGATACTCCACGGGTCGGGTATTTTCTACCGTGGAGGTACTCACGTTTTCACCGCACTCACTCTTGGTGGTCCGGACGATTCTCTTATCATTGACTCAATTGAAGCGCAAGACCAGAAGAAGAGGTTTATTCATCACTATAATTTTCCTCCATATTCAGTGGGGGAAACAGGGCGCATTGGCGGTATGAACCGGCGAATGATCGGCCACGGTGCACTTGCAGAAAAAGCACTTGAGCCAGTCATTCCAGACCAAAGTGATTTCCCTTACACTATTCGTTTGGTCTCAGAGGCCTTAGCTTCAAACGGCTCTACGTCAATGGGAAGTGTATGTGGGTCAACGCTTGCCTTGATGGACGGCGGAGTGCCCATCAAGGCGCCTGTTGCCGGTATTGCAATGGGAGTGATGTATGAAAGCCCTACTAAATATCGGGTACTCACCGACATTCAAGGACCAGAAGACCATCACGGTGACATGGACTTCAAAGTAGCTGGAACTGAAGCAGGGGTGACTGCAATTCAACTTGATGTAAAAGTTGAGGGAGTTCCTCTTCCGGTGCTTGGTGAAGCACTTCAGGCGGCAAAAAAAGCACGTCTGCATATTTTAAAAACAATACATGAAGCGATTGCTTCGCCACGTGAGGATATTAACCCGCGTGCACCGAAAATTATTTCACTCTCAATTCCACCTGACATGATCGGTATGGTTATTGGTGGGCAAGGTAAAAATATCAAAAAAATTCAAGAAGACACAGGAGTTGATAGTATTACTATTGAGGATGACGGTAGTGTATTTATCACCGGAAAAGCAGACGCGCCGGAAAAAGCAGCTGACATTATCCGTGACATGACACGTGTGTTTACGTCAGGGGAAATACTTGAAGGGGAGGTAACACGCGTTGTTGATTTCGGTGCGTTTGTACGCCTCAATTCAAGAATAGAGGGGCTCGTGCATATTTCAGAGTTCGCACCATATCGTATTGAAAATGTACATGACGTTGTCAAAGAAGGTGAGCAGGTAAAAGTTCAAGTAAAAGAAGCAGGGGAGGATGGGCGTGTTAGTCTCTCTATAAAGAGCATTGACCCTGAGTTTGCCTCACGTAAAGGGGTACTCCCTCAGGAAAACACGCCATCGGGCGAACATAGAAACTATGGCAGAGGAAACAGCGAAAAAAGACGAGACACCTAAAACCCCTTCGGGGCTTCCGCGCATTAGAACCTATGCGGCTGATATCAGTCGGGTTATTACAGCGCGTGGCGAGACCGTGTCTTCAATAGCAACAGCACAAAGAGAAAAGGGGAGGCAGTTGGAACAAGAACCGGTTCTAGAGAAGTTTTCAAAAACAAAAGTGATTCTTTTCGGGTCTGTGCTTTTTGTGGTACTCGGAGTTGTAGTGATTGCTACTTCGTTTTATGCAACACGGCCAAGTGCTTCCCCTGAAGAGTTTCCTCCCAGTATTGTGTTTCCTAATAAAACCACACCCATTGAGTTTGTTGAGGGTTCTTCGCTACAAAAACTTCTTGCGACTGAACGACGTGATGCAGAGCTGTCGCTTGGTGAAGTTGAACGTATAGTGGTTACTCAAGGTGGAGTGGCACTCGCGCCTTCTTCAGTTGCACGCGCGCTTGGTTTTCCCGACGCAATCTCAAGGGAGGTGGTGGACATTATGATTGGTGTGCATTCATTTGATAGGAATCAACCATTTTTAATACTTTCACTGTTAACTTTTGACCGAACATTCAGTGCACTTCTTGGGTGGGAGAAAGAAGCAGGGCGTGCGCTCAACTCTTTCTATGCACCAATAAATAGTATAGGCGAAGCTCCTGACCTTGTGTTTAGCGACAGTATTATTCAGAACCTTGATGTAAGAAAAAGCCAAAGTACATGGCCTATTATGTACACATACCCCTCAAGAGTCATGGTGGTCCTTACTACCAATGAGTTTACTCTGCGCGAAGTAATGACTCGTCTGGGAAGCGCGCAAAGGTAGGCACTGAGCACCGCTTCGTGATACTATAGATCTCATGTTAACGAAAGAACACATTGAAGAGTTTAAAATCCGACTTGAAAAAGAGCGGGCCATTTTGCAAAAAGAGCTTTCCTCAATAGGAAAACAAAACCCATCTAATCCTGATGATTGGGAGCCAAGAGCGCCCGGGGAAGAGTTTGGTGCAGACAGAAATGACAACGCAGACATTGTTGAAGCACTCCACGAAAATAACGCGGCAATAAATGAGCTTGAGATTCGTTTGAAAAATGTTTCTTTAGCGCTTGAGCGAATTGAAAAAGGAACGTATGGTATTTGTGAAGAATCAGGTAATCCCATTGAACTTGAGCGCTTGAATGCAAACCCCGCAGCTATCACGTGTATTGCCCACGCGTAAGTATTTTTTATAACTCGCTGGATATAAAAAATAGGTAAGTTAAAAAACGGATATTTATTTTAAAATACCCCAGACTTCAAAGGTAAAAATACTACGATTAATCGTAGTATTTTGTGTTATTATCAAAATATAATGAGAATTATATGGTGAGGATTTCAAAGCAGAAAATAAAAAAAGAAACTGCCGAGGCAATAAATAGCCAGTTAGTCTCTTCAATTATGCATACACACTCAAAACGAGATGCGTCTGCACTTTTCAGTGAACTTATGACCGACTCTGAACAGGTAGTTTTAGCAAAACGTTTTGCAATCATCGCGATGTTAACACGCGACTACAGCTTCGCACAAATACAACAATTACTAAAAGTGAGCCCTGATACTATAGGGCGAGTATGGTGCAGTATGAAGAGAGGGCAGTATGAACATCTTGTGCGATATGCAAAAAATAATCCAAAAAAGTTTGATGGGTCATCACTATCAAGCCTTCTTGACGATTTAGCTCGTGGAGGTATTTTGCCCCCTCGTGGAAGAGGTAGATGGAAGGAGTTCAGACGCGCGGCACGTACAAGTACATACTACGATTAATCGTAGTATGTACTTTATGTAGTGCTTAAAATATTTTAAAAAAGAAGTGTGCTCATTATTAAGGTATACTTTTAAGTACCACTATGGCATTTGCCCGCGTATTTAGCGTACAGCCTCAGTTTCCAAAGGCGCCAATTATTTCAATTGAGGCAGACTTATCAAAAGGACTCTATGCGTTTACTGTTGTAGGTCTTCCTGGTAAGGCGGTTGAAGAGGCGCGCGACCGCGTCAGTAGTGCAATCAAACATGCGGGTTTCAGTGCACCAAAAAGTAAAAACCATAAAATAGTTATCTCGCTCGCACCGGCCGATGTAAAGAAAGAAGGTCCGGTGTTTGATGTACCCATGGCGCTTGCCTATTTACTTGCAGCCGAGGAAATTTCTTTTGATTCAAAAAATACTGTGTGCCTCGGGGAGCTTTCATTGGACGGGTCTATTTCTCCTATTAAAGGCGCACTTTCGGCCACCCTTGCGGCGCGTGACAACGGCTTTACCTCAATTATTCTTCCGAAAAAAAATACAAAAGAAGCAACTCTCGTTGATGATATTGCCATTTACGGCGTTGAAACTCTTTCTGAACTGGTGGAGCACCTCACGGGCAGTGCTCCTTTGGAGGAAGTAGTACATACACCAGAAATATATATCGCTCCCTATACGCTTGATATGAGTGACATTGCAGGTCAAGAAACAGCAAAGCGTGGAGTAGAAATAGCGGCCGCCGGCAGACATAATGTTGCACTCAGTGGGCCACCCGGCACCGGCAAAACAATGTTGGCCCAAGCACTCGCCGGTATTTTACCACCACTTACACCTGACGAGGTCTTGGAGGTTACCGCGATTCATTCCGTAGCCGGCGTGTTAGACGGATCTCCCATTACCACGGCTCCTTTTCGGAGTCCGCATCACACGTCATCGTACGTTTCATTAGTTGGTGGTGGTACGTTTATAAAGCCCGGGGAAGTAACACTAGCGCACCGTGGTGTGTTGTTTATGGATGAGTTCCCAGAGTTTGATCGTCGGTCAGTTGAAGCATTGCGTGAACCACTTGAAAACAGACATGTCACTGTTTCTCGTGCGTCGGGCACTGCGACGTTTCCTGCAAATATTATGTTGATTGCCGCAATGAACCCACCGAGCGACCGTGCCGACCCGCGCGACGTTGCACGTTTTCAGAAAAAATTATCAGGCGCCATCATTGACCGTATTGATTTGTGGATTGAGGTACCGCATGTCCCTCATAAGCTTCTCTCAAAAGGTGGGGGAGAGGCGAGTGAAATTGTTTTAAAGCGAATACTCAAAGCGCGCGCATGTGCTGATACAAGAAATGGAAGCACTAACAGTGAAATTGGCGCACGCAACATTGAGCGTGTTATCAACATAAAAGATACTGCACTTGAAACACTGCAACGCTCAGCCGGCGTGTTAAAACTTTCCCCGCGCTCCTACCACCGCGTTATGCGTGTGGCACGCACCATTGCCGACTTGGAAAACTCAGACGCCGTTGAAGAACAGCACATTCTTGAAGCGCTACAATACCGCCCAAAATTGGAGACGTAAGAGATACACAAAAACCCCGCGCCCTAAGGCGCGGGGTTTTTGTGTGGGGAGACTATATTATTTACCAAACTTTTCTTTGTAGAGCTCAAGCGAGCGATCAAACGCTTCGCGCGCTTCTTGTGCTCCTTTCCATCCTTTTATTTCAACCTTTTTATTTTGAAGTTGTTTATACGTTAAGAAAAAGTGTTCTATTTCTTTAATGGTGTGAGGATTTACATCACCAATGTCATGTACATCCTTCCACCGAGGGTCGCCAATAGGAACACCTAATATTTTTGCGTCTGGGTCGCCTCCATCAATCATATCCATAATACCCACAGGGCGTGTACGCACGAGTATTCCGGGCGCCAATGGTTCAGTGGTGAGAATCATTGCATCCAAAGCATCGCCGTCGTCCCAATAGGTTTGTGGTACAAAACCATAGTCAACAGGGTATACCTGCGCGGTATGGGTCACACGGTCAAGTGCAATAAGTCCTGTGTCTTTGTCTATTTCGTATTTGTTGCGAGAGTTTCGTGGAATCTCAATAATGACATTCATTTTTTCTGAGGTTCCGGGGTCAATGTCGTGCCAAAGGTTCATAGATTTTTTTATTTTTTGTTAAGTATCTCTACTGTATCATTCCTTGTCGGAGTCTTTTTCCTCATCCATCTCATCAGGGGCGCCTTCTACGGCTTCCGCTTCTTTTTCGCCGACTTCAATTTCCTCAGGCGACTCAAGGGCTTCCTCGGGTGGCTGTACGGCACCCTCTGCTTTTTCAAGGTCAGCTTCAAGTGCACCTTCTTTTTCAGTTGGTGTTTCCTCGTGAGGCACTACACTTGGCTCAACATCACTGTTTCCAGACCCCTCTTCAGGTTTTGGTACCACTGACACCACATCGCCATCAGTTTCTGCAAGTTCAGCGCCGTGTGCTGAGTGAATATCAATTGACCATCCAGTTAATTTTGCTGCAAGGCGTACGTTTTGCCCGCCCCTTCCAATTGCAAGCGACTGTTGGTCATCAGTTACCTCAACAACAGCGCGGTGATTTTCTGCATCAAGCTCAACCGAGAGAATTTCTGCAGGAGAGAGGGCGTCTTCAATAAAATCAGTTTCATTTTCGGACCACTCAATAATATCAAGGCGTTCTCCGCCGAGCTCACTCGTAACTGTTGATACACGCACTCCGCGTTGGCCTACTAATGCGCCAACGGGGTCAATACGATCATCAAGTGCCACCACTGCTACTTTTGAGCGACTTCCTGCTTCTCGTGCAATTGCCTTTATAGCGATAGTTTCGTTGCCAAGCTCAGGCACTTCAAGTTCAAATAGTTTTTCCAAGAACTTAGGGTGTGAACGAGACAGACGAAGGAACACGCCGCGCTGACCTTCTTCAACTGAAAAGAGAAAGGCACGAATACGCTCGCCGGGGCGAAAACGTTCACCGGGAATTTGTTCTGCATACGGCATAATGCCGGTTGCACGACCAAGGTCTAAGTAAAGGTTGCCACGTTCAAGTCGCTGTACCACACCGGTTACAATGTCACCTTCTTTTCCACCAAATTCTTCCATAACACTGGCGCGCTCCGCTTCACGGATCTTCTGCATAATTACCTGTTTTGCAGTTTGTGCAGCAATGCGACCAAAGTCAGTTTTTGTCTCAAGAGGGAAGGTAATCTCGGTGCCAATTTCAGCGTCTCGTTTAATTCGTTGAGCATCCTCTAGAAACATATGTTGCTCTTCATTAAAGTGTGGGCGCTCGTCTGTGTCTTCTCCGTCTCCTTTCTTTTCGTTCTCTTCTCCCTCTTCGTCTATACGAACCTCAGATGGGTCAACCACTAACTTAACCTGATAAAAATCAAGGTCACCGGTCTCAATGTTAAACTGGGATTTTATAATCTGTCCGCGTTTTCCATATTCTTTTTTATACGCAGTTGCCAGTGCATTCTCTACTGCTTCCAGCATTTTTTCACGTGGAATACCGCGCTCTTCTGCAAGTTGTTCTACTACTAAGTTAATTCCTTTAAGGTCAAACATATATTTTTTTCATTAAAAAAACCCGTCTATTCAGGACGAGCTTCCATATACTGATATTCGGTTATAAAACTAGTATATACCAAAGGGGTACTTTTTGTCAAAAACAATTCAAAGGTATTTTTCTGCGCTAAAATAAAAGATATGAAGGTTTCTGACGAACAACTAAAGGTGTTTACCATTGATTCGGGCTTGGTTTCGCGCAAAGACATAGAAGAGGCCGAGCGCATGGCAAAAGAAAAAAAAGTATCACTCAAAGATGCCATTGTTTCCTTGGGGTCTCTTTCAGAAGATGACGTTCGTCGTATGGAGGCACATATTTTAGGTATCCCGTTCGTGTCTCTCGTAAAGGCAAAAATTGACTTAGATGTTTTGATGCTTATTCCCGAGCCAATTGCACGCAACAATAATGTTGTTGCATATACAAAAGACGAGACGTCGCTTGAAGTTGCCATGCTTGATACTAACGACATCGCGTCAATTGATTTTATTAAAAAGAAAGTAGGGTTGAAAATACTCCCACGTCTCACCGATGTTGCGTCAATCAAGTACGCGTTGTTGCTCTATCAAAAAACCCTTAAAGAAGAGTTTGGAGACATTATTAAATCTGCTTCGCAAACACTTGCAACGCAAACAGATTTAGACGAGAAGGGTTTGGCACTTTTGGCAGAGGATGTACCGGTGGTGAAAATTGTAGACACACTACTGCGCCACGCCATTATTCAAAATGCCTCTGACATTCATATTGAGCCCTTGGAGGAAAAACTCCTTATTAGGTATCGCGTTGACGGACTATTGCACGATGCGATGGAGCTTCCTGCACACGTTGCAGCGGGAGTGACGGCACGTATTAAGGTGCTGAGCTCTCTTAAGTTAGACGAGAAACGACTTCCGCAGGATGGGAGGTTTAAAATAGAAGCCGATCTAGAGCGGGTGAGTTTCCGTGTATCAATACTTCCTACTTTCTATGGAGAAAAAATAGTAATGCGTCTTTTACGTGAAGGTGGCGGTAACTTTACCCTTGAGAGTCTTGGTTTTCATGGTGCGGGACTTGAGCATATTCATGATGCAACACGGCAGAAAACGGGTATGATTTTGGTAACAGGACCAACAGGAAGTGGTAAAACTACGACACTCTACACCATACTTGATATTTTAAACGCGCCTGAAGTGAATATCTCAACAATTGAAGACCCTATTGAATATCAGATGCCGCGCGTTAATCAAACACAGGTACGTCCTGACATCGGGTTTACCTTTGCCCAAGGACTGCGCACGTTAGTGCGACAAGACCCCGACATTATTATGGTGGGGGAAATCCGTGACACGGAAACAGCATCGCTTGCAGTTAATGCAGCACTCACCGGGCACGTGGTGCTGTCAACACTTCACACGAACTCGGCTTCTGCCACCATTCCGCGCTTAGTTGATATGGAAGCGGAGTCCTTTCTTTTAGTTTCAACATTGCGCGTTATTGTTGGGCAAAGACTCGTGCGTAAACTTTGTGAAAGCAGGGAAGAGTATACCCTTTCCCCTAAGGAGAGGGAGGAAATGGAGGAGTCAGTTGACCTCAAGAAGATATTGGCAGTACTCAAAAAAGAGGGAAAGATAGAGAAAGATGCAAAAGTTTCAGATATTCCATTCTACCGACCAAAGGAAACAAAAGCATGCCCTGAAGGATATGCGAGCCGTATCGGCATTCATGAAATACTCCCTATCACTGCTGAAATTAGAGAGCTTATTTTACAAGGAGCTGATGCTACAAAAATTGAATCTCAGGCAAAGAAAGAAGGTATGCTCACTATGATTGAAGACGGTATTTACAAAGCGGCGCTTGGCGTAACCAGTATTGAGGAAGTGTTACGTGTTGTTTCGGAATAGCTTCTCTGTCTTGATAGAATACATGTATGAGAGAACAATCTTTATTTGAATCCGAACAAGGATGTAAGCCAGAGTTCATTCATTGTGATAAAACATATTCAGTAAAGTTTCATTTATACACTAAGTACTATTGCAGTGGTTGTAATAGAATATGTCGTACAGTTGAGCACACGTGAGCGTGGACAGGGAGCGAGGGTGCAAAAAAAGTAGCGTAGAATAAAAGTACTGTGCCAAAGTATCACGTTAGCGCTGTTGCCAAAGATAACAAACCCTACGAGGAGATTATTGAAGCTCCAGATCGTTTTGACGTCTACAAGCAGGTGCGAGAGAGAGGCGACCACTTAACGTCACTGACTGAAGACCAAAAGAAATCTCTCTTTTCTCTTGACTCACTCTCAGTCATTTTTCAAGGAGTAAACGCCGACGAGAAGGTGGTATTGACGCGTAACTTAGCTGCCATGCTTGAGGCAGGACTCACCACCAGTCGCGCACTTTCAGTGATGGAGCGTCAATCAAAAAATCCACGTCTTAAGCTTATTCTGAAGAGTATCACCGCAGAAGTAGGGCGGGGAAGCCCGCTTTCAGTTGCATTTTCTAAGTTTGATAATGTGTTCTCACCACTGCTTATTTCCATGGTGCGTGCAGGGGAAGAGTCAGGTAAACTTTCAGAAAGTTTACGTGTTGTCTCAACACAGATGGAAAAAACAAGTACGCTCAAAAAGAAAATTCGCGGTGCCCTTATGTACCCGTCAGTCGTGTTGTTTGCGATGATCATTATCGGGATTTTAATGCTTATTTATGTAGTGCCAACGCTCACACAAACATTTGAGGAACTGGGAACAGAGCTTCCACCAACAACGCAAGTTATTATTGCTCTCAGTAATTTTCTCTCAACAAGTCCACTGCTTTCATTTTCACTATTGGTAGCCGTTACTGTTGGTGGTGTTGTTTTTATACGGACAACACGCGGGAGAGATCTTGTAGACTGGCTTATGTTAAAAACACCAGTAATTCAACAGCTTGTTGTTGAAACCAACTCAGCGCGCACCGCACGCACGCTTTCGTCCCTCCTTTCATCAGGTGTTGATATGGTGCTTGCAATTGCAATTACCAAAGACGTACTACAAAATAAAGCCTACCAAGCGGTGTTAGCCGAAGCCGAAGCTGGAGTCGTAAAAGGAAAAAACCTTTCAGAGTCGTTTGGAAACCATCCAAACTTATATCCTCCGCTCGTTTCCGAAATGGTTGCAGTGGGAGAAGAGACAGGACGCCTTTCAGGTCTTCTTAAAGAAACAGCTGATTTTTACGAAGAATCGGTTGAACAACAGACCAAAGACCTTTCAACTATTATTGAACCGTTTCTCATGCTTATTATTGGTGCAGGTGTGGGATTTTTTGCAATCTCAATGATTGCCCCCATTTATTCGTTATCTAACAGTATTTAGAACAAGAAACAGCAATGAGCACTCAGCATAGAGCAGTGAGCAGGAAAAAACAGCGCACCCGGCCGAGTGGTGCGCGGGGTATCACGCTGATTGAAGTGGTTGTTGGTGTTTCAATAATGACCATTGTGTTCTTGGGGATTTTTGGGGCATTTAAATTGTCTATTGATTTAGTGTTTTCAACAAAAACAAAAATAGGAGCAGTGGCACTTATGAATGAGCGTATTGAGTTTATTCGCTCACTTCCGTATAGCTCTGTCGGAACGGTTGCAGGGATTCCAGCAGGGCCCATCGCACAGCTTGAGCAGGTGAGTTTAAACGGTACAAACTACACATTACGCACCCTTGTTCAATTTATTGATGCGCCGGAAGACGGGCTCGATCAAGCAGACGAAAACAATACACCTGTTGACTATAAGTTAGTTAAAGTTGAGGTTCTGTGGAGTGTGCGCGACGTTCCACGTTCAACATCGGCGGTCACGTATGTATCACCTATTGGTTTGGAAACACTCGCAAGTGGCGGAACATTGCGGGTAAATGTATTTGATGCATTGACTCAATCGGTGCCACAAGCAAGTGTTCGTATAGTTAATAGTTCAGTAACACCAAACGTTGATGTCACGTCGTCTGCTAATGAGTCCGGTGTTGTTTCTTTCCCCGGCTCACCTCAGGGTTCAGGGTATGAAATTACCGTTACTAAAAGTGGATATTCAACAGCACAAACCTACAGCGTAACAACTCAAAACCCCAACCCGTCACCGACACATGTTTCGGTACTTGATGGTGACACGACGTCAATTAGTTTTGCAATTGACCGGTTCGGCTCACTTAATCTAGCAACGTTTGAGCCGATAGGTCCCGGAAGTTTCACCGATACATTTAATTCGTCGTCAGGACTCGTAACAACATCAAGCACTGATGTTGTGGGAGGTGCTGTTGTTCTGTCAGGAGGCGGTCCATACGCTTCAAGTGGCATGGCGTCTTCTCAGTTTATTGCACCGAACTTTCTCGTTTCATGGAACCAGCTTGTGTTTAATACGACAACATCACCAAACACTTCGGCTACCGTACAGGTGCTCTACTTTAACGGCACTGACTATGTACTCATTCCTGATACTGACCTTCCTAATAACTCGCTTGGATTTAGCGAAGGCACTATAAACCTTTCTTTCCTTTCTGTTACAACGTACAGCTCGCTTCAGTTGGTAGCTACTCTCACCACTTTGGATACCGCAGAGACACCGGCACTCCTTGATTGGTCCGTTTCATACAGTGCTGGCCCAACACCACTTCCGGGAGTTGCGGTTACTGTTTTTGGAAACAAAACAGTGGGCACAACAGCAGGCGGTCTCCCTATTCGCAAGTTCCTTAATTTACTTACTACCGACTCGCTTGGGCAGGCGTCCCAACCTTCGCTTGAATGGGACACGTATAATCTAACGATAGACACTGGTGTGTACGACCTTGTAGAGTTGTGCCCGGGAGTGCTTTCGGTGCTTCCTGGTGCATCCCTGAATGCTTCGTTGATACTTGGCACTCCTTCTGCACACTCATTGCGTGTGAGTGTGAGTGCAAACGGTGCGCCAATTTCAAACGCTGGTGTTGCTATTGACAGCGGGGTGGTTACCGGAAACAATCCAACGTCCGCGTGTGGGCAGTCATTTTTTGGAAACGTACCAATAGGTAGTCCTTACACAGTGACAGTGACCAAGTCTGGTTTCCAAACACAGGTAGAGCAAGTCACCGTTTCAGGTGACACCACACTGTCCGTAAACTTGGTGGGAATATAACGTATGCAAAAACAATTACGCGCATTTACCCTTCTTGAAACTGTGGTGAGCATCGCCATTATCACTATTATTATGTCGGTCATTGTATTGTCCATCCTTTTCTTTTATCGGACTAACGCGTCATCTCTAGAGCAGTCGTTTCAAATAAACAGTGCGCGCAAGGGGGTTGAATTTATGGTGCAGGACTTACGCGAAGCAATTCACGGCGACGATGGCTCATATCCGCTACTTACTATAGGATCAACAACAATTACTTTTTTTAGTGACACGGACTCAGATCAGAGTGTTGAGAGAATAACCTATTCACTTTCAGGGACACGACTGGAGCGCATCACACTTGATTCCTTAGGTATACCTCCTTCCTATAGTGGTCTTGGTGTGACCACGAACGTATCTGAGTATGTGCGCAACTTAGAGACGGGAAAAAAAATATTCAGATACTATGATAAGGATGGAGTTGAGATTACCAACTACACTGATATCGGCGGTGTTCGTTTTATTAGCGTTAATCTCATTGTTAATATCCAGCCCATTCGTGCACCTGAAGAGTTTACACTGCGTTCAAGTGCTACCTTAAGAAATTTACGAAATGAATAAACTTTATCACCGTGGCTTCTTTGTTATTTTGGTTTTAGTTTTTTCTGCTGTGTTTTTTACACTCCTTTCTTCCTTGTCAGGATTTATTTTTGTACAAAAAAAGGCGCAATTAGCAAAAGAAAATCAAGAGAAGGCGCTTCATTTTGCAGAAGCAGGTTTAGAATATTATAAATGGTTCCTTGCACACAACGAAAACGATATAACGAACGGCACGGGACTTCCTGGGCCTTACGTGCATACTGTTCCTGACCCTGAAGGGGGAACAGTGGGGAGTTTCTCGCTTGATATTGATGCTGATATTTTTTGTGGCGCAGTATCAAGTATTAAAATTGTTTCAACAGGTCAAACAGTAGCTGCTCCAGCATACAAACGAACCGTTGAGGCGACGTATGTACAGCCATCGGTTGCTGAGTTTTCACATATAGTTGACGCCAATGTATGGGCTGGCTCCGACCGTATTATTAATGGGCCGTATCATTCAAACCAAGGTGTGCGTATGGACGGGACCCATAATGCAAAAGTTTCATCAGGGGTGGAAAGTTGGACGTGTACTTCAAGCTTTGGATGCAGTCCTGCTTCTACAAAAAATGGCGTATTCGGTTCAGGCGGGCCACAACAGTTGTGGGAGTTTCCGACACCCGGAGTTGACTTCAGTGGTATCTCAGTTGACCTAGCGCAGTTGAAAGGTTTTGCTGTTTCCTCCGGTGTGTACTTGCCACCGACCGGTGGACAGGGATATCAGGTAACCTTTAGAAATAATGGAACAGTTGATGTACGGGAGGTTACCGGAACAGCTCTTGTGTGGGGATACTCAACAAAAAATGGATGGCAACGCGAGCGCTCTGTTATTACCAATACGGCAAACGTCGTTAATTATGCAGTGCCTACGAATTGCCCGGTGGTATTTGCAGAAGATGATATATGGCTTGATGGAGTCGTGAGCGGAAAGGCAGTTATTGCGGCCGCTAACATTAGTCCGCAGTCCATTGAACCTTCAATTATATTGAACGGAAACATTACGTATGCAAACGCACAAGGCGATGGCCTGACGGCCATTGCTGAATCGGACATATTAGTGGGTCTCCAAGTTCCTAATATAATGGACATTCGTGGGGTGTTTATTGCACAAAATGGACACTTTGGAAGAAACCACTACAGCACCTCCTTTCTACCCTCTCTCTATGATCCGTTTGCGACGCGCGCAATTTTGAACACGACAGGGAGTGTAGTTTCAAAGGGAAGGGTAGGGACGAAATGGACGAGTGGCGGTGTCTATGTTTCAGGATTTAACCAGCGCAACGACTCTTTTGATCAAAGTCTTTCAATTACCCCACCACCATTTACTCCTGTTACTTCGCAGAACTATAAGCTTCATCTTTGGAAGGAGGTCAATTAAAGAGGCGCTTTGGGCAATGGTAGTTTCGGAACCATACGTGGCGTCCCAGCGAGGCACCAGCACTACCGCTCGTCGGTCAGTCACGGCATTGCACTGCTGTACAAAAAACCACTATGCCGTGAACCCTGCCTGTCCTCCTGCGCGAGTTTCCGAAACTACCATTGCCCTCCGCTAGAGCTGGGGGAGCTTTGTGTTCTGCGACCGTGCTTCAATTCGCCATTTTCCTTCGCTTGGGTTGAAATACGGATGTGAGTTTTTGTTTGGTAGGATGTAGGTATTCGGGTCGTGGTTGTTTTACAAAGCTAAAAGCTAACACCTCTGACCCAGAACCTTTTATTTATATGGCAAAACCAATGATTGCAGGTAACTGGAAGTCGTACGTTACCTCTACAAAAGAAGCGAAGAAGTTGTTTAAGGATATTGAAAAGGGGCTGCCCCGTCAGTTAAAAGCGGACGTAGTACTTTTCCCGCCCTCGCTTCTTTTGCATCCACTTGCACGTAACTATTCGGGAAAAAGAATTTCTTTTGGGGCGCAGGACATTTTCTTTGAAAGCGGTGCCCATACGGGGGAAACTCCAGCTCTGCTTGCAAAAGACGTTGGAGCTCGGTATGCCTTGATAGGACATGCAGAGAAACGTGCACAAGGGGAGACAGATGAGACGGTCGCGAAAAAAGTTGGCGCTGCGCTCGATGCTAAACTTACTCCTGTTGTTGCGTTTGGCGAATCATCGCGTGACAAAAACGGAGAATACTTAGAAGACTTAGCGCGCTCTATTTTAGAATCGCTCGCGCTTGTTGATGTCTTATCGCTTAAGAAAGTTATTCTTGCCTACGAGCCAGTGTGGGCAATTGGAGCACCACTTCCACCAACTGGGCGCACGATACGGCACACGATGATTTTTATTCGCAAAACACTCGCGCAGAAATTTAAAAGAGAAGACGCACTCAAGGTTCGCATTTTATACGGTGGTGCGGTAAACGAAGAATCAGCGCTTGAGATTATTCAAAACGGAGAAACAGGAGGTTTTTTATTGGGACGTGCCAGTATTCATGCCGACTCATTTACTTCTATTGTTTCTCAGTGGGCTACTAAGTAAATATAAAATAAGTCATGAAAGTAGTTGCATTTGATTTTTCTCAAGACTTCACAGGGGTGCGTGTTTTGATGCGCTCAGCCCTCAATGCTCCTATTGAACGTGGCGTTGTTACCAACACCTATAGAATCTATGAATCAATAAAAACCATAAGAAAACTCGCGCACGGTGGTGCAAAAACGGTGGTGTGTGGACACATCGGACGGAAAGCCACAGATTCGCTGTTACCAGTTTGGGAAATTTTAAAAAAAGAAATAGGGCCGTCTGTTCTTTTTGCCAGCGACGTAATAGGGAAGGATGCCCAAACGAAAGTCGCTAATTTAAAAAACGGCGAGGTGCTTCTGCTTGAAAATACGCGAAGAGAACCAGGAGAAACCAACAACGACTACTCTTTTGCACAGAAACTGTCATCTTTTGGAGATGTTTATATTAACGATGCATTTGCTGACTCACACAGAAGCCACGCGTCAATTATTGGTGTGCCAACATTTCTTAAACATTTTGCAGGCCCTCACTTTATTCAAGAGATGGAGGGTATTGCGCCGGCACAGCATCCGCCCAGCCCCTCTTTTGCTATTATTGGTGGCGCTAAGTTCCTCACAAAGGAGCCACTTATTCAGACACTTCTTGATAGATATGACCAGGTGTTTATAGGCGGGGCTCTTGCGAATGATTTTTTTGCAGCTCAAGGGCATGAAGTGGGCCGTTCACTTGTGTCTTTCAATACCAATGCAAAAGAATTTTTAATCAATAGTAAACTACTTCTGCCGAGCGATGTTGTCATTGATTCCCCTGAAGGGAAAGTTGTTCGCGAGGTTGATGAAATTGAGCCTCGCGACATGGTGCTTGATGTGGGCCCTAAAACAATACAGGCACTCAAGGCACATATAGAAAAATCTCGTTTTATTTTATGGAACGGACCGTTAGGTAATTTTGAAAAAGGATTTTCCGAAGGAACCGAGGAAGTGGCGAAGTATGTCGCCGCCGCAAAAGCAACTTCAGTGATTGGTGGCGGTGACACCATTGCTGCTATTGAAAATTTACAGATCCGCACTCACTTCACTCATGTTTCAACTGCAGGCGGTGCGATGCTTCAGTTTATTGCAGATGGAACATTACCGGGCATTGAGGCGCTTAAAGAAAGCTCTTGATGTTCTCTGCCATTTCTGCGAGCTCTTCTGCCGTTGGCGCGCCAAGCTCTCCTTTAATTTTTTTCAAGGAGGTAATGTCACCTATGTTATTAGTAGGAATAACATGAATATGAGTGTGGGAGATTTCCCATCCATCAATAACCAAACCGACGCGCACCGGCTTCACTATTTTCATAATGGCGTTCGCCATTGTGTGAGCAATTTCCATAGCGTGTATATAGGTTTCTTTATCAAGCTCGTAAAAACTCTCAGAGTGTTTTTTAGGAATAACAAGCACGTGCCCTGGGTTAACAGGATGAATGTCCAGAAACACAATCACGGTATCATCCTCAAAGACACGACAGCTTGGGATTTCATGTGAGACAATCTTACAAAAAATACAATTATCCATATACCAAGTATGCTAGCATACTTGGTATGTCAGCTCTTCCCCCACAACTTGCCCGCCTTCTTGAAGAGAGGGGTATTGTAGGTAGTGAACAGGCGACATTCCTTAACCCTCAGTATGAAGAGAGACCAGACCCATTCCTTATGCGAGGTATGGACAGTGCGGTTGCACGTATAAAAAAAGCGATTGAAAGTAACGAAGTGATTGCGGTGTGGGGCGACTATGACTGTGACGGTGTTCCTGGAGCGGCGCTCATGTCAGATTTTTTCACGCTCATTAAGTATCCGGCAGTGTTTTATATTCCTGAGAGAAGTGAGGGGTATGGGCTTAATAAAAAAGGAATAGACTCGCTCAAAGAACAACATGTTGCACTCATTATCACCGTTGATAATGGTATTGTTGCTTTTGATGAAGTGACCTACGCAAAGAAGTTAGGTATTGACACCATCATCACTGATCATCACTTACCAAGGCGCGTTTCAGATGAAGGAGGTGAGGAGGTTGAGGAATTACCTGATGCAGTTTCTATATTAAATCCGCATCAAGAACACTGTGCATATCCATTTTCCGAGCTGTGTGGAACGGGTGTCGCATTCAAATTAGTTGAGGCATTTTTACAAAAAGGTGGCGTCACGGTACCTACAGGGACTGAGAAGTGGTTGCTTGATTTAGTTGCCGTTGCAACAGTTGCTGATGTTGTTCCGTTAATTGGTGAAAATAGGACATTAGTTCATTACGGACTTATGGTATTGCATCGTGGCAGACGCATAGGTCTTCGTACCTTGCTTGAGAAAATGCGAGTGCCACTTTCATCAGTTATTGAAGATGATATTAGTTTTTCAATTGCCCCCAAGGTGAATGCCTCCAGCCGTATGAAAAGTCCAATGCTTGCATTTGAACTTCTCACCACAAAAGACAGATTTCGCGCTGATGAATTAGCGAAAGAATTAATAAAGTTAAATAATGCACGAAAACTAGACGGCGCCCGTGTTGCAAAAGAAGTAAAAAGACGACTTGAAGGTGTTTCGCTTGACAGTGTAGTGGTGCTTGGAAACCCGGACTGGAACCCGGCACTGTTAGGTATCGCCGCCTCCAGTGTTGTTGAGACGTATAAGCGTACCGTGTGTTTGTGGGGGAAAGACGGTGACCTTATTAAAGGTTCATGTCGTTCAGATGGAAGTGTAAATGTTGTTTCCTTAATGAAAGGCGCCTCCGATTCATTTGAAGAATACGGAGGACATGAAAAAGCCGGTGGCTTTTCTGCAAAAACTGAAGCGGTGCATACCTTACAGGAGACACTTTCAGGTGTCTATGCGCGCGTTGCACAGGAAAATACAAAAAATGAAACAACGAAGCTTGGTGCAGATATTTCAATCATTATTTCTGAGTTGAACAGTTCTTTTTATACTTCGCTACGTTCTCTGGCACCCTATGGTGTTTCAAACCCAAAGCCGCTTATGCATTTACAAAACGTGCGTATAGAAAAGATTATTTATTTTGGTGCACATAAAGAACACGTACGCCTCACACTTTCGGATGACCACGGGCACACTATTGATGCGATCAGTTTTTTCCTACAGAGAAATACTTTCAGAGACACTATTGCGCTACTATCTCTAGGCGACTGTGTCTCAGTTACTGGTTCTTTTGAAGAGTCTTCTTTTGGTCATAAAAAAGAACGTCGTCTTCGTTTGGAAGCGTTAGAATTAAAAGAAGATCCTACAATGACCGTTAACCAATAAGGTACAATGCCCACATGAAAGACATAGTTACTATTTTCACTGACGGTGGAGCGCGAGGAAATCCGGGGCCTGCTGGCGCCGGTGCGGTGGTCTACGAAGGGGCGAGTGAAGTAGCAACAGTGTCACAGTTTTTAGGGAAACAAACAAACAATTGGGCTGAATATGAGGCACTTATTCTTGGACTTAAGGCCGCCACAGATTTTTATAAAGGCAAAAAGCTATCAGCTGACGTATATATGGATTCGGAGCTTATCGTAAAACAAATGAAGGGGGAATATAAGGTTAAAAACCCTGAATTAAAAAAACAGTATGCGCGCGCTTCAAAAATTATTACGGATAACTTCTCTCTAGTTTCTTTCAAACATGTTGTGCGCGAACTCAATGCGCGCGCTGATGAGTTAGCCAACCATGCAATGGATAACCCGGCGTAACCTCGTGTTGCCGTTAGTTGTTAGCGGTATAGTATTCGGTGTTTTAGTAGGAACAGTAAGTAGTGCATTTATAGCACTGCTTTTTTTTATTACACTCGCGCTCGCTACACTCGCGCTTTCTTTTTTGACGATACACAGCAGAAAGGCATTGTATATTATTCTAAGTGTATTCTTTTTCTCGTCTCTCTTAGGTACTGCGCGCGTTTTTATATTTGATGTGTCATTCACAAATGAACTTGGAGCGTTTGAACAGGGGCAAAGTGTAGTGCTCGGTAGTGTTATTGCGTCGCCTGAGTATACGGAATCTTCCGTTCGTTTTCGTATGAAGGTTACTTCAGTAAACGATAATGAAGTAGATGGTGTGGTTCTGGTTTCCGCAAATCCATTTACTGAAATTGTTTATGGAGATTATGTGCGTGTCAGGGGTGTGTTGAAAAAACCAGAGTCTTTTATAACTGACTCAGGGCGCACCTTTGATTATGAGCGTTATTTATATGCACGACATATTACACACACCGTTTCCTTCGCACAGGTTTCAGTTGAAAAACATACAGGTGGTAATCCTGTAGTTTCGTTTTTGCAAAAAGTAAAAAACACTTTGGTGAGGCGTATTGAAACCATACTTCCTGACCCGGAGGCACCACTCCTTTCTGGTTTGTTACTCGGTGAGCGTCAATCGTTAGGGGAAGAACTGTATACGTCGTTTCAAAAAGCGGGTGTTGTGCATATGATCGTGTTGTCCGGGTACAACGTTTCTTTGGTTGCACACGCCTTTTTAAAAACAACTAGTTTTTTCCTCCCACGCGTGATGAGTTTTTCAACGGCAGGTATCGGCATTATTGCTTTTGCACTTATGACAGGGGCAAGTGAAACGACAGTGCGCGCTTCAATAATGGCGACGCTGATTATTGTGGCGTCTGTTTTGAAAAGACCCCATAGCGCGCTTCGCGCGCTATTACTGGCTGGTGCCATTATGGTTTTGATAAATCCTTACATACTACTTTTCAACCTGTCATTTCAGTTATCGTTTCTGGCAACGGCCGGCATTATCCTTGCCGCTGACCCCGTGGCAAAAAAACTCACTTTTCTTCCCACGTTTTTTGGTATTCGTGATATTGCCGGTGCTACCATAGTGGCGCAAGCTTCAGTGCTACCGCTTTTGATTGTTTCAATTGGAAGTGTCTCAATAGTTTCTCCTATTGCAAACGTTGCAGTTATTGGTGCTGTTCCATGGGCAATGGCGTTTGGATTTATAGCGAGTATGCTTTCGTTTATAAGCCCCGTCATTGCTTTTCCGGTAACGGTTATTACTGAAGCCCTGCTCATCTATATACTCAAAGTCTCAGTCTGGTTTGGAGGTCTGCCGTTTGCTTCCCTCACTATTCCACAATCTTTTATGTGGGGTGCACTTGTCGTTGTCGCTCTGTCCTATGCAACGCTTGGATATGTTCTTATCCGAGGAAACGAGAAGAGATTACTTCTCCGTTCAGGTTCTTAAACCACGCTTCTATATAGCTATTTTTTTCAGAAGGTGCGTAGTCAACCATGAAAGCATGCTCCCACATATCAAGGGCAATGAGGGTAGTGGTGTCGTTGAGTTGTCCAAGTTCGTGGTCGGAAACCCAGTGGATGATGAACTGTTTTGTTTTATTATCCTGGGAAAGTAGTGTCCAGCCGATGCCACGCATCAGAGCGACCGCTTTAAATTCATTGACCATATGCGTCATGTCACCACCCCACTGTGCGGCAAGCGCGCCCTCAAGTTCTTTTGAAAGAGGAATGTGTCCGCCTTCCCATTGTTCAAAGTAGTGTTCGTGCATACGCATACCGTTCCACTCAAAGCCGAGTCTACGCGTTACTTCGGAAAGCGCATACGCGTTTTTTTCCGGGTCTTTCTTCAACTCAGTTTGCACCTCAAAGAGGCGATTCACGTGCTTCACATACCCTTCGTAGAGCTTGATATGGACGTCAAGTTGTTTCTCTGAAATCCCGTCCAGTGTTTTAAATTTAAATGATTGGGGTGTATACATATATTTTGAGTGTAGCATGGTACCTTGCACACTGTTTGTGTTTTGCGTAACGTGAGAGGTAAGGTATTTTCAATAAAAATTTCACACTATGATGTAGTGTATGAAGCAGTGTATCTTCTTAGGGGTATTGGTGGTGGTCGTTGTGTTTGTATATACCGTCCCCACGCCGTCTAACCTTACGGTGTCTTTTTTGGATGTTGGGCAAGGGGACTCAATTTTAATTGAAGGTCCGACTGGTATTCAGGTGTTAGTGGATGGTGGTGCAACGCGGGCCGTACTTCGTCGTTTGAGTGGACGTCTCTCCTTTTTTGACCGCTCGCTTGATGCAGTCATTTCAACGCATCCCGACCAAGATCACATCGGTGGCTTGGTGTATGTACTTGAGCGCTATTCAGTTGAATATTTTATTCACTCAGGAAACAGTTCTGACTCTCCAGCTTTTAATCGTCTAGAAGATATTATTGAGGAGGGTTCACCACAACAAATTGTTGCGCGCTCAGGTATGCGTTTTCTGCTTGGTGGCGGTGCATATGCTGACGTGCTATTTCCTGACCGTGATGTTTCGGACATTGAGTCAAACACTGCTTCAGTAATTATCAGAGTAGTGTATGGAGAAACAGAATTTCTTTTAACTGGCGACTCGCCACAGGCCATAGAAAAATATCTTACTACTACTATGATTAATCATAGTAGTTTAGAGAGTGACGTACTAAAGGCGGGGCACCATGGATCAAAGACCTCAAGTGCTGAAGTTTTTCTAGAGGCAGTCAATCCGGGTTTTGTAGTTATCTCATCGGGGGAAAACAACCGCTACGGTCACCCACATCAAGAAGTGCTTAATAGAATAGAAAATCACGGCGCAGTCATTTTGAATACGGCAGACTCCGGAACCATCACCTTTATCTCAAACGGAAAAACGCTCCGACAGTTGGAGCGTTGAAATTATTTCTTTACCTTCTGGGGTTGGGTGACGTGATGTGCGTCAATTGAGTATGGCAAAATCTACAGCTCGTTGAAACCTGATTAACACACTTCCTACAGTGAGGGTTTGGGCAGTGTATTTCTTGTGCTTTACAGACATCCTCATTTGAGTGTGTCTGGTTTTTTATACTCTCACTCATTTATTTTATGAGCCCTACTTTTTTTAGTGTTTGATACGCTCCCCGCTTTGCAATCGTTTTGATAGCGCGTGCCGAAAGGGTGAGTGAGATAGTTTTATTGAGCTCAGGAATAAAAATAGCTCTTTTCTGAAGGTTTGCCTTGCGACGCACTTTAGTGCCCGGGTTGTACTGGGTTGCACGGGTTCGGTTAGAATACCGTCCGCCGACGAGGGATGTTTTTCCAGTTACTGCACATTGCTTACTCATATGGATGGCACTGTACCACGACGTCTCTAAAATGTGAAGACACTACACCTTCTTATAGTGTCGCTCGTTTTTTCAAATTATCTCTTTTCTAAATACACACTTGCAGTGCGACGCTTCCATGCCTGCCCTCTTTTGTTTATGTGCTTATGAGAACGCTCTAACTTATGGACCGTAAAATACGGCTCAAAAAATGAGTATATATCCTGTTCCCACCATACATACTCTGGTATTTTTATTTCAGGGTGAAAATACATTCCCTCCTCGGGTCCCGGGTTTTCTTCCAGTAATCGCTCGGCGTGACGGTCGCCGTCTCTGAGGAATGTCTTAAAAAATAACCATCCCCCAGGTTTGAGGACGCGCAGTATTTCACTACGCAGGGCTTCGCGTTCTTTTTCTTTCAACACATGCGACGCCATCATATCAAGTGCTAGCGTCACAGACTCATTGGGTAGCGGAATGGGGTCGCTCAACAGTCTTTTCTCAAAAGTGAGCGGAAGATCACCCGAGGCATGCACTGCTTCCTTTATTGCGACCTCTGAGAAATCATACCCGGTGCCATGCATGCCAAAAGTTTTTGAAAGAAAGATAGCGTTCCTTCCATTACCACAGCCAATATCAACCAAGCGTGCGGTGACATTTAAAAACTGTTTTCCGCTTTTTCTTATAAGAAAACGAGTAAATTTTTCCAAATCTTCCGAATGTGTTGCAGACAGTGCCAAATGCGTAGCATTGCCATATTCCCTGTTCCAAAAATTGTGCTTCTTTTTTGCCATGTTTCTATCTTTTGTTTTATTCTATCAGGTATACTACTACCATATGGGACCAGATGTTTTTATTATTGGTATCGCGCTTGTCATACTGTCAATTATTTTTCACGAAGTGGCGCACGGCTATATTGCAAACTGGCTCGGCGACCCAACGGCGCGCCTGCAGGGACGTCTGACCCTCAACCCATTACCGCATATTGACCCGGTAGGGTCAGTGCTTATTCCAGGCATACTCGCCTTATCAGGCACTCCTTTTTTAGTGGGGTGGGCAAAACCAGTTCCCTATAATCCCTATAATCTTCGGTATGGAAAATGGGGAGAGGCTCTTGTTGCTATTGCCGGCCCTGCCACAAATATCATTATTGCCATTATTGTAGCGCTTGCTCTACGTTTTTCAGGTGTTACCAATGAACTAGTCATTCAAATTGCTCTTTTGGTGGTCTTTGCAAATTTAGTACTTGCAATTATTAACCTTATTCCCATTCCTCCGCTTGACGGCTCTAAAATTCTACGGGCACTCCTTCCGCACTCGGCCGCTATTTCCTATGCACGGCTAGAAAGCTTCACGTATTCTCTCGGCCCCATTGGTTTGATCGGCGCACTCCTCCTCCTTATTTACGTTTTCAACGACTTTATTTTCTTTTTAGTGCTCTCTCTTTTCAGTCTCTTAACCGGGCTATAGCCATAGAAATGTCCTTCAGGAGGTTGCATTTTCCCCCGTACAGTAGTAAAGTAATGGAGCTCTGTGGAGCGCTTTTTTGTAACAATGTCTACTATCAATCAACTGAGAAGAAAACCTCGCAAGAGGACTGCACGGAAATCAAAAACCGTTGCTCTTCAACGTGGTTTTAATACTATTAAAAACAAGCCAACATTCTACTCTTCTCCGTTTAAGCGTGGTGTATGTACGAAAGTGACCACCACTACTCCCCGAAAGCCGAACTCAGCGATTCGAAAAATTGCCCGCGTACGTCTTTCAAATGGTTTTGAGGTAACCGCGTATATTCCGGGTGAGGGTCATAACCTACAGGAACACTCAGTGGTGCTTTTGCGCGGGGGTCGTGTGAAGGATGTGTCACTTCGCTACACAGTAGTGCGCGGTAAATTAGACACTGCAAGTATTGAAAACCGAAATCGCAGCCGTTCAAAATACGGTACCAAACGCCCTAAATAATATACATATAAAATATAAAACTGTAGAAACATAAGCGTATGCGACGACCAATTAAAAATAAACACGTAGTGAGCCCGGATGAAAAATATGATTCGGAGCTTTTGGGGCGGTTTATTAATGTGCTCATGCTTGACGGTAAAAAGTCTCTTGCACGCAAGACAATGTATGCAGCGCTTGACGAGATTAAAAAGAGAGATGCTGCGGCAGATCCTTTGGCGGTTTTTGAAGCGGCTATTCAGAATATTTCTCCGACAGTTGAAACACGTTCAAAACGTGTTGGTGGCGCAAACTACCAAGTTCCTGTTGAAGTGAGACAAGAACGTCGCCGTGCACTTGCATTTCGGTGGATACTCAACGTTGTCCGCGCCTCAAAAGGAAGAGCCACGTACCTTAAGCTTGCAGATGAGTTGGTCGCCGCATCAAAAGGCGAGGGCGCATCAATAAAGAAACGTGAAGATGTGCACAAACAAGCAGAAGCAAACCGTGCGTTTGCCCACTTGGCTTGGTAATTAAAAATATGTCTATTGAATTTTCTGAGAAGGTGCCCAAAGAAGGAAAGGTTGTTTATTTTATAAAAGGTTTAGTTGACCTTGCAAAAAAAGGAAATAAAAAAGCAAACAATAAGCTAGATGACTGTGAAAGTTTTTGGAGACGGAAATAGAAGTTTTAATTATAGTATTGTATGACACGCGAAACATATATACTCTCAAAATCTTTTGGTTTGCACAGTTTTTTAGAGGCGCTGTATGAGCTTGCCATTAAGGCGTCCAGGATGGGAGATAAAAAGAAAGAAGAAGCTGCTCTGAAAAAAGCAGCAGAAGTTCAAGATTATTACAATTCACTAGCGTAAGAAGGCCCTCCCTCTTGCTTTTTTCGCTTTTTGAGCTATTCTTATTACCAACGTCGCCATTGGCGGCTTTTAATTTACTATAAACTTATTATATGCAAAGAGAATTCCCACTAGATAGGGTACGCAACTTCGGAATTGTAGCTCACGTTGACGCAGGAAAGACAACCACTTCAGAGCGTGTGTTGTTCTACACTGGCATGAGTCATAAAATCGGTGAGGTTCATGAGGGGGAAACAGTTACCGACTGGATGGAACAGGAACGCGAGCGCGGTATCACCATTACAGCTGCTGCTATTTCGTGTTCGTGGGTGAGAACATATGAGGATAGCGACAATAGGGAGAATAGATACTCTTTTAATATCATTGACACCCCAGGTCACATTGACTTTACCGCTGAAGTAAAGCGTTCCATGCGTGTGCTTGACGGAGCGATCGTCGTTTTTGACGGTGTTGCAGGTGTTGAGCCACAAAGTGAAACAAACTGGCGCTATGCCGACGAGGGTCAGGTGCCACGCTTTGCATTTATTAATAAACTGGACCGAATTGGAGCATCTTTTGAACGGTCGTATCAATCTATTTTGGATCGCCTCACGAAAAACGCGGTACGTATGCAGATTCCTATCGGAGAAGAGGACGCACATGAAGGGGTTATTGATCTTTTGACGAAACAAGCAGTCTATTTTGAGGGGCACATGGGAAAGGAAGTTCGGTACGAAAATGAGATTCCTGAAAACCTAAAAGCTGATGTTGAAACATACCGTGGTGAGTTGATTGAAAAAATTGTTGAACACGACGATGAGTTGATGAGTGCGTACCTTGACGGTACTGAGCCATCACTTGAACAACTAAAGGCAACGCTACGAAAAGCGGTGATTGCAAACAAGGTTGTCCCTGTGTTTGCGGGATCTGCTTTGAAAAATAAAGGGGTCCAACTTATTCTTGACGCGGTGATTGACTACCTTCCTTCACCTGTTGATCTCCCTCCTGTTAAAGGAATGAATCCAAAAACCGGAGAAGAAATCCAACGAACAGCGTCTGATGATGAACCGTTTGCAGCACTTGCGTTTAAGTTACAGACTGACCCATTTGTTGGCGCGCTTACTTTTTTCCGTGTGTACTCAGGAAAAGTAGAAGCTGGTTCATATATTTATAATGCCTCAACTGGTGAGAAAGAACGACTCAGTCGTATTGTGCGACTGCAGGCTGACAAGCGTGAAGAAATTAAGGAAGTGTATGCTGGTGAAATTGCAGCGGCTGTTGGTTTGAAGGATGTAAAAACATCACACACATTAAGTGACGAAACCAATCCAATAGTGCTTGAGGAAATTGTGTTCCCTGAGCCGGTAGTTTCAGTTCGTGTTGAACCTAAAACAAAGCAAGATCAAGAAAAAATGAGTCTTGCATTAAAGAAACTTTCAGATGAAGATCCGACATTTAAAGTGTCAGGAGATGAAGAGACTGGAGAGACTATTATTGCCGGAATGGGTGAGCTGCACCTGGATATTCTCATTGACCGTATGAAGCGTGAGTTTAATGTTGAAGCAGATACTGGCAAGCCTCAGGTTGCCTATCGCGAAACGATTCAAAAAGAAGCAGGTGCAAACCATAAATTTGTAAAACAAACCGGTGGTAAAGGGCAGTACGGACACGTTGTATTAAATATCAAACCACTTCAACCTCTTGAGGAGGGAGCGAAGGTAAAGAAGAATATAACCCGTGAAGACCATTTTGAATTTGTTAACAACATTAAGGGAGGTGTTATTCCCCAGGAGTATATTCCTGCGGTTGAAAAGGGGGTACGCGAAGCGATGGAGCGAGGAATTGTCGCCGGCTACAAAATGGTAGACATTTCAGTTGAATTGAATGACGGGTCATACCACGATGTGGACTCAAGTGAAATTGCCTTCAAAATCGCAGGAGTCAATGCGTTTAAAGAAGCCGCACAAAGCGCAAAGCCAGTGTTACTTGAGCCAATTATGAAAGTTGAAGTAGTAGTCCCTGAGCAATTTATGGGTGACATTACCGGAAGTCTCACTTCAAAACGTGGAACTATTGACTCTATGGAAGACCGCTCAATGGCAAAGGTAGTGAATGCCTTTGTGCCACTTTCTGAAATGTTTGGGTATACTACACAACTTCGTTCAATGACCGAAGGACGTGGACAAATGACTATGGAGTTTGACCACTACGAAGTAGTACCTTCAAATGTTGCCGAGGAAATCAAAGCAAATCGCGCTTAAAGTATTTGTATGTCTGAGACGAACCATGAATGTGCACTAGAAAGTTCATATAGCACAGAAAGAGCGAATTTTCTTGGCGTTTGCTCTCTCTGTGACAAGTCAATTTTTGACAACCAGAATACCCTTGAGTCTGGAGGGGGCATATACCACCTTAAGTGCACTCTTAAGAAAAAGAAATAAGAGTTAAAAAGAGAAATTAAAAAAATAGTGACTTACGAAGTCACTATTTTTTTAATTTTACTTCCCTTTTTACTCCACTTGTCCTAAGTCTAGACTTAGGACAAGGTGGTTATTTTGGAATACTTATAAAAATATGAAAGGAGTGTTTTTAAGTATTGCTCAGAGTGTTATTGGGGAAGTATTCTCTTTCGCGTCAGATTCTATTGATATGCTTGATGTACTTGAATATTACGCGGATCCTAGCTCTGGTGGTTAAAGATACTGATTAGACACAAAGATCAAGAACAAACCTATCATTAACGCTACTCTAGGCATCACATATTCATAAATAAACTGTGGAGTTGGTATGGAATTAATTCCGCACTTCATTTTCTTGACGTTTTTAATCTATACCTATACTATAAGCCGTAACGCTTCACGCGTGTTTTTCGTCTATGGACTTACCATCTTTAGTGGTAGCTGTTGCGAAATAAGGACTGAATAACTATTCAGCTCTACAAAGGCAAATTAATTACAATAAATAATATTAAAATATATGGCAGATGATTTTGATCGCTCAAAAGCCCACGTTAACGTAGGAACCATTGGACATGTTGACCACGGAAAGACTACACTCACCGCAGCGATTCTTCATGTTCTCAAGAACGGCGGGGAAGGTTACGACGCTAACCTAAAGGCCGTTGAAGATATCGACAAGGCCCCTGAGGAAAAAGCACGTGGTATTACTATTTCTCTTTCCCACTCAGAATACGAGACTCCCACTCGTCACTACGCTCACATTGACGCCCCTGGTCACGCCGACTACATCAAAAACATGATTACCGGTGCCGCTCAGATGGATGGTGCTGTCTTGGTTGTTGCCGCAACCGACGGTGTGATGCCACAGACGCGTGAACACATTCTCCTTGCTCGTCAGGTAGGAGTACCGAAAATTATTGTATTCCTTAACAAAGTAGATATGGTTGACGACAAAGACCTTGTTGACCTTGTGGAAGAGGAAGTTCGTGAACTTCTTACTAAGTACGAATTTGATGGTGAAAACGCTCCAATTATTAAAGGGTCTGCGCTTAAAGCTCTTGAAAACCCAACCCCTGGAAATGAGTGGTCAGATAAGATTATGGAACTAGCAAAGGCGCTTGATGAGTACATTCCTGTTCCAGAGCGTGAAACCGACAAGCCATTCCTTATGCCAATTGAAGACATTTTCTCAATTGAAGGTCGTGGCACCGTCGTTACTGGTAAAATCCAGCGCGGTATCGTAAAAGTTGGTGAGGAAGTTGAAATTGTCGGTATCAAAGATACTACTAAAACAACCGTAACCGGTGTTGAAATGTTCAACAAAAACCTCCAAGAAGGTATGGCAGGTGACAACGCAGGTATCCTTATCCGCGGACTCAAGAAAGAAGATGTACACCGAGGTCAAGTACTTGCAAAACCAGGTTCAGTAACACCTCATACTGAGTTTGAAGCTGAAGTATACGTACTTTCAAAAGAAGAAGGCGGTCGTCACACACCATTCTTCACAAACTACAAACCTCAGTTCTACGTAGGAACAACCGACGTAACAGGTGAAGTAACTTTGGCTGAAGGTACTGAAATGGTTATGCCAGGCGACACTGCGAAATTCAAAGTGAAACTTATCGCCCCAATTGCGCTTGAGGAAAACCAAAGATTCTCAGTTCGCGAAGGAGGTAAAACCGTTGGTGCCGGTGTGGTCACTAAAATCTCAGCGTAAGCAGAAGCGTCTTATTAAAGTATGGCAACCACCACAGCAAAAAAGAAAGCTCCGTCTCGTGCTAAAAAAGCAGATGACGTATCACTCAAACTCCGTATTAAAGTGCGTGGGTATGACCACAAACTAGTTGATCAATCAGTGAAACAAATCATTGATACATCCTTGCGACTTGAGGCGTCTGTAGTGGGGCCCATACCGCTCCCTACTGATATCAAAAAGTTCACAGTAAACCGCTCAACGTTCGTTCACAAAGATGCTCGCGAGCAGTTTGAAATGAGAACCCACAAAAGGATCTTGGATATTTTGAATCCAAACCCGAAAGTGGTTGATGCTCTTACAAACTTGTCACTCCCGTCAGGAGTATCAATTGACGTAAAGACGATGAGTTAAAGATTTTCAGCACTGAGCAATCAGCATTGAGCACAAAAAAACCGCCCATTGGGGCGGTTTTTTTGTGTAGTCTTACACATACTTGCATCTTTTACTTGTGGCGTGTATAGTTCTTCTCATACCGCTACGTACCGCCCACCTTGCCAGGTGCGGCGAGACCAATGGCTCTCTCGCTCACGCGAATGGGATGCCGTTCGCGTGTTTTTTATTGAAAATATGAAATTTGCCATAGGCACAAAAAAAGGAATGACTCAGGTGTTTGATACTGAGGGCAACGTTACCCCCGTAACGGTTGTTTTGGCTGGTCCACTTACCGTAACTCAAGTTAAGACAGAGTTGGGTGCTGACAAGTATGAAGCTGTGCAGGTAGGTTTTGGTACAAAAAAAGAAAAGAAAGTAAACAAAGCACAACAGCCAAAAGGGCTTTTCGCTCATTTCAAAGAGTTCTCTACCGAAGGAGTGTCCGACACTGACTGGAAGGTTGGTGACATTATTGAACCAACAGTTTTTGCAGAAGGTGATATTGTTGCCGTGTCTGCTATTTCAAAAGGTAAAGGGTTCCAGGGTGTAGTAAAGCGACATGGCTTTGCCGGAGGTCGCCGTTCACATGGACAAAAGCACTCAGAGCGTGAGCCGGGATCCATCGGTGGTGGCCCTGGGCGAGCAGGCGGTCGTGTCGTTAAAGGTATGCGCATGGGTGGCCGTATGGGTAATGACCGCGTCACAGTAAAGAATTTACATATCGTACGCGTTGACCAGAAGAGTGGAGAGATCCTTATTAAAGGTGCCGTTCCTGGCCGTCCCGGTACACAAGTGGAAATAGTTTCAGCATAGGTTTAAAGATAGTTATATGGTTACCAAAAAAACAACAATAAAAAAAGCTCCAGTAAAAACAGCACCAAAAAAAGTGGCTGCCAAAAAAGCTCCAGTGAAAAAGACGGTGGTAGAAAAAGCACCAAAGAAGAACGTTGTCTTGTCAGGGACTTCTTTGAAAGTTTCAGTGTATGACGCTTCAGGAAAAGAAGTGCGTTCAATTGAATTACCTTCATACATTTTTGATCTTCCTAAAAACGATACATTGGTATACCAAGTAGTTACTGCAATGGAGGCAAACGCACGAACACCAATTGCACACACCAAAACACGTGGTGAAGTACGTGGTGGTGGTAAAAAGCCGTGGCAACAAAAAGGCACTGGACGCGCGCGTCATGGTTCAATCCGCTCACCTATCTGGAGAGGAGGAGGCGTCACCTTTGGTCCACGTAATGAAAAGGATTACTCGCAAAAAATCAACAAGAAGATGCGCGCGAAGGCACTGGCAATCGTTCTTTCCGAGAAATTTAAAAAAGGAAGAATTCTATTTATTGATACACCTGCATTTACCGAACCAAAAACAAAAGAAGCAAAAAGCACACTCATTGCACTCTCATCAGTAAAGGGATTTGAGGAGCTTGCAACGAGGAGAAACAACGCAGCACTCATAGCACTCGGTGAAAAAAATGTGAATGTGAAAAAAAGTTTTGCAAACATCGGCAGTGTTTCAGTAGGAGAGTCCCGCGACCTCAACCCGACTGACGTCCTCAACCACCGCTATTTAGTGATTACTAATCCGGAGGCTGCGCTTGAGGCACTTACAGCACGAATGGCTCCTAAAAGTAAAAGTGAGGTTGTCTCTGAGAAGAAGTAATATATGGCACTATTTGGAAAAAATAAAAAAGAAGAGGAGAAAAAACCAGTGGTAGAAAAAACTACTAAAGAAAAAACTGTGTCAAAAAAACCAACAATAAATAAGTCAGCAGCAAAAAAGACCGTCAAGACAGCACCACCACTTTCTATTGTTCCTGAAAAAGTTCTTTTGCGTCCGCGCGTTACTGAGAAATCAGCACAGCATACTGCTAAAAATGTGTATACATTTGAAATTTCACCACGTGCTACAAAACCAATGGTAAAGGCCGCAGTAAAGGCAATCTATGGGGTCTCCGCTACTAAAATAGCAATCGTTCGCACACCAGCAAAGAAGGTTCGTTTGCGTACACGCCGCGGATACGGTACAAAGAGCGCACTCAAGAAAGCATACGTATACCTTAAAAAAGGTGATCGTATAGAGTTTGCATCATAGAGTTATATGGCGAAAAATACAAAAAATACAAAAACTAAGAATCACAAACCAACGTCTCCCGGCGTTCGTGGTATGAGAACTGTTCGGTATAAAAATACACTCACCACCGCAAAGCCGTTGAAGTCTTTGGTAAAGGGCAGTCCAAAACGTGCTGGCCGTAACTCGCAAGGGCGAATTACTGTGCGTCACCAGGGTGGGGGCAACAAAAGAAACGCCCGTATTGTTGACTTCCTATTTATAGACAAAATAGGAATTAAAGGACGTGTTGAACACCTTGAGTATGACCCACACCGATCTGGTTTTATTGCCCGCGTAGTATATCTAGACGGAGAGCGTCGCTACATATTGGCACCCCAGTCGGTAAAGGTAGATGACATTGTTTTAACTGACTCCAAAGCACCGCTCACTCCAGGAAACCGTCTTCCACTTTCAAATATTCCCGTAGGCACCTTTGTATACAATGTTGAACTCAAAGAGCGTGGTGGTGCAAAAATTGCACGAAGCGCTGGTATTTACGCACAACTCGTTGCCGTTGATGCCGGTTTTGCGCAACTAAAAATGCCTTCAAGCGAGCTGAGAAAAGTACCAGCCGCCGCATGGGCATCAGTTGGCGAAGTATCAAATCCAGAACATCGTCTTCGCAACCTTGGAAAAGCCGGACGTTCACGACATCTCGGTATTCGCCCAACGGTGCGCGGTTCTGCCATGAATGCCGTTGACCACCCACACGGAGGAGGTGAAGGCAAGCAAGGTCGTGGTCACCGAAGAGCGCGAACCAAATGGGGTAAACCATCAGGAAAAGGCCAGAAGACACGTAAGGTTAAGAAATACTCAAACGTACACATTGTTTCTCGCCGAAAAGTTGGCAAAAAACGATAGTATCTTTCTTCACCCAGTAGTAAAAAACAACCCCAGAGGGTCGTTTTTTACTTGTGATGTACCGCGCGACAAGCACTTGACAAACATGTAAAGTATGTTAGTTTTTGTTTATGTCTTTAGAAAAAACGTCGTTAACTCCGCTGAAATCATCTCGTAGTTTTGGAAACAACAGTACGAAACTAACTGTGCGGGAAAGGATAGCGCGGCAAGACAAGTTAGAAGATCAGCAGAATGTGGTCCGCCACGGCCTGCATTGGTCTTTAAAACTCAGTGGATTAGCTATTTTTTCTAGTGCTCTTGTTGCTGGCTATAACATAATGGATCCTTCAGATCCAACAGACAGGATACAGATGCAGATGGCGCTACAGCCTGATGCTACTATATTTGAGGCCACTATAGATGCTTTTGATTTTAGCGACGTAGCTATTGCAGTGACTATAATTTTAATGGCATGGTATGCAGTGAAGCCGCTGCACAAGTGGGCTGCACACTGGGGAAATGAAGCAAAAATGCATGATGAATTTCGTGCCGACCGAGGCAAACGATCTAAACAATGGGATTTGTAGAAATGTGCGAAGTCCTCACCTCGTACATTTTCACAACGCGCCAGTTGAGGACTCTGCACATTTTTGACCATTTATTTAAATTCAACATTTTCGCCATCCAGCTCCTCTTCCAGTACTTTAGCCGGGCTCGTTTTCACAAAATCTTTATAGTTACTATTCTTGGTCGTTTCAAATTGTCCGGCGATGATATCGGACATCAATAAACCACCCCATCGGTTCGCTTCGGTAAAATCTTTAAGCGACGACCAGGGATATTCAAATTCCTTATTTTTCCACGCGGGAAGCTCTCGCGGGTTTCGGTGAATATATGCTGAAAGGTAGAGTAGGTAGTTGTCATCCGCGACGTGTCGAGATTTATATGCGCCTTGAAAAATTCTCCCCGATGCCTCGTATTTCGTATTGAAATATTTCGTATAGCCACTGCCGACACGTTGCATGTAATAGGCGATGCCACCTTCTTCCACCTCTTTAACCAATAAGTGGTAGTGGTTCGGCATCAGACAGAACGCAGTCAGTTCAACGCCACGATTCAGGATGATGTCATTCGTTTCTTCAGGAGAAACCACAAACCCATCTGTTGCAGTAAATGTTTTTAAAATCCGATCAATATGATGAAAGGGAATCGGTGATTGTGCGTAGAGGGTATAGAAAAGAAAGCGGGCATAGTCGCGGATATCTTTGAAAAGGTTTTGTTTGAATGCACCGCGATTATATATGTGGTAGTACTCGCCGGGCACTATACGGGGGAGTCGCATACGTGCAGTATACTCCCCATCTGTCCGAAGTCTAGACTTCGGACAGATGGGTTGACGGAAAGACCTTCGGCGCGGTATAGTAGCCACAAGCTCGAGAGGGCTCGTTTTTTAAACGGGCTTTTTATTATCCGGGTAAAATTTTATGGCACGGTCAATTAAAAAAGGTCCTTACATTTTTCACAAACTTCTCAAGAAGATTGATGGAAAGACACCCCAAGAGACGGGGCCCATTAAGACATGGTCGCGTGCCTCACAAATGAGCCCGGATATGGTGGGATTTACGTTTTTGGTTCACACTGGCAAAGACTTCGTTGAAGTTTTTGTTACTGAAGAGATGGTCGGACATCGTCTTGGTGAGTTTGCTCCAACTAAGAAATTCTTCCGACACGGTGGACAGATGCAGAAGGCACTTGACCAGAAGAAGAAAGACGCAGAAATTACTGCAGCAAAGGCAGCAAAAGCACCTGCTGCGAAATAGTGTATTTATATGAAGGCTACTCTCAAAAATTACCGTCAAAGTCCGCGCAAAGTGCGACTCGTTACCGATTTAATAAAAGGCAAAAGTCTTAAAGAGGCAGTACAACTTCTCAAGTTTACTATAAAACGAGCGTCTGACCCTATCACAAAACTAGTACTTTCAGCTTCTGCCAATGCTGAAAAACAAGGCGAGAGTACAGACAAACTTTTCATAAAAAACATTACAGTAAACGGTGGGGTAACGCTTATGCGTAGTATGCCTCGTGCTCGTGGTCGCGCAACGCCAATACGTAAACGATCAAGCCACGTTACGATAACGTTAGAGAAGAAATAATATGACACACACCGTACATCCTTACGCACACCGCCTTGGTATTCTTCGAGATTGGAAGAGTCGTTGGTTTGCACGTGACCCAAAGAAATATCGTGAGTACGTACGTGCCGATGCCATGATCAGAAAACTTCTTAAAAAGCGATTACGAGGAAACTTTGTGAGCTCCGTTGACATTGAACGTTCTCAAAAAGACATTCGTATCTCAGTGCATACTGCACGTCCCGGAATGGTGATTGGTCGTTCAGGCGAAAATGCAATAAAGTTAAAATCAGAGATTCAAAACCTTTTAAAAAAAGTATCTCCTACAGAGCGTCTGGCACTTCATTTGGATGTTCTTGAAATCCGCTCACCCGAGTCAAACGCGGCAGTGGTTGCCGGAATGATTGTTGAAGGTCTTGAAAAACGTATGCCGTTTAGGCGTGTTATGAAACAGACCATTGATAAAGTAATGGCAAACCGTGATGTTAAGGGGGTAAAGATTTCAATATCAGGTATGTTGGGTGCCGCTTCAATGAGTAGGACTGAAGAGCTGAAAAGAGGCCGTATTCCACTACAAACGTTTAGAGCCGATATTGACTATGCAGATGATGAAGCGCGATTACCTCTTGGCACTATTGGTATTAAGGTGTGGGTGTACCTCGGCGATGTGTTTGAAGAGAGAGGTGGTGGTAAACAGTAAAATATTTTGGAGTATATATGTTGTTTCCTAAAAAAGTAAAATATAGAAAGTGGCGCACAGCCAGAAAAAATGCAAAAAAAATGCTTACGCGTGTTTCGGCTCGTGGCATTGATATTGCCTTTGGTTCATATGCTCTGAAAACAACCAGCCCTGCGCGACTTACTTCAAACCAAATTGAAGCATCGCGTCGTGTTATGTCACGTGCTATGGGCAAGGTGGGAAGAATATGGATACGGGTATTCCCTGATAGGCCGTTTACCAGAAAAGGTTCTGAAACACCCATGGGTAAAGGTAAGGGAGACCCACAGGGTTTTGTGGTTGAAGTAAAACCGGGACGTATTCTTTTTGAAATAGACGGAGTATCAGATACAGTTGCCAAAGAGGTCTTTCGGAAAGCGACAGCGAAACTTCCTGTTAAAACTACGGTAGTAAGCCGATAACAGTATATATATGAAAGCAATGGATATTAGAAAAAAAAGCGACAGCGACCTCAAGAAACTCTTAAGCGAACTACAGGAAGAATTACGCGAGTTCCGTTTTGGTATGAGCGGTGGGCAAAAAAAGAATATCCGCCGTGCACGTGGTATCAAAAGTGATATCGCACGCATTAAAACAATCCTAGCTGAAGCAGTAACGAAGTAGTATATGAAAAAAACAGACACATCAGACACAACAACAAGAAAGACACTGCGAGGAGTGGTGGTTTCATCAAAAATGAAAGACACAGTAAACGTGCTGGTTTCTCGATATGTAAAACACCCTAAGTACAAAAAATACCGCGTGCTGAGTAAGAAATACATGGCGCACAATCCTGGTAATACCCTTAAGGAGGGGGACAAGGTAACTATCCGCGAAACAAGACCTATTTCAAAAAACAAACACTTTGAAGTAATAGAAACTATATGATTCAACCTCAAACCATAGTACAAATCACTGACAATTCAGGCGGTAAGATCGGCCGTGTGTTCAAAGTTCTTGGTGGCTCAAAGCGTCGCTATGCACAGTTGGGTGATGTGGTGGTACTTTCAGTTCAAATAGCAGAACCCCGTAAGCAGGTCAAGAAAAAAGATGTACTACATGCCGTGGTTGTGCGCCAAAGAAAGTCATATCGCAGACGCGATGGGTCGTATATCCGTTTTGACGACAACGCTGTTGTTGTTCTTGCAAAAAACCCGAAAGACAAATTTGAACCAAAGGCAAACCGTGTATTCGGCCCTATTCCACGCGAGTTGGTAGAGCGCGGGTATCAGAAAATAGGGTCATTAGCCCCCGAAGTAGTTTAAATTATATGAATATAATAAAAGGAGATAAAGTAGTAGTGATTGCCGGTAAAGATCGGGGGAAAACAGGTACGGTGTTGCGTGCTTTTCCTAAAGATGAACGTGTACTCGTTGAAGGTGTAAATAAGAAGAAAAAACACCAGAAGGCGCGTCAGGCAGGAAAACCTGGGCAAATTATTGAGAAAGAATTTCCAGTTCATATCTCAAACGTGATGATTGCAGACCCAAAAAGTAGCAATCCTTCACGAGTTGGCATTGAAAGGAAAGAAGGAAAGCGAGTACGTGTTGCGAAAAAAAGTAATCAAGAAGTATAGATATGAATAATGTACAAGAAGCAGGAGTAAAGGCATTTGACGCCCTCAAGGGAGTGTTTGGGTATACGAATAAGATGCAAACACCGCGAGTACAAAAAATTGTATTGTCGGTTGGCACGGGAAAGTTGAAAGACAAGAATAAAGTTGAACTTATTCAAGATAGACTGGCGCGTATTACTGGCCAGAAAACAGCAGCGCGTGGGGCAAAGAAATCAATTGCGGCGTTTAAGGTACGTGAAGGTGATATTGTCGGCTACCAAGTAACCCTTCGTGGTGGACGTATGCAGGATTTTCTAGAGAAGCTCATCCATGTAGCTCTTCCGAGAACTCGTGACTTCCGTGGCATTAAGCCGACCGCCATTGACGATATGGGCAATATCACTATTGGCATTAAAGAACATACTATTTTCCCTGAAACTAGTGATGAAGACCTTAAAGACGTATTTGGTATCGCAGTTACGGTGGTTTCCACTGCTAAAAACAAAGAGGAGGCCGAGGCCTTCTACCGCCACCTTGGGTTTCCATTACAGGACGCAAAAAATAAGGAAAGTAAGTAATTTCAGCATAGAGTCACTTTATCCGCCCCATTTGGGGCGGATTTTTCTATATGGCCTTTATTTCTTAGGTCGTATTTAGCAGTCCAACTTGCTTTTTCTTGTGGCGCCTGGTAGTATAGCGAAAGCTTTTAGAAGCGCTTTTTCTTTGCTCGCATAGCTATGTGGTGCGGAAAAAGGCCCTGCGTAAAGCGAATACCGTTCCGTTTTCGGGATAGGTTCCTTTCTCTCCAATTTGGAGGGAGAACACAAAATTATATATGGCAAAACGATCGCAGATAGCACGTAATGATAAGCGTATACGCCTTTCTTTGCGCTTTGCCGAAAAGCGTGCACAGCTGAAGAAAGATGGTGATTTTGAGGGTCTTCAGAAGTTACCTAAAAATTCATCACCAGTTCGTATAAAAAACCGCTGTGCGGTTACTGGTCGTTCACGTGGCTATATGCGTTTGTTCGGTTTGTCGCGCATTCAATTCAGGGAAATGGCTCGTAAGGGCGAAATACCCGGTGTTAAGAAGTCATCATGGTAGGAGATCCAATAGGCGATTTTATTACGCGTTTGAAAAACGCAGGGATGGTTAAGCATAAAAGCGTTTCTTTGCCATACTCAAAAATGAAAGAAGCAGTGGCGCTTCGTCTTAAACAGGCAGGTTTTGTTGGTGACGTTGCACACGAAGGTTCAGGAGTACAGAAGGCGTTAGTGGTAACCCTCGTGTATGACAAAACAGGATCTCCTCGTATTAATGGGGTCAAGCGCATTTCAAAACCAGGACGTCGTCTTTACGCTGGCGTAAAAGACATTCATCCTATCAAATATGGAAAGGGTATTTTAGTTCTTTCAACCCCAAGAGGTATTTTACTTGATAGCGAGGCGCGGAAAGTACGCGTTGGAGGAGAAACCCTCTTTACAATGTGGTAGAAGAGATATAGTTATATGAGTAGAATCGGAAAAAACATAATTCAGATACCTGAAAAAACAACAATCGCTGTCGCAGACGGAGCACTTACTGTAAAAGGACCTCTTGGCGAGCTTTCAAAAACAGTACACCCACAGGTTACTATTTCAGTTGACGGTGCAAGCGCTCACGTAACTCCTAATAATAATTCAAAACTTGCACGATCTTTGTGGGGAACATTTGCTTCTCTTATGCAAAGTATGGTTGACGGTGTCAATACCAAGTTTGAAAAGAAACTTGAAATACGTGGCGTGGGATACAAAGTAGAATTACAGGGAAAGACATTAAAATTCTCTGTTGGTTTTTCACATCCAGTTGAGATTGAGATTCCTGATGACATTGAGGTGAGCGTGGAGAAAACAATGATCTCGGTTTCAGGAATTGACAAAGAGCATGTCGGGCAGTTTGCCGCGAATATTCGTGCCATCAAGAAGCCGGAGCCATATAAAGGAAAAGGTATTCGCTATGTTGGTGAGTATGTGCGTCAAAAACAAGGTAAGAAGACTGTATAGTATATGAGTAAATTAACCCCCACATCACGAATAGGTTTGCGCGCACGAAGACATGCACGGGTCCGTGCAAAAGTCCGTGGCACCGCAGAGCGTCCTCGTCTTTCAGTGTTCCGTTCAAACAAGGCATTTTATGCACAGGTCATTGACGATGTCGCTGGGGTAACGCTTGCAAGCGCAACATCACTCGGCACAAGCGGTAAAACACTTATGGAGCAAGCGGTATCCGTGGGTGAAATGGTTGCAAAAGCAGCGCTTGAGAAAAATATTACCAATGTGTTGTTTGACCGTGGTGGTTTTACGTACACGGGACGCATTAAGGCGCTGGCAGATGCCGCGCGTGCCAAAGGACTTAATTTTTAATATATGACTGAAGAGAAACAACAAAAAGAAACACAACAGGCACCTCCCCCTTCAAATGATACGAAGAGTGCACCGTTACATACAAACGCAGGAAGAGGACGTGGTCGTGCCGGTGCACCAGGAGGAGGACGCCAAGGAGAACGCTCAGGAAGACCGCAGAGAAGGGGAAGAGGAGGACGTCGTGGCGATGACCGTACGCGGTCTGAATTTGAACAGAAAATAATTAGTTTGCGTCGTGTTGTTCGTGTGGTTGCAGGAGGACGTCGTTTTAGTTTTTCAGCGGCAATCGTAGCAGGGGATAAAAAAGGCCGTGTTGGGGTAGGGGTAGGGAAAGGTGCTGACACCGCGCTTGCTATGAACAAGGCATTTCGTGATGCTCAGAAAAATATGATAAAGGTAAACCTTACTGAATCAAAAAGCATTCCTCATGATGTTGAGGCGAAGTACACAGCAACGCGCGTCGCACTACGTCCAGCACCGGCTCGCGGTATTGTCGCCGGGTCTTCAGTTCGCACAGTGCTTGAATTTGCTGGCGTTACTGATGTCACTACAAAATTAAACTCACGATCTAAAAATAAACTGAACAATGCGCGCGCAACAATAGAAGCTCTTAAGGATCTTCATACATAGGATATATGGAAAAACATTCTCTAAAA
>JAJDCJ010000004.1 GCA_029260935.1 Patescibacteria group bacterium | reverse complement strand
TTTCAGGCCGGCCTTGTTCTCGAAGGCGAGCCCGTAGATGCGCGTGAGCATGGGCCGGTGTTCGTCGCCGCGCCAGTAACTGCCCGAGATGCGGTCGAGCTTGAAGCAGGCCTTCGGGACTTCGCCCGTGTGTTCGAGATGCGGCCCTTCGCACATATCGGTGAAGGGTCCGTTGGTGTAGAAGCCGAGGCCCTCGGCGCCGGCCTTGCCGGTTTCCACCAGCTCGCGCGCATACTCGACCTTGTAGTCTTCGCCGGCGTCTCCCAGGAACGCGTAGGCGTCGTCCGGCGATTTGAAGGCCTGCGCGAAAGGCTGTTTCTCTTTGATGATTTTGCGCATGCGGTTTTCGACGTCCTCGAGATCCCGCTCGCCGATGGGCTGTTCGCCGAAGTCGAAGTCGTAGTAGAAGCCGAACTCGACCGGCGGCCCAAAGGCGAGCTTCGCGTCCGGCCGGATCTCGAGCACCGCCTGCGCCATGATGTGCGCCAGCGAGTGCCGGAGCCGGTAGAGGAACGTCTCCTTGTCCGAGCCGCTTTCTGTCAGTGCCATGTTCATGAAATTGCTTCCTTCGCCCCGGTTGGCCGAATGGCCCGGCGCGTATGATACGTGCGGTTCGCGAAGCCCTTCAAACGATCAGCGCTCGACGCGGCCCGGAAGAATAAACCGGTACCGGTGGCGGAGTAACACCGTCTTCACGAACCGGTCGAAGCGGCGGAAGTTGAGCAGCAGTTCCCACATGACCGAATCTTCCTTGTAGTATTTCTCGACCTCTTCCGCGCCGATTGGCGCAATGGCCAGCGGACCTTCCTTGAAGCGCTCGTTTATGCGCATGCACGCGGGCTCGATGCGGTCGGCGCGGCCCTCTTTCTGGAAGTTACCGAGCAAGTCTAATAGCACCGTGCGCAAGCTGTAATACGTATCGAGGATGTCCTGCAAAAAAAAAGTGCGGACCACCCACACCAGGAAAAACGGCATGCTGCGCAAATGGACTTCGCCGTCCAACACTTCGGCGCCGTCGCGCCGGATGAACGGTGTGCCGAAGTCAAAATAGACCGGCCGGAGGCCGCCGCCTTCTTCCGGCAGAAAGGCCCAGTTCGATATCTGCGTGTCGATGCCGATTCGTTCCGCCTCGCCGCGTTCCGCGTTCCGCGTCCAGACCGCTTCGAGATTGTCGAGCGTGATGTCGAGCATTCGCTCGAAGGTCGCGTCGTCGGCTTCGCGGAGCAGGATATTGCCCAGGCACTCGCGGGGTACTTTCTCTTGCGCGATGTATAGGGAGTGGTCTCCGAAACGGTTCACGACATGGTGGAAGCTCGAAGCTACGGGGTCGATGCCGACTTCCCGAAGAAGGAGCAGATACTCTTCGATGACGCCTTGGTAGGCTTCGACTTCGGCGGCGTCCCGGAACGCGGACATGCGCTTGAACACGAGTCCGGGCGCGTCGTCCAACTCGAACACAGTCGAGATTTCCCCGTACCCGACGATATGCGCGGCGATGCTTCCCGCGGTGGGATTCGCGGGATCGAGCTGGTCCTCGAAGGCCTTAAGCAGTTCCGGGTCGGCGGCGTTCACGAATCGGTCTACGCGAAGTACGCATCCAGCCGGGACAGCGCGTCGTCGAGGCGCTCCGCGATTTCGTCGGCCAGCGGAGCGTCAGCGATGAGCGGCGGCAGGAACTGTACGACCGATTCGTCGAGCGCTGCGAAGATACACAGCAGGCCGGCGTCGTAGCACACCTTCGTCATAAGCGGCCCGAGCATTTCGTTGGCCATCTTCAATCCCATGAACATGCCCTTGCGGCGCAGTTCGAGGAAATGTTTGTGGTGATTCTCGCGCACCAGTTCCACTTGCTCGGCGAGGTACGTGGATACCTCGTTCACCTCGAGCAGAAACGCCGGGTCCGTTGAAATACTCAGCACCTTTTCAGCCACCACGCAACCGAGTTCGGCGCCGCCGTAGGTCGACAAGTGGCTGAACGGGTCGTCTTGAAACACCGACTGCATTTCCGGAGTGAGCAGTGTCGCCGTGATGGGGTAGACGCCTCCGCTCAGGCCCTTCGCCGTCACCAGGATGTCCGGCTCGACTCCGTAGTGCTCGATGCCCCAAACTTTGCCCGTGCGCCCGAGACCGGTCTGAACCTCGTCGGCGATATAGACCGCGCCCTGGCGTTCGCATATCGCCTTTACCTGACGCAGATAGTCGTCGTCCGGGATGGGCATTCCGAGCGTCGCGGGAATCGTCTCCAAAATCACCGCGGCCACCGTGTTGTCGAGGACCTGCTCCATCGCGCCAATGTCGTTAAACGGAACCTGGGCGAACTCGGAGGTGTCGACCAGGAAAGGTTTGCTGAATTTTTCCGCGCCGGCCGCCACGGCGAGCCCCGTGTGGCCATGGTATCCGCCGGCCGCGGAAACGATCTTGCGTCGGCCCGTCGCTTTGCGCGCGACTTTCAACGCGGCGTCGGCCGCTTCGCCGCCGCTCACACCGAACACGGTGTACCGAAGATTCCCGGGCGCACACTCGGCGAGCCGCTCGGCCAAGCGCGCCCGCGCCGCGCTGGGGAAGTGGTGGTTGCCGATGTCCAGCGTGTCGAGCGCGGACCGCAGCGCCGCCACGACTTCCGGGTTTCGATGCCCCAGATTGAATACGCCGCCGTTGCAGTGGCAATTGATCAACCGGTGTGTGCCGTCCACGTTCCAAATGTATGGGCCTTCGCGCCGGCCGATGGCGAACTCGATCCCGGCATCCCGGAAGTATTGGACCTTCCCGGGTGAGACGAAATCCGAAAAGAGATCGAGCACGGACTGCGGCGACGGTTCTTGTTCGCTCGTGGTGGTGGCCATGGCGCAACGCTCCGGGGTCAATCCCAACAGGATACTCCACGGCCAGCGAAGTGCG
>JAJDCJ010000021.1 GCA_029260935.1 Patescibacteria group bacterium | reverse complement strand
AAGCTACTGGATAAAGCCCTGTTAGCCAAATACCCAGAGTCTAAAGGATTCAGAACCCACGTCATTTCTGGAGTCATAAACATCGCGGACCCGGAAGCACCTATCCTGGTACTCGAATTTATGAGCCGCACAGCGCTGACGAACTACATTGAGCAAAGAGGTTACAGGATTGAGATGGACCTGTTTCCAGAACTCACCGATATCAGAGGGGCTATCCGCTGGTACGAGAAAGACGAAGAGGAGTTTATGGAACATCAGGCCAAACGTAAACAGACAAACTCATCCGACGCCGAGTTGAACAAAGCATTAGCTGAACTCAACCCAGAGCTGTTTGGTGAGCTGGAAACATAATGTCAGACGGTAAGTTCTATCCAGGGCTACCACAGGGCAAGCAAATCATCTGGGAAGATGGAATGCCTGTCCCAATCTACAATGACCCATTGAACGTGCCGTCTATGAAAGAACTTGCCATCACCGCCGTGTCGACCCAGTACACTGGAGACGTTGACCCTGAAACCGGTGAAACCGTTTTCGAAGAACGATTCCAAGGGTCGACACTGATGGAAGTCACGATGGTAAGACTGGCAGAACAGGCTGCCACTGGTAACCTGAAGGCAGCTGAGATGATTATGGACCGCATCCTGGGTAAGCCGAAACAGCAGGTAGAGTCTGTATCTGTTAGAATGAGTTATGACGATTACCTGATGCAACTGGCAAAGGAGGAAGGGATGTTAGGCGATAGCCATCACAAAGACCTTTTTCTGGAACAACACTTAGATGTGAAAGCTGTCAGTGATAAATCAGTAGTGGAGCAAATGGCCGATGAACTGTAAACTTGGTACAGCAGTATGTGGTAATGAGTATTGTAGAACAACTGTTATTGTTACAAGCAAAGATGCGGGTAGAGTTTATTGCCAACAGTGCGTAGCCGCGACAAAATTTAATTGCGAATCTTGCAATGAGGAACACATTGTAGAAGACCAATGGTGTCGCCCCGAGGGCTTCGATGGTGTCTGTGACGACTGCCGGAGAGATGAATGAAATATAACCGACAACAACAAACCCAAATTAAAAGAGCAGTACACGACAGGCTGTACAACGACTTTGAGTTCTATGCAAAGACAGTCCTGAAAATCAAAACGAAAGCAGGTCAGCTTGAACCATTCTTATTCAACAAAGCCCAACGATACCTGGACTCTCTCCTTGATAGACAAAAAGCGGAAACTGGGATGGTGCGGGCCATTATCCTCAAAGGTAGACAACAAGGATGCTCGACGTACGTTGCTGCCCGTTACTATCGATACGCATCACAAATGTCTGCAAAGTCAGTATTCATCTTATCTCACCAAAGTCTCACAACCGGTAAACTATTCAAGCTGGTTGAAAGATACCACGATAACACTAACGAGCATCTACGACCTGACGACGTAGTATCAAACAGAAGGGAGCTGGAATTTGACAATCAATCATCCTACACAGTGGGTACCGCCGGTTCTGCGGCTATTGGTCGCGGAGACACGAATCAATACCTCCACGGCTCCGAGGTGGCCTTTTTCGAAAATACTGACGATTTTCAGACAGGGGCTTTACAGACTGTTGCTTCTCTCCCTGGGACCGAAGTCATCTTGGAATCAACCGCTAACGGAATCGGAAATTACTTCCATAAAATCTGTATGGACGCTCTGGAAGGAAAAGGCCGATACCAACTGATTTTTATTCCCTGGTACTGGCAAGACGAATATGCGGATAAACTTCCTCCTGACGGCTCCTGGCAGCCAACGGGAGAGGATATGCAATTAAAGGAGCTGTATGACTTATCAGACGAACAACTCTACTGGAGATTCCTTAAAACCCAGGAACTGGGTAGTGAATGGAAGTTCCAGCAGGAGTATCCATTTACAGTACACGAGGCTTTCCAAACCAGTGGTGCATCCCTTATCTCCGCGATGGCCTTGGCTCAAGCTCAGAAATCAACCATCGTGGATAAGGTCGCACCCCTTATTATGGGAGTCGACCCAGCACGCCAAGGCGATAGAACGGTTATTGTTTTTCGGCGAGGACGCCAGATACTGAAATACGAAGTGTACGAAGAGATGGACCAAATGAGACTGACTGGAATCGTCTCCAAACACATTGACTCTATGGGCGTAGACAAGTGCTTTATCGACTTTGGGATGGGGTATGGGACCATTGACGCCCTGCACGAAAATGGGTACGCAGACGTTGTGACCGGAGTCCACTTTGGCGGCAAGGCGATGAATGCTGGTACCTATTTGAACAAAAGAGCTGAGATGGCTGGTGACTTGAGGGACTGGTTACAGGCAGGTGGTGTGTCTTGCCCAGCAGACCAGGAGTTCACAGCTGACCTTCTGGCGGTTCCAGAATTACGAACTAACTCCAGAAATCTTCAGCACCTGGTACCTAAAGACAAGATACGGGAACAATATGGGAAGTCACCTGACATCTTTGATGGTACAATATTAACATTCGCCTATCCGGTGAAAAGTAAAAACGCATCTCCATCGAGGTATCAAGGTAAGAAAACAACATCATCAAAAGAGGGTTCACCGTTGGGTACACGAAACAGAGTCAGTCAGGTAACGAAGAGAGGAGCTGGTCAGTAATGCCGTTGACAACTGCTATTGCTGCTGTAGGGGCACTGGGCACATTGGCTGGTGGAGCCGCAGCACTTAAAGGCGCATTTTCTAAACCAAAATCTTCTGGGGGTTCTCAAGGGCAGATAGGCCCAACAGAGAAAGATAAAAAACCTAAATTACTCAAGACCTCTCTTATCTCCACCACCCCACAGGGGCTATTGAACGAGACACCAACTGGGCGTACAAGACTTTTAGGTAATTGATATGGGAAATCTTTTTGGTAGTAAAAAACAAGATAAACCCAAAACCCAACCAACTCCAGCACCGGAGCAAAAAGGCAGAGGCGGGTTCTTTGGTCAGACCACAAACACCCCACCTCCAGGAGCTAAATTAGGTAATTCAGGTCGTGGGAGACTTTTAGGATAATGCCAGCATCAAAGAAAGTTCAACGTATCTTACGGCACTTCGAGAAAATGAAGGCCGATAAAATGCCGTGGCTCCCCCTCTTTCAGCTCATTGGCGAATA
>JAJDCJ010000003.1 GCA_029260935.1 Patescibacteria group bacterium | reverse complement strand
AAGTTACCGTGAAGGTTCTCGTGGGTTTATGGTTATCCAAGAGGATGACTATTTGCTCATTATGGGTAATTCAACTTCTACTGCTTGGGGCAGATTAACAGATGGTGCAAATGGCTGCCGTAGAACTCCTGCACTTGATGTAGATACTTGGTATAACATCACTGTCAATTTTAGTGGTGGAGTTGATGAAATACTTTCCATTGCTACTGTCTGGGTAGATGGTGTCGATAGTACTATTGATGGTCATGGAACAGCTAATGGAGGTTTTGATTCTGGTTTTGGCAGCGGTTTAGATACAGACACTCTTCATTTAGGGGCTAGGTCTAATACAGGTTCTTTAGTTACAGCCCCTTCTGACTGTATCTTAGCTGAGATAACGATATGGCAATCTAGCAGATTAATAGCAGATGCTGTGTCAATGACAAGTGGTACTAGTGCTGACACTATTGATGCAACTGATTTAGTTATTCACTATGAAGGTTTAGATAATACAGATACCACTGAACATATTAACTCTAAGACAGTTACTTTCTACAACACAGTAGTAGATGCTACTCATCCAACAGTAACTGATGGTGGGGCAACACCTATTACCGGTGATGTAACAATTACATCTACACCTAATGCTAGTTTAGAACATAATATAAATCCAATTATTACTGGTGATGTAACAATTACATCTACACCTAATTCAACATTAGAGTACCAAGTTCTCAATGAAATAATGGGAACTACTACAATAAGTTTAACACCAGAATCAACACTTGATTACACAGCTTCGACTAATCATGATATAACTGGTGATGTAACAATTACAGCTACACCTAATTCAACATTGGATTACGCTGTCCCTACACTTACAATGGAATCAGATGACTTTGATTCTGCTATAGGTACAGTATCTTCTATAACAAACGCAGATACATTAACACCAACTATTAACTTAACACCAGATGATCAAATTGATGTACCGGGTTGGTTAATGCTATGTGTTAGGTCTGCTAGTAATATGTCTGGTAAGACTCCAGAATTCGTTTACAGCGATGCTGATTGTAGGTTTACTGGTACTCAGAACCCTTGTTGGCGTTATCTTACAGATGATCGTAATACTTGGTATGCTTTTGATAACGTAGCTACTGTAACTAATACCGTTACTTGTTCTATGAATACTCCTTTTACTGGGGAGATAGAGTTTGCGACTAAACCAAGATGGCATTACTCAGATACACAAGACTGGATTGCTGAAGTAGCTCTTGATGCAGATGCACATGAATTAGCATCTAGTGTTGCTGCTACTACGTTACCAACTAATGTGTTTACGTCTGTAGACCCCGGTGCTACTAACGCTAATACGTTCCCTCAACAGGATATAAACCTTTACGGTATTCGTATTAGTAATGATGCTGTTTCTCCTTCTGTAGGTGATAAATGGCCTGTAGTTCTGTTGATGGGTCAACACGCATCTGAAGATCAGGGCAACTATATGTTGCAAGGGTTTGTTGACTACTTATTAAGTGGTACAACTCTAGCTGATCGTCTGTTAGTTGACTACGATTTCTACATCTACGATGTTAACCCTCATGGTAGAGCTTATGGTAAAGAGCGTTGGTCTGAAAATGATACAACTAACTCTGATCTAAACAGAGCATGGGATGGTGTACCTAGTGGTACTGTAGTTGATGACATTATAACTGCTATTGGTACAGACTTATCTGGTCCAATAAAAGGTATGATTGACTTTCATGGCAACTTCCAAGCTACTCGTAGCTTTGGTGCTTACTATGACACAGGTGTTGTACATAATGTTAACTTCCAAACCAAGATGGCTGCTAAGGTCACTGAAGGTTTCTATCCTTTTTATGGACCTGATGCTGTAGGTACGTCTGGTGAGTGGGGGGTTAATGAAGGTGCGTTATTTTCAATAACTCAAGAAGCTGAATATTACCCAGCAGGTCATCCTAATATATCATCTATGTATGATCAACAAGGTTTTGCTATTGCTGAAACCTTAGATGAAATGAGGTTAGAAGAAGAAGGTACTTATGCAGTATCTGGTGATGTAACAATCACAGCTACGCCAAATTCTTCTTTTGAGAAAGCTGGTAGTAATGGTATAATTGGTGACTTAACTGTAACCTTATCTCCTAATGCTACTTTAGCTTACAATATAAATCCAATTATTACTGGTGATGTAACAATTACATCTACACCTAGTACTAGTTTAGATCATAATATAAACCCAGAAATAAATAGTGATGTAACAATCACACTAGTATCTAACGCTTCATTAGAACACAATGTAAATGCCACTATAACTGGTGATGTAACAATTACAGCTACACCTAATGCTGCTTTAGAGGTTTCAGGAAGTAGTGGAATATTTGGTGATGTAACAGTTTCATTAACACCTGATTCAAGTCTTAACTATAACTTAAACGCAGATATTTCTGGTGATATAACTGCTACAATTACTCCAAACTCAACATTAGTATTTTCTAATGGAAATGAATTGGTTGGTGATGTAGAAGTAACAATTACTCCAGAATCAACTCTAGAGTTTAGTAATAATTTTGCAGTAATAGGTAATATACCTATCTCATTAACACCTGATGCGACAATGAGTTTTGCAGGTGGTAATGGAATAGAAGGTAACATAACTTACACCATAACACCTACTTCTACACTTGATTATACTAAAAATGCTGAAATTGTAGGTAATATAACTTACAACTTAACACCTACATCTTCTTTAATCTTTGAATTTGCTTCAGTTATCTCTCCTGTAAAAAGTTTAGATGTACTAAATGATTCTTCGATAGCTTTAGAAGTATATGTCAATATTTAATAAGGATAAGATATGAAGTGGACTTATGACGATTCCAACGACAGCTTTGCAATAAATGTTGGAAAGTTTACTGCTCCAAGAGGAATAGACGTAGCTGATATTACGGAAGCAATTTATATGGTTAAAGCTACTAAACTTGATTCTGATGTATCAGCTCTAGCTTCTCTAACTCTTGGTAGTGGACTAACTATTATCGAAGGTGCAACAGAAGCTGATGCTCAAATTAAGGTAAAGTTTAGTTCTTCAGATTTTGGAGTTGGTAAATTAGAAATTGGGAACAGGTATTACACTGGTATTGGTATAAAGACTTCAACCATGACTAAATTTTTAGAAGTAAAACTAGTTGATGATAGATTAGAAATAGCTCAAGATTTTATTCACGATTAATCAAAATAAAGGTTGACTTTTAAAATTACCTGTAGTATAGTATGCTTAATGATGTGGAGGTCATATGGCTAAGAAATTTGGCCCTGCGTCAAAGAAGCAAGAAATGTATGTTAATTCTACAGCGACAATTACCGTATTTGGTGGTGCTGCTGGAAGTGGAAAATCTTACATGGGTTTGATGGACTTAATAAAGTGGGTCCATCTACCAGAATTTAGAGGGGTTGTTTTTAGACGTACTACACCACAATTAAAAGGTGTTGGTGGTATGTGGGATACAGCCCTTCAGATGTATGGAGAACTTTTCGACAAACTTAACATATCCTCTAAAGATTCAAAAATAACATTTCCATCTAATGCTCAAATTATGATGAAGCATATGGAACACGTTAAAGATAAATACAACATTCAAGGTTGGCAAATTTCAGAAGGTCTTGTAGATGAGGCTTGTCAGTTTGAAGAAGAACAGATAATGTATATTATTTCTCGTCTTCGTACTGCTGCTAAAATGAAGTCTCATTTAAAAATGACTTGTAACCCAGATTATGATTCTTTCCTTAGAGTTTGGCTTGAAAAAGCTGGATATTTAGATAAAGAAGGTTTCCCAATTGAAGAACGTTGTGGAGAAGTAGTCTATTGTGGTCAGATAGCGGGTTCTATGGAGTTTGAAAAATCTCTTGAAGAGTGGAAGGATAAACATCCAAACACTACCCCAATGACATTCTGTTTTATTAATGCTACTTGTAAAGATAATCCTGTTTTATTAGAAATGGAACCTGATTATTTATCTAAGCTTGAAAACTTACCCAGAGTTGAATGTGATAGATTATTACATGGTAACTGGTACGCTCGTGAAGAAGCTTCTGGTTATTGGAAAAGAGAGTGGTGCGGTGATCCTATATCACTATATCAAGTTCCTAAAGGTCTTAGAACTGTTCGTAGCTGGGATATGGCGGCTACCCTCCCATCGGAAGTATATCCAGACCCAGATTTTACCGTAGGTATTAAGGGTTGTGTTGATGGTGAAGGGACTGTATATATTACAGATATGAAACGTTTTAGAGATAGACCAGCAGGGGTCATAGAGAAGCTTCTAGCTGCTGCTGAAGATGATGGTCAAGATTGTACCATAACTATTCCAAAAGATCCCGGAGCTGCTGGTAAAGCTGCTGCTGACAATGTTACCTCTAAGTGCTTTGAAAACGGATTTACGTGCAGACAGAAGCAAACTAAATCTGGTAAAGATAAACGTTTTGAACCTGTAGCTGCTCTAGCTGAGAACTTAATGATTAAGGTTGTTAAGGGAGATTGGAATAAGTTATTCCATGATGAGCTTGAAGCTTTTGGATCTGGTAGAGGACACGATGATATTGTAGATGCTATTTCTGATTTAGTTCACGAATTATGCCAACGAAAATCTATACCTTCTTTTTCTTGTCCAGATGGATTAGTAAAAAGCAACCCATTTCAAATTAATTAAGGAGTTAATCTTTGTCATTTAATCAAAACCCAGCAGATACAAGACTCCTTTCAGATGCTGCTAGAGTTATTATGCCTGAGATTGGTAATAATGGACTAGCCAATCCTTTAGGTCTTATAAGAGATGATTTCTACACAGAACTAGAATATCCTCTTGCTGCTAGAACCTTTAAGAACATGACGTATCACCCTACAGTAGCTTCAGCTATCACAGTAATCGAAGATACTATTCGTAAGGTAAACTGGACTGTAGAAGCTCCAGACGATGCTGATGAGCAAATGAAAGAACATACACAATTCATTGAATCTTGTATGCACGATATGGATAGACCTTGGAGTGAATACGTTCAAGAGTTTTTATCAATTATAATTTACGGTTTCT
>JAJDCJ010000020.1 GCA_029260935.1 Patescibacteria group bacterium | reverse complement strand
AGGCGACGAAGATATTGTAACCCCCACTGCGCTCGCTCAAGAACTAGCCGCCGACATTCCCTCAGCACGCCTCGAGATTCTCTCGCCGGCCGCGCATTTATCGAACCTCGAACAACCTGGCTACTTCAACAAGTTACTCGCCGAGCACTTGAAAGCTAATTCCTTCTAGAAAGAGTAGTATCGAGTTTTCGAAGACAGCGGTGATCACAGAAATATACCTTGGTGCCCTTCCCTGCCTAGGTATCTTCAATTGAGAAGCTGTGAATACGACAACTCGCACTGGGCATTTGGGTGCCATGGTTCTTCAGATTCCATCACGCACTCCCCAACTGGAACGTTAAGAGTCCTGGCGTACTAGGTCCCGATTGTGGAAAATCTGACTAACCAGGAAACCGTCGCTGCAATCGGGTTTTGCCAAGAGCGAAGTCCAAGATCTTTGGGGCGTCATTGCCCACACCCCGTCGCAAAACAAGTACACTGGCCAAATCAATATCTTGGTCACCCGACCTCGACTGCTGCATTTGTTAGATTGGAGTGCCCTCTGCTCCGGCGTGCAACCGACCTCACCGCCAACCAGAAAACCAACTATCAAGACGTAGCCAAGTAGGAAGACCAATGGGCCACAGATGAAACTCCAACAACACTAAGGATGCAGGCCATGCTGCGAATATCAGCAAAAATACAATGAACTGATGAGGGTGGTCATTCATTGCGCGGTTTTCGCCGCTTGAACACTGAGGCACAGAAAGAGGAATAGCCACGTGTGGCTCTATTTCAATACTTTATGATGAAATCAAAAACATCCACCTCACTTCGATAATGAAAACGCGATCAGCGCATTGCCGGAAGAATAGCCTAATAAACCATGTCCTCCAGCTGCCACGGCTACGAATTGTGTGTCACCGACATTGTAACTAACGGGCGGCGCGTTGACGCCGGCGCCGGTATTGAATGTCCACAGCTGTTTGCCATCTTTAGCACCGAAGGCTGAGAAGTGGCCGTCACCTTCACCCATGAAAACCAAATCGCCCGCGGTTGCCAGCACGCCGCCAATCAACGGTTGATCGGTTTTAACCTGCCAGCGCAACTTCCCGCCTGCCCTTGTATCGATTGCAGTCAATGTACCCCAAGTCTGTTCATCCTTTGCAATTTCCGTCAGGATGAACGTCGTCGGGCCGTCGGGACCTTCACCTATTTCTGTGCGATATTTGGTTGGCTTGTGGATGCCCGCAACGAAGACTAAACCACTGCGCGGATCGTACGACACCGGTGACCATGATGCGCCACCCCAAGAGCCAGGTGCCGCCGTTACCCCTTCGGGTGTTGGTGCTTTGAACATGTTGGTTTGCGGCACAAAAGGATCTGATTTAAAGAGCAAGCGCCCATCGCGACGATCATGCACGTAAAACCAGCCAGTTTTGCCGGCAATCCCGACAGCTGGCACGCGTGCACCTTTGTGAGCGACATCGAATAAAACAGAAGTACTGGCAACATCATAGCCCCACACGTCTTGCGGCACCTGCTGGTAATACCATTTGGTCTCTCCAGTTTTGGCATCAACAGCCACCAATGAGTTGGCATATAGATTGTCGCCTGGTCTCAGATCAGTAACGTCATTCGGCGATGCGTTGCCGGTCCCAAGAAATATCAAGCCAAGCTCGGGATCAACCGACGGCGTGCTCCACATCGAGGTGCCACCGATGCGCCAGGCATCACTGTGTTTCGCAAGAGATTTGCGTTCAGCAGCAAGATCGCGCGGCAGCTTGACGCCGTCCCTTGTTACGTCTGTCAAGTCGCCGCTCCAGTTCCCGCCCTTCGCGCTGTGCCAACGCCACAATTCCTTACCGGTCTTGGCATCATACGCTGCAACGAAGCCGCGCAGGCCGAGAAACGTTTTACCACTCGGCGCTTTGCCGTCGCGGGTGCCACTGAAGATGTTGTAGTAAATCCCATAGCCCGCCGACGTCACACCAACGATCACCTTGCCGTCGTACACTAGCGGCGCCATTTTCGCGGGCAACTTGTCGACGTTGGCACGCAGCGTTTTTTGCTCGGCATCAGATAGGCCGTCTAAATCTTCTGCGATCGGTTGGGCCACCAAAGCCTCCCAGGCGATCTTTCCAGTTGCCTGGTCCAGCGCGATCAGGCGGCCATCGTTCGTCGCTTCATAGACAAAACCATAACCCAACGCCGCACCGCGATTGGCTGGACCACCACGTGTCTTCTTAAGACGTGACTTGTGCTCGTAGCGCCAAAGTACCCTGCCCGTATCAGCCGCAAGCGCGACGATATTGTTACCCGGCAGCGACACATACATCACGCCATCGGCAACCAACGGCTGCGCTTGATATGATCCCTTTCCGCCATGCTGATAAATCCAACGCGGCGTCAGCTTGCCAACGGTTTTCGAGTTGATCTGATTAAGTGGTGAAAATCGCTGATTAGCATAACCATTACCAAAGCCAATCCAATCATCGCTACCTTTGCCCGCCTCGAGTAGGCGTGCGTTGTCAATGATCGGTGCTTGAGCAGAAGCAGCAATCGCACCCAAAAAAAGGCAGCAGCCAGAGATCGCAATCTGTTTTGCATACGTCATTTCAGTCCTCCCACTGTTCATGCCGTTTGCTCGGCATTTTCAGATAATTCAACGTGCCGAATTTTATGATTGGGGTCAAAGCGTTTCCCGACCTTAAATATGGTGATGCGGGTTTGGTTAGATCTTGTTCAACGTCAACGCCTTGGACTGGCGCTTTCGAGCGATACAGCAGACCCGATAGGCGGTAGATGGGAAGCTACGAAACGGGCCTCTGTACGTGACAGAGCCGTGTACAGTTTGGTGCAAAAACCAAAATGATCAGTGGTTCAAGGATTCCAGAATGCAACGGATTAACAATCAAACAAACGGGGCAGCATGTCCGTGAGTTGCACCAAAGCGGACTAACAAATCCACTAACAGCAGGGTATTCGTCAAGCCACAGCTTTTTGCTCGTTAGTGTTGGAGTTTTGTGAGACATCAAGTTCCGTCAATAATTCCTCTCGCACAGAATTCGCGGCATCTATCGATGCCATCTTGACATGTCCGTATCCGCGGATCTGGTCCGGTACTGCAGCAATTTTGACAATCGTGTCATAAGAGCGGCTGGTAAGCTTTTCCGCAAGATGCAACATCTGCTGTTCATATTCGTTGCGCAAATTTCGTTCCGTCCGGCGTTCGTTAGTAAAGCCAAATAGATCGTACTTCGTACCACGCAGGCCCTTCATTTTTGCAAGCGCGTGGTACGCGAGCTTAACCCAACCGCCCAGTTTGATCTTCCGGGGAAGTCCCGTCGACTTGTCCTTTGGAGCGAATAACGGTGGCGCCAAATGATACGTCAATTTCACATCACCTTCGAATTGCTCTTTAAGTTGTGCCTCAAATGCGGTTGATGTGAACAAACGCGCGACCTCATACTCATCTTTGTATGCCATGAGTTTGAAAGCATTGCGAGCAACAGCGTCCGTCAATGAACTAGCATCGCCCTTAAGTTCGACTTCCTTTTTGCGAACTACCTCGACCAAGTGGTTATAGCGGTCGGCGTACTCTTCATCCTGGTAATCC
>JAJDCJ010000019.1 GCA_029260935.1 Patescibacteria group bacterium | reverse complement strand
CCCTAAATAACAGCTAAAAATAGTGATTTTGTAAGTCACTATTTTTAGTAGAAGGTGGTCTATGGTAAGAAATATTCCAAAAACACCCGATAGGGTCGGGTGTTTTTGGAGGAAGTTCTGGTTTTTCTAGTTTATTTTTCTGTGTTCTTAGTTTTCTCTTCTCCCTTTATAAGATCTACTAACGGATCCTCTTTCTTTTTCAGTGACTGTCGCCACCACCACCCACCGAAGATAAGAAGGATAATAATAACAACTAGTGCTATAACCCACCCAGGGATTCCAAATGCTCCAAAACCAGCCACAGCAGTTTGTGCTGTGTTTGGAATAGTGTTCGCTACGTTCGCTACCACCTCCGCGTTAGTGTTACCAGGTTCATCTATAGGTTCTTCAGAAGAGGCACTTCCTTCAGTCAGTGCTGGCAGCCCAGGTGTGCTTGGCACTTGTACGGTCGTAGGAAATGCAATAGTGATTTGGGCTGAAGCTTGCTCGGTAATTGTATTTGTGCCATTTAAATCATATATTAATGAGTCATCTGTAGTGTTTATTGTTGCTACACCACTTTTTTTTGCCGTAAAGGTAACCGTACCGAGTTTTTTTGTGTCAGAGAAACCATTAGCAAATCCTGCAGTTTTTATCAACAATCCGTTTGTATTATCAATGAGGTCGTACTCTGGTTGCGACAGAATAATCCACCCACTTTCAAAAGAGAACGCTGTTGCTTCAAGAATGTCCGCCGGATACGAAACATTTGCGCGCGCAGTATATACTGTTGCCCCTTGAGCATCTATAAATATATCTGTAGTAAACGTTTGTCCTGCAACGACCGAAACGGTTGTTGGTGTAAATGAGAGCGTTGTAGCAAACGCTGGGGTGCTGACAATAAGAGCAAAGACTCCAAACGTAAGCCCCATAATTTTTGCTGTGTTCATATGTTTAATTTTAGAGTCTAGTTAGTCCAGTTAGCCAGTAATAAGACGAAGTCAAGGAGGTCAACTACACCGTCGTTGTTTAAGTCAGCAGGAAGACCAGACCCTGTTGAACCCCACGAAACTATAAGAAGGTTAAAGTCAGTTAGGTCTACCTTTCCGTCATTGTTTATGTCGCCTGTGGTAGGGGGGTTAGGAAAGATTCCGCCACCTCCACCTCCTCCACCTCCACCACCAGAAGGCGCAGAAGGAATGTTAATGCCATAGGCAAAGACTCCTACTCCAGACTCTACATTATTTGGATAACAAGATATCGCACGAATAGTGAGCGACTCGGGTACACTAATTGCGCTTGAGAAAAGTGTTCCCCCTGAACAGGTTGGGATGGTGCCGTCAGTGGTGTAATGAATCCTCAAGGCGCCACCGCTTGAGTTGAGCGTTATATTCTGTGCGCTTGTGTAGGTTCCAGCTACAGGCGTTGCTGTGGGCGCGGAAACCAGCACTCCTTCAATACCCGTTGAGACCCCAGTTGATAATGATCCAGTGATTTCAGAGGCGTACGTCGGAAACGCAAGGAAGGTGAGTGCTATGAGAAAAGATAGATATTTCATATAGTGTTAGTTTATTTTTTTATCTATCCTTAATTTTCCTGAGGGATAGGGGGTGCTATTGGTCCATCTGATAATATGCCGTAACTACCTGAATACGAACCGGCTGAACTTCCTACGGGAACTTTCATTTGAACCGTCACTTCAATTTGTCTTCCGGCAGTACTCTCATCTAGATCGGCAGTGAGGTCAATCGGCCCTGCATAAGTGTTCGTAGCGATGATAGTGGTTGCTGTGCTTGTGCTAAACGAGTCAGACGATTGCGCTGAAAAGAACCGGATATTGTCAGCGGCTAGAATTGAGTTTGCTCCGCTTACAAAGTCTGAGAATTTCATTGAGAAGTTGGTCTCCACAGTAGGGATGGTTACGTGGAATATCCAGCTCCACCCGTCGTCAAAGTCGTCAGTCGCACTTGCAAACGTATCTACCGCATCAATGCCGGTTACCGCGAGTCCTGCTGGGCCCTCTGCTTCAGTAATTGTGAGGGGAGAGCTTGCAGAGCTGGCGTTGCCCGACGCGTCAGTTGAAACTGCGGTGAACACATTTGTGGTGTCTTGAATAAGCGTTGAGACAAACGACCAGTTTGTTTCTCCTGAAAGAAGGACGAGCGAGCCAACCACTGTTCCGTTTCGTGAAATAGTAATTGTTCTATTTGTATCAGTTGGTGTGTCGGCTCCTGCGGTACCGTTTATGGTGTATGTTCCCGCGTCAACGGTTACGTCAGAAGTTGTAATTGCTGGAACAGGTGGCGCGCTGGTGTCAGCAGAGCTTGCTTCCGTAATGGTGACTGAAGCACTTGCTGAACTAGTGTTTCCAACCTCGTCAGTTGCCGTTGCCGTGAATACGTTCGCACTGTCTTGGGTTAGCGGTGCAAGAATAGACCATGCAGTGTCTCCTGCAGGAACTGAAGCCGTGCCTACTAATGTTGCGCTGTTGTACAAGCTCACTAAGCGGATTCCTCCGTCGTCTGCCACGGTTCCTTCTATGGTATATGTGTCTGCGTCAATAGTTGCATCAGCGGTGGTGATAACGGGAACATCAGGCGCTGTTGTGTCTGCCACTGTTGCCTCCGTTATCACACGGCTGTTTGATACAGCGCTCGTGTTTCCTGCTTGGTCAGTTGAGTACGCGGTGAATGTGTTTGTTGTGTTTTGCAAGAGGGGAGCGACAAACGACCAGCTTGTTTCTCCAGCCGGAAGTACGATAGAGCCAACCACAGTGGTCACACTGTTCCTGTATATGGTAATAGTGCGAGGACCATCAGTTGGTGTATCGGCTCCTGCTGTTCCTGAAAGTGTGTATGTATCTGCATCAACACTCTCGTCTGCTCCTGAAATTACAGGAACAGCTGGAGCGACTGTGTCACCAACTGCCGTTGCCTCAGTAATGGTGACCGAAGAGCTCGCTGAACTGGTGTTCCCAGCTTCGTCGTCTGCCGTTGAGGTGAATACATTTGCAGAATCTTGCGTGAGAGGAACAGAAGGAATAGACCACACGGTGTCTCCTGCAGGAACTGAGGCAGTGCCTACTAATGTTGCGCTGTTGTACAAGCTCACCACACGCGTGCCTCCGTCGTCTGCGACGGTTCCAGCTACGGTGTAGGTGTCTGCATCAACAGTTGCATCAGCGGTTGTGATAACAGGAACATCAGGCGCGGTGGTGTCTATGGTCGTTACTGTGGTGAATGTATTGTCGCCTGACGTTGAACTGTTTGGTACTGCGTCTGCTGAAATCACACGGAAGTGATAGTCGGTGCCGTTCGTGAGCCCCGAAAGTACCACCGAGTGCGTGGTGTTGTCTGCCGTTACATCAAGAGTGGTTAATGTTCCATAGCTTGAAGTTGGGCCATATTCAACTCGTGATGTTGCATTCTCGTCGGTGTCCCACGTTATGGTTGCCCCAGTTTCTGTAATGCTCGTTGCTTGAATGTTACTAATGACCGGCCCGGTGGTGTCGGGAGTTAATGTGGTGAACGACACATGCGCAGATGTGGTCATCGTGTTTATTTGCGCTGTGGTGTCCGCACAACGCACGAAGTAGTCGTATCCAGTGCTTGGTGTGAGGCCACCGAACACATGTGTGTGCGTGGTGCCACCGGTGGTGTCAAATGTGCTCATGCTTGCGTAAGAAGAATCGGTGGTTGCATACCGACACGTCGCGCCTTCGTCTGTCGTTACATTAAGCGTTGCTCCTGTTGAAGTAATAGCGCTTGCACTAAATGAATTAACCACCGGAGGAATAGTGTCAATTTCTGTGGTGAAGTACGATATGAAGTTTGTGGTTACTTGGTTTGTTGCTACGTCGCTTACTGATCCCGGCTTTACATTGATACGATATTTTGTTCCGTATGCAAGACTGCTGTATTCAATGTTCAGTATCGTGGCGTCGCCCCCGTCTACTGCCACCGTTCCTTTATGAGACGCGCCTGTAGAATCGTTTACCAAGAGTACACGACTTGCATCAAGCAGTACGATAGGTTCGTCAAAGGTAACTGTGGCAATGTCCGACGGAAGAGCAACCCCAGTTTCAACGCCGGTAGTTCCGTCCGATGGATCGGAAGTTAATTGCACTGGGTTTGTCGTATCCCAAATGAACGTAAATGTATCTTCGTTTGAATTGCCAGCGTGGTCAGTCACGGTAAGTTTTGCTACATACGTACCGTCAGTATCAGCCGAAACGGTGACGTCCGGATCTAGCGCAGGGTCAACTCCTGAATCTGAAGGAGCGAACGTTACTGTTCCGGGACCACTTTCCTGTGTCCACGCCCATGTATTAAGGCCCGAACCGCTTGGCGGAGTCGCGTCTGAAATTGTTGCGTCTTGCAATGTCGCTACGTTCACTTCTTTGTTGGTACCAGCAACAACTGCGGGAATAGTGCGGTCATACAATACGCTTGATGCGTCAGTAACCGTGGTTACTGTAATGCCAACATTGTGTGCCGGTATTGCAAGGTCTTCAAATGCAATAGAGAAGGGGATTACTCCTTCATCTTCTCCGCCCACAAAAGTATATTCAGCGGTCCACACACTTGGGCCACCAAGCACCGTTGCTGTTCCTCCGTCTATAGTAACGACAGAAGTTGCTGTGTCTTCGCTTGAAGTAAAGCTCAATGTTGCCATGTCGCCAACTTTTGCGAGTTCTGTGTCCAGCGAATTGTCAGAAACAATAGATACTGCAGTAAGCACTGGCGCCACTCCATCAACTGCCGTTACTGTGGTTGGAGTTACCGCTGTGTTTGGTGCGGCGGCCAAGTCGTTAAGTACATCAATTTGAGCGTAAGTAACGCCGGGCGTTGCGTCAGTTGGCATTGTTGCAACAGTAAGAGTTACTACACCAGGAGCACTCTCTGTTGCTCCAGAAACAGCAAACCCAACAACAGTAAACTCTGACCCTGTTCCATTTACAGTGCTTCCGTCTAAGTCTTCGCTAAAGGTTGCGTCAACAGAAGTAGTGGTAACGGTGCGGGCCGAAAGCAACACTGGCTTTGCTGCGTCAGTTGCAGGAGTCGTGAATGGTGCGATTGTGTTACCTGCAAGGTCAAGCGCGGTACTTCCATACACCAAACTTTTCGCACCTGTGCCGTCAACACCGGACGACCAGGTGACAGAAATGGTTTCATCGTCCGGCGTGTCTTCTGTGTCTTTTCCATCCGCAGGAACGCCCTCAATCGTAAAGTCGCTCGGAGTGAAGGTTGAGTCATCAATCGGGTTGTCAAAAACAATAGTTGCTTTGTCTATTTTGCCATCAAGGTCGGTGTCGTAGGTGGTGATGCTTGTGGTAACTGCAGGAATGGTGTCTACTTCAAAAGAAGTGAGAGTGAGCGTATTGCCCGGAGAACTGCTGTTTCCGGCGGCGTCTATGACGTCAATTGTACAGTCAGCGTATGTAGCGTCTGCAAGCGTTGCATACGTCGTGGTGTTGTTGCCATCTGCGGCAGTTGTAAGATCGCCGCTTGTACACGACCCACCGTAGGTGATAGTTCCGCCTGAATGTCCCGGCAAATAACCAACACTGTCTACACTAAACTCATAACTTGGCGTGTTGTCACTCGTAGGGTCGGCTATAGCAGTTACTTCACCCAAGACTGGCGCAGTCGTGTCCCACACAAAATTCATGTCGTCGGAATCCACGTTCCCCGCATTGTCGGTAACCGTAAGGCGCAACACATAGGTACCGTCTGTGTTAGCTGAAATAAACGTATCTTCTGCCGTTGGCGTTAAGAACGTTACTACTCCGGGGCCTGATACTTTACTCCATGCGTGGCTTGCAATACCGGAGCCAGTGTTATCATCCGTGGTTGCGTTTTGTACTAAGCCGATTTTTACTTCTTTGTCAGTGCCAGCGTCAACATTTGGTGCGACCGTGTCAACTATAAAGGTACTTGCAACAAGGGTGGCGCTTGTATTTCCTGCTGTATCGGTCACCGTAAGCGAACATCCGCCATATGAGCCATCTGCAAGCGTATTGAGAGTAATGGTGTTGTTTGTCGGTGTTGCAGATGTGGTAGCACTTGAACAGGTGCCGGGGTAGGCGATTGTTCCGGCCTCGTCAGTGCTGAATGTGTAGTCAGGTGTGTTGTCATTGTCTGGAGTCGGGACCGGAGTCACTTCCGCAAGTACCGGCGCGGTGTTATCAACCGTGAATGTCGCGCCCGACGTTGGCGCCGGTGTAATAGGGTTTCCTGCCGGGTCGGTGCCAACACTAAATGCAACGGTTACGGTTCCGTCACCCGCGTCCACTGTATGGGTGTAGGTGTATTCAGTTGCCGAAACTTTGGTCATTGCGACTGCAGAAAGAGTGTTTGCACCCGAAATGGCAATGTTGACCACAGGACTGTCAGCCATGCCTTCGTTAAAGGTAGTGGTGATGATGAGAGAGTCGCCGGCCTTTACCGGGTCTTTTGAATAGCTAACGGAAGCCTCGGGTGCCTCCGTGTCAACTTTTATCTCTAGATTGTTAGTTGTTTCAACGTTGTGCGCGCCTACATTATCAACTGCATTGTCTTCTGAACGGTAGTTGAGGGTCTGAACTCCTTCTGCTAAAGGAGAAAACGGAACCGTGTACGGAGCAAGAATTCCACCGTCCCACGCAAAAGAAGTGGAACTACAGCCACTACCTACGCCATCATCACAAGAAAGAGCAATGGTAGGAACTCCGGTTGCAATGTTATACCAACCCGTTGGACTCGCCGGAAAACTTGGCGTTGCGGTTGTTACGGGATCGGTGTTGTCCACCATGAAGTCGCTACTTGAGAAGTCAATTCCCGTTGCTCCGTCAGTAATTTTTACTTTGTATATACTCCCGTCAACGAGAGCTCCGGCTGCTGTAAAATTTGTATCCCATAAATATGTCTCAAGCGTTGCGTCAATATTGTTTGCGATGAGTGTGTTGTAATTTTCGCCACTGTCAGTAGAGAGAAGAATGGAAACAAGATTACTTCCCCCGGCTATTGTTGTTGCGTCCCATGTGATGTCTTGTGTGCCACGCCACTTTTCACCACCATCTGGATCATTCAAAGTAAGTGATGTGATTGTTGCAAACGCCAATAGCGGTACAAAAAAACCGCCAAAAAGCGCGGTGAGTAAAACTGTTTTCAACGAAGAACTGGTGAGACGTTTAACAAAACCAAGTACCGTTTGCGATATGTTCATAGTAATATAATTAGCTGTTGATATGTTGTAAGATAATAATTTCGCGCACACTTTGCGGATGAGTTCATTGTAGGCGCCCTAAAGGCGATGTCAAATAACACAAGGACAACAAATGTCCTTTAGAAATTGGTGTCCTTTATAAAAAGACACTCTATGTCTTTTAGAATAATCTAAAGGTCAATTAAGTGCTTATTTTAAGTATAGAGTAGGGTTTTTAAAGGGAATAAGAGCAATAACGACTGGGTCTATATAATAAGTTTTTCTGTCTATAACATTATTTGTCAAAATCCCAATAGTGCCTTGTTTTTGTTTTGAATTATCTTCTTGAAATACTGCGTCGCTTGCGTGCCCAAGTTCTTTTCCGTCTTTTACAAGCTCAGCGACTTGTGTAGGAAGAAAAAATGTTGAGGTCCTGCCTTTGCCATATGTTTTTTTATGCGAGCGAATAACTACCCAGGCAAACGCTTCCAGCTCTCCGTTCTTTTCTTCAACACCACCTTCAATACCCACCCAATACTCAGCTTCAGGTGTATGAATGAATGCATTGTCAGCGCGATTGAGCGCACCTTGAAACGTTTCCGAGTCGGTCATTGGTTGGTCAGCCACGTTTGATTGTGCGGGGACACCTATAATATCAAATTGATCCTCAGGAAACATTTTCCTGAAACCTGCTTCAACTGCACTTATTTTGACTGGGTTCTTTGAAGCGACAACAATTTTTTTCATATATTCATCAATACCACGTTACGGCACATTCGGTGCGGGGCACTTCGTGTCGGAATATTCACAAATGACGCAACAGTTTTTGCTGTCTTTGGGAACGGAAATTGTTTCGTTGCACTTCTCACACTGGTAAAAAGCCAAACAACCGTTTTGTGGTATGTCCACATCTTGTGTATGGGCGCATTGAGGGCAGGTGAGTGTTGTTGTTTTCATATCACCAGTATAGCGTCAAAAACATATCTGCTATTGTGTTTGTATGAAAGGAGATTTAAAAATTCGTAGCATACTGGGAAAACTTGTTTCTATAGAAAATGAGGAGAACTGGTGGAAACCCGATTTGTTTGCAAAAAACACTCGGCATAAAATTCCAAAAGAAATTAATATCCTGCAAGAACCGCCTGACGAAACTAAAAACTATAATTGTTTTGTGTATGCACTCAGGTTGGAACACAGTGAAAAACTTCTAGGGTTGGATGGTTGGGAATTTACACGCAACCTCGGCTCCGTTTTTGATGAAATGGTTGAAAACAATATTTTACAGAAGGTAGCGACGCCAAGCGACGGGGATATGGTGTTGTATCGTGCGAAAGACGGTTCTGTTGCCCATGTGGGGATATGGCAGGGCGGTACGGTGGTGTCCAAATGGTCGTGGGGGCCTCTTATGAAGCATAAACTTTATGACGTGCCGGACCACTATGGTGATGACGTTGAGTTTTATGAAGGAATTAATGAGGCAAAAGAATTTGTGTTAAGTAAGATGATTTAGTTTTTCTTGTGGAGTTCAAAAATGTTTTCAATCCATGGTGCATGGTTATCATAAAAGATATTCTCGGTGGGCATATAGTCAGGTCCTTGAGTAAAGTTTGGTAACGCAAAGAAAACGTAGGCAGGGCTATCTTTATATTTAAAGAAGAAAGAACTACCACAATTATTACAAAAACCTCGCGCTGCTTTTCCTGAGTTGAATACTGTGAAATGTTTTTCTTTATCATCAATACTCCAGTCGTCAGTTTCAAATCCAGCCCATGTCACAAAAGCGGCGCCATGAATTTTTTGGCACTGTGTGCAATGGCAATGAGCGGACCATGTTGCGGGTGTCGCCACCTTAAAAGCTACTTTTTCACAATAGCATTTCCCTTCAGCATATTTCATATGTGTAGTATATCAACCCAAGATATGAACACAAAAAATGCCCGACAGTGAATATATCATCCCCCAATTAGGAAGTTTATTTGCTATAGTTACTCTATCTACTATGGCGCATATTTACGTTACGCGGAAAATTCCTGAAGAGGGAATAGTGCTCCTCAAAGAAGCGGGGCACACGGTAAGCGTTTCTAAAAAAGACGAGGTGTTGACTCGTGAAGAATTACTATCGGCATTAAAAAAAGAACCATACGATGCCGTGCTGTGTACACTCAACAATACTATTGACAGCGAAGTGATGGACGCGGTGCCCACTGCTAAAATTTTTGCAAACTATGCAGTCGGCTACGACAACATAGACTTGGATGCCGCCCGTGAGCGCGGCGTTACCGTCACCAACACGCCGGGCGTGCTGACTGATGCAGTTGCGGAACACACGGTGGCACTGATGTTTGCGCTCGCGCGGCGGGTTCCTGAATCTGACCGGTTCGTTAGAGCAGGGAAGTACACCGGGTGGGGGCCGATGCTTTTACTTGGAACGCAACTCAAAGGAAGCACACTCGGCCTTTTAGGCGCAGGGCGTATTGGTACACGCGTTGCCGAAATTGCATCATGCCTTGGTATGCAGGTTATATACTATGACGTAAAAAGAAACGAGATTTTAGAAAAAAATACAAACGCCGTTTTTCACGACACAGCAGAGAGCGTGTTACAAAGCGCTGATGTTGTTTCGGTGCATGTGCCGTTGCTGGACTCCACGCGCCATTTACTGAACGCCGAGCGTCTCGCATTGATGAAAAAAACAGCACTCCTTATTAACACCTCGCGCGGGCCGGTGGTTGACGAAGTAGCGCTCGTTGGCGCGCTTCAGGAAGGGGGCATCCGTGGCGCGGCGCTTGATGTGTTTGAGCATGAGCCGGCACTTGCTCCGGGATTGGCCGAACTTGAAAATGTCATTCTCACCCCCCACACGGCTTCGGCAACGGAAGAAGCGCGCGGTGCCATGAGCCGTATTGCAGCCGAAAACATCATTGCGCACCTCAACGGAGAAAAACCCGAAAACAGCATAACCTAACTGCGGACGTCGGACGTCCGCAACGTAGTCTGACGTTTTTGATGGACGTGTACTAGTGATATTACTCGCGCGCGGCAATGACTTCCATTTCAATTTCAGCACCAGCTGAAAGTTTCGGCACTTCAACTGCAATGCGTGCAGGAAGCGCCCCTGAAAAATACGTTACATACGCTGCGTTAAGTGCAGGCATTGTACTCAAGTCAGTAACAAACAAACGTACGTGAATAATATCGTCAAGTCCAAGACCCACTTCTTTTAACACTTTCTTTACGTTTGCAAACGTAGCATCCAGCTTTTCTTCAATAGTGTCGCCCAGCAAGACGCGGTCTTCGGTAATGTGAATTTGACCTGATACAAACACCAAACCACCTACTTCATAGGCGCCTGAAAGGGGGAGTGTATTTCCTTCTCTTTTTGATGACAGATAGACTTTCTTCATAGATTTTTTAATGTTAGTTTACTACCTGTTATTATACCAATATGGTTAAGCAGTTTTTTCTTATCAGCGTCCTTCTTCTATCGGCAGGAATTCTCTTGGCGTTAAGTGACGCTGCCTCGTCAATCATGACAGGGGACAGTTCTACTGTGGAACAAACCGAACAAGAAAACCAAATAAAAAACATTACCCTTATAAACCACGGGGGCTCTCTGGAGGGACATACACCACGTGGTTTTGCCGGCTCTGGCACTGGACTGTTTGTTGGCGACAACCTCAACGCCAATTTCCCTGAAGGAGACGGTGTTCAGGCGTTTATCACATTTGATATTTCACCGCTTGAGGGCACTTCTTTTGAGTCAGTCGTACTTACCTCAGACAATGTGCATACCCGTGGCACGCCATTTCAAGACTTGGGAAATCTTATCGTTGAATCAGTTGCGTATGACCGCTTCTCACCGAGACTATGGGACCAAGAAACAACGGGCTTTGTGTGCACACTCGCAACTGAGGCAACTTCCAGTGTTGTCTGTGACGTTACCGCAACGGTTTCTTCTTTGCTTGAAAAAGGCGAGTCTCTACTACAACTTCGTCTCCGTCTTGAGCAAGCCGGAGACTCAGACGGACAGTCCGACATGGTGCTGTTTTATAAAAGAGGATCAAATATAAATGAGCCAGGTATTTTTACACTGGATACACGTCTCACCCAGCAAAACACTGAAGGGCAAAAACAAGACCAAGCAAACACTGCACTCACCGTGCCTATTGTTGTACACCTTGTAAAAGACAGTGCCGAGGCAAGTACACTACGCACTCAAGAGGAGGTGGGGGAGCTCCTAAAGGAATCACAGAAAATATGGAATCAGGCAGGTATTACTCTTGAGATTGAAATTGATAATCAAGTTCTGAGCGAAGATTTAATTAACGCCACTGCTACGGGTGATTTTAGACAGTTATATACTCTTCCCCGCTTTGACACGAGCCGACTTCATGTCTTCTATGTCAGTGACCTGTTTGGATCAAATGGTGTTGCGGTACCACCCCATATTGCGCTCATCGCGGACAAAACGAGCGTTGATGATTTCCGCGCAACCGCGCACGAAATAGGACATCTGTTGGGTCTAGAACATACCACTGAAAGTCGCGAACGACTTATGTTTTCAGGTGCAAATGGCAGAGTGTTGTCAGACGCCGAAATAACCTTCACAAGAGAGTTTGTGCAAATGGGAAATTAGATTTTTTATAGCACATCAACCTCGGCAGTGTCCTACATGACTGTTTATACCTACAAACCAGCCGCCACATTTTTCACATTGATAATGTGCTTTATCTGCGTGTCTATTCTCCCAACCAGGCCATCCGCTAACCCCACATAGAGAGCATGTCGTTTTCTTGCTCCCTTCTTCTTCTGTAAAAATTTCTGGGTAATGCGCCTTTCTTGCTTCAAAGTACGCTGAATAGTGTTCCATAAACTACACTATACTACAGAACAACACTTGCTGTCAAATATGTTATGTAATGTCTAAACACATATGGCACTTTTCTATATCATTAAGAAATGTGTATATCTATGGCTAAGACAATACAAGAGGAGCGATTAAGGTGGCTTAAACCAATTATCAACAAAGAAATGAAGCTAGTCGACGTAGTGAGAGTTTGTGCAAATGGGGAATTAGATTTTTTATAGCACATCAACCTCGGCAGTGTCCTACATGACTGTGTATACCTACAAACTAGCTGTCAGAGAGGTCATTTTTTGAAAATAAAACACTCAACCATGTTAAAATAAACTTCACAATACAAATATATTTTATTTATTTAACATATACGTACTATCATGGAAGAAAATGTGCTAAAACAACATGAAGACACTCTTAGTTTAGGGGATAGACTTGCAGACGGTGTTGCAGAGACTCTCGGCTCATGGGGCTTTATTGTTATTCAAACGGCCTTTGTAATAGCGTGGATGGTTTTGAATATTCTCGCCTTCGTGCAACAGTGGGACCCCTATCCTTTTATTTTACTTAACTTAGTTTTTTCAACACAAGCAGCGTACGCCGCGCCAATTATTATGATGTCTCAAAATAGGCAGGCCGCGCGCGACCGAGTTCAAGCAGAACAGGACTATCAAACAAATATAGACGCTGAAAAAAATATTGAAGAGTTGCAAATGCGCATGACACGTATTGAAGATCAAAAAATAGACCACATTATCACACTCCTTAGTACGTTGGTAGACGAAAACAAAAAGAAATAATAAAAAAACAGCGCCTTCTGCTTAGAAGGCGCTGTTTTTTTGACACATTGTTTTTATAAAAACAATGTGAGAACTACGGGAAGCGAAATCAGAATAAATGCAAGACCGCTCAACGTAGGCGGAGTTACCCACCCTTGTCCAGAATATTTTCCAATCATAAAGATTCCAATAAGGAGAACAAGAATATTTGCAGTGATAAAAAGTGATGTCATGTGTGGGTTAATTATAGTAATACAAAACTACGGTATAGCTCTGTAGGTATAGGTAGTTATATAGAAATGGTACAGAGATTTTCACAGAGAGGATACTTATTTATCCACACTGACATTTCTTAAAACTAAAAAGAACTGTGCTCTTTCGTAAATATTTCCTTCTTATTTTTTTCAATATAATCCCACATAGGTTTTGAGGCGCTGTGTTTCTCTCCGATATTACAGTTTTCAACAAGGTCAATATAGGGTGTCTGATTAAACTCATTAAATGCACCGTGTGTGGGCGAGAGTGGGAGAGTGACATCTTTTGAAATGTAGTCAAAACCAATAACAAGGAGGTTCGTTGCCTTAGCAAATCGTTCGCACGCCTCTCTAATGCCACGGTTCAGCGCATCAGTGTGGTCAACATAGTCAGCCCCACTTGTGGCAGTAATACTCTCACCAAGTGGAACTATTTCACCTTCCTCGGGTACAGTGCAAGGAGTATACCCACGTCGGGAAAGACTCTCTATTACAGATTGATTGACTTCAATGACATGGTTAGTCGTATGTGTCTCAAAAGTACCACCCCGTATTTCGTCTTTATTTGAGAGCACCACTAACTCTTGTATGGTCTTTTTCCCATCACCAACAACCTGTGCCGGTCGTCTTTCAACACAGCCAATGTATAAACCATCAACTACGAGTATGCGAAAATGTAACCCCTCAACGAACTGCTCAACTTTAATGTTTTCTCCAATGGCGCCAGCCTTTTTTTGTACTTCATCAAGTGAGTTAAGGTTGGTATACACCCCGCGACTTAAGCTACCATACGTTGGTTTAACCACGAGCGGGTAGTGGGGGAACTCATCGGTTATATCTTCTGCTTTTTCAAACACTCCATAGTCTTTCGGTGTGGGCAGTCCGTATTTTTCCATAATCGCAACATTATGTTGTTTATAGGAGAAGTCAATATTTTTTGTGCCGTCAGTATCTCCTGAAGACCACGAAAGAAAACCCGGGATACGTTTAAACTCAAAACCAACTGAACCGTCCGATACTATAAACACCCCACCTTTTTCTTTGTGTGGATGGATAGTATAGCCACGCTCCAACCCTTCTTGGATAATAAACCACTCGCGCATAGGGAGTTTATGTTTAATTTGTTGTATAGACATAAAAAATAGAAACTATACTGTGTAAAAACATTACACAGTGAGTGTTTCGTTCTCAACGAGAGGAATAAATGTAATATCTTCTTTTGGAAGAAGTTTTTGTGGCCAGAAATGAAAAGGTCCATATGTTTTTAACATGCCGTCGTGAATAGGGAAGCATGTTTTTGGTCCTATCTCTTTTACATAGTCAATGCTTCCGCCAAGAGTGCCCCATGGTGCGGCAAACGGTGCGGCAAGTACTGCAACTTTTACAGGAGGAACAAGATAATCATCACCTGGATGAAAGAGAGTTTTGTCAATTAAGAACCCTGTATTTTCAATAGTAGGAATATCTCGGTGGATACTATGGTGGTTTTGTGAAAACACGGAAACTGACACCCCTTTTACTTTAAAGTGATCCCCGTCATGTGCTGGTTTCCATGCTATATGAAGCTCGTCAAGCACATTTCCCACCGTGCCGTTAGTATATACCTCTGCGTCCGGGTTGTTTTTAATAACCTCAGGAAATGTTTTTGGATCAATGTGGTCATGGTGGGCGTGCGTGATGAGTATCGCGTCAATACCATGCACTTCAAGTTGACCGCGTGAATATTTACCCGGGTCAACAAGGAACGTTACGTCCTTTGTTTTTACTGTTATACATGCGTGACCTATTTTTAAAATCTCCATACACTACTGTAACTGCGCTGTTTTCTTCAGTATATCACCTCTGGTTTCTATAAATTTTTGTCAAAGAGTTTCCCTGTATACTTATGTATATGAAATCAGAATACAAAAGAGCAACATTTGCAGGAGGATGTTTCTGGGGTATGGAAGACCTCTTCCGCACACTGCCTGGCGTTATCAGCACCGATACGGGCTATACAGGAGGGGAGAACAAAAACCCAACATATGAAAACCATCCGGGACACGCCGAGGCGCTTGAAATTGTATACGACCCAAACAGTACGACATATAAAAACCTTCTTGATTACTTTTTTCGTATTCACAACCCCACAACGCTCAACCAGCAGGGAAACGATAGTGGCACATCATACCGCTCTGCAATTTTTTACCGAAGTGAAGAGGAGAAAAAAGAAGCAGAGGAGTTTGTTGATCTGGTAAACAAATCTGGTCGCTGGGACGACCCGGTGGTAACTTCACTGGAGGCGTTTAATGACTTTTATATAGCAGAGAGACACCACCAGGATTATTTAAAAAATAACCCCGGTGGCTATACGTGTCATGCAGTCTACTTTGACAGCTATCTTTAGTCTTTAGTTGCCGTGTTTATAAACGCTCTTTTTTAAACGCACCAAGGTCGTTCGCAAGGAAAAAACGGTTATGTTCCTTTTCCCACGCGAGAGTAGAATGTTCTCGTGAACCATAATCATGTCCGGGGAATATCTTAGTTTCCTCAGGAAGTGTTTTTAATCTCTGCACACTCGTGTAAAGGACTTCAGCATCTTTTTCACTGCTCACACGGCCGGCACCTTCCACAAAAAGAGTGTCGCCGGTAATAAGTGTCTGGTCGTGTTTACTGTAATAACATACTGAATTATTCGTATGTCCCGGTGTGTAAAGGGTTGTAACAGGAAGGGAACCAACCATAACTTCAGTACCTTCATCAACGCCAACGCTGTGTGATATGTGTAATTCGTTTAAACCGGAGGTATGCATATAAATAGGGATCTCTTTGTGGTGCTTTAGTATTGTTTGCAGTTGAGCGTAGTGGTCAAAATGTAGGTGTGTTATAAAAACTCCAGTAAGACGAAGATTTTTCTCCTCAAGGCATACAAATACTTTCTGAATTACGCCCGTGGGATCAACCACAAAAGCTTCAGTTCCGTCGTGTATAACGTACGAAAAGTTTCTATCAAATCCAGCGACCGCAACTTGTTCAACCATATATTCAGTATAGCAGTCACTCAATGTACTCTTCTAACCAACTCCCTGATATTTTCTGTTGGACATAAAATATTGTGAAGGGAAGTGTGGTGTCTGCATCTCAAACGGCCTCCGTGGTACCATTGTTTTTATGATTCAAAAGGATGCACTCAATATCCTTAAAGCAGGTCGCAATGTATACCTTACGGGAGCGGCAGGAGCAGGTAAAACACATGTACTTAATACGTACACTGCATACTTAAAAGAGCGTGGGGTCGCGGTCGCGGTTACCGCCTCAACAGGAATTGCGGCAACACACTTGGGCGGTATGACCATTCATTCGTGGAGTGGTATCGGCATAAAAGAAACACTCTCTGATTTTGATATTGAACTTTTACTTCAGAAAGAATCACTATGGAAGCGATACCAAAACACAAAAATCCTTATTATTGATGAGGTCTCAATGATAGCGCCTCATATGTTTGACACGCTAGATAGGTTGGCACGCGCTATGCGTGACAGCGACAGTCCGTTTGGTGGTATGCAGATAGTACTCTCGGGAGACTTCTTCCAACTACCCCCCATAACAAAAAACCAAACCATACGATATGTTGACAGTGCGGATGTTTGGAAAAAAATGGATATACGTGTCTGTTATCTGGAAGAACAATTCCGCCAAGAAGATTCGTCGCTTGAGGAAATCCTTAGTGAAATGCGATCGGGGGAAGTGTCACTGCGCACTGAAGAGGTATTTGAAGAACTATTACGTACACCAAAAAAAATGGAAACAACCTCAACTCGTCTGTACACGCACAATATTGATGTTGATGAGGTAAATAATGAACAACTGACACAGCTACCGGGGAAAGTGTACACATACGCTATGAGTACGCGCGGTACGTCCTCCAGAGTCGCGTCCCTTTGCAAAAGTATCTTAGCTCCTGAAAAACTTGAATTGAAAAAAAACGCGGCGGTAATGTTTGTAAAAAATAATTTTGAGGAAGGGTATGTAAACGGAACTCTCGGCACTGTGGTAGGGTTTGAAAAAAATACACCTATCGTAAAAACACGTGCAGGAAAAAAAATATATGTAACTGATGCCACATGGGAGGTAGTTGACGACGGAAAAGTGTTGGCTTCTGCAACTCAACTTCCACTGCGCCTCGCATGGGCAATTACCGTACATAAAAGTCAGGGTATGAGTCTTGATGCAGCTGAAATTGACTTGTCAAAGTCATTTGTTGCCGGTCAAGGGTACGTGGCACTTTCGCGCCTGAGGAGTCTTGAAGGGCTCACGTTACTTGGACTTAACAATAAAGCGCTTGCAGTTGACCCGTATGTCTTAGAGTTAAATACTCAACTGTTAAACGAATCATCTAAATGGACGAAAGTAATTGGGAGATTTAGTGAAGATGATTTTAAGGAGATGCACGATGATTTCATTATACAAAGCGGCGGTACTACTGACCCGTATGAAATTGAAAAAATAAAATCAGAAGAAAAAGAACAACCAGAAGAAAAAGTTTCAACGTATGAGAAAACAAAAATATTGATTTTAGAAGGAAAAAATCTTAAAAAGATAGCAGAAGAAAGAGGAATGACGATCGGTACCATTATCTCTCACCTTGAAAAATTGAAAAAGACAGGAAGCACTGTCACTGATTTAAAAAAGTTCAAACCAAAACCAGATACCCTGAAGGAAATTAAAGCAGCGTTTAAGGGCTCAAAAGACAACACACTCGCGCCGGTTCATAAAAAACTCAAGGGAAAATATAGCTATGAAGAGCTTCGTCTGGCACGTCTGTTTTTGTAAAAGTCAGTGTTATGGCAGTGGTATACTTTATATAAGAAGACTGAGATTATCAGCTACTAATTATATTAAAAAAGCATGAATGCGGCAGAACTTTGCGTGAAGGCGCTTGAAGCGGAAGGAGTTGAGTATATTTTCGGTATTCCAGGAGACGAAAACCTTGATTTTATTGAAGCGGTGAGAAAAAGTGGCACGATTACTTTTGTACTCACACGTCACGAGCAAGCGGCAGGTTTTATGGCGACAACATACAGTCGCCTTACTGGGAAAATAGCATGCGCTCTTTCTACGCTTGGTGCGGGAGCCGCTAATTTAGTAACGGCAGTAGCCGACGCCAACATGAGTGCAACACCGACACTTTTCATTACTGGCCAGAAATCTCTCCACGATAACCAACAGGGCGAATACCAGCTTTTGGATGTAGTTTCTATGATGCGTCCTATTACAAAATTTTCTCACTCCGTTGCATCGGCAGAAACTATACCATCAATGGTGCACGAAGCGATTCATGTGGCGCAAGAACATCGGCAAGGTGCTGTGCATCTTGAGCTTCCTGAGGACGTTATGAAAGAGGAAGGGAATTATGATCTCATACCTCCAATGCGTGCTGAAATGTCGGTGGCATCAGATGAATCGCTACAAAAAGCTGTTGAACTTTTACACAATGCAAAACATCCACTGGTTATGCTTGGCGGCGGAACACACACCAACCAAACTGAAGTCACTGAAGCTGTCAAACGGTTCCTTGAAAAATCAGGCATTCCGTTTGTGGTTACCATGATGGGTAAAGGTGTTGCTGACGAAAGAAGTGAACACTATGTAGGCACTGCAGTCATGGTGGGCGACTACCCGAGCTGTGCAATAGATACGTGTGACGTCCTCCTTAACATAGGACATGACGTTATGGAAAAACCTCCATTTATTATGAAAGCTGAAGATGGGCGAGTCGTCATTCACGTTAACTCATTTCCTGCGCATGCAGGGCCAGTCTATTTTCCACAACACCAAGTGATTGGCAGAATTGCCGCATCACTTGATTATGTAACTCAGTGTATTACTCCTTCCTCTGAATGGGACTTTTCTATGATGCATCGTGCACGGGACGCAATGCGTAAAAGTCTTTCTATAAACGCAGACAATACTGAATCACCGGCAAAACCACAGTTTATTACAAAGACTGTTCGGGACTTCATGCAAGAGAAAGACATTCTCACCATAGACAATGGTGTGCATATGATGTGGTTTACACGGAATTATCCTGCCTATGCCCCGAATACCGTGCTTGTTGACCATGCGCTCGGCAGTATGGGAGTAGGGCTACCGTCTGCAATTGCAGCAAAAATGGCACATCCTGAAAGTCAGGTAGTGGCAGTTATGGGCGACGGGGGTTTTATGATGAATAGCCAAGAGATAGAAACAGCAACACGTCTTGGTTTGGACCTCATTATTATTATCTTCAATGATAACTCTCTCGGCATGATTCGTCTGAAGCAAATGATCATGAAGTATGGTGTGTATGGTGTTGATTTTACCAACCCGGACTTCGTCATGTACGCCAATAGTTTTGGGGCAACAGGACATCGTCTTGATAAACCGGAAGAGTTGTCAACTATACTGGAAAAAGCAAAACGCGAAGGAGGTGTGCATCTCATTGACATTTCTGTTGATTCAACACAAAACATGGCACTCGTTAAGGAAATGAAGAGTGTTATATGCAAAGAACTTTGACCCTCAGTAGGCCTGACATTTTTTAAAAAAATAATATACTACACATATGAAAAAGAAAGTACATGAACATCATCACCGTACGTTAGTAAAGTCAATTTCTTGGTTTTTTATCGGATTCATTATTGCATTTACCGTCTTAATAACATTTACTGGCGACCCGGCGGCGGCGGCACGAGACTCACTGCTTATACAAATGGTTAAGTTTGTATTCTTCTACGTACATGAACGCGTATGGAGCAAAATATCATATGGCCAAGCGGTGCACGAAGATCCCGATACCTCTTTTGAGTAACTCTTTTTTGTTTCTTTGAGTTATATACACATGCCCACTGACAACACTCTACGAGGAAAATAGGGATAAGTACAATATTTTCTACAGTTTTGTGTCATAACATACTTTTCTAGATTTTCTGCGAAAATAGGGATAAGTACGATATTTTCTACAGTTTTGTGTCATAATATACTTTTCTAGATTTTCTGGCGCTATAAGAGAAAAAGTTGAAGTTGTATTGCTCTACAAAAAATTATTATGCCATAGATATTGCTATTTAATTGGACTTATCCCTATTATCTATTATCTCGTGTATTATAAAAAGAGAGACCACGTTACAATTCATGAACATACGCTCTCACGCAAACACACAGACCATTACTACAGTACTCGTGCCAATCCTTTTATTGGCGGTGCTTATTTTTGTTTTATTTTTTATGAATAACATATCCAACCAAGACAATGAGATTCGCCCAGAGCAAGAATCTGTAGTATTAGGGAGCGATGACACAATTCCTATCATTCCTGACGTACCAAAAGATGCAATACCACCACTTGATAGCCCGGCATACGATTCAACTACTATCTCTGATGAGTGGCTTAAAGACGACGATATTGTGCTCGCCGTTGTCATTAACGACGACGCACGCGCCTACCCACTTAAAATTATGAATTGGCATGAAATAGTAAACGATACCATCGGTGGCAAGGAGGTGACCGTTACGTTTTGTCCATTGTGTGACTCGGGTATTGTTTTTGATCCGTTTGTGAATGGACAGAAACTCACCTTTGGAAACACAGGTGCACTCTATGAAAGCGCGATGGTAATGTATGACCGGCAAACAGAGAGTTATTGGTATCAAGCAGGTGCTCGCGCTGTTCGTGGGTCCCTTACCGGAGAGCGTCTTGGTATTCTCCCTTCAAGAATGATTACGTGGGGAGACTGGAAAACAACATACCCTGAAGGAAGAGTTCTTTCGCTTAACACAGGGCACTCGCGTCCGTATACCCGTGATTCATTTGCAGGGTATGATCGTCCAGACTCTCGCCCGGGTTTTCCAGTGAGTGTAGAAAGCGACCGCCTGCCACCCAAAGAGCGTATCGTGGGTATTGAATTAAATGGAAAAGGAAAAGCGTATCCCGTAAAACTGGCTCAAGGAACAATACTCAAAGATTCTTTTGAAGGAAAGGAAATAGAAGTAGTGGGGGACAGTATCGGAAGAACCGCCGAAGTGTTTTTTATTGAAGACGGTGCTCGTGTGCCCGCACCAGTAGTATCAGAGTTTTGGTTTTCATGGTTTATCAACCACCCTGAAACGCAGATATTCTCTCGGCCACTTTAATTATCTACACTTGACAAACAATTATTAATAATTTAGTATGCTTCTCTATGCTAAAAACATCATTAGAAGGACCTAAGACGTCAGTAGAGCCATTGCAGATACATGAGAATCCAAAATTATTCACTACTCTTGAGTGGACTTTAATTTTCTTCTCAGCTGCAGTAACCACTTTGTTAGGGATTGAGCTCCTAAAGTAAACCAAAACTTCAATTCACCCACCACATCAGTGAGTGTTTTTTAGGTCATGGAGAGAAGTCTCTATGATAAAATTAGATGATATGCATATTTCAAATGAAGCGCAGTTTCTACTTGACCTATCTCAAAGAGCCGGGGAAATGGCACGCGAGGCTTTCAACCCCATGGGCGTTCCCTATAAGTCTAAAAAAGACACCTCGCCGGTAACAGTTACGGACATCGCCATTAACCGTATGGTTATAGATGAAGTTAAAGAAAAATTCCCCGAATGGGGTGTCTTGGGAGAAGAACTGCAATGGAATGTAGAAAACAACAAAACACTACTACTTGTTGACCCTATTGATGGAACTCGGCCTTTTACTTTTGGTATGGGCACCTTTGGATTTTTAGTGGCATTAGTTATTGACGGGAAACCAACAATCGGGGTTATGTCTAATCCAACCGTAAGGCGAACTTTGTGGGCTGAAGTGGGGAATGGTGCATGTCACTATGAGAGCGGAAACCCTATTAAAGTTTCAAGCGCTGAAACCATTAAGGGCACGATGTGTTGTATTGACTCTAGTTCAACCGTAAGTGCCCACTTGCGTAAAAACCTTAAGCTACACAATGCACGCGCCATGGGTATTTATTCTGGCTCTGAAATCAGTGCACTGGTGGCAGTGGGGCATGCCACAGCTAGCTTTCAAGAACTAAAAAGCCCGCACGACGTTGCTGCGGCTAAAGTAGTGGTTGAGGAAGCTGGTGGAAAAGTCACCGATATTAATGGCAACGAACAGCGTTACGACCAAAAAATAAATGGCGCAATAATTTCTAACGGTAAGGTACACAACGAACTACTTGCTTTACATAAAAAGGCTATTGCAGAAGACTTGGCAGACCCGGCTTATAAAAGTTAATGACGATACATAAAAAACAAAAAACCAAGAGTGCCCCTGGTTTTTCAAGCACACTCACCTCAGTAATAAATATGGACACGCCGTGTCCATATTTATGTGTTTGTTTGAAATAGCTGGTGTTACAGCAGTTTTGTCATCCAAGGAGCTTTTTCAAGCCAACTATCTTTGATACATGACTGTAGGGAAAGTGCTCGTGCCTCAGGTGCAAAGGCAATCAAAAGAAACGCCACTGCGTAAATAATATGCTCTTCCACGATAAAACCGTGGGGAACAGTAGGGAAGGCAACGTACGGAAAATAGTACAAAATCATCAATAGCGCACCGCCAATTCCTGCCAGTCGTATGCCAAGGCCAAAGAATAAACCGAGGCCAATAAGAGTAATACCCCATGCGTTAAGCGGGTCAACCCATAGTAAGTTTTGTGGTAACGCGAGCCACGCGTAGAAGTCAGGAAATGTTTTTGCCGCCGACAAGAACCCCTGCGCTGTCCAGTCAGGATTCAACACTTTTTCAATACCGGCAAAAAACATAAACCACCCTAACGTCAGTCGTAATAAAATTGTCATTTTTCTGCGCATAGATTTTTTTATTTTAATATCAGAGTAACCATACAACTATTACATAGGTAATTGTCTCTATAAAAAAAACTGTGGAAAAATTGTATAGTTCTTACTCGGTGTCATGTGTACCTGGTTTTGGTGGTACTATAATAAAAATGAAAATAAGACATAAGAGGTTTCTATTAGTAGTCGGGGGTATTTTTGCGGTTCTCTTTTTGTGGCCGTTCCTGGAGTCTTTTCTTAAAATTAGTCTCCTTGAGAGAACAACTAACATTCCTACGTTCACTAGTGCAAAGTTAGAGTTTACACATATTTATACAGACCCCACCCATTGGCCGGCGGTAGGTGGAACGGTCTTTGACAGTAATGGTGATGGCACTCCGGAGGTTTTTATCGGAGGAGGCACTAATCAGTCAGGCGTAGTCTTTTCATATAGTGATGGAAAAGTAATTGACAGAACCGAAGAAATAAACTTTGCCGGCGTAAAAGGCCATGTCTATGACGCTGAAACCACTGACGTTGATCTAGATGGAGACGACGATGTACTTTTAATTAGAGACGAAGAGCTCTTCCTTTATGTGAACACACGCAGTGGTTTTGAAGAGTATACAATACCGCTTCCTCTTGACGAAAAAACAATTCCACTTTCAGTTGCGGTAGGCAGAATCAATGGTGATAGTTTCCCTGACCTTTACATAAGCACCTTTATGAAAAAGACCCTGTTCAGGGCATCTACTTTTAACGACCCTGAACACAAAACTGCTAATATTGCGCTCAGAAATAACCGCAACTATACATTTTCAGACATAACTGCATCAAGTGGTCTGGCATTTTCACAAAACACATTCTATGCGCGATTCGCTGATCTTAACAGTGACAATTTAGAGGATCTCATTGTGGTGCCCAATACCGATCAGGTACGTGTGTATAAAAACCAAGGCAGTGGATCTTTTGAATTAGCAGACACTCTTGGTGGTTTTGGGTTCTGGATGGGAATTGCAGTTGCTGACATAGATAATGATGGTGACAATGATTTTTTTGTATCCAACGCGGGTAAAACAGTTCCTCAATTTTTACTCAGCGGAGACGAAACACCTGAGCAGACAATAGACACAAGCTGGCGCTTCTTTAGAAACGATGGTGATTTTGTGTTTACTGATATTACCAAACCTTCAGGAGTTGATATTCCCGAATGGGCGTGGGGGTCAGAGTTTGCAGACTTTAACCAAGACGGTAGAGCAGATCTCATTGTTATGGAAAACTTTATAAACTGGCCCCTCCATAAGTATTTTCCCAATCCCGGCCGGCTTTTGATACAGGACACTAAAGGACGTTTTGTTGCAACTGAGGGTCGGTCTGGAGTGACAAACCGCTTTTTCGGACTTGTACCGCTTGTTGTTGATTTAAATAGCGACTCGTTCCCTGACGTGGTGTTTCTTAATCAAAAAGGACCTGCTCAAGTTTTCGTAAACAATGGCGCAAACTAAGAGTGTATCTGAAAAGCGTGGTTAAGGTTGCGGATTATATATCGCCAGATAAGGGCATATACGATAGTGGCAAATGGAATTGTGATGTACTGAACAGTACCTTCAAAAAGAAAGTGCTCAGTTGGCAAATGGAGTACAAAATTTCCATACAGTGAAAAGAGGAATCCTTGTACTGCACCATACAGCCAATAATTCATGTTTTCACTAAACGGAAGTCCTCGTTGTATAGCAAGGAATAATACATTAAGAAGTCCCATAACAATAGGGAAGCCAAGCGCAGTACCTAAAAAACCACTTTCGGAGAGCCCGTTATAAAGGAAGGGGAGACCGTGGTAGAGGAATGGCCACAGCACAACAGGAAAAGACGAGCCAACAACAAACGCCAAAGCAATTTTTCTCATATAAAAAAGTATATCACCCAAAACTTCTACTACTGTTATGAAGCAAATGCACTTTTTACGGCGTCAAGCACTACCTCACGGCTTGCGCGTATTCTATAATCTTCCGACTGATCAATCCACCGAATAATTCCGTTTTCATCAATCAACAGCGATGTAGGAATAGCCATTGATGAGAAACTATTAGGTGGTGCAGTGGGAAGACCAAACAAAGTTGATGATGTCGTAACACCGCCGAGTGCTTTATGGTGTTCAACGCCATATTGTTTTATAACCTCAAGCTTTGGGTCAGACAACAATGTAAACGAAAGACCGTCTCGGTTTTTTTGTATATCAGCTTCCTCCACTGTATCCTTGCTCAGCGCGAAAACACTAACACCATGTTTTGTAAGGTCAGGTAACAGTGCGTCAAATTCTTTTAACTCAGCACTACAGTACGGACACCACCCTCCACGGAAAAACTTTAATAATACTCGCTTTCCTGCAAATTCGTTTGAACTAAATGAAACTCCATCGGAAGTGCGTGCTTTAAAGGGCAGTAGTGTATCACCAACCTTTACTTTAATATCTCCAATTGGGATTTTGCGTTGCGTAAATACCCAAAAAATAAAAGATGCCATAACTATAGACAGCACAGATAGTACAGCGACCACAGCAACTGACACTACTGGTCCAGGAATTGCTAGGAACAACGAATAAAGCGCAAGCACTATCCCAACAACAAGAAAGAAAATGAGGGCAATCGGTCGCACTGGCACCTTATTGCGCGGAATTGTTGAAAGATATAGAACAATAGCTCCAATCGTCACCAGGAAACTAATCAGAGCCAAGCTGAGAGCAAGTATATTCATATCTGATGTTTATACAGCGTCAAACCGTGCTTTATTTTCAAGCATCCATTTCTCGTGGTCTTCCTTGCTCGCATTTTTTATAACATCAGCATGGGTTTCCATGTAATGCGGGTGGAGCGCTTTCATCCATTCCTCAAAAGTTTCGCCTTGAGCTTCGTGGTCACACAGGTCGCAGGTTAGTGTTTTCATACTGTTTCGTATTGTTTATATGTAATAAATACAGGATAGCACGCAATCAAAATTACGCAGGCCCATCCTTAGAAGGTCTAGAGTCTGACGAAGGATTAAAACCTCTATTCTAAAATCTTGTCATTCTTAGGGCCCAATTTACGAAATATAAGTACACTTATAAATGTCCACAATCCTAAAGCTGGCACTAGAGCATAGTAGAGCAAATTATTGGTTTGAATAGCAAGCTCGATACTTTTCCAAATAAATATAATGTATACACTACTAAATATATAAAAGAGATATTCTTCTATCGGAAGTCCCAAAAACTCAATACCTAGCGTATCCTTATGGTTAAAAGTCCAAAGCCATACAGGGTCTTTATTCCCATGTTTTGTTGCCCAAATATCCCATATACTCCCCACTACAGTAATCAAAATAATAAAAATGATTAGATGTTTAATTGATATGTGTTCAAGAACAAAATACCCAGCAATTACAGAGGGTATAAAAAAGATTAAAAGTAGATTGAGTATGTAGTAATATTTCTTGTTCATTTTCATATAAAAAAGTATATCACCCAAAACTTCTACTACTGTTATGAAGTTAAAAATCTACTCAAATTAGGTGTATTGAGGACTACTGCAAAAAAACTTATTAGAGAAGAATTCTTCTACCTAAAAAGAAAAAGCCCCCAATAAGGACGAGCCTTATCAGGGTCTTTTTCGTGGTTATACAGGAAGTATAGCAAGCGGTCGCTATAAAAGTCAAGTTATCCACCTTCAAACCATGCTTTAAAATAAGACTTTTTAGGAATTATGCAGGCCCATCCTTAGAAGGTCTATAGAGTGTGTATTTTTTTTGTGATAGTATCTTTCATATTTTTATGAACGGCTCAACGGGGTTGAGCCGTTGGGGTAGTACTTCTATTTTAGAACATAATGCACACCTTGGCCCGTTGTGCCAATTTGAACAATTTTCTGCTCTTTTTCTAACTCCTCTAAATACCTTGTGGCTGTAGCATCAGACACTCCGAGCAGTTTTTCAATATCATTGTTAGTGACACTTTCTTGCTCTCGCAAGAGCGTGAGAATCGTGTCTTTGTTTTCCTCCTTGCGCTTGGTTTGAGGGTTTTGAGATCGGCTACTGCGTGTATTGAGTAAATACAAAATTATGAGAATAGCGATGGCGAGGAGAATGAGAAGTAGGGAGGTCAACATAACTATAGTGTAACGTACACTTCTATAATACTCATCTTTTCAAAAGAACGACTGTGCTCATCCTTTAGCCCCGGCCACTCCTAGCGGAAATAGCCCAAAAGCTCTGCCTTATGTGCTTGCCCCATGCGCGGCAGGTGAGCCACGCTCCAACCCGTGCGTGCGCAAGCGGAAGCTCCCTTAAAATCATGTACGATTTTAGGATCGACCAATTTTTATAAGGTATATATCCTTAAACCCAAATGCTTCTAAAAGTTTTTTCTCATTTTTAAAATTAACCTTACTGAAAAACGGCAGATTTAATTCATTACTGGATTCACTGATAATACCAAAGATAATTTTATAATCTGTTGCAATTGGAATATCCACTGGATTAAATGGTAAAGTTCCCTCTTTTTCTTTCACCTTTTTCCTGAATGATTCATCGTTAAGAAACAATTGACCAGAAACTCTGCCTTGCGCAAATAAGTGGCTCAGCGCGCTTGAGCCGTAATAATTTTTTACATGAATAAAAGTTTTTTTATCTGAATCATATACATCACAAAATTCTATTGCACTTGCGCCACCACCATAACGAATGTTTTTTCTATCCATTAGAACAGAATTTGTTAAACTGGTTGCAAGCCTATCGTTATATTTATCCTCATGTTCTTTCTTATTTGCATCTAAGAGCGAAACCGTAGAGGAACCACTTATTATTGCAGAATAATTTTTTTCAACCTCATCAACAAAGTCTTTCGCCACTTCATACCATTTACCATTTGTTAAAATAACTCTTTTATCACTTTCCGTAATTTCACAATATATGCACTGGAAAGCCGTCCAGCTGGTGCATTCGTCATCCGTCGAGTTTTTGAAAGCTGTTATTTTCTTTCTCTTTAAAAATTCCAAATCTAAACTTCCAATTTGTTGCTCTGATAAAGAGTTCTTAAAATCTTCTAGTGATATATCATTAACTAAATTTTCTTTTTTGCCTTTAAACGAAAAACCTGCCACATCTTCCCATTCTATAATTTCTGGAATCGCCATCCACAACTGAATATTTTCTATTGTATTATCTTTAAATTTTTCGATTAACTTATTATCTAAAGTTTCAGTATCCTTTATTTCTTGTATTTGATCTATAAAAGCAAAATCTTCTTTATAATCTTCCTTTTCGTAATATTCAAAACAGGTTTTCAAAAAATCATCGACATTTTCAATATTAACTTTTGCGGATATCGTAAAGGAAGTTTTACCAGTTACCAAATTATCACCAAACTTATCTTGATATTTCGGCTTCCCTGTTATCTCCTCGATTAAATCCTGCTCAATATCAATCCCAAAATCGGATATTGCTCCGATTTTACTTAATTGTTCTATTGTATTTTTAGGATCTGATGATAGTGTTCTCTTTTCAATTTTTCGAATACT
>JAJDCJ010000018.1 GCA_029260935.1 Patescibacteria group bacterium | reverse complement strand
TTCTGCTTGGGCTATTTCGTTATTATGGTGAACTGCAATATGATCAACACCTCCAATATGAATATCAAAAGTCTTACCTAAATAGTAGGTACTCATTGCAGTACACTCAATATGCCATCCAGGAAACCCTTTTCCCCACGGCGCATTCCACCCTAACTTCTCGTCAAACTTCCACAAAGCAAAATCTTTTTGGTCATGTTTTTCAGCCACACGGCCAACACGAGAATGCTCAGGAGATGCAGTCCCACCAAGCGAGCCATATTCAGGGAACTTCTCTGTATCAAAATACACACCGTCTGACGTTGTATACGCGTATCCTTTATGAAGAAGAGTTTCAACATAAGCAATTTGTCCATCTACGTGCTGACTTGCCCTTGGCATGACATGAGGAGTTTCTATATTAAGCTCATGAAGGTCGCTTTTGAAGGCGTCAGTATATACACTTCCAAGCGCCAGCATATTGTTAATTGAAAGCTCCTTACCTTCACGGCGCAACGCCAGTGTCATTTTATCTTCGGTATCGTCCTGATCACCGACCAAATGCCCGAAGTCGGTAATATTAATTACCTGCCGCACACTGTATCCAGCATATTCAAATGTACGGCGTACAATGTCAGCAAAAACATATGAACGAAGGTTTCCAATATGGGCATAGTCATACACGGTGGGCCCACACGAATACATTTTTACATGACCTTCCTTAAGTGGTGTAAATGTTTCTTTTTCTTTTGTTTTTGTATTAAAAAGTACTATGGTGCCTTTCGGTTTTTTCTTAAAAGAAAACATATATAGATCAGTATGCCCGTTACTTTAACTTCACACAAGTCTCTATAAACAAAAAACCACCGCACTGTGTGTGGTGGTTTTTAAAATATATTATTTTACTGCGCGTGTTTCCTTTGTGCGGCTATAAGTAGTGCTGCTCCCGCTCCTGCCACAACAGTCCCGGCTGACGCAAGGATAGCACCAGCACTCACTTGATTAGTGCCAAAAGATTCTGCTATACCTTCAAGTGGATCAACGTCGGTTAGGAAATCAAGAAACCCAACACCTGTTATTACAGAAACAATTCCTAGCAAGAGACCGGTAGTGCCCATAACAGTAAGCTGAGCTCTATTTAGTGGAGAAAACTCGTATGTATTTCTTTCGGACATATATAGTAAATATCTTAGTTAAGATAATAAAAATAAACTAACGAGCAGTATATCAGACATATTGAATATGTCAAATAACAAAAGCACTCATAGCTAAATTAGCGGCCACGCTCTCTAGCACGACGAGACAGCTCTAGGCATTCTATATGATTTTCTCTAAAATCACTCTCAGCAACCCACCTATGGTAGTGACAATACCGCATAATTCCCCTGACACCTCTCTTAACAGCACCGTGGTGAACATTAAACGACACCCTGTACACTTCCTCCCTGTTCATTACTATAAGTATATAGTAAATCTTTTTCTTTAATTCCAGTCTAAACTCCCTCCTGTTTTGTACTCGGTAACTCTCGTTTCAAAGAAGTTTTTCTTCTTTGATAGGTCTGCAACCTCACTCATCCATAGAAATGGATTGGATACTCCAAACTGTGCCGGTAGTCCTACGCGTTCCAAGCGACGGTCAGCAATGTGCTCAATATATTGTCTAAAGCCATCGGCATTTAATCCAAAAATACCTGTAGGGAATACTTCCTGTGCATACGTGTACTCAAGCACTGTCGCTTCACGCACGAGAGCCACAATTCTATCTTGAAAATCCTGCGTCCAAAGATCTGGATTTTCCTCTTTAAGTCCGTTAATTATTTCAATGCCGAAGTTAAGATGCATGGACTCATCGCGCATAATGTACTCAATCTGCTCGGCACTGCCAACCAGTTTGTTTTGTCTTTTGAGCCCCAGCACCACCGCAAACGAGCTGTAGAAGAAAATACCCTCAAGAATAAGTGAGAACACACACCAGTTCTCTAAAAACTTCTGATCTGCTTCAAAGGTTCCTGTTTTAAATGATCCATCAAAAATACCTTCATTGAACCCGAGAATAAATTTTTCTTTATTATAGATAGCATCCACCTCCCTATACATGTTGAAGATTTTAGCTTCATCCATTGCAAGTGACTCAACAATGTACTGGTACGCATGCGTGTGAATGGCTTCTTCGTACGCCTGGCGCAAAAGATACATACGCACCTCGGGGCTGGTGACGTGTCCATAAAATGCCATCACAATGTTGTTTGCGGCAATGGAGTCTGCGGTAGTAAAGAAGCCAAGCACCGTCTCAAACGCTTGTCGTTCATCTTGAGTGAGCGCAGTCTTACTCTTCCACTGCTCAATATCTAACTGCATTGAAATTTCAGTTGGTAACCAGTGATTCGCGTTTGCGTTAAGATAGTATTCCCATGCAAACGTGTGTCTCATTGGGTAGAGTTGAATCACATCGGCTTCAGCACCGTTAATGATACGACGGTCATTAATGTTTACTGGTGGGGCATTTTTTTTAATTGGCATATTTTTTTGATTATTCGCACGCCTCGCACGTAACCTCAGGTGCCCGATGCAATCGTATAGTTGGTGCATCAACTGGCGCTTCTGTAGGAAGTGTCGCCTGCTCTTCGTGTACCTGACTCGTGTCTGTATGAGCTTCAGTGATTACTGCTTGACCTCTTTTATGAGTTGACCCAAACTCCTGCGTTGAAACAGTTGATTTTTCAACCTGAGTAGCGGCAAGTGTTCTGAGGTAATACGTTGTCTTGAGACCCAATTTCCACGCGTAGAAATAAACTTCTGATAAGTCTTTCCCTCCTGATCCTGAGAAGAATATATTGAGTGATTGTGCCTGGTCAATCCATTTTCCTCGGTAGGCGGCGGCACGCACCAACCAACGCATATCAATTTCAAACACCTCTTTATATTTGTTCTTTAGCGCGTCAGGAATACCAGCAATCTGCGCAATAGACCCGTCACGGAATTTCAGTTCGTTAAGCATTGCATCATTCCATAGCGCAAGCTTTTTCAACTCTGCTATAAGGTATGGATTAACAATAGTGAAGTCACCACTGATATTTGCCTCAACAAAAATATTTTTATACACCGGCTCAATAGTCGGTACACACCCTGCAATGTTTGAGATGGTTGCAGTTGGCGCAATTGCCATACAGTTACTGTTGCGCATGCCGTATTTTTTAATAGCATCACGTACGATGTTCCAGTCTAATCTTGTGTCGCGCGATACCTCTATAACTTCACCACGCTCCTGTTCAAGAAGAGTAAGTGTATCAACCGGTAATATGCCACGGTCCCATTTTGAACCTTTAAATGAGCCATACGCGCCACGCTCTTTGGCAAGCGCGACCGACGCAAGAATAGTGTAGTAACTTACCACCTCCATACTTTCATCCGCAAACGCAATACAACGCTCTGACGCAAAATCAATATCAAGTTTATACAGAGCGTCTTGGAAACCCATAACTCCAAGTCCTACCGGTCGGTGACGCATGTTTGAATTTCGTGCCTCGTCAATTGGGTAGAAGTTAATATCAATAACATTATCAAGCATGCGCATTGCGATACTCACTGTTTCCTTTACTTTGTCGCGATCAAACACGCCGTCAGTAACGTGACGCGCGAAGTTTACACTTCCCAAATTACACACTGCCGTTTCGTCT
>JAJDCJ010000017.1 GCA_029260935.1 Patescibacteria group bacterium | reverse complement strand
TTTCATAATCCGTTCGGTTTTGTACTGTCCCGACCAGAACAATAAAACACTGGCTATCAACATTGACCAGATGAGTGCATCGGGGCTGAGTGATGTGGTTTCTACTATACCTATGTAGAGCGCTCCTGTTGTTGCCGAAAGACCACTTACTTTAAAAGGAATACCGCCGAAGACACTACTGACGAGTGCCGCTCCACCGATGCTGATAATGCCTACAAAGGCACCAATACCTACCCATTCACCCAAAGCAGCGCCTGCTGCGATGCTGAGAAAACTCACACTCAGCGAAGCGGATATATCGGCAAGAGTGATTTTAGGAAGTGTCATTTAACACAGTGTAACAGATGGGTAATAATGGGGATAACAAAACTTCTTAAAAAAAGAGGGGCTGATACACTAAGGGCGATGTTTGGCCTAGAAATGACATTTGTATGGATGATTCTAGGCTTTTTATTTGCTGCGTACTCGGTCATTGGCAACGACAGTATTCAAACGCTGGGCACCTTCATTGCCTCAAATGAAAAAACAAAATGGTACTACCTCTGGGGCTTCGCAGCCCTTATTTTAGTGGTCACGTTGAGTGTGAGTTATTTTGGAAACGGTGGCGACATTGCCTCAGGGAGACTTGAGAGAATTCCGTTTGTAGAAATTCAGTGGTACCACGCACTTGCGCCATTGGCATTGGTTATCCTTACGCGTTTTGGTATTCCTGTCTCAACGTCGCTGTTAGTGTTGAGTGCTTTTGCTTCGTCAGTGCTCTTTAGTAGTATTCTTTTAAAATCAGCAATGGGCTACGCTATCGCGGCAGTAGTGGCGTACGTGTTATGGTTTGTTATTTTCAAGTGGGACAATAAAAACAACCCAGTTCCAAAAGAAAGAGAACTTATATGGCGCATACTTCAGTGGAGCGCCACTGGTTTTTTATGGTACACGTGGCTTTCGCACGACATTGCAAACGTTGCCGTCTTTTTACCACGGGATCTGAACATCACACAATTTATTATGGTGCTGAGTGTGTTTGTGTTGGGGCTTGCGTATATTTTTTGGAAACGAGGAGGGAAGATTCAGAATATAGTACTTGAAAAATCACACACAAACTACATCCGAAGCGCTACGATCATTGATTTTTGTTTTGCTTTAATTTTGCTTTTCTTCAAAGAAATTAACAACATTCCTATGTCCACCACGTGGGTGTTTATCGGCCTGTTAAGTGGTAGAGAGTTGGCTATGTATGCCAGAATTGCAGACTATAAATTCAAACATGTGTTCCCGATTGTGGGGAAAGATGTGTTACGCCTCATGTTCGGCTTAGCAGTTTCAATTCTCATTGCGCTCGCCATTCAAAACGCAGACACCATTGGGTTTTTTATAAATAGTTTTTAAAGAGAACACTAATCAACTAGTACTTCTTCGGCATCGGGAAATGAGTTGTATCCTTTTGCACGCATACTTGCCCCATAGGCACCTGTGTCGTATATCCGTACCTCGTCTCCTATAGATGCTTGTTTGAGTGTTCGCGTTTCAATTTTTTCCGGGTCACCAGGGGCAGGGGTAAGAATGTCCCCGGATTCGCAATTGTGACCTACGACGACATACTCTTTTGTTTCAGTGTTTTCGTTTAGTACTTCAATGCGGTGCTGTGCACCGTACAGTGAGCTTCGTAGAAAATCATTCATTCCAGTGTTGAGACGTAGGAATGTGTGACCATTTTTCCCAGTGTCTACAATGTCATCAACTTCGGCAACTAAGACACCGGCGTGCGCCACTAAGTAACTGCCTGGCTCAATTTCCAAATGAATCTTTCTTCCTGTGCGTGTATAAAAAGAAGAAAGTGTGTCTTTAAAAATATGTATGATTTTTTCCATATCAGCTTCTTGTTCATCTGAAAATCGTTGCACTTTAAAACCACCACCTATATCCAGCGATGTGGCATCGGTAAACTTCTCTGTCATAGTGAGCGACTTTTCTATAATACCGCTCCATAAATGTGGGTCACCGCCGGAGCCAACATGAACATGCACTCTGTTTATCTTTATGTTGTGTGATTGTGCTCGTTCAATTACGTTGTCTATGTACTCATGCCATACACCAAAACTCGCACTTACTCCCGCAGTGCTTGTTCTATTGTTATGTCCGCGCCCGATGTCAGGGTTTACTCGTACCCCAACAGTGCCGGGATGATTTTTGCATGCAAGGAACACATCCATCTGATGGAGTGATGTTGCCACAAACAAAACTCCCGCATCAAGGAGCTCTTCAAGATTATGTGGTGATTGTTGGGATGAGAGTGATATGTGACTTCCAGGTATTCCTTGTTTTAAAAGTTGAGTTGCCTCATAACTTGAACTTGCGTCAAAATGTATACTCGCCTTATGCATCATGTCTATAATCTCCGAGTGTGGGTTTGCTTTTATTGCATAGCGCACCGTAAGCCCGTAAGGTGTTTTAAAAGCAAGGAGAGAATCTATCTTTTCTTGTATTTTTGACCGGCTATATTCGTATCGTGGCGTTTGCATGCACTCAGTATACCTTTTGAGTGACATAAGAAAAAATAAAGTCGGAGAGCTCGTTTGTGCGAATCCCGGGATTCGCACACATGCGGAATACCACACCTCGCGAGGTGTGGTATTCCGCCTTTCGAATCCTCACGCGAAGCGCGCAGGCGCTTCACTCCACCTCCGCAGTATATTCACTGCGTTCATATATGCGGAGGTGAGAGGATTCGAACCCCTGATACAGTTGCCCGTATGCTGCTTTTCGAAAGCAGTGCCTTCAACCACTCAGCCACACCTCCAAAATATATTTCAAATTTTGGTTACCAGACGAGTGGCTTCGTGATTGCCCTCCTTCGGAGGAAATACAAAGCAGTTTGTATTTCCTCCACTCAGCCACACCTCCAGCCCTAAAACTCTAGCATTTTGGGCGAAAAATGCTATATTTTGAGAGTTGTTCCTGGTTTCCTTAGGTGTTTTTTCTCACACCTAGTACCTACAACCTAGTATATGGCCCTATCGTGCAGACGACGATCGTGCCGTATAATTTCGAAATCTGCGTTGTAAACACGCCTGGTACTCGAAAAAATCCGTATCGCCATAGCCCAGCTATGACTCACGAATTTTTCCATCGTCCCAAACGCGTTTCCTGAGCAGTATTCGGAAATTCTCCGGCCCTATCGTCTAATGGTTAGGACGTCAGGTTTTCATCCTGGAAATCGGGGTTCGATTCCCCGTAGGGTCACAAGACGTTAACCTCAATACGAAAGTATTGGGGTTTTTACGTTCTTGTAGACCCTACGGGGAATCGAAAAGAGGCTACTGCAAAGCATGTGAGTATACACAGTAGTAGCCGACGGGGTCGCGTCGCTTAGTATTTTTGAGTCTATAGGACGAACAAAATACTTAGCAAAGGTGACCGATGCGTGCGAGCGTAAGCAAAGACACTTCCCCATAGGGTCACAATAAATGGGTCTTGACCCCATTTCCTCCCTGCGAGGACCGGGGAGGCCACGGAAAATATTATGACACAAATATGCAAAAAATATCGTACTTATCCCCATATCTCCTTATCCCCATATCTCCACTAAGATGCTGGATAACGGGTTTTGAGTTCCGTATCGTTAGGGTCACCTAATGTGACGATCATATTTCTCAACGTATTTTAGTGTTTTTTGTGCCAACCCTAACGAGTTATTAAACTTCTTTTTTAGAATTGCCTTTAGATTAAAAGAATATCAACTTTATTGCGGTTACTACTATTACGATTCCAAGAAGTGGTTTGATCCACGCATCACCTTTTTTGATGGCAACTGCAGTGCCAACATAGCCCCCTAGCAACATTCCAACAAACAACACAATCGCAATACGATAGTCAATCAAAGCGTACACAACGAAAATAGAAATACTGACTGCATCAGCAATGAAATACGGAATTCGTGTCACTGCCTTACCTTGCAAAAGAGTATAACCATATCCTTTTGCAAGCAGATATGTTTGGAAGAAACTTGCACCAGGAGAGAAAAATCCATCCCAGATTGAGAGTAGAAAGAATCCGATATGTGAAAAGAATCTTTTAATTCCACTTGCTCTATTTGCAACGATTCCCAACACTTTTTCACGAAATAAAAATGGCAGAAGGAGAACAAGTATCACACCTATAATTTTCTCCAGAATCTGAGACTCAATGGATACAATTACAAAAGTGCCGAGTAGTGCGCCTGGAATACCGATTAGTGTGAGTACAACAATATCTCTCCATGGCACACCCATATTCTGATGTTTCAAAAATCGAATTATGTTGCCAATTCTAGAACCAAGAGCACCAACCTTAGTACTTCCTAATGCTACCGGCAGTGGAATTCCAAGGAAGAGTAGCGCGGAGATGAGTATCAAGCCTGAACCAGCTGCAATACTTCCTACAAAAGCTGCAAAAAATCCAATGCCAAAAATAATCAGGTCAGTTAGAATCATAAATGTGTGTTATCAGATAATTATAGCGTAGAGACAGGTTTTAACTTCGTTAGGGGATTAGTTCCTTGCTCTCCACTTCCGTAAAATAAGCGTTATTCTCCAGTGTCCTGAATTTGCCCGCTATCCTAGCCACTTCCTGGAGATGCTGGACTATGGGTTTTGAGTTCCGTATCGTTAGGGTCACAATTTAGAACTTTTCCCAATGCGCGTCGCTCCGCGACGAATTCAGACGGAACTGGCGCGCCGAAGCGCGCGGATTTGTCACGAACCGTAGGGTTCGTTCCAACCTTTTTGACGAAGGAGCTGATTTCGTGGAAATCTGCGGATGAGCTCAAAAAATTGGCTTGTTTCGTATCTAAAATCCATTCCCGCAGGGGTTCGACCCAATTATTTCCCAAGTGCTCAAAATCTTTCCGCTTTTCTTTCAAAGCAAGCGATTCTCTCATAAGCTCGTCTTTTTTCTTGATGTACACTGACTTTGGAATATCACCATCAAGATAAACCGAGACGAGCTTGTCCAGTTTCTCCTCGCTTGCTTTGAGTTTGGAAGAAAGATTTTGAACACGACTTTGCGATGAGTGATTTTCCCCTTGCTCAAACTCCTCAACACGTTTGAGCATATAATCTGTATCCTCATCGCAAAGTGAAATTGTTTGGAACCGTTCCTTTATTTCTGCGACAAGAGCTTCCTCGCGCAAATATCCTTGAGCACATTTTCCTTTCTTTTTCGTACACCGATAGTATCTATACTTTCCTCCGCACTTTCCTGTAGCCCATTGTGCGGTGAACATACTCCCGCACTCTCCGCAACGAAAAAGATTGGTAAATGGAAAGTCATGTTTTGCTTTCATTCTCCGAGGTCTTGCTTTGCTTGCGAGAACCTTTTGGACGGCTTCAAACAATTTGGGAGTTATAATTGGCGCAAAGCTTCCTTCAAACCATTCGTCATAATGTTTTGTAAATCCTAGGTATGCACGGTTCGTTAAAAGTCGTTTGATGGAAGCTTTGCCAAGTGGCGTACCTTTCTTGGTACTAACTCCATGTTCATGCAAAAAATGTGAAAGCGATACGAGTCCATGCGTACCTTTTGCATACTCCTTAAAAGCGCGCACGATAATTTTGCTATGCACGGGATGTGGTTCAATGTTACGAGTTTTAGGATTATTTACATACCCGAAAGGAGCGCGCGTTAGCCACTCGCCACGGCGTAATTTTGCTCGCATTCCTCGCTTCACATTTTGCGTTAGGCTGTCTGAATAATATTTAGATTGTCCGAACGCCACTTGTAACATAAAGAGTCCCTGCGGAGTGGGTTCAAACCAAAATGTCGGAAAGCGTAAAGACGTAACCTTTTGTGTATCAACTGCATAAATGACGCGCCCACCATCGATACTATTTCTCGCCAAGCGGTCAGGGTGCCATGCTAAAATCCCGCTTGCTTCTCCAGCTTCAATGCGCGTTATCATTTCTGCAAACTGTTCACGCCCTGGAGTCTTTGCGCTTTTCGACTCTTGAAACTCCGAAAGGATTTCAAGATTTTCTTTACGCGCAAATTCTCGCAATTCCACCAACTGCGCAGGAATGGACATCACCTGCTTGTCGTCAGGTTCCGTTGATTTGCGTGCGTAGAGAAAACATTTTTGGTTTGCCATAGTCGCTTCATTCTATTCTAACAAAAAAGCGACTGTGGTGGATACGAAGCAAGGTGTAAATCCATGCAGTTTTCCGTCCCCGTCCCGTCCCAATACGCCGCGCGGATGCGCGACAAAACGCACACGCGCTTGCCACAGGCAAGCGCGTGTTCCGCCCTTTCTTTGGACGAAGTTTCTTTTTGTGAGGATATTCTAACCTTTGCGCGAACTTTTTACGACACCTAACCGCCTCCGCTTCGCTCCGGCGGAACCTCGCAACACCATTCTTTTTGCTTTTCATTTTTCAAAAAACCCACCGCAGGAAAAGAAGAAGGAAGGAAATAGTTTTGGTTTTTGGACGCCGAGTGGAGCGAGGCGTGTGGCGCGTCACATCAAACTCCAATGCGTAAGATTAAGTTTAGAGTCACCACGCGCTCGGCGCGTTGCAGATCAATCGCTTCGCGATTGGAAGTAAGTTCGAGCAAAGGTTATGATTTCATCACAAGACGTTAACCTCAATACGAAAGTATTGGGGTTTTTACGTTCTTGTAGACACTACGGGGAATCGAAGAAAGGATACTGCGAAGCCTGTGAGTATACACAGTAGTAGCCGACGGGGTCGCGTCGCTTGATATTTTGTAAGTATGCGAAACAAAATATTTAGCAAAGGTGACCGATGCGTGCCGGGCCCCATGCTGTATGGGGCTCGGACACTTCTCAGTGGTGGTTTTAAACATTCTCATATTCTCAAGAATATGAGAATGTTGTTGAGTAGGAGGTGTTTTTTGAAAGCGGAATGGGACGGAAACGGGAGGCGGGCGGTTCAAAAACGGCTCAATCTAAGATTGAGCCGTTTTTTATAAAGAGGTACAATGGTTTAATGTGGACAAAAGACTTCTCTGAAATAGGTAAAAATGATGCCGCCATTGCTGGCGGCAAGGGCGCGTCGCTTGGTGAGCTCACTCAGGCTGGTATTCGAGTACCTCCTGGGTACGTTATTCTTTCGTCAGCTTTTGAAAAATTCCTTGAAACATCAGACATTAACATAGAAATAAATACAATTTTAAAGACGGTTAATGTTGACGCAATGCACACTGTAGAACAAGCGTCAGCGCAGATTCAACGGCTCATTTTGGAAGAAAAAGAAATTCCAAAAGAAATAGAACAGGAAATACTAAATTCATTTAAAGAACTTGATACTGAATTTGTAGCTGTACGTTCTTCTGCAACAGCAGAAGATAGTGCTGAAGCAGCGTGGGCTGGACAGCTAGACACGTTTTTAAATACTACAGAAAAAACTCTTTTACATAATGTGCGTGAGTGTTGGGCATCACTCTTTACACCTCGTGCGATCTTCTATCGTTTTGAAAAAGAACTTAACAACGAGCATATTTCAGTGGCTGTTGTGGTGCAAAAGATGGTGAACAGCGACTCTGCCGGGATTGCTTTTTCCGTTCACCCCGTTACCGAAGATAGAAACCAAATGATCATTGAAGCTGGGTTTGGTCTCGGTGAGGCAGTCGTTTCAGGACAAATCACACCAGACAGTTACGTTGTTACGAAGGAGCCTAGAAAAATACTTGATAAAAATGTCATTGAACAAAAGAAAGGGCTCTTTAGAAAACAAGGTGGCGGAAACGAATGGAAAGAAACAACAAACGGTAGCGAACAAGTACTAACTGACGATGAAATACTCAAACTCTCTGAAACAATCCTAATGATTGAAAACCATTATGGTTCACCGCAAGATATTGAGTGGGCAAAGGAAGGAAGTGATATGTATGTTGTGCAGAGCAGGCCAATTACGACCTTAACAAACGATACACAAACCAACTCGTTTGTTAATGAGTTGAAAAATAAGGACTGGCAGAAAGATTGGGAAGGACGTTTCTCTCTTCTTGTTGTCTCAATTGCTAATGGCCCAACCTATATTGACTTAAGTGAAAAACTTCTTGGTAAAGCACTCTTTTCATATCTAGTTTTTTATAAAGATACTATCGCCTCTGCTTGGTTGCCGACAACAGAATACGAAGAGTGTGGTTCATATCTGGCTAAACGATTTGGCAGTTCGGAAGGTGCACAGGAGCTCGCGCAAAAGTTCAAAGCTGCTGCGGATGACGCTGTGGCACTCTTCCAAAAACCACCAGAAGAGTTCTGGGCAAGTTTTGACGAAGCAGTACGTATCAATGAGACATATACCACATACCAAATCGCAACGAAAGCAGTAGTGAACTTTCTCCCGCTCGACGCTGACCCATCAATTCTTGAAGTGTTGAGCGAAGCAAGAAAGTACTCCGAGACCTTTTACAAGGAAATGGAATCGTTTATTAAAAGCGCAATGAGTAATATCAAATCTAACACTCACTCACCTGAACAGTTATCGATGCTTTCGCTTGACGAGTTGCATGGATACACGACGAATGGGGTGTTACCAGAACCAAAGCATTTAACGCAACGAGCACAACGTTCAGGAGTATATGTTAGGCGTGGAGGACTAGATGAACTTACAGGAAAAGAGGTTGAACTCATTCAAGCCGCTTGGAGCGCGTTAGATACAGAAGGGGAACTTAAGGGTCAGTCTGCGTATAAAGGGATAGTGAAAGGGAAATGTCGTATCATTAAAGACTTTAAAAGAGCTGAAATTAATGAAGGAGAAATCCTCGTTACCGGAATGACTGATCCGAATTTTGTGCCACTCATGAAGAAAGCTGCAGCGATTGTAACGGATGGCGGCGGAATGCTCTCTCACGCTGCTATTGTTTCGCGCGAATTAAAGATCCCGTGTGTGGTGGGTACAAAAAAAGCAACACATATCTTAAAAAATGGCGACGAAGTGGAGGTGGATGCAAACACAGGAGTAGTGAGGATACTTGGTGGTATTGATGCGATCAACCCAGACGATTATGTACGAAATTAAATGGTACTTATCCCCGTTTACGTCTTTAAATAAACTTTTTATTACAAGTGAAGATATTTCTAGTATACTAAATAGCAATGAAGGCACATACATACAACATAACGTATTTTATGTCAGTTAGTTTATTCATAGCACTTACTGTGTTGCTTGGAGGTCCTCCCATAGCACACGCAGCTCCTGGTAATTGTCCTTTGAATCTTGAATGGAATGGTACCAGATGTGTAATGAAGGGTACTGCAGCTCAACTGTCCAATAATCCGGACGTACAAAAAGGTATACAGCAAATTAAGGAGCAAACGGGGATTGATGTAAACAAGATTGACCCAGGGGTGGTACGCGAGGTTCAGAAAAGACTTGAAGGAATTGAAAATGAAATAAACATAGAAGATGGCGTTGATGCAAAAGAAATACAATATATAGTGGGGAGGATTATTCCCATTCTTAAGGGTGTTTTGAAAGAGAACGTCATAGGTACACTTGAGAATATTAAAGATGGCATCCCGTTTGTTGGTGGCGACAAAGAACCTAAGTGGGGTACGGATATTGATGGCGACGGCATAACTGACTTTGACCCCAACGAAGAGAATCCATTTGATGAGACCGATGCATTTACTGGTGTTAGTTTCAATACATTTGACACACAAAATTGGCCTGACGAGAACGGAACAAAAATTGCCAAAATGGTGGATCCGTACGGCAAGGAACGCTTCACGTCAGACGGAAAACATTTTTACAATAATGCGTATGATGCGGCGCATTCGGGAAGTGGACTCAGTAATATTTCCAATACAGTTGGTGACGCATGGAGCGATTTTAAGGGAATATTTTCATTCAAGGGGAAACTACCTGACAAAGACAAAGAACTACAAAGAGAAATAGCCAGAGAAGTATTAAAAGATGCAAAGAGTCAGAAAGAAAAAGATGTAGAAAAAGCATACGATAAATTAAGCGACAAGTTCAAGGTACCGAAATTTGGTGATGTCCCAGCAAAAACAGTCATTGAAATAGCCAAGGAAGCACGTGAGACAGATTTTGCCGGAGGTGTGCTGGTCTATATTACCGAGAGGAAAAAAGGAAGCTCAATGGCTACGATAAAAGAAAATTTCTCAGAAGAATTGTCGGACGGGTATGGAACTTTTGGGAAGGGAGTGTCACTCTCAACTACCAACAAATATGCACAAGCGGTTATTTATGCACGATATGAAGAGACATATCAACGCTATCTTCTTGCAAAGGAATTTGGGAGAAAAGAATAGTAGCTGACCTCATTTCTACCACATGCACGTGACGCACCAATAGCTCCCGAGGACCCCAACGGCTCACATACCGGGTAATATGAGCCGTTCCCCGAGCCCTCGAGTGGAGAGAGAAAGGGTGTCACTATGATAAAATAGGGAAAATTTTGAAAGCATATGAAGGAAATTGAAATTCTATTTAATTTAAAAGAAACAGCGGTTGAGGCAAAAACTAAAATTCTTAACTCAAAACCACTTGATAGTGAGGTGTTTAGAGAGGTAAAAACCGCCTCGGTAAAAGATGATTACTATTATTCAGAAAAATTTGACGATTTAAATGTGGATAAAAACGGACGCCTTCTTGCCTCATTTAGACTGCGAGAAAAAGACGGAAAAAATATCATCACATACAAACATGATCACTTTGATGGTAATGGGGTGTGGCAATATTCCGATGAACATGAAACTAGTTTTAGTGATTATGGTGTTTTAAAATTAATTCTTGAAAAACTGCATTTTAAACCGTTGGTGACGATTCATAACGTCAAAACTATACTTAAAAATGACCTGTATGAGATTGTCTTAGAACAAGTTGAAGGACTCGGGAGTTTTATTGAGATTGAATACGATGGTAAATCTAACCTTAGCCATAGTGAAGCAATAGAGGTTAAAGGTGAAATGATAGCGCTTATAGCACATCTGGGTATTTCTGTTGGGGAGGAGTTGAACGCGGGAAAACCTGAATTGATGTTAAAAAGCAATGGGCTCATATGATAGAACAGAAAATGGAAAATGGGGTCTGACCCCATTTCCATGTGGGCCACAGGTGACGAGTGACCACAGGAATGTTGTTGAAAATGTAGCTGAAATGTAGCTGTCCGACAGCTACATTTTCACAAATTAAAACTATCAAAATCGGACATCCGATGTCCGATTTTGACCAAGTATGGAAACCGAACTACAACCGAATTAATTCAGTCGTTAGTTCGGGTGGGGTAGAGGTAGAGAAGCAAACCAAAAACCCGCCGAGAGGCGGGTTTTTGGGAAGAAAGAGCACGCTATTTCTTTTTGGTCATTTTTTTGGCAGTGGTCTTTTTTACCGCCGCCTTTTTCTTTTTCATTTCTTTTGCTGTGTTTAGGTTACGCGCTGGTTAATAGCGAATAACGATTGAAGTATAGAATCATTTTTTCTTTCACAAGCACTTTGTGCATCATTTTTGTGTGGATATCTTTTGCGTTGGCCACGGGTCGGCCCCACCGTTGGACGTCCGACGTCCAACGGTGGATGGGCAGAATGTTATAGTGGCGAGATGCAAAAACAGCTCATCAATGACGCCCTTTTTGCTTTGAAAAAGGACATGCACCTCAAGAGCCTCATTACCCGCTACCCACAGCCGGAGTTTGACCGTGGGCAAAAAGGGAAGAAGCCATTTGAGGCGCTTATTCGTGCCATTGTCTATCAGCAACTTTCAGGAAAGGCGGCAGGGACTATTCTTGGCAGGTTCTTAGCGTTGTACCCAAAAGAGCACTACCCAACGCCTGAAGCGCTCAGCACAACGTCTGAGGCGAAACTACGCTCAGTGGGTCTTTCAGGACAGAAAGCAGGGTATTTACATGACCTTTCAGTAAAATTCTTAGATGGTTCGGTTAATCCTCGTAAGTTTTCCTCTATGGAAGACGAGGATATCCGTGCACATATTATTGCCGTGAAGGGGGTGGGACCATGGACTGCTGATATGTTTTTAATGTTTACATTGCACCGACCGGATATTTTACCGACGGGGGACTTGGGTATTCAGAAGGGTTTTCAAAGACTCTTTAATTTACGCACGTTGCCGAACCCTGAAAAAATGAAAAAACTTGCAGAGCCCTGGAAGCCCTACCGCACCATTGCCAGCTGGTACCTGTGGCGTTTGGCGGATGAGCCCGCACACTAACTTTGGCATCGCGCCAGCAGTATGGAGTACGCGCCAAGTCTGAGACGCGCGAGCACCGCCGTTATTTGAAATGCACATCAAGAGCGCGCAAAATCTATAATGCCAAAGTTAGTGTGCGGGTGAAGGGAGCACTAGCAGACCAGGACAATGATGGACGTCGGACGTCCATCATTGTTGATCAATCAGTGGGTTTTTTCTACATGGACTTTCTTGTTTTAATCTAAGATATGTTGTATAATATTATTCGTAGTAAATAAACATACTTTTATGAACAATGTTGTAAAAATTGAAGATTATAGAGCACCAGAACAAACAACAAAGTCTTCTCAAAATCTTTTGGGTTCTCGTAAGGAGGGGGCGGGATATTTTTTAACTGGTCTTTTGGTGGCGGGAGCGTTTGCGTACCTAACGGGAGAGGCGGGTGAGTGGTTTTCCTTTGAAGGAGGAGGTTTTATTGCGGGTACATTACTTGCCATCTATGGAGGGCATCAGACTTTTTTTCCTGAAAAATGATATAAGACAAGAAAACACCCGAAAATGGCGTACGCCATTTTCGGGTGTTTTCTTGTTGTTTGTGTAGGTTCCAGTTTATTGGGTGCTCAGGTAGAGGTATATATCCTCAAGTGCTTTTACGGCGTCCCCCGCTGCGATATTGTTTTGGTGGTAGAGACTATCGGTGCAGTCGCCTGCCGCCCACATGCCATCAACGCTCGTCCGTTGGTTTTTTGGATCAACAACAATTCGTTTAATCTGATCAAGCTCAGCCATATCGCCTAGGAAGTTGGTGTTAGGTATTATACCGATTTCAACAAAAATACCACTGACTGGGATCTCTTTTTCCTCGTCAGTTTTTATGTCTGTATACGTAAGCCCCGAGACAAACGTGTCACCCAGCACTTCCGTTGTTTCAGCGTTCAGAATGCCGGTCATATGAGGATGGCTGAGTACTTTTTCAACGGTTTTTGGATCTGCTTTGAATTCATTAGTACGTTGCAAAAGAGTGACTGATTTAGTGTAGGCCAAAAGTTGTGCGGCTGTTTCAAACCCTGCATTACCACCGCCCACGACGGCAACATCAAGTCCTGCAAAGAGTGGGCCATCGCACGAAGCACAATAGGTTACTCCCTTGTTTTCAAAGGTGTCGGCTCCTTTTGCAGGAAGTCGTTTGCGGTCACCCCCGGTGGTTACAAGAATTGCTTTTGCTGTATAGGGTGCACCACTCTCTGTGGTAATAGTGAAATGGTCGTTTTCTTTGACAACTTTTGACACTACGTCATTGGTTTTTATATCAACGACGTCACCTGCATAGGCCCTGACATGCGCTTCAAGATTCTTTGCTAGTTTTTCTCCTGATATATTTGGGGTACCTATCCAGTTTTGGATATCGGTTGAGACAACACTTTGTCCGCCAAAGTCTTTAGTTATAAAAACGGTTTTGAGTAATTTTCGTGCGGCATATACCGCAGCTGCTGCACCTCCTGGACCTCCTCCAATTATCGCGACGTCGTACACCTCGTTAGAAGTCTGCTCTTGGTTTGTATTCATACTATTGTTACGTTAATTTACTTAATATCCGTTTCTACCGCCAGGGTAGAAAAAATTTGAATCAAATTTTTTCTACCAAAGACTTCTAACGGGGTACATATAGTCTCACATTAATTAATGTATCACTGTTGTTTTATCAAGTGAGATACTGTTTATTATAGCAAAGGCCCCGCCGTAGGCGGGGCCTTTTTGTAGACTCTCTCTAAATATATCTAGTCTTGATTCTTTCTACTGCGTCTGAGAAACGCGGGAACTGCACCCCAATCATCCTCGTCTTCGTCTGCTTTTGGTGTTGTTTTTTTAGTAGCAGTCTCATCTTTTTTTGTCGCCTCTTCGGTGTCTTCTTCTCCTGAAGGAAGCACGGTATTATATATTTTTCCTGAACGATCCTCTTCTGTTTCTTTTTTGTCTTTTTTGTTACCGGTCATTTGAAACAGGGGAGCTCCACGACCACTACCCGGCTCGTCGGCAAATCCAGTTGCAATAACGGTCACGCGTACTTCGCCTCGTTTGAGGCGCTCGTCTTTACTGGTACCGAATATAACTTTCGCGTTTTTATCAATAGTTTCAGTAACCACTTGAGCGGCGGCCTGTACTTCCAAGAGTCCCAAATCTTCACCACCTGCAATTGAAAGTAAGACGCCCTTGGCTCCGGTAATTGAGATATCAAGAAGGGGAGAAGAGATAGCCAAACGTGCGGCTTCCTCTGCGCGCTTGTCGCCGTCGCTGAGACCAACGCCCATAAGAGCGCTCCCGGCGTCTTCCATAATTGCTTTGATGTCAGCAAAGTCTAGATTGATACTGCCGGGGGTGGTGATGAGGTCAGAGACGCCTTCAACTGCCTGGCGCAGTATTTCATCACTCATAGCAAAGGCACTCTTAACGGTAGTGTTTTGGTCAACAACAGCAAGGAGACGGTCGTTTGGAATAACGATCAATGCGTCTACTTCTTTCCTCAACTCCTCCAGACCACTTTCCGCAAGGCGCATACGTTGCTGACCTTCAAAAGAAAACGGCTTCGTCACTACGCCAACGGTCAGCGCTCCCATTTCGCGTGCGATACGTGCGATTACCGGTGCTGATCCGGTACCGGTTCCTCCACCTTCACCTCCTGCGATGAAGATCATGTCGGAGCCACGAAGTGCATCTTGTATTTCAGACTGTGTTTCTTCAGCTGCGCGTTGTCCAAGTTCAGGATTCATTCCTGCACCAAGTCCACGGGTAAGGTTTTTTCCGATATGAATTTTACTTTTGGCAAGCGACTGTTGCAGATCCTGTGCGTCAGTGTTTATAACAATAAAATCAACTCCACGTACTTTTGCCGAGATCATGTGGTTGACTGCGTTTTTTCCTGAACCACCAACTCCAACAACTCTAATTCGTGCAGTTGATTCCATTTCTTGATGTACTTTTGGCATGTCTTTTATGGTTACCGTTTTTAATTAAACCCATGATACGCGCATTGAGGAGCAAAGTGAAGCACTTGACTTTTCTCACTTATGTATCGTTTTCAATGTCTCTCACGGAAGAAATTGTTTGAAAAAGTTGTTAATAGTGCCCCCTATCTTCCCGAATGCATTTTTCATTGCGCTTTTTTCTGCACTTTCTCCGGTCAATCCCCATATCGTGAGACCATAGGCAACTGCCCACGATGAGTCTTTTATTTTCCCTCCTTGCAAACCGTTCAGTGAAATTGTTTTTGAGGGGAGTTTTAAGGCACTCTCTGCTATTTCTTTAATAGAGCCAATACCGGCGCCTCCTCCTGAAAGAATGATGCCTGCCGGCAATAGTTGGTCTTTCCGTAACTTCTTTAGGTGTGCGTCTATCAGTTCAAAAATATCAGTGAGGCGAGCGGAAAGTATGTCATCATATTTTTTCTTTGGATAGGTGGTGCCAATAATCGCACCAAGTTTGAGATGCTCTGCTTCTTCAAGTGAGATGCGTAAGCCCAGTGCGATGTCATTCGTGATGTCCATTGAACCGATTTTAAACACCTTAAGAGAGAAGGGGATGCCGTTTTCAAACACGACGATGGATACTGTTTCTGCGCCAATGTTTGCCAGCACCGAACCTGCGCGCTTTTCAGCGTTGGTGACCGTTACTATTGAACCTGCCAAGGGGGACGCCATAACGTCGCCTACTGAGATGTCAGCTGCCTCTACCGCTTCTATTAAATCATTTACGTGTTGTTCTAGACTGGTTATAAAAAGTGTCTCAACGGTGAGTTTTGAGCCCTTCATGCCCTGTGGTTTACCCAACACCTCGGCTCCATCAACGAGATAGGTACTTGGGATAGTGTGGAGTATTCGTCTGTTGGTGAGCTGGCTCTTTACATTTTGTTCAGATGCGTCAATGGCGCGTTCAACATCAAGGTCGGTTATTTCAGCGTCGGCACGCGCGATAATGGTTTCACCGCGGGCGCGGATTTCGTCCAGCCCAATACCGCCAACTGAAAGAAATGCACTCCGTATTTTTATATGTGCGGTTTCCTCAGCTTGCGCTACTGCCCGCGCTATTGTGCGGGTCACGTCAGGAACATTGGTAATGTAGCCGTGACGCAGTCCCTTGCTTTCAGTGAACCCTGTGCCGATCACTTTAGGAGAACGAGCATCATTTTCTGATTCACGAGCCACGACTACACGCACTTGGTATGTACCAATATCAATTCCTACTGCAATGCGTTTTCCCATAGGTTATATGTGGGGACTCTTGAGCGCGCTATCGGGTAGAGGTAGGTATAGTAAATACGCGACACCACGAGTCTTCCTCTTTTTCCATTGTACGCCCGTGTTCCATTCCCTTCAAATGCAAACAACCGTGGATAAATATATAGGAGAAATAGTGCATTGTAGAGAGCCCGAAGTCTTTTGCCTTCGTATCGGCAACATTTCGATTAATAAACATCTCACCTTCAGTTTTTGAGAGGGGAAAAGAGAGGATATCAGTCGGCATATCCTTTTTTCGGTATGTGGCATTGAGCCGTCTCATGCGCGAAGTACCTATAAACACTAACGAGAGTGAATATCTTTTGCCCAGTATTTTCTCTTTCATTACTAAAAATGGCACCCGAGGAAGGGTGCCTCGTGTGCCATTGGTGATTGCAAATGTGTCCATTGATGCTTGTGGGCGAGTATTATCTTCCCCTGCCCCTCCCTCTTGTGCGAGGAATAATAAGACCCAGGAGCTCCTTTTCCTTCATATCTTCAGTGCGGCGTAATCTACGGACTGCTGAAGTTCGGCGTTTTGTTTTTGAAATTGCACGCGCGTGAAAGCGAATTCCTTTTGCGCGACGCACGACACCAGATCCTTGTACTCGTCGTGAGAAACGACGAATAAGCGAGGTTGTATTCTCGTTCTCATTCTTTTCTACTGATACTGTAATCATGTGTGACAATTAAAACACACCGCTTCTTTATATGCAAGCTACGTCTTGCGCAAAGTGTGAGGAAACAAGCGCTATACTTTAACGCGACCCATGCGACTGACAAGCTTTTCAAGGGGCACTGTTTCTTGTAATTGAGTGGTCATATTCTTTACAATCACTGTATTATCAAGTGCCTCTCTTTGTCCGATGATTGCCATGTATTTTGCCTTGGACTCAGTCACTTTTTCCATTTGGTCTTGAATAGTGTCATCAAGGAGCGCTTGCCCGAGCGAAATGTGTGCACGCCAGAGCGCATCAAGAAGAGTGAATGCTTTAATTTTTGCTGCTTCTCCAACATGCACTACAAAACATGCAGGTGTTGGCGCAATTTCATTTTTTCTTATAGTAACCTGATCGGGAACAAAGACGTTCATGCCGATAAATTCAGGTGCGTTCTTTTCTTTCTTTTGGTTTCTCTTCGGTGGTTTTTCTAGTCGCCCTCCAGTTGCTACCTGTACCTCTTCTCCTTTTTTATTTTTTCCTACGATCGCAAACACAAGCTCGTGATTTACGTCAGGTGTAGAGGCAAGGTTCGGGTCAAGTTCGTACGTGATTTCCAGTTTCTCAAATAAGTCAATTGTTTCAAGCATTATTTTTCGGGACGACTCTGAGAGATAATCAATTGTCCGAGGAATACTGTTGAGGGTAATTTCCTCGTTCTCTTTTATTTTTTTGATTGCCTCATCTGGATTTTTTACCGAAAGTACTGCAATATCTTCCGGTATTTCCTTTATATTTTTTTTGAAGAAGTTTCCGAGTTCTCGGACATATCGTTTTCGTGACTCAGCATCTCCCACTGATGATATTTTTACCAGAGGATCGCTAAAACCTGCTGATTCGGCAGTTGCAAGTGCTGCCTTTACGACAAATGCCTGCGCGGTTGAAATTTTTGGACTGACTGCAGCAAACACTATTGCAGTTCCGCCGCCGCGTTTTGCCGTTGCCCATGCTTGGGTCGTTTGAGTCACGGGTCCAATTTTTTGTGAAATGCTTGTAATGAGCCCGAGGTCTTTATCAACGTGGTCGGGAGTGTCTGCGATGTCTTTTCTCGTAAGCGAAAGAGGAGGTGCGGTAAAACCATACGCTTGTGCAATTGAAAAAATTAAGGCGTCTAGGGATTCTCTTTTCGCTCCTCGTTCAATTGATCTCATATATAAAAAGTGTTGTTTACGTAATAATTATTGTTGATACATCTGATCGCCCGGAAGAATATCTGTGCGTCCTATTGGAAGGAGGCGCAGAGCTGCGCGTCCCACTACTTTGTCTCGTGTCAGCACACCCCATGAACGTGAGTCAGAACTCTCTCGGCGGTTGTCGCCGAGCACAAAGTACTCTTCTTCTTTTAGGGTGTAGATACCGAACTCATTTTGGAGTTTTTCTTCAGGAATAAATTCTTCATTAAGAATGAGTGGGGGTGCGTCATCTCCACGTTGTATAACTACACTTGTACCGACAATTTCAACAGTCTCTCCGGGCAGTCCAATGACGCGTTTTATAAAAAAGATGGATTCGTCACGAGGATAGCGCAAAATAATGACATCACCACGCTCCGGGTCCTCAAAACGGTAGGTGAGTTGGTCAACAATGAGATATTCGTTGCCAAAAAAGGTCGGTTCCATTGATGCCCCGCGCACAATAAATGGTTGGGCTATAAAAATACGGATAGGCAACACAATAAGAAGAGCAATGAGTGCGAACTTAACCAGATCATCAACGACACCATCACGTTGTGTGTTTTTCATTACGTGTATTGTACGTGTTGGGTAGTGAGAGTCAATTGACATTCGGTAATTAGCATTGAGCAGTGAGTATTGAACGAACAGCAACGAGCATTCAGTAAAGCGCAATGAGCGAACGGCAGTCATCAATGGACGATGATACGAATTTTTTTGTACTAGATGCTCGGTGTTGACTACTGTATGCTGTTTATATGTACACTATTGTCGGTTTAGGTAATCCAGGGAGTGAATATACGAAGACGCGTCACAACACGGGGCGTATTATGGTGAACGACTTAGCAGACGAGAATGATTTTGAATTAAAAGAGCAAAAAAAGCCCGATCTTTTGGTGGGGACTGGAGATGCGTTTTCAGAGAGAGTGCGTCTAGTACTGCCCAACACCTATATGAATAAATCAGGAGGTGCGGTTTCTAAATATATAAAAAGTGTTGCCGCTGCAAAAAAACTTATTGTGGTATATGACGAAATTGATTTACCACTGGGTGTGGTGCGCGTTGCGTTTGGCTCCAGCTCAGGTGGACATAATGGTATTAAAAGTATTGAACGTGCACTAAAGACACGCAACTTTATAAAAATTCGTGTGGGTGTTTCAAAGTCGGCGAGTCGCACCGCTAAAGGCGAGAAAATTATAAGTGCAAAAAAGCCGGTAGGAGAGAAAGCTGTGGTTGAACATCTTTTAAAATCTTTTACTAAAGGAGATTTTGAAAAAGTGCAGGGGCCCATTAAAGAGCGTGTTTTTTTGGCACTGCAAACGATTCTTGAGACCGGCGACCCAGTGAAGGGTATGAATGCGGTCAATGGACTGCCTATTGTGTAGGATTTGACTTTTCCCGCAAGCGAGCGTATTGTCGCCTCATATGAGTTTTCAATTGAGAGAGGTCTTTAAGGGTCCTGACACCAATACTCGCGGTAGGAAAATTACCAATGACACGTATATAGAGGATCCGCGTTGGACGTGTTTTAAATGCAAGATTGTGGGGATTTCAATTAAAGGTCGGTGTCCTACCTGTAGAAGAAAAAAGAATGGTATTTTTTAACACACAAAGCCGGCGCACGCCAGCTTTGTGTGTTGTCGTTGTTCTAACATAAAAAAATGTATCATATATGATACATTTTTTTATGGTATGAGTTTCGTGTATGTTCAGTGTCTACGTTTCTTTTTTGTATGACAAGGTCATTTTGTGTTCGTTTGGATCAAAGAGTGTAATTTTGAATGTGTAGACTTTTCCAAGTCCAAGCTCGTTTTTAAGCGCTTCTTCACTTTCAAATTCGGAGACATGTACTAAGCCGGCAACACCTTCTTCAATGGAAGCGAGCGCGCCGTATTTGTTGTACTTTATAATTGCGGCTTCAACAGTGTCTTCTTTTTTATACTTATCAGCAACCTTCTGCCATGGATCTTCAGTAAGTTGTTTGATTGAGAGTGAAATTTTTCCTTCTTTGATCTCAATAATTTTTACTTTTATTTTGTCGCCTACTTTTGCATAGGTACGTGGATCTTCAACAAGGCCCCATTCTATTTCAGAGATATGTACTAAGCCCTCTAGTCCTCCCTCTACTTTTACAAAGATACCAAAGTCCACCATGCCGGTAACTTCACCGGTAAGGACATCGTCAACCTTGTATTCGCTCGCAGCTACCGCCTCAGTTGCTTCCTCGCCCGTGTCTCTTTCTGAGAAAATAAGTTTTCCTTCACGTGGGTCGGCGGTTATGATGCGAAGTGAAAGTGGTGTGTCTATTAATTTCTTCAGTTCATCAAGAATGAGTTGTTTTTCACCATTTGCAACACGAGGATAATGTTCTGGTTTAAGCTGACTTGCCGGCAAGAAGCCGTTGATGCCTTGCCACCCAACAATGAGCCCACCTTTGTTGGCGTCTTTAATAGTAAGTTCAAACACGGTGCCTGAGGCGATTGCCTCTTCTGCGTCAGACCAGATCATTGCCTGGCGGGCTTCTTTTAGTGAGAGTTCAATGTAGCCGTCCTTGTTTTCGTTGTTTACAATTTTCGCTGAAACAGTGTCGCCGAGGGCAACTTTTTTCAGAATATCGCGTGCAGCCAAATACTCACGGCCATAAATAATACCGGTGCCAAAAGGAGGAAGGTCTATATAGACTTTACCGCTACTGATTGCAACTACCGGCCCTTCAATAGACTCTCCGATTTGCGGAGCGTGTGGTGCTTCTTCTAAGTAGTGATGCATTGCATCGTTTGTATTTTCTTCTTGTGTCATAGATATAGTCAGTGATTAAGCAGATACTTTAGTAGGTACGAGTTTCCTAATGCCTAGAAAAGGGTTAATGCTGCTCAAAGTGGAACTAAAAATTCCTCAGTAATGAGGAATACGTTAGAAACAATAGCATAGTATAGAACGGCTTTCAAATAGCAGTATTTCCTATATCTGAAGTATTGTATACCTAATTTCTCAAGAACCTGGTATACTTTTTTCATGAACATTACGTACGTAGGAGGGCATGCGTTTAAATTGTCCGCAAAAGACACTACTATTGCTGTTAATCCACCAAGCGCTAAAAGCTCTTTTAAGGTTTCAAAGTTTGGGTCGGACATTGTCCTGGTTGCAACGGATCATCCTGATTGGAGTGGTGTTGATACGGCAAGCCATAGTGGGAAGGAGCCGTTTGTTATTTCCGGCCCCGGTGCATATGAAGTGGGTGAGATGACAGCAACTGGTTTTCCTTCAGAAGGGGCGCTTCAAGGGGAGACGAGTGACTATGCCAACACTATTTATAATGTTGAGTTTGACGGTATGCAGATACTCTTTTTAGGAGCGCTTTCTTCAGGGAAATTACCACATGATGTGCGTTCAAGTATTGATGAAGTTGATATTATATTTATCCCCGTTGGCGGTGCGACTCTGGCGCCGAAAGTAGCGCACGAGTTAGTGGTATCGCTTGAACCAAAGCTTATTATCCCGTATGCCGTTGGTGATAGTGATGACTTGAAGTCATTTATTAAGATGGCCGGTGGCACTGACGGCAAGTCAATTGAGAAGATGTCAATACGCGCAAAAGATATTTCGGTGATGCGCGGTGACATTGCAGTGTTTAAGTAATAACACTATGGTGAAGTATGCTTGATATTTTTGGGTATATAGATCGTTTACGCACACAACCTATTGAAGTACGCCGACAGGTTACCTTTGTCGTGACTGCAGTGTCAGTCCTCATCCTTATTGGAGTGTGGCTTCTTTTGGTTTCATTGCGGAGCATGGTTTTCTCTGATGGGCAGGTAGTCACACCACAGCAGGAGAGCGGTGGCATTGTTTCTCCCTATTAGATGTATAAAAAGAATGTGTGTGGTGTTGGATTTTTAATTATCCATGCAGAGGTAATTGGCGTTGTAGACGGTTTACTATTATAATAGGTACTATATATGCCTCGTAAAAAAGATATACCTGTAAACGGACAGGGGAATAATCCTGATGACACCACTCCTCAAAAACACTCTGGGATTATTCGTCGTTCTATAACGACCGAAATGCAGGAGAGTTACCTTGATTACGCCATGAGCGTTATAACGAGCCGTGCACTTCCTGACGTGCGTGATGGTTTGAAGCCAGTGCACCGCCGTATTCTCTTTGCGATGCATAAAATGGGTCTGACGTCCCAGTCAAAGTCACGTAAATCAGCTGCTGTTGTTGGTGATGTTTTGGGTAAGTATCACCCGCACGGAGACTCTTCAGTATATGAGGCGATGGTAAAAATGGCGCAGGACTTTACGTTCCGATACCCAATGGTTATTGGACAGGGAAACTTCGGCTCTATTGATGGCGACTCGGCTGCTGCCATGCGTTATACCGAGGCACGTATGGCGCCCCTTGCGTCCGAGCTTCTTCGTGACTTGGAAAAAGAGACTGTTGAGTGGCGACCTAACTATGACAGTACTCAGTTAGAACCTGAAGTACTTCCTGCTTCAATCCCTAACCTTTTGTTAAATGGAACATTGGGAATTGCAGTTGGTATGGCAACGAACATTCCGCCACACAACCTTAAAGAAGTTGTTGATGCGACAGTTCATTTAATTGATAATCCAAAGGCGTCTTCTGATGACTTACTCGCGTTTGTAAAAGGGCCTGACTTCCCAGTCGGTGGTATTGCCTTTAATCAAAAAGATATTGCGCACGCCTACACTACAGGCCGTGGGCCAGTGGTGGTGCGAGGCGATGCTGAAATTACTGAGGACAAGAAAGGGAATGCACAAATTATCATCACCAGCATTCCGTATCGTGTCAATAAATCAGACCTGATTATAAAAATAGCTGACTTGGTGCGAGACAAAAAAGTTGAGGGTATTAAAGACTTACGTGATGAGTCAACAAAAGACATTCGGGTGGTGGTTGACCTTAAATCAACGGCACAGCCACAGACGGTGCTTAACTATTTATATAAACACACACAGCTTGAAGATCCGTTCCATTTTAATATGGTGATGTTGGTTGATGGTGTACCGCAGACACTTTCACTTGAAGCAATACTGTCGCATTTTATTGATCACCGCAAAGAGGTAGTGACTCGTCGTGCTAAGTTTGACCTCAAGAAAGCAAAAGATCGTGAACATATTTTACTTGGCCTTAAAAAGGCACTTGACCATATTGACGAAATTATTGCGTTGATTAAGAAGTCAAAAGATGTACCAACAGCGCACGCTGAGTTGAAAAAGAAATTTAAATTTTCAGATGCACAGGCAACGGCGATTCTTGAAATGCGTCTTTCAAAACTTGCCGGCCTTGAACGTAAGAAGATTGAAGATGAACTGAAAGAGTTGCAGGTACTTATTAAAGAACTTGAAGCTATACTGGCAAGTGCCAAGAAGATACTTGCAGTGGTCAAGAAGGAGTTAGAGGCAATAGGAGAAAAATATGGCGACGAGCGTCGCACAAAGGTGGTAAAGGGAGAGGTTAAAAACATGGCAGTTGAGGATTTAATTCCTGATGAGCCGTCTATGCTGACGTTGACCAATAGTGGCTACATTAAAAGAACAAATCCGAGCGAATACAAGGTGCAAAATCGTGGCGGTGTGGGGGTCATTGACCTCTCAACAAAAGACGAAGATTTCGTCACACGATTCCTTGAGGGTTCAACACATGACTCCATTCTCTTCTTTACCGATCGGGGAAAAGTGTACCGTACACGTATGTATGAAATCCCGGAAGGAAGGCGAGCCACGAAAGGTAAGTCAATTATGAATGTACTACCACTGTCGCAGGAAGAGCATGTCACCAGTGTTTTGAGTGTTCCTAAAAAGGGTGGTGCAGACTCATTCCTACTGGTTACACAATCAGGAACCACTAAGAAGGTAAAGGCAAATCAATTTGAAGATGTGCGTAAAAGTGGCATTATTGCTATCACTCTTTCAAGTGACGACAGACTCATTGGGGCACTTCCAGTTTCTGAGAAAGAATCAGTTTCTCTTGTTACTGAAAAAGGGCAGTCAATTCACTTTAAAGAATCAGACGTGAGAGTAATGGGAAGAACAGCAGCTGGTGTTTCTGGTATTAAATTAGCAAAAGGAGATAAGGTTGTTGGCGCTGGCGTGGTGGGTGATATACATAAGGCACATCTTTTGGTAGTTACTGACCGTGGATACGGTAAGTGTACGCCTCTTAAAGAGTATAAAATTCAAAAACGTGCAGGTGGCGGTATAAAGACAGCAAACGTAACTCAAAAAACTGGTCCAGTCATAGCAGCTCTTGTTATTGAACAAGAAAAGATGACAGAAATAATTGTGGCAAGTAAGAAGGGGCAGGTCATTCGCACAGAGTTGAGTCAAGTACCTGCACTGGGTCGTGCAACGCAGGGGGTTCGTATTATGAAGTTACGTGAAGGTGACGCTATTGCTGCATTTGCCGCGTTTTAAGTACTTGTGGTACTATAATTTTATGGGAAAAGAACAGATTGACGATTCATGTTCCAACTGCGGGTGCGGTGGACAGTGTCGGCGTTACTGTGGATGTAAGTCAGGAACGTGCGGTATATGTGGCTGTTCTCCGGAACATAAATAATATAACTTGCATCTAACTATGAGTGAAAAGTTTTCACTGAAAATCATACGATCAAGTAGAAAGCGTTGTAACTGTAAACGTTGTGGAATTTCTTTTCCGTATACTAAAATTGAAAATAAATGTCCGAATTGGTGCAACGACTGCGCCGAGCATTTAAGAAGAAATTAATTAACCTCCACGCGTCTTGTGTGGTTTTGTTCACAAGGGTCCCGTCAAAGGGTCTTTTTCATTGTTACAATAGAGATATGTTCGTAAGCCCAATACAAGTTATTACTCATCTCCCTATTCGGAGCAATGCACGCGTGGCTGATTTCGGTGCCGGCAGTGGCGAATACACAACACTTCTTCAAGATAAAATTTCAGAAGATGGGGCAGTGTATACATTTGATATTCTCCCTGATGTTGTAAATCGCTTCCATCGCGAGCATGTTACACAGAAAGCGGATAACCTGTTTTCACTGCAGACTGATTTGAATCAAGGCATTCCTCTTAAAGATGGACTCCTTCAGGGTGCTGTTGTTTCAAATACACTCCATGCCATTACAGAAAGAGAGGTGTTTCTTGACGAGCTGTACCGCGTACTGGGACCATTAGGAGTAGTACTGTTTGTTGACTGGACATCTTCTTTTAACAATATGGGTCCGACTGAAGCGCAGGTGATAGCGCCCGGCGAGTCAGTGCGCTTGTTCCGCTCGCGCGGGTTTATGGTAGGCGCTATGGTGCCCAGCGGAAGTCACCACTACGCGTTTATTGCGACAAAAATATAATGAAATCTTTTCAAGTTGTTCTACTTCTCGTATTCGGTGCGCTGGCGCTCAGCGCGGTATTTATGTTTGCAACGTTCAGTGGAAATCGTGGCGCACAAGTAGGTACTGTTGCAATATGGGGCTCCCTTCCTGAGGAGATTGTTGATGAGATGCTACGCGACGTTGCCAGAAGTTCGGACGGGTTTAATGGAGTTTCCTATAGGGAAGTTCCTGAGCAGGTGTTTCCACGAACGTTAGTTGAATCAATTGCAACGGGTAGTGGCCCTGACCTTATTCTTTTGCCAAGTGATTTAGTGGTGAGCCATGGTGACAAGGTGCAACTGATTTCATTCCGTTCTGTTTCAAGAAGGGACTTTCAAGACTCGTTTATTGAAGCAGGGGAGGTATACCTTACGAGTTCAGGTATTTTAGGGCTTCCATTTTACATTGACCCATTCGTGCTGTATTGGAACCGCACGCTTTTCTCGGAAGCAGGTGTGGCGAGACCTCCGCGTTTTTGGGACGAGTTTTCAGAGATCCCTACTCGTCTTTCAAAAAGTAGAGAAAATGGAACGTTAATTCAAAGCGCCGTTGCACTCGGTCAGTGGGGAAATATAGCACACGCCAAAGATATCTTTATTTCACTCGTGTACGGTTTGGGTAATGATATTGTGGCACCTGACGAGTCGGGAATACTTCAGTCCGTGTTTAGTGGGCGTTCAGACACCACTGAGTCTCCGGCAGAGTCAGCGCTTCGTTTCTATGTTGATTTTTCAGATCCTGTTAAAAGCACATACTCATGGAACCGCTCACAGCCGAATGCCCGTGACGCATTTCTCGCCGGAACCTTGGCGGTGTATTTAGGCAAGGCCAGCGAAGTGTTTTCTCTTCGGGATGGAAATCCTAATTTAAACTTTGATGTTTCTTCATATCCTCGTGTTCGCGAAGGACGTGTTGCGGTTCCTGCAGAATTATTTGCACTTTCGCTTCCACGAGGGGCGCGAAACCCACAAGGGGCACTTCAGGTTGCAGCTACGCTTTCAGGCGCACAAAGTCAAAGAACACTTAACACCCTGACCAACCTTCCTTCGGTCAGGCGCGACGTTTCGTTTGCATCACCTGACAGTCCTTATGAGGCGGTGTTCCAAGAATCAGCTCTTAATGCTTTTTCTTTCTATGACCCAAACCCTGAGGAAAGTGACAAAGTGTTTGAGCGTATGATTGAAGACGTTTCAAGTGGCCGTTTGCGTATTGCAGAGGCCGTGAGAAGTGGACAGCAGGCCCTTCAAGCGCTTCTTAGGGTACAATAATAGTGTTAGTAGTTATATTTTTATGATACATACATACATTTCAACAGCCCGACTCGCACTCGCGCTGTTTTTACTCCCTTTTATTTCATTTGGCGCTGAGTGTCCGCCGGGTGAGTTATGCAACCCTATCGGTTTCGGGACACTCAGCGAGTTTTTGGAAGGTATCTTAGGAGTTGCCATTGCCATTGGGTTTCCTATTATTGTGCTATTTATTGTCTATATTGGGTTTCGTTTTGTGCAGTCTTCGGCAACTGGAGATACAGAGGGGTTGAAGAACGCAAAGAAAAATATTTTCTGGGCAATTCTAGGTGCGCTTATACTGCTTGGGGCGCAGGCACTTTCGTTTGCAATTCAGGGTACCGTTGAAGGATTAACTCCGTAAGGTATATATGGCACCAGGAACACTTACTGACATTATAGGCATAGCAACAGGTTTGGCGCAGGCCATAGTACCGGTTTTGGTAGCACTTGCTTTACTTTATTTCTTTTGGGGTATTGCCAATTTTATTTTAAAGTCAGGAGAGAAAGATGAGCGTAAAAAGGGAAAGGAGCGCATGGTGTGGGGGCTGGTGGCGCTTTTCCTTATCTTGTCAGTTTCAGGGTTGTTGGCGGTAGTGCAAAGGACTTTTTTCCCTGGCGGAGGGCTCCATGACATACCGGGCGGTGCTCCTGCAAACACACTCCCATTTACGGGTCCTTTTGCCACACCTGATGATTCAGTTCCGAGTCTTCATATCGCCCCTGACGATAGTGTGAATCAGCTTCCCCCGGGCGCACTAGATCAGTCGCGACGGCGGTTCGGCTTGTTTAGAGGGGGGTTTTGTATTCTTGGGATTGGCGATTGTAGGCGATAAAGTGACTATCCACACACGATTTTTGTGTACCGATTTTGAGTGTTCAAAATGTTATACTGACGGGGTATAAAAATAATTAATATATTAAAATAAACTTATGGATCTTTTCGGCATATTGGATGTGTTCGGTGACTTAATTAACCTTGCAACCCCTATCGTGGTAGCGCTTGCGCTCCTTTACTTTTTCTGGGGGTTGGCTACTTTTGTTCTTAACTCGGGTAACAAGGACAAGCGTGATGAGGGGCGCAATATTATGATTTGGGGCATTATTGCACTTTTCGTGATGGTATCGGTATGGGGTATTGTAAACGTCGTACGCGACACTTTTGACCTTGACGACAATACCATCAATGTACCTGTTGTTGACGTGAGAAGTGGTCAGACTAACTAAGGTTTGTGCGGGAAGAGCACACCACTGATTCTTCAAAAGAGGCACCGCGACCTGCCGATGCATTGGGTGATTTATCGCGCAGGTCGCATTCTTCCCGGGTATATATAGTACTTGCGCTCGTACTCGCTCTCATTGTTGTTGCATTCCTTGTCGGGTCAATTGTGCGAAATATCTCCGGTGGATCTAATGTTCCTGAAGTGCCGGCAGTTAATTTAAAATAAAAAAAGTATGGAAGTTCTATTCGTTTTTATAGGCAATGTTGTACGGGACATTATCAATCCTCTGATTGGGCTTTTGTTTGCTCTTGCTCTGGCATTTTTCGTGTACGGCGCTGCGCAGTTTATTCTTAACTCAGATGATGCCTCCAAGCGCGATGAAGGAAAGAAGAACTTACTTTACGGATTCATTGGTTTGTTTATCATGAGCGCGGTATTCGGTATTCTTACCGTTGTTACCGCAACATTTGGAGTTGGTTTACCTCGCTAGTGTTTGAATAAATAGTGCAATTTGCTACAGTAGTAACACTCCGCTGGTTTGTTTTCTGGCGGTACATATCCGCCCTTAGCTCAGTTGGTAGAGCAGCTCCCTCTTAAGGAGATGGTCCTAGGTTCAAGTCCTAGAGGGCGGACATGACAGAAAACGCCAACTGCTTGGCGTTTTCGCGTACATGTCCGAGGCGCAGGCTCTATTTCTTTTTCACTTGAGTTCAAGGTGAAAAAGAAAAGCCGAGCCCAGACCAAAGGTTCTTAGTATTTTAGAAATGAAATGCTCTAAAATACTTAGAAACCGGTGGTGACCGAAACATAAACCACTTGGCGTTTTCGCGTACATGTCCGAGGCGCAGCCCGGCGGGGCCGGGCGAGCTGGGGTCGCGAGTGCTTAGTATTTTAGAAGCGAAGCGCTCTAAAATACTTAGCAACTTGTGACGACAAGTACACAAAGACCTGCCCTGCGTGCTGTTTTTTTGTACATGTCCGAGGCGCCCGGCGGGGCCGGGCGAAGCGGGGCCGACAGCACTTAGTAGAATGTGAGCGTAGCGAAACATTCTACTTAGTGACTGGTGGCGACAAGACGACCTGCGTGCTGTTTTTTTGTACATGTCCGAGGCGCAGCCCGGCAGAGCCGGGCGAGCTGGGGTCACCACAGGAGTACTTCCATTTCTCTAATTCGTCTGACTCATAAGAGAAATTGGTCGCGTGGAAATTGCGAGCGGCTGACGAATAATTATTCGTGACGACATGCAAGCAAAATGCTTTGCTTAGCCACTTGTTTGCCCCCATATGGTTATCCTAATTTCTTAACATTTAAGGCGACAAAAAGAAGTACCTACTATGATTAATCATAGTAGGTTGATGGGATTACAATGTTGTTCTATGGGAACATATATAGAAAAATAACTGACGACAAATTTAAAATAATTTGCTACAGTATGCACATTGCTGGGGTGGTGAAATGGTAGACACGCCTGCCTTAGGAGCAGGTGCCTTCGGGCGTGGAGGTTCGAGTCCTCTCCCCAGCACATAAAATAAAAAACTGGATGCGCATGCATTCAGTTTTATTATTTTACTGCTGGGAGAGGACTCGAAAGACGGAGGCGGTATACAAGACGAGGAGGTACGACGAGTGCTTGTCGCTGAGTCGGGGTCGCGAGCACTTAGTATTTTATGACGCGGAGGAATAAAATATTTAGTGACTCGTGACCGAGCCTCTCCCCAGCACATAAGCGAAGCGAGTGGTTGGGAGTTCTCCGGCCTACACACAAAATAAAAAACTGGATGCATGCGCATCCAGTTTTTTGTGCCGGGAGTGGGGGTCGGTCACCGGTACTAACTATTTTACTTCGCGTTGCTCATAAAATAGTAAGTACCCTCGACCCCGTCGGCTCCTACCGCGTATGCTCGCGGGCTTCGCAGTAGCCTCTCTTCGATTCCCGCCGTGGCCAAAAATAATAGTCACGCAATGCTCCGCATCGCGCTCGTTTATTTTGTGCCGGGAGTGGGACTCGAACCCACACGGCCTAGGGCCCGGGGATTTTAAGTCCCCTATGTCTACCATTCCATCACCCCGGCATCGTTACTAAAATAACACAGATACCGTTTAAATTGGAGGCCATTTAATATAGCGGGAAGTGTCCTCGCTCTGCTCGGCACGCATCGGTCACAGATACCGTTTATTTTGAGGCCACTCGTCACTAAGTGTTTTAGTTCGCTTCGCTTCTAAAACACTAAGTGCGCTCGGCCCCGCCTCAGCTTTTCTTTTTCACCATGAATACAGTGAAAAAGAAATATGCTTCCGGCTGCCTCACGTACAGCAAAACGACACGCAGGTGTCGTTTTTTGTCGTGAGGCCACGGCGGGAATCGGCGTCAGCTCACTAAGGATGTTACTCCCCCTAGTCGTAACATCCTAAGTGGCTCCTACCCGGCCTCGCCATCGCAAAGCGATATGGCTGCGGCTTTCGATTCCCGCCGCACGTAAAGCAGTTTACGTGCTCCGCGCCCAAAGAAAATACTGTCGTATTTTTTTGAGGCCACGGCGGGAATCGAACCCGCGCGTCGAGGTTTTGCAGACCCCTGCGTTTCCACTTCGCCACGTGGCCGTGGTACCTAATCGTTTTGATGAGCGCCCATACAGCTCAAGACTATAGGTATTGAGAGTGTAACAAATAAAGTACGTTTTGCGTATCTTCTTGGTTATTCCTCTTCCTCAGGAGTATCTTGCGCAACAGGTTCTATGGTTCCGCCAATAACTGGGTCTGCCATAAAGATGATGCGTGGCAACATATGAAGTCGTGTATTCTTTTTTAAATACTGTCTAAACTCGTCACGCTGTCGGTTGAGAAAATCGGTAGCCGCGTGCGTATCTTTTTCCGGCAATACACTCACAAAAACATACGCGCGCCCACCGCGACGGTCTACAGTTACTTTGGTCACTGTGATCATTGAGCGACGGTTTGACTCTAGGTTTATAAACTCAGACGCCGCTTTTCTTAGTGTTTCAATAACACGCTCTCTCATTTATACACTTCGTATTTCTATACGATCGCCTCCTGCAAGGTCTGATTTTGTTTCAATTTGTGCACCAAACTCCATACCCTCTGAAAGTGAATCAATGTCTGACTTCTGTGATTGTAGGTTTACGATTTTTCCAGTCCCTACTTCTATATCTCTGCGGATAATAGTAACTGATGCACTTAATTTTATGGTGCCTTCCTGAACCTTTCCTCCAACGACGTGTTTATTTCCTGAAGTGGAGAAGTGTTTTATTATTTTAGCGACACCAAGTAGAGACGGTTCAACTGCCGGTGGGGCAATCTTTTCTATTTCTTCAGTAAGCCACTCGGTCAATTCATAAATAATAGGACGCGTTTCAATTTTTATATGTTGCCTCTCAGCGAGGTCTTTGGCGGAGGCATCAACACCAACATTAAAACCAAGGACAATGGCGTTTTCAAACCCTACGAGAGAGCGTACGTCGTTTTCTGATATCGCCCCTGCACCTTTCTGCACTATTAAAAACTCAGCGTTTTCCTGAGGTATTTTCTTTAATTCAAATTCAAGCGCCTCTATGGAGCCGGCAGTATCTGCTTTCAGAAGAAGTCGGACACATTTTTTATTCTCGTCCAATGTTTTTTGTTGTGCGAGTGGCTTTTCACCTTCTTTGGCAAGAGCTTCCGCCTCTTTTTTAGAAGCAACCACTACTAATTCGCTTCCTACTCGTGGCTCTTTTGAAAAGCCAGTGATGAAGGCAGGTTTACCACACCTTACTTCTTTTACTTTGGTGCCATGTGCATCTTCAATGGCGCGCAGTGGTGCCCATGTGTCGTCGGCAACGGTGCATGAACCTACGGTAAAGGTGCCATCGCGCACAATGACCGTTGCAGAAACACCTGTTTTTGGGTCTCGTGAAGACTCAATCACAATGGCACGGGCGGGAAGCGAGGGATTGCAATGAATCTCTTCTAGGTCAGTCACTAATAGAATAAGATCAAGAAGCTCTGAAACTCCATCTCCTGATTTCGGAGAGACGCCTACCCACGGAATAGTGCCACCGAGCCCTTCAAGGTAGATACCTTCTTTCAGTGCACTTTCCTTCGCGCGCCCAATGTGTGCAGTGTCTTTGTCTATTTTAGTGAAAGCAACAATAAAAGGAATACCTGCGGTGGTGATTGCATTCCACGCTTCAAGTGTCTGTGGCTTTACGCCATCGTCAGCGGCGATCACCAAAATAGCAATGTCGGCAGCTGAAGTACCTCGTCGGCGCATTTCTTGAAATGCTTCGTGGCCTGGAGTATCAATAAATGTAATAGGGCGGGGAGTATCATTCTCTTTCTGAGTATGTTCTATCTCGTATGCTGAAATACGCTGTGTAATACCACCAGTTTCGCGTTCTGCAACCTTGCTTTTGCGGATATAGTCCAAAAGAGATGTTTTGCCATGGTCAATGTGACCAACGACTGCCACCACTGGTTGGATATGTTTTGAGCTTTTCTCTGACATAAACTAAAGCAAACCACGGACAGGCCTTAAACGCAAATAGGTTTTTGCTACTAAAGCTCCATTTTTGCTTGTTGTATGGCGCCTTGTTCTTCTTCTGAGAGTTCGTGTTTTGATGTAAAGTTGGTGATTTCTTTTGCGTACACACGAACATTGTCGCGAACATGAATACCTGAAATAACTGCACCAGAGCCATGTTCATTTAAAAGAGCAAGAGCAAAACTTTGTTGGCCACCTTGTTGTTGGAATGGGTCAAAGCGTTTAATCGCAAGCCCTCGGACACTGCCCTCAAGGCGGGTATTAATTTCGGTAATGTTTTTTGAAGTGTGGTGGGCGGCACGCTCAAGTACCTCAACTCGTTCTGCGGTGTTGTGGATGTGTGATTCAAGGGATTGTCCGTTTTTGCCGGCGGTGAGTTTATAGATACGGCGAGAAAGAAAAAAAGAATAGAGCGCTAATATAAGTACGAGAAAAAGTAGGGTGAGCACTAGAGGGGATTCGCTATAGATCGCGTTGAGTATTAGGGATAAAATTTCATTGCTCTCTATGTTTTCCATGTGTTTAGTATACAATCTTTTTTTCAGTTACAATGAAAAGATATATGTTGTTTTCCAAGAAGCGCGTGTACATGGACTATGCGTCGTCAACGCCACTTGACCCTCGTGTAAAGAAGGCAATGAAATACGCCTCTCGTTTTTTTGGTAACCCCTCAGCGCCCCATAAGGAAGGAAGAAAGGCATCGCTGTTGATTGAAGACGCTCGGGTGCGAATCGGGCGCGCCCTTAAGGCGCGCCCGGAAACACTTCTGTTTACGGGAAGTGGTACAGAATCAAATAATTTAGCTCTTGTCGGGTTTATTGAACACCTCGTGAGGAAAGGAGCCTCCTACGACAGTTTGCATATTATTATTTCGTCTTTTGAACACCCATCAGTCCTTGAGCCCATTGAAGACTTAGAGCGACGTGGCGTTGCGGTTTCTCGCCTAGACCCTAACGAAAATGGTGCTATTACCCCTCACGGTATTGCTGAGTTAATTACACCACACACGGCCTTGGTGTCAGTAGCGCTCGTTCAAGGAGAGATAGGTCAGATACAGCCATTGAGAGATATTGCACATATGCTTGAGGAGTATAAAAAAAAGAGGTCACAGAAAAATCAACAGTATGTTCCTGAAAGTTCACTCCCTGTATTGCATACTGACGCGAGTCAGGCACCACTGTATGTTGCGGTTTCTCCGGAGCATATTGGAGCGGACATGATTACCTACGATGCACAGAAAATTTTAGGGCCAAAAGGAGTGGGGCTCCTCTACAAACATTCATCTGTTTCCATTGATCCGGTGTTACGCGGTGGTTCTCAAGAAAGAACACTGAGACCAGGAACACAAAACACCACGGGTATTTATGGGATGATGGTCGCATTTGAATTAGCTGAAAAAGGAAGAAAGGAACGTGTGGAAAGAATAACCATGTTACGTGATTATTTCTTAGAGCACCTTAAAAAGGAACTTCCAACAATTTTAGTCAATGGAGGAGTGAAGAATCGTGTTGCAAATAATGTACATATTTCTATCCCCGGAATTGATGGCGACTACCTTACTGTGTTACTAGACAAAGAGGGAATTGCGGTTTCACCGCGCTCTGCCTGTATTGCCTCGGGTCAGATATCGCACACAGTTAAGGTGTTAGGTCGAGGAAAAGAGGCGGCACAAGGCACTATTCGGTTTAGTTTTGGACCCAACATCACGAGAGCAGAGGTAGATTTTGTATTACGGGCTCTTAAGAGGTGTATTACGGTTCAGACGTTTGACAAAAGTTAATAAATATATTAAACTTATGTTATCGTTTTCAGTGTACGCCATGAACACATGAATACCCTTACGTATGCATTCGTCGTTATTTTTATAGTATAATTCTCACAATGGAACTTGAAGAACTAACAAAATCTCAAATAATATTACTGGTACTACTGGTCTCTTTTGTGACGTCAATTGCAACAGGTATTGTAACAGTGTCACTTCTTGCACAGGCACCTCCAGCCATCACTCAGACGGTTAATCGTGTTATTGAGCGCACTATTGAAACTGTGGTGCCAAGCGATAATCAGCAGGCGGCTTCTGTTATTACCAAAGAAACAACTATCGTAGTGAAAGAAGATGACCTTATTACACAATCAATAAGTGATTCATTTAGCAAGGTGGCACGCATTCATGAAGGAGAGGCAACCTCTACTCCTATTATTGCTCTTGGAACATTTGTAAAAGATGGAAGGATTATTACTGACTTGCTGATGGTTGAGGGTGTGCATGCTGTTTCATTTGGAGATGGTGTACATTTATATGAAGTTGTTGAAAAAATCCCTGAAGCAGGTATTGCTTTTCTGAGTGCCACTGATGCAAGGTTTGAAATTGAAGGACTCACTGCAGCTGATAACAATTCACTCAAACTTGGACAAACACTCATTGGACTCTATGGCGCACGCAGTAATCGCGTTGCGATGAGTACACTTTCCGGAACAGGACAGCTAACAGAGGTGCTCAAAGACGAGGAGTCACTTTCTATTGCTTCAGTTCACACTACGATTAATGAACGTGTCACACCGGGCGCGCCCCTGATAAATATCTTCGGTAATCTTGTAGGTATTAGTACATCTGTTTCGCGAGCAGAAAGCCGTGATACGTTTGTGTCCTACTCGGATATTGTCTTTCTTTTGGCTGAATCTGAACCAACTCCTGATGAGACTGTCGACGGAGAGTAGTAAAAGATCATTCGTTCACTTCCTAATTCATATAGTGTAAAATAAGTATATCTATGCCTCCTTTTACTAATTTCACCACCAAAGCAAAAGAAGCAGTTCGTAAAGCACACGAACTGGCTATTGAGCGTGGACAAAACCAAGTGAGCTCGTTACATATGGCACTTGCGCTCATTTTACAAGAAGAATCACTCGTCCTTTCTATTTTAGAGCGCCTTGATATTGATACGGTACTGTTTACCGATTCGTTAATTGAACAACTTGAGGTTCCTTCAACCGGTGGTACGATGGCGCCAAGTTATCAGCTCTACATTACCCCTGACCTTGCACAAGCGCTTGAGGCGAGTGTAAAAATTGCAGCTTCTTTTGATGATCAGTTTGTTGCGGTGGAGCATCTATTCCTTGGGGTGCTACAGCACCCCGGCACCGTCGGTGAGGTGTTTAGTCGTTTTCGTATTGAATACGATGCAGTTGCATCAGTTATGGAGGAGTTTCGTGATGGCAGGATATCTGAAACTGAGTCACCAAAAAAATACCGTGCACTGAGTAAATACACAAGAAATCTCACTAAGCTTGCGAGCGAAAATAAACTTGACCCAGTGATTGGTCGCGATCCTGAAATTGCGCGCATTATTCAAATTCTATCTCGGCGCACTAAAAATAATCCGATGCTTATTGGAGAGGCAGGAGTAGGAAAGACTGCAATTGCAGAAGGGATGGCACAGCGTATGGCAATTGGTGATGTTCCAGAGTCACTTAAAGGAAAAGAGTTGATGAGTTTGGATCTCGGGCTTTTGATTGCGGGCAGTAAGTACCGCGGTGAGTTTGAAGAGCGGATGAAAACCATTATGAAAGAAGTTGAGCGCGCCGAGGGTATGGTAATACTGTTTATTGATGAAATTCATACACTCGTTGGTGCAGGGGCGGCCGAGGGTGCTATGGATGCCAGTAATATGCTGAAGCCCGCGCTTTCACGTGGTGATTTGCGCGTTATCGGCGCTACCACTTTGAAGGAGTATCAGCAACATATTGAACGCGACCCGGCACTGACTCGTCGTTTCCAGTCAGTGTATGTGAACGAACCGTCAAGTGAAGATGCTATTGCTATTTTGCGAGGGTTGCGTGACAAATATGAGCTGTACCATGGTGTGCGTATAACGGACGATGCGATTGTTGCAGCTGTTGATCTTTCAAGTCGCTACATTTCTGACCGTTTTTTACCCGACAAAGGAGTTGACCTCATAGATGAGGCCGCTTCTGCCTTACGCATTGCGCTTGAAAATAAACCGCCACAACTTGAGGAAACTGATAGAAAAATCCGCCGTTTGGAAATTGAATTGGCAGCACTCAGAAAAGATGAAGCAGAGAGTTTAGGTAAAAACACTAAGACGCGTATTAAAAGTATTGAAAAGGAGATAATTGAGACGCGAGAAAAAACTGCAGAACTTGAGGTGAAGTGGAGAAATGAAAAAGAAGTATTAACTGCAATAAGCGAGCTGAAAAAAGAAATTGATGAACGTAAGGCAGCGGCGGAAAGTGCTGAAGCACGAGCTGATTTAGCGGAGGCCGCTGAGATTAGATATGGAAAATTGCCCGAGCTTGAAAAGAATTTGGAAAAAGAACAAGGTCGCCTCAAACGCTTCCATCGCTCTCGCCGTGTTTTGAAAGAAGAGGTGACTGATGTTGATATCGCGGAAGTGGTGGCGCGATGGACCGGTATTCCAGTTTCGCGCATGCTTGAGGCAGAGGCGAAGAAACTTGCGCGTATGGAAGAGGAATTGCGTTCACACGTAGTAGGACAAGAGGAAGCACTACAGTTGGTTGCCGACTCAGTGAAGCGCTCACGTGTGGGTATTGCAGACCCCAATAAACCAATAGGATCATTCCTTTTCTTGGGACCAACCGGGGTAGGTAAGACAGAGCTTTCAAAAGCGCTTGCCAAGTTTATGTTTGACGACGAACAGGCAATTATTCGTGTTGATATGAGTGAGTTTATGGAGAAACACTCAGTTTCTAAAATAATTGGTGCACCGCCTGGATATGTAGGACATGAGGAAGGTGGTTCTCTGACTGAGCGTGTGCGTCACCGCCCGTATTCGGTTATTCTTTTTGATGAAATAGAAAAGGCACACCCTGAGGTATTTAATATCTTACTTCAGGTTCTTGATAGTGGGCATTTGACTGATGCAAAAGGTAGAAAGGTCAACTTTAAAAACTCAATTGTGATCCTCACGAGTAACATTGGGGCTGAGTTTATAGATAAGATGAGTAGTTTTGGTTTCTCGGCAGTTACTGGAGATGACAAGAGTGAGTACGAACAGGTGAAAGAAAAAGTAATGAGTGGTTTGAAAAACCATTTCAGACCAGAATTTTTGAACCGACTTGATGAAATTATCCTCTTTAATATACTTTCGCAAGAGGCGATACGAGAAATTGTAAAAATGCAGGTCGCAATAGTTATCAACCGGCTCAAAACAAAAGATATTACACTTGAAGTAAGTCCTGAGGTGTATGACTATTTGGCACAGCAAGGATATAACCCACAATACGGTGCGCGCCCACTCAAGCGTCTTATTCAGTCTAAAATTCTCACCCCGGTTGCATCATTTATGGTGGACCGTGGTGTTATGGAGGGAGGTATGGTTAAGGTAATTTTGAAAGAGGATGAATTTGTCTTTGATGTGGTTAAAAGTGCGCGTGCCACAAAGGCGAGACGCACTGCGATGAAAAAGACTCCTGTTACTACAAAAAGTTCGTAAAACTTGATATACTCCCAGGGCATACTTTTGCACGCGTCGGTGGCAGAGTGGTCAATTGCATCAGACTGTAAATCTGACGGATTTATCCTACGCAGGTTCAAATCCTGCCCGGCGCACTGAACAAACAATCCCGCCTTCCGGCGGGTTTTTTTGTTCAGTGCATCACCGGAGAAAGGTATCTGCATACCTTTCGGGCAGGATTTGAAAGCGGTTGAGTATATGAACAAGCGATAGCGAAGTGAATACGAAACCCATACAGTCCCTGTAAGGGAAAAATCCTGCCCGGCGCACAAGGCAAGCAAAGCAAACTGCTTTGCTTTGTGATGCACTTGTGCGAGTCGGAGCTATGTTTTTTCAGCAGAAAAAACAAGTGAGACAGGGTCGCGGAAATTTCCGAGTGACGACGAGGAAATTATCTGTGACCACATAAAAGACAAAAAATGCACCGCTGTAGGTTTTTTGCTTTGGTGCGGGTTGGAGACTATGTAACAAGTTATGTACGGTCGTGTACAACTTGTTACATGGCTGTACCCGAAGAAATATACTTGTCAATAATCAAAATAAGGTGTTAAAGTTAATTTATGAACCCAAAAACATCAACCTGTATTGTTGCCTTAACGGAAAATGACACCGTTTGGATAGGTGGAGATTCTGCCGCAACGTCGTCAACACAGCTAACAGAACGAGCAGACCCAAAGGTTTTTATGCGCACAGACACACAGGGTGTTAAGTGGGTTTTTGGTTTCTCTGGAAGTTATCGCACGGCGCAGTTAGTACGCTACCAACTTGATTTGCCAGAAATAAAAAAGAAAGATGGGGACTTAATGGAATTTTTTGTGACACAATTTATTTCCGCTCTCGGCGTCTGTTTGAGTAAAAATGGTTGGGAGGGAAAGGGAGATAAACAGGTTTTTGAAGGAAGTTTCATTGTTGGTTTGTTAGGGAAAGTGTTTACTGTATACAATGACTATCAGATAGAAGAAAGAGCGGGTAACTATACGGCCATAGGGTGTGGTGACCAGATTGCGCTAGGAGCTTTGTATGCCTCAGAGGGCCAAAAGGCGGAAGATAGAATTAAAATAGCCCTTGAGGCAGCTGAGAAATTTGATACTGATGTCATACGACCCTTTCATATTTTACATACCTAGTTCTTCAATAAAAACTATATCTCGCCTACCCGCATCAACTTTAACAGTTAGGCTACTTAAAATTACTTGCAACCTTTTGGGAAAAACTCATGCGTCCACCCAAAGCAATTGTGGGATATACTGCACGTATGAAGTCAGAGGCGTTAATACAACAGTACGAGGGGAAGTTTCACTGTGACCATAGAGACGTGTGCGGTTGTAGAAATACTGTTTTGTGGATGGGCGGCGAATGTTTGACTTGCCTCGTTGGCAACTGTAGATGATGACATACCCTCCCAGCGTAAAGAGGGGTCTCTTTCAGAGGGGGTACGTTTGAACTGGAAAGTGGCGAGGGACTGTGTTTTTTCTTGTATACTGAAGGGTATGAAAAAGGGACTGATTTTCGTTGGCGTTTTTGCGCTGTTTTTAATACCGCTTGTGAGTTTCGGTGCCGACAGTTTTTTCGGACAAATATTTCCTGAGGAATTATCTCGGAAAGTTGCGCAACATCCGGGCAACATAGGTGCATGTGATTTGGTATCACTTTTTGATAACGTATTACGGTTTGCCATTTACCTGGCAATTATGGTTGCCACGTTAATGTTTACGTATGCAGGTTTTCTCTATGTTACTGCGGCTGCCAACCAGGAAAATATTAATACTGCACGCAAAATATTTGGTAACGTGTTCCTTGGCTTGGTGTTTATTTTAGGCGCATGGCTTATTGTGAATTTGATTATGAATGTATTTTTGGATACTGATAAGACCAAACTCCCATGGAATAGTATTGAGTGTGTTGAAAGAAATTTCCAGACCACTCCATTTGGCCCACCTGGAATTGATGCAAGTTTGCCCGGTAATCCTGACGCTGTCCCATTACCCTCACTTGAGAGCGCGGTTGACCATCAAACAGCCCTAGACACATTTGAGGACGAAGGTATTACGGTGACCAGTACTTCAGGGGCAGATGGTGTGAAGGAAGACTGTTTTGGAACAGGATGTACCTCGCTTAAAAACATTCAAGAGTCGGTTGTTGATAATACTGTTAACTTAAAAAGGGCATGCAGTGAGTGCGACATACAGGTAAACGGTGGAACTGAGCGAGGGGTGCATGAGGCGGGAGACACTGGACATGAAGCAGGTTTTAAAATTGATCTTCAAGGGAACGGTCCATTAGATGATTTTATAGAAAATAGTGGCAAATTTACTCGTGCAGGATCACGTGGCGGTAATCCTCAGTATAAAGATGTGTGTGGAAACTCGTATGTGCGAGAGTCGGGTCACTGGGATATTACGGTAGTCCAGGCCTGCTCATTTTGATTTTTTCCAGTAAATAGGGTAGGATAACCAACATGTCACAGGATAATCTAGTAAAGCTTAAATCAGCGGTTTCCAGCCATATTGTGTGGACGCGGAAAAATAAGAAAAAACTGGCTAATATGAAGCTGGAGCTTAAGAAGTATGACCCTACAGTACGCAAGCGGGTGGTGTTCAAAGAAATGAAGAAATAACAAAAAGCTCTTTCCGAAGAGCTTTTATTAGAGTACACTCGTATGTATTGGGCCTATAAAGCAAGTTTGTAGGCCCATCATTCGAAGATACTATTCATGATTACATGATGCTATCCTTCTCACTCGGGCCTATAGTTCAATGGTAGAATAACGGTCTCCAAAACCGTCGATCATGGTTCGAATCCATGTGGGCTCGCCTGACAGAAAAACAGCACCTGCGTGCTGTTTTTTGGTACAGGCGAGGGTCGTAGCGATGTCGCTTTGCGACCGCGAGATGGGGTTGAGCGCACTTAGTATTTTAGAAGCGAAGCGAACTAAAATACTTAGTGACGGGTAACCGCCTGACAGAAAAACAGCACCTGCGTGCTGTTTTTTGGTACTAGCGGGAACCGCCACGGCGGAGCCGGGCCCGGCTTTGCCGGAGAGAGAATATAGAAGGGTACTATGATTAATCATAGTAGGTTGTTAGATCAGGGATTTTTTTACCGTTTCAGTTATTTTCTTCTTTTCATCAGGCGTAAACCACTGAATCTCCTTGTTTTTATTGAACCACGTCATTTGCCGTTTGGCATAGGCAATAATTTCTTTTTCAAGTTCTAAAACCATATCCGCATACGACAAAAGCCCCTGCAGGTGGCGTGCCATAAAGCGATACTCAAGTCCCAGCTCTTCCATACGCTCATAGGAGAGACCTTTTTCATGAAGTGAGCGTGCTTCGTCAAGCATCTGTTCGTTTTCAAAACGCTCAATGAGGCGGCGGTGTATTTTTTCATACAGCGCTTCTTGTGGAAGTCGGAGCCCTATCCACAGCACTGCGTAGGGGCTGGTGTTTAACGGCGGTGGGGTTTTGCCAAGAGCATCAACTATTTCAAGTGCACGAACCAAACGGCGAGGGTTTTGAGTATCTATCGTTTCAAACCGCTCGGGGTCTTTTTCTTGCAATGTGCGTTGCAACTCTGCGAGTGGTTCTTTTTCAAGACGCGCCCGTAGCGCGGGGTTGGGTGGCACTTCGGCAAGTCCAACTTTCCCCAACAGTGCATCAATGTAAAAACCAGTTCCCCCAACAATAAGTGGTACTGCCCCTCGTGAGTAAATATTGGCAATAGCTTCTGTGCCTTTTTTTACATAGTCGCTCGCGCTGAATACAGCGCGAGGATCAGCAACATCAATAAGGTGGTGGGGTATTCCTTGGGCCTCCTCGGAGGTGACTTTTCCTGTTCCTATATCAAGTCCAGTATAAACCTGCCGTGAATCAGCAGAGATTACTTCACCTTTTATTTTTTTTGCTATGTGGATTGAAAGTGAAGTTTTGCCAACTGCGGTCGGCCCAACTATACAGATTATTTTTTTATTACCCATAATTAAACTAATGGTACTATAGGGGCATACGAAATAAATAGCAAAATAATATGAAAAACGATATCCCCGAAGAGGAAGTGAATGGATTTGTCAGTATGGTGCGTGTGGGGCATCCAGTGCCAGACTTTGAGTTTCGCACATACCACAAAGATAAGGTAAACACCGTACGTTTCTCTGATTATAAAGATACATGGCTTGTCTTATTCTTTTATCCTTCTGACTTTACGTTTGTGTGTCCGACTGAACTGGAAGAACTTTCAAAATACTATGAGGAGACTCAAGATATGGGCGTTGAGGTTATTAGTGTCTCAAGCGATACTGTTTTTGCACACAAGGTATGGTTGGAAACATCAGAGGCGGTAAAAGGTATTCGTTTTCCTATGGCGGCTGATCCTTCAGGGAGACTGGCAATCGCGTTTGGAACCTACGTAGAGGGTGGTTCACTTGACTACACCGAAGACGAGGGTATTTCACTGCGCGGTACATTTATCATTGACCCTGATGGTATTTTGCGGGCAATGGAAATTAATGACAATGCTATTGGTCGTTCAACACATGAGCTGATTCGGAAACTTAAAGCGGCACAATTTGTACGTACACACGGCGGTCAGGTATGCCCTGCAAATTGGGAGGAGGGTGATGATACATTAGAACCCGGTATCAAAAAAGCGGGGTCTATGTAATTAAATAAAAAATAACCTGATTAATCACGTTATTTTTTATTTCCGTTTCCGTTCTTCTCATCCCACCTCCTGCATCAAAATAATAGTCACACAATGCTTCGCATTGCGCTCGTTTATTTTGTGCCGAAGGTGGGAAGTGTCCTCGCTCTGCTCGGCACGCATCGGTCGCCATTGCTAAGTACTTTGCATCGTATGACTCGCAAAGATACTAAGCGTTCGCGACCCCGTCGGCTCCTACCGCGTATACTCGCGGGCTTCGCAGTAGCCTCTCTTCAACTCCCACCTCCTGCATCAAAATAATAGTCACACAATGCTTCGCATTATGCTCGTTTATTTTGTGCCGAAGGTGGGAATCGAACCCACACCCCCGAAAGGACACGATTTTGAGTCGTGCGCGTCTACCAATTCCGCCACTTCGGCACATGCGACAGTTGGTACTGTGCATTAATATGTATCCTACTTCGTATTTTTGCCCGTGTCTATGTTACAATTTTTTACATGTCCTACTTCCAAGGCGATGCAATTTTTTGGGTTGAGATAGACAAGGTTAAACCTAACCCCTATCAACCTCGTACTGAATTTAATGAGGAGCGCTTGCGTGGTTTAGCCGACTCAATCAGGCAATATGGTGTATTGCAGCCATTGGTAGTAACCAGGCACGAGGAAGTGCGCGAAAACGGCGGTATGTCCACATACTACGAATTGATAGCAGGGGAGCGACGTCTGCGCGCCTCAAAGCTCGCAGGATTGCTTCAAATTCCTGTTACTATTCGTTCAAATGAAGAGCACGACCGCATTAAACTAGAGCTTGCCATTATTGAAAACCTTCAAAGAGAGGATTTAAATGCTATTGACCGAGCGCATGCTTTTGCACGACTTGCGCAAGAGTTTAAGTTAAATAATACGCAAATTGCAAAAAAGGTAGGAAAGAGCAGGGTATATGTTTCAAATTCTCTACGTCTTTTAAATTTACCTGAGGATGTGCAAGGTGCGGTTACCGGCGG
>JAJDCJ010000016.1 GCA_029260935.1 Patescibacteria group bacterium | reverse complement strand
TGTTTTTTATTTTTACGTCGGGGGTGTGGCCCAGCGCGGCGGTGTTTTTTTCAAATAATTTATTAAAAACCCCCGCGGCCCTGCATAGTCATTTTGAATTTGTTTGGTTCTGACTGTTCGCCTATTGCAAAGCGGATGGTTGAGGCAAGCGCAGTACGGTGTCCGGCTGTGCGCATTATGGCAAAGAGCATTTCGGAAACCGTAGACTTCCCTTTGGTCCCCGTTACTCCAACAACAGTCATTTTTTTTGCAGGAAAGTTGTTTATAAATGCAAAAAGAAAAGCGAGGAGAAAATGATAAGGCGTACGGAATATACGCACCACTGGCACGGGGACAATTTTTTTTAAGATCTCAACGAGAGCTGAAACAACGTTGTACATGGTGGTGTATTTATCTGGTACCTGAGGCAATACGAAGTGCTTCGCGAATACGTGCCTCGGTGCCATCCAGGTCTTTAGGAATAGCGCGCGCCGTGTCGCGCGCTTCTTTTAATGAGTATCCGAGAGATGTCAGAACCTCAACTACTTCGCCGTCGTTCACTTGGGAAAGACCACTTTCCGTGACAATGACTTTCTCTTTTAACTCAAGAACTATTTTCTCTGCGGTTTTTTTACCAACACCAAATGCGCGCGCCAAAATTGAGGCGTCATTGTTTGAAATAGCACTTTCAAGAGTATTGATGTCAGCGCTGTTTAAAATAGCGAGAGCTGAACGTGGTCCGATACCTGAGACGGTGAGCAAGAGTTCAAACCATTGAAGATCTTCCCTTGTTTCAAAACCGAAAAGATCTTGAGAGTTTTCCCTCACGGCAAGGTGTGTCCATACCCGAATTTCCTCACCTTCGCGTGTTTTTGCCAGCATTGTCGTAGGTACATGGACTCGGTACCCCACCGCACCGGTGTCTATTAAAATAGTGTCTCTAATGCTTGCCTGCACCGTTCCTGATAGAAAACCAATCATAAATAGCATTGTACCTTAGGTTTGAAAAGTGTACCTTCTCACTGGTGAGGCACAGAACCCATATATTAGGAACCCACCCAGGACTTGGCAATTTTTACTTTATGCGGTACAGTTGCTTTTACTTATGGCAATCACAAAAGGAGCAAAAAAAGCAACTCGTTCGCAGGAGCGCAAACGTGTGTTCAATGTTCGCACCAAACGAGCGTTGGCAGGTACTGTTAAAAGCGCCCTTACTACTGAAGGGAAAGACCGAAAAGACCAAGACACAGCTCTTTCTTCTGCTTACAAAGCTATTGATAAGGCAGCTAAAAGGGGTGTAATAAAGAAAAATACGGCAGCGAGAAAGAAATCACGTTTAGCAATACGACTTAAAAAGTCAACGGTTTAGTATAGTTATAGTGTCTGTATGTTGCAGGATGAAGGTGTTTCAAGAGAGTTTCTTGCACAAAAATGCTGTTCGCATGATGAATTTCCCGGGCAGGTTTGCGATACTTGTGGTGAACATACGTGCGGGGTCCTGTAGGTATGTACCCCCTGTGCTCGGTAAGCAGAGCTTGCCGATTCGCTATTTCCAAACCAGTGTGTGAAATATGGACACGCCGTGTCCATATTTCTGAAGGATAGTAGGAAGTGTCCTGGTGTAAAGCACCAGGCACGCGTCGCTAGCTCTCGGTAAGCAGAGCTTGCCGATTCGCACCGCTCGGAAATAGAAATACCCTGCTCCGCAGTTTTTTTTATTTCTTTACCTATCGTCTTAAGCGAGACGCTTGGAAGGAAGTGTCCTCACTCCGCTCGGCACGCATCGGTCACAGATAATTTCCTCGTCGCCACTCGGAAATTTCCGTGACCCCGCCTCATCCGTCGGCTGCCAGACTGTGGCCTTCTATCCAATGCTCTCGGTAAGCAGAGCTTGCCGATTCGCGGCGTTCGGAAGTAAAAAATTTCCTGCACCGCATTTTCGTCCATTCAGAATTTTTTTGAGAATAATTCTCAAAAAAATTCCTCATAAACGAAAACCGCCCTTGCAGGGCGGAAATTTTTTACTTCCCTCACTTGTGCTCTCGGTAGGAATCGAACCTACATCACGACTTCCGCAAAGTCGCGTCCTATCCATTGAACGACGAGAGCATGTTGCTGGCAACACTACGAATGTAGCACAGACCAGACTATTTTTCACTATTGTTTCTTAAAGTCCGATGAGCCGTGTAATATTTTCAATAATGGTCTCCACATGGTCACTTTCATCTACGTCATGATTTTTAAATTCGGTGCGCACTGCACGAAAATCAATGTCATAGAGGGGGATGGTAGTGTTGCCAACCGACGTGTTGGTGTCAATGTTAAGAAGATATGGCTCGCCTTCTTTTAGAGAAAACTCCTGTATTTTGTCCCACGGTATTATTTGTTTATCAATATGCACTCCTTTTTCGCTTAACCCGTAGGCGTGCGAAAGCTCTGGTCTAGAGCCAGCGAGGGCAATAGCAAAGATGCCAATGAGGAGAAGAAGGCCAAAGAGTATATTTCCTACAATAAAACTTGCAAGGGAACCACCAACACCAACAACAGCGAGGGTAATGTACCAGTTCTTGCTCTTTTTTGATGTTCCCATCTCTTGGGCTTGCCAGCTATATTTTTTATTCACTCCTCTATTGTATACGAAGAAAACACTCACAGAGTTTTTAAGCAACCGGGAAGGGAATTTTACGCAAACCAAAAATACATGGTATTTTCATGAAAGGCAGACATTTAGTGCGGTATTTAATTTAATGAAAAAATTATGAGTGTGAATTTTTCAGGACAGCACCACTTTCATTTACGGAAGAAGAAAAAAAATAAGACGCAAGAACAGTTTCCGTATAAAAGTAAGTTTAAAAACTTTATAGATCGGGTGATCTACCCTGTGGCACTACTTGGTCCGATTGTAACTGTCCCTCAATTTCTAGATGTGTGGACTTCAAAAGACGCCAGCGGATTATCTTTGTTGACGTGGTCATCGTGGGTTGTTATTTCAGTGTTCTGGCTTATATACGGGATGTTACACAAAGAGAGTCCGATTATTTTTGCAAACATCCTCTGGATACTTGTTCAGGGCGGGACAGTCCTTGGTATTTTATTGTACGGGTAAGGATTCTTAGAGTGAGGAGGTTAAACCTCCTCACGGCGTTTTAAGAGCGCTATCACACTATTAACAATTAAAAGCGCAAGTAGCACTGCGACAATGTAGCCAAAAGTGAACTCTATGAGACTAAATTGATTCAAGCCAAGTGAGAATAACGCAACGAGTACGCTCATGGTATACCAAGAGGCAGCTTGCAGTGCAGGTCCCACGCTACTTGGCATGATGTGCTTGGTCATCAAAAAGGCATTCGCAAATAATACTATTATAAGTATCCACAAACCGATTACGAATGGTGTAAAATGCACCACTCCAAACTGGAAATACTGTATCGCAGTGAGGGCCACTGTAGCAGTAAAGATAAGCACCATAGCGACACGCAACATGACGTATACGACGCCCATCATTTTACGTTCTATTTTGTCAATTGTGCCGTCTTCAATTGCCACAAAGAAGTTAACAATTGCAAGCGTTGATGAACCTACACCAAGTGCCACAGCGACTGATTGTAGTATTGTAAGGAAGACAATAATTAAATCCATAGTTTTATTCTATACGCATCCAACAAAATTGGATAGCATGTTGCCTGCAAGGTACTTCATGTTCCCTGTTTCAAATCTCTGATTTAATTTACAAACAACAGTCCAGCGAGCGTAGCGAGTCGGGCCATTTTTAACTATTTTATTTTAGCATTTCGAAGGTCCTCGTGCGCTTTTTTCTTAACAAAATATAATTTTGTTAAGAAACCAAGAAAAACGAAACCCAGATAAACCCACCCACCTATAGTGTCTAATAAATATCCATAAAATGGCACCACGACAGCTGTGGCTACCCCCAATCCAAACACCCACAATAGAGAGTATTTTATGGTATCTACAAACCAACCAGATTTATCTTTCATATTTATATTTTATCAAAATAAAGGTCCTCGTGCGCTTATTCAATGAAAGTATTAGCACTTGCTGATACTAACTCTGACGCTTTTTTTCCACTACTCTTGATGTAGTCTCCAACTAAAGAAAAACCTAGCGAATACCCAGTCCATCGAGGAATATTTTCACTCTCTGACCCAAAGAACCATGTTGAGTGATTATATTTATCATTATCAAATTCCTTGGTTGCTTTTCCTTTTAACATTTCAAGTGCATCCCCATCAACAGCAATACTCCATTGTTTCGGTGCACCACCATTTATTTCAATATCGAAGTGATCAGCGAGCCCTTCGGAAATAACTGCTTCAAGTAAAGTTTCGCCATATCCACAAGAAGCCCATCGAGCACAGTGGTGTAGTTCATGGGCGAGTGTGCTTTTAATTTCAAAATCAATCTTTTGTTTAATATCTTTAAAATTAGGATCTATATATATGTAAAGAAGATGAGCCGATGGTGCGAACCCCCCAACACCAGTTTCTGGTATTGCAGAGCTTGCGTCGTCGTTTATAATCACATCAACAGAAGGTAGGGTTATCTTATTCTCTACATCTCTTAGAGCAACCTCAAAAGCACTATTGATTTGATCCTCAAATGTTTTTAATCTTCCGCTTGCTTTTAAAATATATAAATTTATAGACATAATGTCATTGTATCGTGGTGGGGCTTTGTTTAAAAGTAAATTACCTACAAACTACTTCGAGCGCTCGAAGAGCTTAACGTCTTCGGGCTAGCTCTAAGATGTGGAGGGGGAGGGAATTTCTCTCCTTACAGGAGCAGTATACCTTTTGGATATTTTATTCGCACTTCGTGCTCCAAAATATGCTCAAAAGCTTTTCGAATCCCTCACGAACGTGTCCCACACGTTCTCCTCTCCACAGCTTTCGCTATGCTCAATCTGCGGAGGGGGAGGGATTCGAACCCTCGGTCCAGTTTCCCAGACTCTAGTTTTCAAGACTAGCACATTCGACCACTCTGTCACCCCTCCCTGGGATTACCGCTTCAAAAGCCCCGCTTTTTTCAGTGCAGGTCTTCCTATGGCAAAGATATAGATTATTTCAAGAATTGCAACTGTGTTGAGAATTAACAAGGCAACAAACCACCATTTGTGGTTGTTTTTTGCAGCAATCCACAGTGCGTACCCTTTCCAAGGAAGTGACCACACAACTATACCAAGCGCCACAAGTCCGAAAATATCTCCACCGATTATATCAAGCATGGCACCAAGTATATCACGCACCTCGATACAAAAAGGTATACTAAAAACACCATGAAACTTATTGGAATTGATTACGGTACTAAACGTGTCGGGGTGGCAGTTTCTGACGTTGAAGGGAGAATTGCCTTTCCTAAAATGACATTGCCAAACAACAGCGACCTCATGGATGCTCTTTTTGAGTTTGCAAAAAAAGAAGGAGCCGAACGTATTGTGTTAGGGGAATCAAAAAATCTTTCAGGACAAGACAATGCTGTAATGAAATCTGTGCGTGAGTTTGCAAAAAAACTAAAAGAACATATAGATATCCCAGTGTCTTTTGAGCCAGAGTTTTATACTTCAGTTGAAGCGCGCCGCCAACTTGACCGACATGAAGACGTTGATGCGCACGCAGCTGCTATTATTCTTACTAGTTACTTAAATAAAATAAATACATATGACGATTTCTCTTGACCAGTTTAAAGAAGCAGATATTCGCGTAGGCACGGTTGTTGTGTGTGAATCTATTGAAAACGCAGACCGACTACTCCGACTGGAAGTTGATTTTGGTGAACTCGGCACTCGTCAAATTCTCTCGGGGATTGCAGAATATGTTACTCCTTACGACATGGTAGGGAAACAGCTTTTGTTTATCACTAACCTTGAACCACGCACTATACGAGGACTTGAATCAAACGGTATGTTATTGGCCGTGGGTGAGGGTGAATCATTTTCTTTCCTCAGCCCGACAAAAGAAGTCGCAAAAGGAAGCCCAGTCAGATAATGTATATGAGTGATATTGAAATACCACCTACTCCGCCTTTTGAAAGTGCACAGACACTTAAAGTTTGGCTCACGCAAAGGGTGAAATCAAAAATAGCCTGGTGGTGGCTCGGCGGATACTCTTTTCTTGAGGCACTTATCCTCCCGTTTCCTGTTGATCCATTCCTTGCAATTATGGTTTTTTTCAACAGGGCCAAAGCACTCTGGCTGACTGTTATTACCACACTCACCTCGGTTTTTGGGGGGATGGTGTTGTATTTTTCAGCGATGTTTTTGTATGAAGTCCTCCTTTCTCCTTTTCTAAAATTTCTTAACATTGAATATGATTTGACGGTTGCGCAAGCACGAATTAATGAGTTAGGTTTTTGGGCAACGTTCCTTGGTGCTATCAGCCCTATACCATACACACCCGTTGCACTTGCGGCAGGTCTTTTAGGAGTTAATTTCTTTTCTTTTCTCCTAGCTTCGCTTTTAGGGCGTGGCATTCGTTATGGGATTGTTTCTGTTGCAACGCTCGTGTGGGGTGTTGCGGTCATTGATAAAATTGGAAGATATGCCACGGTCGCAACAATCATACTTATACTCGCTATTATTTTATTTGTGGGCTTTACGTACTAAATAAATTTAGACACGTATAATAAGAATATGAGTATACTCTCGCAGTTTGCGCGTGCATTTCCACCACCTAACTATTTATCTATGCCCGGTGCGGGCATAGACATAGGTGAGTCTTCAGTTAAGGTGGTTACTTTTAAAACACACACAGGGGGGTGTTTGCTGGGTGGCTCAGCACAGGCAGAGCTTGCAGAAGGGGTAGTGGTGGGAGGCGATATTGAAAAACCAGACGTACTTGTTGAGACACTCCGTTCATTTAGACTCCGCGAGCGTATTCATTTTGCTCACGCCGCACTCCCTGAAAGAAAAGCGTATGTCTATCAAATTCTTGTTCCTCATTCAGAAAAAAAGGACCTACACTCGGCAGTTGAGTTTTCTCTTGAGGGAAATGTTCCTATCGCGCCTGCCGATGTTGAGTTTGACTATGAAGTGTCGCGCACCATCTCATCAGGAACAATAGTGAGTGTTACGGCAATCGCCCGCCGTGTTGTTGAGTCTTATCAAGATGTGTTTCAGCGCGCCGGCATTACGCTCCGTTCGCTTGAAATTGAATCGCAGGCTCTCAAAAGAACCTTATGGGGCGAAGAAAATAAAGAACGCACAATTATGTCTGTTGATTTCGGAAGAAAAACAACCCGCGTTGCTATTTTTGATAGTGGCACAGTTGCGTTTACTGCAACACTTGACGTAGGTGGGGACGCACTAACGAGTGCCGTTATGAAGCGTTTCGCTATTTCAGAAGAAGAAGCAGAAAAGATGAAAAATGAAAAAGGCTTCCTTGAAGGGAACACAAACCGCGACCTCTATGAAGCCCTCGCGACAACTGCATCAGTGTTAAAAGATGAAATTGGTAGACATGTAGGATATTGGAACGAGTTGTCAGTTGGTGAAAACTCTGTTCCCCGAAGGTCAGTAGAGCGTATTGTTCTTGTTGGGGGAAACGCTAATGTAAAAGGAATAGCCGAGCACCTTTCGCGTGTTTTGGGTATGTCGGTTTGTGTAGGAGATGTGTGGAATGGGGTTATAGACCTAGATACATATATTCCTACTATGGATCGCCGTAACTCTTTTGAGTATGCAACAACAATAGGACTTGCCGCTCGTTCATGTAATCCACGCTTATGGTAAACGTACTTTCTAAAAGCAAAAAAAAGCAACTTTATCTTCGTTATTACACACGCCTTGCCACGCTTGTCTTTTTTGGAACGGCGATAGCTTTTTTTATAGGAGCCGTTTCTCTTATTCCGTCGTATTTCGCGTCAAAGGAACAAGTGGACGCAGTTGAAAGATACCGTGACGCCATTGATGGTACGTTGGGTTTAAAACAACGTAACGACACAGAACAACAGGTTCAGATTTTAAGTGAACGGGTACGTATCGTAGAAAACAACCAGGGAGTTTCTTTTTCAAAAGATTTTTTTGAAAACCTTCTTGCACTAAAACGAACAGGGGTGCATATAGACGGGATTATGTTCACACAAACCGACACTGGCGTACAAGTTACGTTGACCGGTATTTCGGATCTTCGCTCAGAACTTCTTGCTTTTGCTGACGAATTACGTCATTCGGTGGTATTTGTTGATGTGTCACTTCCAGTTTCTCAATTGGTTTCAGAAGAAGACGTTTCGTTTGCCATAAAAACTGAATACAGAGGACAATAATATGAAACAATTCACTGCACTTATCATTTCCATTGTCGTTGCAACTTTTTTTGTGGGGGTATATGTTTTTGTGTTCTTTCAGGTCAGTGGGTTTGTTACTCGTATTGGTTCGGCTACAGCCGATGCACGTATCCTTTCAGGTCGTGACTCAGCACTGCAGACCACAGAAGTATTCCTTTCTGAGGTGCGTGAGTTTCAAGAAATACTAGAACGGTCTATTGTTCTCAGTGAAGATGTTGTGCGTGCAATTGAGTTACTTGAGTCAACTGCGCGAGAAGAAGACGTTGATTTATTACTCGGAGGCGTTGGGTTGGCAGACGTTAAAACGTGGAATTATCATGAACGTGTAGACATTACATTTTCTGCCGAGGGGAGTTTTAGTGACCTCGCTACGTTTCTTAGTATTGTTGAAGGATTTCCCATAATGACTCAGCTGGGTGGTGGTTCAATGGAAAAATCAGCGAAAAATAACTGGTCCGGAACATTTACGGTAAGTTTTATTAAAGCAAAACTATGATACATTTTTCTTTTTCAAAAGGTCAGTTAAAATCCCTTTCGTCTCCACATCCATTGCGTGACTGGGTATTACTTGTTGGGGCGCTGTTCATTATTGCCGTCGTGTTGTTGGTCGTATCAACGCAGTTTTTCTTTAAAATTCGCTCGGGTACTATTATTGGAATGCCGAGCATTGAACAAGTGGCGGCACCAAAAGTTTCTCGGGTGGAGCTACAAAGAGTCGTTGAAGCACTTGAAATACAGCGACTTAATTATGAAGAGGGAACCATTGCATCTCCTAAAGTTTCAGACCCTTCTCGTTAAGGTTTAGTATCTTTTATGTTCGCGTGTCATGGGAGAAAATGATACCATTTTGCTTGCGGCCCCTTAGTTTAATGGATAAAACAGGAGACTTCTAAGCTTCTGATGCGGGTTCGATTCCTGCAGGGGCCACCATTAAAAATAACACTGGGTTCCCCCCAGTGTTATTTTTAATGTAGGGGTGCTTGGTGTAGGAATCGAAAGCCGCAGGTGCGACGGCGCCGAGGCGGGGTTGCGAAATTTTTCAGCAGAAAAATATTTGCGACCGATGCGTGCGTATGCGAAGCATAAGACACTTCCTCCACTTGTGGCGGGCGCCCGGCGGAGCCGGGTCCGGCTCCGCCGGAGAGCGATGTTTTTGTAGCAACAAAAACAGCTGAGACGGGGTCACCACAGGAGTACTTCCATTTCTCTAATTCGTCTGACTCATAAGAGAAATTGGTCGCGCGGAAATTCCTGAGCGACTGGCGAGGGAATTATCTGTGACCACCAAAGACTTGGTGAACCGTGACCGATTCCTGCACTTGTGGCGAGGGAGATTCTTGAAAAAGAAATGGCAGGCTCCCTGTTTACCCAAGCTCCCAATTTACTCATGAATAGAGTGAGTGATTTATAAATTGCAGTGCAGGGAGACGTTAGTCGAGTCGTAAGCGAAGCGATTGACTTGTAAACAGCAGTCCTTTAGGAGAGCGGGCGCAGTGCTCGGGTGCTTTTCTAAACGGCTCATTATTAAGAATGAGCCGTTTCTGATATAGTTTTATCTATGAAGTTTCCCGATTCTAATACACTCAAATTACTCGCCATTGGAGCCTTGCAAGCGTTAACTTTTTACGCTGCTTTTGAAAAGATATTTTTTCAAGAAAACGGGCTATCTCTCTTTGAAATATCGATTATAGCGGCAATTTTTAGCCTTTTTGTCATTGTGTTTGAAGTCCCGAGTGGGGCTTTAAGCGATCGATGGATTAGAAAATATGTACTTTCGTTAAGTATACTCTCCTCAATCGTGACCCTTATCATTTTTGTTACGGGGACAGCTTTTATTCAATTTGGAATCGGTACTATTTTTGCAAGTATTGCCTTTGTATTAAATTCGGGCACAAATAACTCGATACTATTTGATTCACTAAAAGAAGCGGGGGCTGAAGACAAGTTTGAAAAATATCTTGCGATGCGACGCATTTTATCTGGAGGTGCTTTTGCTTTGGCATCACTCCTTGGCGGTATCTTCGCACAAAAGTATGGTATTGAGTTTGCAATATGGGCAACCCTCGCCACTTTAATTCCCGGCCTCATTATTACCTTTAGTTTGAAAGAACCTCATTTCCACAAAACTACGGGAGAATTGACTTACTTTAAACACATAACTACGACCGCGAAGCACCTAACCAGCAGTGCCTATTTTGTTCAAGTAATCGCGCTTTCTGTCGTCATAATGACCACGCACCTTTTGATAGAAGATTACTCACAGCTTTTCTACTATGCAGCGGGCTTCACTTTTCTTATGATCGGCGTACTTTCTTTCTTTGAAGGAGCGAAAGAGGTGGTGGCAAACTATATTGGAGCGCGGATGCCACAACGGAAAAATCTACCCACACTTTTTGGTTTCCTCCTCGCCTTATTAGCTCTCTCGCTTTTTGTAACAGCGTGGCAACCAAATATCATTGGTGTTGTTGGCTTATTTATAGCATCAGCAGTATTTTTTATTATTGACGTACCACTACTTGGAAACTTTCATAAAAAACTGGAAAGTGGCGTTCGGGCGACGTCAGAATCGTTCTTGAATCTAATCACTGAAGTAACCAAGATAGTTATTACAATAGGGTTTGGATTCATCGCTAGCATGTACTCAATCTATTTAGCATTCGGCATTTTAGGTGCTCTTGTATTAGTGTATATGTTTTATTACTGGCTGGTTAGTTTCAATGTTTTTTCTTCCGCATTTGAAAATAAGTGAGGTCGTTTCTGGTATAGTTTTTGTATGAAGCGGAAAACTCTCATCACTGGCATAGCCGGTTCTAGTAAATCATCAATCTGTCACGAAAACCACATTTGAGGAGGTCAGACCCCCTCATTATTTTGAAGCATAAGACACTTCCTCGCGGGGCCATAACATAAAAATACCCTAAGGCGAAACCTTAGGGTATTTTTTAAAGACATAGAGAACATGCGTTTGAATGTGTATGGTTCCTTGACATTTTGAATAGGAAATGATATAAGAATTACATGAATAATATAGAATCAGCGGTGGCTAACTACGGCAATGTTGTTCCGGGTCCTGACGGTGGGGAGCCAGGGAAAGTACGTCGGACAATACGCAAAATTGTTGAGCATTACGACAAATCGGATGCACGTTTACGCAAGGAAATAAAAATTTTGAAACTATTCAGCATTCTAGTCGCGGCTTTTGGTATGGGAAGTGCGGTGTTCGCCATACTCGAAACATTAGAAATAACCGACCTTGTTGACTGGCTCTAATTTTCCCCAAGGGTATTGGCAGGTATCAGTATATTTTCTAGCTCTTTTAACCTTGTGTATGTGGTTTGAGGAGGTCTAACATCCTCGTTGGTGCGCGGTTATGTTTTAGTGCCCGCATATTTTTGTTTTTTCTTGCATATGGTATTCTCTCTGTACCTGCGCGGTTAGCTCAGTTGGTAGAGCAACTCATTTACACTGAGAAGGTCGGGGGTTCAAGTCCCTCACCGCGCACAAAAATAATAAGTACAGTCTGAAAGACTGGGCTTTTATATTTTTGTAGCAACGTGAGAGACTTGAAGAGAGCCTGCTGCGAAGCCCGTGAGCATACACGGTAGCAGACGACGGGGTCGAGGCTCGTTTCTAGTTTTCAAACGGAGTGAAAAAAATAGTTACGAGCGGTGACCAAGTCCCTCACCGCGCACAAAAATAAAAGAGACCTCCTGTGGATAAATGCTGTTTGCGTTATTAACAATATGAATTACAATTCATATTATGACCCGTTCGACCTGCTCAGGGTCATGGTGAACAAAGTTGAACCATGAAACGCGTTGATTTAGACAAGCCGCACCAATTCTTTTTTGAGACCCTCGGCAATCAAACCCGGTGGAATAGTATTCGTCTTCTTAATAGCAAGCCTCATCGAGCGACAGACATTGCCAAGAAACTTGGGTGTGAACAAAGTCTGGTATCGCACCATTTGAAGCGGCTCGAAAGGTGCGGTTTTGTGAAGGTGGAAACAAACGGCACAGAAAGAATCTACTCTCTGAATAAAGAGACTGTCGCACCTCTTTTGAAATTAGTAGACGGCCATGTTAATAAATTTTGTAAAAAGGCCTGTAATAAATGTTAATAGAAGTTACTATAATTAAAAATATGAGAATACACATAGATCAAAAAAAAGTGAAACGGTTTGAGAAAAAAATAAAATTTATGCTTAAAGCAAGTCGTTTATTAAAAGGAAAAAGTTTTAAGCCACCCGTTGATATTAGTCAAGGTGTTCCAGAAATGATGCAGGCATTAGCAATGAGGCCTGATATTGCAAAAGCCATGATGCCATTCTCGCAAGCTGTTTATATGAATGGTCAGGTTGAAAGAGCAATTAAGGAAAAAATCTTTGTCAAGGTTTCAAAGCTTAACCGGTGTCAGTTCTGCACCGCGACTCACACTAAGGCGCTGGAATCCCTAAAGCTTGAAGAAGAAGGCTCAAATAAGCGCGAGAAAGTAGCGCTTGAATATGCCGAACAAGTTACCAAAGATGCAAACGGAGTGACAGATGAGCTTTTTGAACGATTGAAACAGCACTTTAACGAAGGCGAAATTATAGAGCTCACACTCTCTATTGGAATGATTAACTTGCTCAATAAGTTCAATGACGCTCTTCAAATAAGGTTTAGAGAGTAAAAAAGTTAAAAAATTATTATTAAAAACCTAATCTTAAAAATTATGAACACAATCAAAATACAAGAAGTTTCAACGCCGGGGTGCAGTCACTGCGCCGCGGCCAAAGAATTACTGGAAAACGACATCAGGCCGAATTTCCCCAATGTGGAAATTGAATATATCGAAATGATGTCCGAGCAAGGACAAAAAATGGTGCAGGAGTACGGCATTATGTCCTCGCCGGGAATTATCGTGAATGGCGAGTTGTTTTCGGTCGGTGGTCTTGATAAGGATAAATTAATTGAGAAAATAAAGGCGTTATCGTAACAGTATGAATGACCAGGCTTCGCAGTCGACCCGCATTATCTTGGCAATTCTCGGGCTTGCCTTATTCGTGGGCATTGGCGCGAGCCTGTTTTGGCTGGCAACCACCAGCGGTCAATCAGTTGGAGTATTGCTTGTCTTTGCGGCCGGGCTTTCCATGATATTTTTGCCGTGCACGCTCCCGCTCGTGTTCGTTATCGTGCCGCTCACCATGGGGAAGTCGCCCGCAAAAGGATTTACCATGGCGCTTTTGTTTGGGCTGGGCATTTCAATCACGCTCGCGCTATACGGCGTTATCGTTTCGCAGCTCGGTGGGTATTTTGGACTTGATAATTTCACCCGGTACATGTTCCTCTTTGCGGGAACGATTACGATACTTTTTGGCTGGTCAGAGCTTAACTTCATTCGATTTTCTCCGCCTCAAATCGCCGGCGCTTCACCCTCGTGGCTCCAGAAAAGGGGCGACTATACCAAAGCACTCGGTATGGGAGTTTTGCTCGGCAACGCCGGCGTGGGCTGTCCTAACCCCGCCTTTTACGTCATGCTTACCTATATCGCCACGATTGGTTCGGTTGGCGTCGGAGCAGGGCTCGGGTTTATTCACGGACTTGGCAGGGCGACACCGCTTCTGGCGATTGTTATTTTGGCAATGCTCGGCATGAACACCACAAAATGGGTCGCTACGCAAAAAGAAAACATTGATGCAATCATGGGCTGGTCACTTGCGGTTGCCGGCTCATTTATTTTCACCTACGGACTCTGGGGCATGCAGTGGTGGGAAGACTCAATTTTTCACGCAAGTTGGAATAAGTTTATGTTTAGCATTGCGCCCGCGCTTGCGGAAACACCCGGCCACACAATCGCCGCGGGCGCTTTCAGCGGTCCGATATGGATTGGGTGGTGGACCTTGATTGGCATTATACTTATCAGCATATTCTGGCACTGGTTCAAGCAAAAACGCATTACAATCTCAAGCGTGGTTGTTGCATTTCTTCTCGTTATGCTCGGCTTTCTTTCCTCGGTGGGCGTTATTGAAGCCGAGCTTGGGCATGGCGTAGAATCAGACCATCCACACCCGTCGGGCGGTGAAGCCGAAAATCACGCAGAAGAAAATCATCAATAACTCATATGAGTACAGAAACCCAAAAAGAAAATAAAAATCTATACCGGTGCGCATAGCGCGCGTTCTTGTTTTGCATGAAATAGGTTCGCGCGTTATCGTAAAGACGCACCCACGTTCGTTTGCTATAGTTTCATCATGCCTTCAGCAATCACAGCAACTATTTCGGGGAGAGTTCAGATGGTTATGTTCCGTGATTTTTGCCGAAGGGTAGCAACTCGGTTGTCTTTAATGGGACAGGTAGAAAATAAAGCAGACGGAACAGTGTTTGTGTATGCAGAAGGAGAAGAAAGTAACCTTCAGAAATTTATAGAGTTCTTACAAAAGGGGAGTATGCTTTCCAAAGTTGATACTGTCGCCTACCAGTGGGTACACCCCAAAGGCGGGTATAATTCTTTTGATATTCACTACACATGAAAAAAATACAATCAATCGGCATTATTATGGACGGCAATCGCCGGTGGGCAAAAGAAAAGGGGCTCAAAGCGTGGGATGGCCATCGCGCCGGTGTTGATGCGTTGAAAAAAGTAAAAACAGAGCTTCCAAGACTCAGGCAGAAATATGGAGTTGAGTATGTTGTGCTCTATGGATTTTCCACTGAAAACTGGAAACGTTCAAAGGAAGAAATTGACGCTTTGTTTGGGATTTTTGAAGAAACCTTAGAGGAGTTTATCACTCAAGATGATGATTTCATCTTTAAAGTTATCGGAGAGCGCGAGCGTCTTCCTGCTCGCGTACAGGAGTTGATTGTAACACTAGAGGAAAAAACAAGTACACGCACAGGAAGTACGTTGGTGCTCGCGCTCTCCTATGGTGGACGTACAGAAATACTCTCTGCTGTTAATGATTTGATTAAAAAAGGAAAACCAGTATCTGAAGATGAATTTACGCACACTTTATGGAGTTCCAATATTCCTGATCCAGATTTGATTATTCGCGTCGGCGGTGAAAGGCGACTTTCTAACTTCCTTACGTGGAGCTCTGCGTACTCTGAACTTTTTTTCACCAACACGCTATGGCCTGATTTTACGACAGAAGAGCTTGAGGAGATTTTTGATGACTATGCAACAAGAGAGCAACGTCATGGAAAATAATATGGATATTTTATTTGAAGACGACCACGTGTGTGTTATTTCAAAATCTCCGGGTGTGAGCGTGCACCAGGACGGCAGGCAAAAAGAAGAAACGGTTGCCGACTGGTTTGTTTCGTATGTGCCGAGTGCGCGCGAAGTTGGAGAGCCGTTGGTGCTCACTGATGGCACTACTATAGGCCGTCCGGGTATCGTGCACCGTCTTGATAAAGAAACGTCAGGCGTCATGGTGCTTGCAAAAACCCAGGAAAGCTTCCTCTTTTTAAAAAAGCAGTTTCAAAACCGCACCGTTGAGAAAAAATACCGAACGTTTGTATGGGGAGCTTTAAAAGATAGTGAGGGAAGTATTACACGTTCAATTGGACGTTCACGAAGCGACTTTAGAAAGCGGTCAGCCGAGTACGGAGCAAAGCCACCGCTCAGGGAAGCGCGCACTGATTACACCACGCTACTAAAGGGCACAGAGTTTAGCTACCTTGAGGCGCACCCTTTTACGGGGCGTACACACCAGATACGAGTACATTTTAAATCGCGCGGTGCCCCAATAGTATGCGACCGTCTCTATGCTGAAAAAAAACCATGCACTCTCGGTTTTTCTCGTTTGGCACTTCACGCTTACTCCCTGTCATTTACTCTTCCCACAGGAGAAAAAAAGACAATTAGTGCACCACTACCTGAGGATTTTGAACAAGCAGAAAAACTCCTGAAGGCAGAGATTGCTTAAAACCCACCACTATGCTACTTTTTCGTACATGACTGTCGTATTAGAATCACAACATATCTCTCCGGTAAATATGGAGGATCGAAAAGACCTGGGCATCCGCTCAGGAGATACGGTGCGTGTGCACCAGAAGATTCAAGAGAAAGGCAAAACCCGTATCCAGGTATTTGAGGGTCTTGTTATTGCTCGTAAACACGGCAGTGAAGCAGGGGGGACATTCACCGTTCGTGCAACTATGTCAGGAGTTGGCGTTGAAAAAGTCTTTCCACTTTACTCTCCATTGATTGATAAAATTGAAATCGTTCGTCGCTCAAAAGTTCGTCGCGCAAAACTGTACTACATCCGCGACAAGGTTTCTCGTGAGATTCGTCGTCAGCTACGTAACATGAAGCTTGTAGCTCTTGCAACACAGAGCGAAAAGGAACAAGCTGAAAAGGCAGAGCGTCTTGTAAAAGAAGCGGAAGAAAAGGCAGTAAAAGAAGTTGAAATGAAGGCACAAGCGGAAGCTGTAGAAAAAACCGCACAAGAAAAAGCAACTACTGAAGCGGACGTAAAACCTGAGGATGCGCCAGATGAGATTGTAGAGGAGAAAGAAGAAGTAACAGAGGAGTCTCCCGCAGAAGAGAGCGAAGAAACAAAAGAGGCATAGGCCTCTTTTTTTGTTTGCAAAACAGACAAAAATAGACGAGAATACAAGCACGCGCAGGTGATGAAATTGGTAGACATGCATCCTTGAGGGGGATGTGCCCTTATGGGCGTGCTGGTTCAACTCCAGTCCTGCGCACACGGCCAAAAACTCAAACTGCTTTGAGTTTTTGCGCACGTGTGCGGGCCGGAGCCATGTTTTCCATTTCGGAAAACGGGCGAGGCGGGGTCACCACAGGAGTACTTCCATTTCTCTAATTCGCATACTTATAAGAGAAATTGGTCGCGCGGAAATTTTCGAGCAACGGCGAGAAAATTATCTGTGACCACACGGCCAACAACGCACTCCGCCCGTACATGGTGGCTATGGTGTAACGGTTAACACTCAAGTTTGTGGAACTTGCAATTCGGGTTCAATTCCCGGTAGCCACCCACGAAACAAAAAACTCCCTATGGCGGGGAGTTTTTTGTTTCGTGGGTACTGGGAATTGAACGGGAGGGGGTCGGGGAACGGAAGTTCCCCGTGAAGTGAGAATGTGCGGGGCACATTCGGAACGCCGGAGCGCGACGGCGTGAGGCGGGGTCGCGGGCTTTTTCAGCAGAAAAAGACCTGTGACAGGCAGTGAGCGGAGCGAACGTTGGAAAACCGTGGGTTTCCAAAGAGTGAAATAGCGAAGCGTCCCGGTAGCCACCCACGATACAGAAAAACGCACACCCCGCCGAAGGCGGTTTGTGCGTTATAGTTCAAAGAGATGAAACAGTTTATTAAAAAAATTGTAACTAACAAACACCACCTTGCAACGGTGGCACTCATTGTTGGTTTTTTAGTTGATTTAATAACATTCCGTACTATAAACATCTCGTTGGCGCAGATTATCCTCTCGGCGCACCTGTTTATTGTAGCGGGCGCCATCTTAATTGGAGCACTGCCAATGCCACAGAAAAAACGGTCATTTTTTAGTGTGGTTCGTTCGTGGACGCCGGTTGCGCATCAGTATTCAACAGGAAATCTTCTTTCGGCGTTTCTTATTTTATACTCGGCAAGTGCCTCATTTACAGCCAGCTGGCCGTTTCTTGTTTTAGTTGCCGTTGCTGCCGTCGGCAATGAAGTAATCCGCCTGAGGAAATATAAACTGCCATTTGATGTGGGATTGTTTCTTCTTAACTTAATCCTCTTTTTTACACTCGCCGTCCCCATTGCCCTTGGTAGTATCGGAGTATTTACTTTTCTTGCTTCTTTGCTCGTGTCGGCAATTGTATTTCAGATGTTTCGTCGCACACTACGCTTTATTGCAAAAGAAACATATATAAAAAATAAAAAAAGTATCGGTGTCGTTTCTGGTTTTGTATTTAGTCTCATCGCGGTGCTGTATATTACAAACATTATTCCACCTATTCCTCTTGCGGTTAAAGATATTGATTTTTATCACTTTGTGGAGCGATCCGGAGACACATATAGGGTGCATGATGAGGCACGTGGTTTTCTAGATTCGTTTTTTGATATTGGCGGTACCGAGCTTCGCCTCACTAATGAGGAACATGCCTATGTGTTTACGGCAGTTTTTGCGCCAGCTGATCTTGATACCGATATCGTGCATCGGTGGGAGTTTTACGAAGAGGGAACACAGCAGTGGGTGACGGGAAATATTGTAGCGTTCCCTATAGTAGGGGGCAGGCAAGGTGGATATAGAGGTTTTTCCTTTACTGAAGCACCGACCCCTGGTAAGTGGCGGGTATCTGTTGAAACCGAATCAGGGCAAACCGTTGGCCGAGCATATCTGACGGTGAAGCGCGTGAACACCCCTGTGCCACAGGACACGATACATATCTTCTGATTCTGAAATCACGCTGATTTTTGTGTACAAGTTCTCTTTTCTTTGAAAGCAGGATGGTATGATGGTTTTGAAAATGAAGGATAAAATTCTCCACTCATTATATGCTTCACTTGAATGGCGAGTCATCGCCTACATTGTTACCAACCTATTTTTTTGGGTGACTACAGGATCATTCTGGAAAGCAGCGGGTCTTGCACTAATTCTTCAGATTATTTTGTTTGTAGTGCACACTTTTTGGTATTTTACCCGCCATGAACACGGTTTTGAGGGCGTAAAGACACTCCACAAAACCCCCCGTACATAAACTATATTTGTAAGAAATATTAAGGGTGCATTTCCGTGTGTCATACTATAAGGTATATGAAAAAAAGACCATCGTCGCATACCAACAGAAATAATTCTATGCCACCGGCGCGTGTTGCACCGCGCCTGAGTGGCGCACATAAAAATCGTGGTACTCAAAACGTACGACGTGGTGCGCGATAGCTTCGGGCTATTCTAGTAATAAAAGCGCGAACATAAGCGCAATACCCACTAAGACAGCGGTAAATTCTATTGTTGACCTACGCGCGTCGCTTGTTTTTTGTAGTTCAGGAATAAGATTCACTGCTGCAATATAAATAAAACCACCGGCAGTAAATGAGATCATGAAGGGTTCTATGTTTTGGAATGTGTCTCCTAGAATAAAAAACAAAAAAGCTCCAACGAGTGCAACCAGCGCTGACATAAAATTCCAAAATAATGCTTTCGCTCGGCTAAAGCCAGAGTGCAACAATAGTGCGAAGTCGCTTATTTCCTGTGGTACTTCGTGCAAAAATACAGCAACAGTGGTGGCGATACCAAGAGGGACTGATACTAAGTAGCTGGCGGCAATAATAGCTCCGTCAACAAAGTTATGTATGCCGTCACCAAACAACACAAGTGTGCCGAGAGGTTTCTTTTCGTGAGAGACACACGGCTCTCCGGGCGCGCAGTGTTCGTGCCCAGTCTCTTCGTGGTGAAGGTGGAGATATTTTTCAACAAATAAAAATACAATAATTCCGAGCAATGCTGAGGTAGCAAACGACACGCTACTAATTCCTGACTCAAAAACTTCAGGGATGAGGTGAATAAAAGCGTCTCCTAAAAGGGCACCGGCAGCGAGTCCAATAAAAACATGCATAAAACGCCGGATCCACTTTTCTTGTACAGAAAGTGTAAAAATACCAATGAGGGAAACAAAACTTACCAGCAGAGTGCTGATAATTGCATATACAAAAGCAAGCTCCATAAATATAAGTATAACGGGTGGGGATTTCTAGTCCAGTTGAAGTGTATCACAACAGAGGTGTGTGTATGGGAGCGCCAGTGCGATTTTCCTGTATGGTTTGCCAATTGATTTGGCATTTTACACTAAGAGTAATGCAGTATTTAGTGTTACCATTACTGCAATTATAAAAATAATTTTACAAAAAACTATATGAAGCTTTTAGAGAGTAGTCGCGTTGAAAAATTAGCCGCCCTGTTTTTACTTGCCGCATCTGTGCTCGTGGGCATTCAGGCGATTGATTCACTGCGCGACTTATTTGAAGCACGCCCTGCCCTCGGCAACACTATTACCGTTGAAGGTGTTGGGTCAGCAGTAGCATTGCCTGACATAGCAACGGTGCGCTTTACTGTGCGCGAAGAGTCAGAAACTTCAGCGCCGGCGCAAGACGCTGTTGCTCAAAAAGTAAATGCTACCCTTGAGGCGCTTAGAGAAGACTTTGATATAGAAGAGAAGGACATCAAAACAACATCATACAATGTCTCCCCTCGCTATTCTAGACCTCAGCCGTGTTTCGGTGGGGTATGTCCAGAGTTTGAACAGGAAATAATTGCCTTCACTGTTTCGCAGTCACTTGAAATAAAAGTGCGCGACATAGACAGCACAGGAGGAGTACTCAGCATATTGGGAGATAAAGGAGTTTACAACGTAAGCGGACCCTCTTTTGCCATTGACGACCCTGATGCACTTAAAGAAGAAGCCAGGGGCGAGGCAATTAAAATCGCACAAGACAAAGCAAAAAGACTTTCAAAAGATCTCGGGGTGAGTTTGGGTCGGGTAGTGAATTTCTGGGAAAATTCAAACGATAGACCGTTCTTTGCAGAAAGTGTTGGAGGCGAAGTGTTTGGCGCAAAGACTCAATCTATTGAGTTGCCAAAAGGTGAAAATGAAATCAATGTGACGGTGTCTATTACTTACGAAATCCGGTAAATAGACGCACTTGATTTTTCTCAAAATTTCAGGTACCTTTTAAAAAGGCCTGGGGAAAGGGCCTTTTTAAATACCTCATACATATGAAAACTCTCCTACAGTATCTAAGCGACGTGCGCTCTGAGTTCACACATATAAAGTGGCCAGCCACGCCACAGGCAATTGGCTACACCGCGCTCGTTGTGGTTATCTCTATTTTAGTTGCCGCACTTCTTGGTGCGTTTGATTTTATTTTTACATTCGGCGTTGAGGAAATTATTAATCGGTTTTAGCGCGTAATACAAGAGCTCTATTATGACAAAGCAAGGACCAGAAGGAGATCGTGGATGGTACGCCATTCATACATACTCAGGATATGAAAACGCAGTGATGCGTAACCTTAAACAGCGCATTGATTCTTTAGGTATGAACGGAAAGATTTTTGACGTAGTGATTCCTACTGAAAAGAAAATTAAAGTTACTGGCGGAAAACGGCAAACAGTGGATGAAAAAATTTACCCGGGCTACATTCTTGTTGACATGCTTGTTGACGATGAAAGTTGGTTTGTGGTGCGCAACACGCCCCGAGTAACTGGTTTCGTTGGCGCTGGTACTACACCCGTTCCTCTTTCTCAAGAGGAGCTTGATAATCTTTTCAAGCGCATGTCAACTGATATTGCAAAACACAAGATTGACTTTGCTCCAGGTGAACCAGTTATTGTAACTGATGGTCCATTTAAAGACCTTGAAGGACGCATTGGTGATATTGATGAAGATAAAGGAAAAATTAAAGTACTGGTTTCTATGTTTGGACGAGAAACCCCAGTGGAGCTTGATTTCCTACAGATACGTAAGATTTAGCAATGTATATAATAAAAAAGAGATAAGTGGAAGTTTTTTCCAGTTCATGTATACTCACTAACGAAAACAAACGATATGGCAAAGAAAGTAACAAAAGTAATAAAGATTCAGGCACCTGCAGGGTCTGCAACTCCAGCGCCTCCATTGGGCACCGTATTGGGCCCCGCTGGCATTAATATTGGCGACTTTATCAGCCAGTTCAATTCGCAAACCCAAGAAATGCGCGGTAATATCATCCCTGCAGTGATTACTGTGTATGAAGACCGAACATTTAGCTTTATTCTCAAACAGCCACCTGCGTCGCGTATTCTTCTAAAACTTCTCGGCAAAGAAAAAGGTTCAGGTAAAGTACCTTTGGTAAAAGCGGGTTCTATTACAAAGGCACAACTCAAGGAAGCATCTGAAATGAAAATGGCCGACCTCAACACTGACGATATTGATCAAGCTATGAAAATTATGGCAGGCACCGCCCGCTCAATGGGGATTGATGTGAAATAATGCAACATCAATCGACCTTTTGAGATATTTTCAGAACTTTGTTCGAAAAAACATCCAAAAGGTGTACAGTTCCTGTAAGGAATCGACGTGAAGTAAGCAGAGCTTTCTCTCCGCATTCGCTCGAAAATGTCTAAATACAATTTTTCCATTTTCCTCACTCACTTGATAGTAGTGTAACGTCGATGAGCCGGAGGCCGACGGGCCGAGGCGGGCTCGCGCAACTTTTCAGCAGAAAAGTATGTGTGAGTTGATGTGAAATAATGCAACATCAATCGACCTTTTGAGATATTTTTAATAAAAACAGCCCCACCTTCGGGGCTGTTTTTATTTTCGTGAGAAAGTACAGCACTGATAGCGAAGAGTGTTTTCTTCTTCTCCAGGGTTTTCGCACATAACTTTTTTGAAATCTTTTTCAAACTCTGGGAAAAATACGTCTGCATCTTTGTCTTCAGCATCAACCAGGGTTAAATCAAGCTCGTCTGCAAGGGGTAGTGTCTGTTTGAATATTTCACCACCGCCAATAACGAATATTTTTTCAGTTCCTACATTATGTGCAACGCTCAGTGCCTGTTCAACCGAGTGTGTCACTACAGCGCCTTCTTGATGAAAATCGGTGTCTCGCGTCACAATGATGTTTACCCGTTTAGGCAGTAAACGGCCAATGGAGTCAAAGGTTTTCTTCCCCATAATAATAGGGGAGTTGAGAGTCGTTTCTTTAAAACGCTTTAAATCACTTGGCAGTTTCCACAACAAGTTGCCACTTTTACCAAGTTCTCTGTTTCTACCGATTGCGGCAATGAGAATAATCATTTCCTCTTTTTCTTTTTGATGTCACGGTCGTTGTAGAGCTTTGGTAACATCATTGTAGGATCCCAGTTTTTCTTTAACTCTTTCACGTTGGTAGTAGTTTGGTACTTTCCTTTTTTTGTGTAGTCTTTATCTAAAATTTCTCCTGTTTCAAAAAAAACAATTTGCGCAATACGTCTTCCAACCACTAATGGAATAATATAGTTACGTGAATTGTTCGTTATTTCCATTGTCCAACGATTTGTATATCCAACGTCGCCCCACCCAGCGCATTTACATACCTCAATAAACACGCGGCCAGTAGATGAGCGGGCCTTCATCATAGTGGTTACAGCATCCCTTCCTCCAATAAATTCATTCGTATGCCCTAGTATAGTTTCTCCCGGTTCAAGGAGAATAATGTTGTCATCTTTGTGTATACCATCATATTCAAAGTGAAAGTTTTTCAGCGCTTTCTCTGCTTTTTCAGCACGCGCTGGTTTAGTGCCCCAGACACGGTCAGTGTGTTTTTTACTAAACGGATTAAAAATATTATTTTGACCGCGCTCTGGTATTTGTTCTCTAAAGTACCATTCGCCCAGAGTCACATCATAACTTGAGGTGGAGAGGTTCTCTCTTATAAATGGTTCAATAACTACCAACCCTTTCTTTTTGTATTCAAGTATTTTTTTGTCTGAAAGTGCCATCTTAGATTTACTTAATGAATGATAATGAATTTAGGAAATCTTAGACCCTGTTAAATACGATTTGAGGCGATTTCGTAAAAACATTTTACCATGGTGGGTTTTTAAATACTTTTCGCGCTTCATACTGTCTTTTTTATCTAAACATGCCTCTGAGTAGATAATACGAAAAGGTCGGCGGTCCTTGGTAGAAGCCACTCCGCCTCGGGCATGTTCCTCAAATCGTCCCTGCAAATTACTTGTATACCCTACATAAAACCCTCCGTCTTTTTTTGACTGAAGTATATAGATGTAATGAAACATACTTGCAGGGATTTAACAGGGTTAACAAAATCTAATTCGCTCACTCATAAGATTTTCTAAACTGCCATGTCAGCTTTAATAGGAGGATGCGATTCGTAGTTTTCTAGTTTTATATCCTCCATAGTGAACGAATCAATGTCTGTGATTTCAGGGTTAAGCCACAGCGTCGGTGGCGGGAGTGGTTTACGCGTCAGCTGTTCGCGGACTTGGTCAAAGTGGTTATTATAAATATGAGTATCCCCAAGTGAGTGAATAAACTCTCCCGGCTTCAAGGTGGTGACTTGTGCGACCATGTGCAGGAGCAGTGAATACGATGCAATGTTAAATGGAACACCAAGGAACATGTCGCACGAGCGCTGGTGCATATACAGCGAGAGTGTTCCGTCGGCTACAAAAAACTGAAAAAACATATGGCATGGTGGTAGTGCCATCTGGTCAAGCTCCCCCGGGTTCCATGCAGTCACTATAAGTCGGCGGTCATACGGGTTTGTTTTTATTTTTTCAATGACTTCGCCCAACTGATCAACTTCACTTCCGTCAGGACGTTTCCACGTACGCCACTGCACACCATAGACACGTCCGAGGTCACCTTCAAATTTTGCTTTTGCTTTCCAGTAGTCAGCGTTCGCGTTCGCAGTCCAAATAGTTTTTTCACTTCCGTTTATTTCTTTGAGCCGGTTGTCATCATTACTTCCTTCTAAAAACCACAGCAGCTCACTTTTCACCGCTTTGAATGCCAATTTCTTAGTGGTTATTGCGGGAAACCCGTCTTTCATGTTGAAGCGCATATTCTGTGCAAATAACGCTCGGGTACCCACACCTGTTCTATCCATCCGGTCTGACCCTTCGCTGACAACCTTTTTAAGTAAATTTAGATATTGTGATTCCATATACGGTATAGTGTAGCAGTATGAAAAGAGGGTTATTCATTGTTCTTGAAGGTGGCGAAGGATCGGGGAAAAGTAGCGTTGTCTCGTGGCTCAAGGACGAGCTTCCTAAAAATGATTTTCTATTTACCCGTGAGCCGGGCGGCGTGGAAAACGCCGAAGAAATACGGGAGGTTGTTTTAAAAAACAGGCAGGAACAGTTGAACACGTTCACACAGATACTGCTTTTTGAAGCCGCGCGCCATGAGCACGTGAGCAAAAAAATTATTCCCGCACTTGAAGCGGGGCGGCACGTAGTGTGTGACCGGTTTTCTTCATCAACGTATGCGTATCAAATTATCGCCGGCGCCGGCGCTGAATATGAAAAACTCTTTTTAGAAATTGACCGTACCGCACGGAACGGTTTAGAGCCTGACCTTACCGTTTTTTTGGATGTAGACCCCGCCGTTGGACTACAGCGCAAAGTTTCTTCACATGACCCTCTTGACGTATTTGACCAGCAGGATATTTCTTTTCATGAAAAAGTCCGCGAGGGTATAAAATCGTACTTACAAAAACGAAACCACACTATCATTGATGCAGGCAAGGCACAGAACGAAGTGCGCGAAGCTATAAAAGAAGCTGTTTTACATTATACTGAAAACCATGAAGGACAGTGAGGTATATAACGCCATAGCGGGAGAAGAGAAACGGCAAGCAGAGGGGCTTGAGCTGATTCCTTCTGAAAATTATGTCTCACGCGCGGTGCGCGAAGCTTTGGGAAGCGTATTAACAAACAAATATTCCGAAGGATACCCGGGGGCTCGCTACTATGGTGGACAGGAATACACAGACATCGTTGAGAACCTCGCTCGCAAGCGCGCAAAAGAACTTTTTAATTGCAAGTATGCAAACGTACAACCCCTTTCGGGTGCGCCGGCGAATCTCGCACTCTACGCGGCGCTTTTAGAGCCGGGAGATACCGTGCTTGGTATGGACCTCTCGCATGGCGGACACTTAACACACGGGCACCCGGTGACACTGCCAGCAAAAATTTATAATTTCGTGCGCTACAAAATGAAAAATGCTGAAACCGGAGAGATTGACTATGAAGAAATGCGTAAGGTGGCAAAAAAGGAACAGCCAAAAATGATGCTTGCGGGATATTCTGCATATTCTCGCGAGGTTGATTACGACGCATTTGTTTCCATTGCGCGCGAAGTGGGTGCGGTTGCCGCATTTGATATTGCACACATTGCAGGGCTCATTGCAGGGAAAGCCGTGCGTAATCCGTTTGACGCGGGCTTTGATGTTATGACCACTACCACGCACAAAACACTGCGCGGTCCGCGTGGGGGGATGATATTGGTTCGTGAAGACGAGACAATGGCAAAGAAAATAGATAAAGCGGTATTTCCCGGCCTTCAGGGAGGGCCACACATGAATGTTATTGCCGCCAAGGCAGTTGCGTTTGGCGAAGCTCTCCACCCAGGTTTTCAAACATACGCAACTCAGATTTTGAAAAATGCCAAAGCGATGGAAACCGTATTACGGAAGTCTGACATCCGTATGCTTGGTGGGGGAACGAGTAACCACCTTATTCTGGCTGACGTATATGGCTCACTCGGCATTACCGGGGCAGAAGCGGAAAACGTGCTTGATGAGGTGGGTATTACCTTAAATAAAAACGTGATTGCCGACGACCCTCGGAAGCCCTTGGACCCGTCGGGTATCCGGTTTGGTACTCCCGCTATCACTACGCGCGGCTTTGGTGAGGAGGAATGCGCCCGCGTAGCTGAGTTGATGATTGAGATTTTGAGGAATAAAGATAATGAAGATATAAAAAAGCGAGTAAAAGAAGAAGTAAAAGCGCTTGCGCTACGTTTCCCAATTCCTGAGTCGTTTGTATAGTATGGAACTTTTCGTTTTCCACAGAGATTGATCAAAGGTAGTATCAACAATCTTGATACCCTACTATGATTAATCATAGTAGGGTATGGTTTATATTTCCAAAAAGAAACTTGATCCGAAAATAGAATCGGTTTTATCTGATCAACTACTTTCGTTTATAGCTGCAGCTCATACCAAACGAGAAGCTGCTATTCTTGCAACTGAACTTTTAACAGACTCTGAACGAGTGATGTTAGCAAAAAGGCTCGCCATTGTTGTAATGCTTGAGCGGGGGTATTCTTTTCAAGAAATAGAGCGTAGTTTAAAAGTGACCGCGCAAACAATTTCGCGTCTTTGGAGACAAAGAAAAGAAGATAAGTTTCAAAAAATTTGTCGTTATGCGCGCAACTATACATCCCATTTCAAAAGAGGGGATCGATTTATTCAGGTACTGGAAGACTGGCTCTCTGTTTCTGGTCCATCAAGAGCCCTGCGTCGTGAACTTAACAAAAGACTTGATTAGTACCCTCCTTACCTACTATGATTAATCATAGTAGGTAAGGAGGGTTTTCTTTTCTTGTTATACTTTTACTTATGATTGAAAAGAGAGTCAAAGAGTCTATTCAAACTGCTCTTAAAAAGCTTGGTATTCATAGTATTGAACCGAAGGTGGAATACCCAGCAGATCTCTCGCACGGAGATTTTTCCAGTAATGTGGCGATGGTGGCCTCTCAAGAGGCAAAAGTGAACCCAAAAGAATTGGCTGAAAAAATTGTTGCAGAGCTTGGTGCTATTGAGGGGATAGAAAAAATAGAAGCAGTGAGTCCAGGGTTTATTAACTTTTATCTCTCACGTCGCTATTTTGTTGACGTGGTTAAAAGCATTGACGACGAGTGGGGAGAAGGACAGTCCCTGAAAGGAAAAAAGATTTTAGTTGAGTATGCACAACCGAACTTGTTTAAACCTTTTCACGTTGGACATCTATTAAATACAGCGATAGGGGAGTCTCTTTCTCGCATTGCACAGTTTGCAGGCGCCAGCGTTGTAAACATTTCCTATCCGTCTGATATTTCACTAGGGGTAGCAAAAGCGGTGTGGTCAATACTCAAAAATAAAAAGGAGAATGAGCTTTCTATTAACACAATGGGCGAGGCGTATGCCGATGGAACGAAGCAGTATGAAGATAGTAAAGAAACGAAAGAAGAAATAGATGACATCAACGTTGCACTTAATAGTCAAAAAGAAGGCGATGTGTGGAATGTCTACCAAAAAGGACGCGAACTTAATTTAAATTATTTTAAGACAATAGCAAAACGCCTCGGCTCTGAGTTTGCTGGTATGTTTTTTGAAAGTGAGTCTGGGGTTATAGGAAAACAGATAGTGCTTGATAATACCCCCGGCGTTTTTGAAAAATCTGAAGGGGCAGTTATTTTTAAAGGCGAAGAATACGGACTCCATACGCGTGTGTTTATTACCTCAAAGGATTTACCGGTGTATGAATCAAAAGACATCGGTCTTTTGAAACTTAAGTTTGAAAAATATAACCCAGACATTTCAATTGTAGTAACTGACATTGAACAGAAGCAATATTTTGAAGTTATTAAAAAAGCGGCGACTCTTATTAATAAAACATGGGGAGAGAATTCCTTATATTGGCAACATGGGCGTCTGCGTTTTGAAGGCGGTAAAGTGTCGTCGCGATACGGCAACGTGCCCCTTGCCGAAGACCTGATTGATCAAGTAAAAAGCATCGTTTCTAAAAAACAATCCCGCGGAGACGAAAATGTTTCAGAACACGTTGCCATTGCCGCTCTTAAGTATGCGTTTTTGCGAAGCAGTTCTGGAAAGAATGTTATTTTTGATTTTGAAAAATCAATTTCCGTTGAGGGTGATTCGGGACCCTACCTACAGTACAGTTATGCGCGCGCGAAAAGCGTATTGGAAAAAGCAGGTGACGTAAAAAAAGCTCCTGAATTAACTCAGGAATTAGCTCCGGAGCTCATTCCTGAGTTTGAACGGTTGTTACCACGATTTCCAAGTGTAGTGGAGCGCGCGGCTCAAGAATACGAACCACACTATGTCACCACATACCTTACTGAACTTGCAGGTGCTTTTAATAGCTGGTATGGGCAGGAAAGAATTATTGATGCAGAATATGAGGCATATAAGCTGGCTTTGACACGTGCTTTTGCCCTTACTATGAAAAACGGGCTCTGGTTATTGGGGATTGAAGCACCTGAGAGAATGTAATACAGTGTGTATATGACTGAAAAAAGAAGTGAGGGGTATACAAGATTGTATTCTAAAGAAGACAACGTACCAGATCAAAAGGAGTTTGAGGATTTTTTTGAACCTCTTAGCAGTAAGGGAGGAGAAAAATCAGGGGAAGAAAAAAAGAAAGAAGAAAAAGGAGCGGGGCCCGATGACGGAGACCGTTTGGGATAGTTATTCTAAAGTAGTGGTTGTGATAGGATGACCATTATGGATACGGAGGTAAAAATATCCGAAACTGCAAAGCGAGAAGAAGAAATCCTTGCGTTTTGGACTGAACATAACATCTTTCAAAAATCACTTGAAAAGCCAACCCCAAATGGTGAGTTTGTTTTTTATGAAGGACCGCCAACGGCAAACAATCATCCAGCGCTTCATCACCTAGAATCAAGGGCTTTTAAAGACCTTATACCACGCTACAAAACTATGCGTGGCTATCACGTCAGAAGAAAGGCAGGATGGGACACGCACGGACTTCCTGTTGAGCTTGCGGTTGAAAAGGAGCTCGGTCTCACGAGTAAAAAAGATATTGAAGCATATGGTGTTGAGGCATTTAATGCAAAATGTCTTGCCAGCGTGCACCGCTACATTGACGAGTGGAAGGAGTTCAGCGATCGTATTGGTTTTTGGGTAGATCACGACAGTACGTATTTCACATTTTCAAACGATTATATTGAGTCGGTATGGAATATTTTTCAGCATACACATACGCGCGGTCTTTTATACAAGGACTACAAAGTGGTGCCGTGGTGCGCGCGATGTGGGACAGCACTTTCAAGTCATGAAGTTGCCGAGGGGTATAAAGAAGTAACAGACACCTCGGTGTATGTAAAATTTCCGATGGCGGATGCTAAAAATGAATATCTTCTGGCGTGGACCACAACACCGTGGACACTTCCTGGAAACGTGGCGCTTGCGGTGGGAAAAGATATTTCTTACGTAAAGGTAAAGGTTGGTAATGAATTTCTTTGGGTCGCAAAAGAACAGGCAGAAAAAGTTTTTGATGAATATGAGGTTATGGAAGAAATGTTGGGTTCAGCTCTAGCAGGGAAGAAATATGAACCATTATTTAAGTATCTTTTAGATTCACTTCCTGAGGAAGAGAAACACAAGGTTCCTAAGGCCTATACCGTGTATGAGGCAGATTTTGTTACGACAGAAGACGGTACCGGTATTGTACACACTGCAGTTATGTATGGCACAGACGATTTTGAGCTTGGGGTGGCAATTGGCTTGCCAAGACATCACCTCGTAACTCTTGAAGGTCGTTTTTCTGATGATGTTAAAGACTTTGCTGGGACGCTTGTTAAAGAGGCAGATACAAAAATTATTGAGAATCTAAACGAAAGAGATCTTCTTCTAAAAACGGAAGAGGTGACTCATACATATCCGTTTTGTTGGCGTTGTAAAAATCCACTGATTTATTATGCAACTGATTCGTGGTATATCCGTATGTCTGAACTTCGTGACACGCTCGTTAAGGAAAATGAAAAAATTAACTGGGAACCGGCACACATTAAAGAGGGGCGTTTTGGTGAGTGGTTGAGAGAAGTAAAAGACTGGGCAGTGTCGCGTGCGCGTTACTGGGGAACGCCGATGCCTGTGTGGACGGATGAAGAAACTGATGAAGTGGTTGTTATCGGGTCTTTGGATGAACTAAAGGAGAAAACAAAGAAAAGCGGTAACTCCTATTTTGTAATGCGACACGGACAAGCGTATAGCAATGCAAACAATAACCTTGATCAAGGCAGTAAAGAAAATCATCTTACCGAACTTGGTACACAGCAGGTGAAAAAGTCAGCAGACTCCCTTAAGGATAAAAAAATTGATTACATTATTAGCTCGCCAGTATTGCGCGCGAAAGAGACCGCAGAGCTCGTTGCCGACAGTATTGGTTTTTCAAAAGAAGATATTATATTTGACGAGCGCATTGCTGAAATTAAGTTTGGAGAGCTTGATGGAAAACCGGTTGAGGAAATGCGTGAGTTTTTTGGGAGTAGTTATGAGGTTATGTTTGAAAAAGCAGCAAAAGGCGGTGAGACACTGGTACAACTGAAGCGTAGGATTGGTGAATTTCTTTACGAAACGGAGGCAAAGTATCAAGGAAAAAATATTCTATTTGTTGCACATGAATATCCAGCATGGATGCTGGATGCTATTGCACAAGGAGTAGACCAGAAAGGAACGATTGCAATGAAAATGAAGACTCTTGACTATTATACTACTGGCGAGGTGCGTGATTTTTCATTCACACCACTACCACATAACCGTGAATACGAACTAGATTTTCACCGCCCGTTTATTGATGAAATAGAAATCGTTGGCGCGAGCGGGAAGACGTTGGTACGTGCACCGGAAGTGTTGGATGTATGGTTTGATGCAGGATCTATGCCATTTGCACAAGATCACTACCCATTTGAAAACAAAGAGAGGGTGGAGGGTTCAGGGTATCCAGCTGATTTTATTTCAGAGGCGATTGACCAGACCCGGGGGTGGTTTTACACACTTCATGCAATTGGTGTGTTGATGGAGCGTGGTCATGCATACAAAAATGTTATCTCCCTTGGACATCTCTTGGATAGCAAAGGACAAAAGATGTCGAAGTCAGTGGGTAATGTTATTGATCCTTGGGTACTGTTTTCAAAATATGGTGTTGATGCACTGCGCTATTGGATGTACACCATCAACGAACCCGGGGCTTCTAAAAACTTTGATGAGCGGACGGTTGATGAAATAGTGAAAAAGAACTTCACTAGACTTCTTAATTCATACACACTCTATGAACTATACGCAGATAGCACTGAGCACACTGATTCCTCGGACAGTACCCACCCACTTGATCAGTGGATTATTGCGCGTACGCGAGAGCTCCATACAACAGTTACTGAAAACCTTGATGCATACAAAATTGATAAAGCGTCACGTCCGTTTGCTGATTTTATTGACGACCTGTCAACGTGGTATCTGCGACGATCACGTGACCGTTTTAAAGGGAGTGATGAGAAAGACAAAAAAGCAGCACTGCAAACAACGCGTTGGGTTCTCCGCAAGTATGCAAAAATAATTGCACCGTTTACACCATTTATAGCTGAGTGGCTCTGGCAAAGAGTTATGCGTCAGAATGATGTGGAGAGTGTTCACCTTGCCAGTTGGTGTACTGTTCGTGAATTTGACCAAGAGCTTCTCAACACTATGGTAGTCGCTCGTTCTTTTGTGAGTATGGCATTGATGGAGCGTTCTGAAAAAGGGATTAAAGTACGACAGCCACTCAGCACACTCACTATCCTTTCTTCAGAGGAGGCACCGAAGTACTGGGATATGGTTGTTCCTTTGATACAAGACGAGGTGAATGTAAAACAGGTTATTTTTGAATCAGGAAACAAAAATGAACCTGAAGTAGTGTTAGACACTACTATTACACCCGCGTTACAAGAAGAGGGAGACGTACGCGAGTTAATTCGTACTATTCAAGGATTGCGTAAAAAAGCAGAACTGTCGCCGAAAGATACTGCAGTTTTTGTGACTCCTGAGGATACGACCTTGCTTGAGAAACACTGGGATGAAATTAGCCGAGTTGCGGGGCTTTCTGGTTTTGAAAAGGGCACACCAATCAATGTTAAAAAATAACGAAGTTACCACACGAGCAGTTGTTATTGGCCGCGGACAGGCAGGTGAGGGAAGTGCGCGGATATTTTTATATACTGAACACTTGGGATTAGTCACCGGTTTTGCAAAAAGCGCACGAGAAGAGCGCTCAAAACTGCGTGCGCACCTACAGGTTGGGTCTTTTGGTCTGTACACGTTAGTAAAAGGAAAAACAGGATGGCGTATTACTGGTTCTGTTGATACAAAAAACACACATTTTACACTTTCTGAAAAAGACTACGCACAAAAAGCGTACGCACGCGTGTTGAGTGTAGTGCGACAGTTGGTGCACGGGGAAGAGTACAGTGAACAGCTGTTTGGGGCACTTTGGAACTTTTTAGAAAACCTTCCGGATTTTTCCAAGGGCCACGTACGCGTTGCAGAGCATGTAACGGTTGCGCGTATTGTGTATGCTCTTGGGTATGTTGACGATACTCACGGTATTCCGTATTTAGAAAGCATAGAATATGACACTAAGACAGTGGAAGACTTGGTGTTTTACGAGCGACAGCTTATCAAAACTATCAACGAGGCACTCCTTGCCAGTAATCTCACCTAAGCCCCGGTGGGGTATACTAGAGAGCGTATGGAGGAAAAAAAAAGTGCTCTTGATAGACTCGCCAAAAAACTCAACTCGCGCAACGGCCAAAAGGAGAATTTGAATATTAGACGCTCTTCGCTTGGTGGTGCCCGCGAACGCACTGGCCCCATGTGGGAAAAACCCACCCCTTCTAAGAAAAAGAGAAAACGTTTTAATTTTTCAGAGCTCCTTTTTGTGGGGTCGGTGGTTTTTTTCCTTATCGCTGGCGTGTTTGCTAGTTTTTTGTTTTTCTCTGGAAACAACACTGTTTCAACGCGTAATGTAACCATTGCGCTTGATGGGCCAACATCAATTCGCGCAGGAGAGACTATTCCACTTCAAATTATAATTACCAACAAAAACTCAGTACCAATGGAACTTGTGGACTTAGTTGTTGAGTTTCCCGAAGGAACACGCAGCGAGACCGACATTTCAATACGTCTACCGCGCATTCGTGAGTCCCTCGGCACTATTAACCCGGCGGAAAGTGTGAACAGGACTATTCGTGCAGTGGTGTTTGGGCAAGCATCAACTGACGTATCAATTGGTGTTTCGGTTGAGTATCGCGTGACATCTTCAAATGCAATTTTTGTAAGTGAATCCGAATATACACTCCCGATTAGTCAATCGCCGGCATCAATTACAGTAGAGTCTTTGCAAGAAATAGTGTCAGGGCAAGAAACAGCAATTACCGTAACAGTATCCTCAAACATACCAGATACACTGAACGATATTCTTTTGGTTGCAGAATATCCACCAGGATTTTCTTTTAACTCAGCAAACCCGAGCCCGGTTACGGGAAGTAACACCTGGCGCTTGGGCGACATTGAGCAGGGCGGGGAGCGCACAGTGACTATTCAAGGGACATTTAGTGGAGAAGACAATGATGAGCGGGTCGTGCATTTTACCGCAGGAAGCGAGAGTGAGAAGACAAAAGATGAAATTTCAGCACCTCTTGCAACAAGTGACGTTGCGTTCAAGTTGGCAAAACCATTTATTTCACTCGTGCTTTCTTTGGATGGTGAAATTGCAACAGAAAAAACAGTGACTCGTGGCGAACAGATCCGTGGCGACATACGATGGGTTAATAATTTACCAACACGCGCGCAAGACGTTGAAATTGAAATTAAATTGGACGGTGTTATTCTAGATCGCAACACCGTTGTTGCGCAAACTGGTTTTTGGCGCTCGTTTGACAATACACTTATCTGGAGCAGAGAAACAGACAGTTCCCTTATTGACGTTGCTCCTGGTGCCTCTGGGCTGTACTCGTTTACACTCTCAACGTTACCAAAACAGGAGGGGGTATTTAAAAACCCTGAAATAACACTCACGGCAACAGTGCGCGCACGGCGTGTTACTGAAGACCGTGTACCTGAAATTATTGAATCTTCAACAACATCTCGTTTGTTGGTGGCAACCGACTTGGCGCTTAAGAGCACTTTGCAATATATTTCAGGACCGCAACCTCCAAAGGCAGACAGCGAAACGATATATCGTGTTTCGTGGACGGTAACCAATAGCGCGAACGCCGTTGCCAATGCTTCAGTTGCGGCAGCACTGCCGAGCTATGTTCGGTTTACCCCTGAGTCGGCAGCAAGTAATATTTCGTACAATAACATTGGGGGTGTGGTGACATGGGATATTGGAGACCTGACTGCAGGAGAGTCGCGCACCACGACATTTCAGGTCGGAGTAACACCATCCCTCTCGCAAGTAGGGCAGTTGCCAACAGTTGTCTCTGATCAAAGAGTGTATGGGTTTGACCGCTTTACTCGCTCGCAAATTGAACGCGCCCTTTCTTCGCTCACCACACAAAGCGCCGCCCCTACCTCCAAAGAAGGCATTGTGGTACCGTAGGTTGAGCATATGGCAGAAGAAAACCTGATGGAGAAAATAGTATCGCTTGCAAAAAGGCGTGGTTTTGTGTTTCAAGGTTCCGAAATTTATGGAGGTCTTGCCGGCACGTGGGACTATGGCCCGCGCGGTGTTGCGCTCAAGAACAACATCAAAAACCTGTGGTGGCAGATGTTTGTTGATAGTCGTGACGACATATACGGCGTGGACACGGCAATTTTAATGAATGAAAAAGTGTGGGAAGCAAGCGGGCACACCGGTGCCGGTTTTACCGACCCGGTGGTTGAGTGTAAAAAAGGGCATAGATTTCGTGCTGACCACTTAGAAAACAAAGAGGAGTGCCCAGAGTGTGGCGAAGCATTCAGTGAACAAAAGGCATTTAATCTGATGTTTGAAACAAAAGTTGGTGCGGAGGGCGATACCACCTCGTATCTGCGACCTGAAACCGCGCAAGGTATTTTTGTAAACTTTAAAAACGTAGTGGATTCAATGAATCCAAAACTGCCGTTTGGCATTGCCCAAATTGGTAAAGCGTTTAGAAATGAAATAGCCCCCCGTGACTTTATTTTCCGCGCACGCGAGTTTGAACAAATGGAAGTTGAATATTTTGTAAAAGAAAGCGAGTGGAAAAAATATTTTGACGAGTGGAAAAATATAATGATTGAGTTTATTCAGTCAACGGGCATTGATGCCGGTAAAGTGCACGAAGTTGAAATAGAAGGGGATGACCGCGCGCACTACTCAAAACGAACGATTGATTTTGAATTTGCATACCCCTTTGGTCAAAAGGAGTTGTGGGGGCTTGCATACCGCACCAACCACGACCTCGTCAAACACACCGAGCACTCTGGTGAAGCGCTGACATACTTTGACGAAGAAAATAAGGAACATGTCACTCCTCACATCATTGAACCGTCGCTCGGTATTGACCGCACTGTGCTCGCGGTCTTGGTGTCCGCATACCGCGAAGACGAGCTCGGGGGTGAAAAGCGCGTATACCTTGCGTTTAAGCCGTCGCTTGCGCCGGTTAAGGCGATGGTGTCGCCACTTTTGAAGAATAAGCCGGAGTTGGTAGCAAAAGCGCGCGAAGTATATGACACGCTGAAAAAAGAAGTGCCACAGATAATGTGGGACGATAATGGCAACATCGGCAAGCGCTACCGAAGGCAGGATGAAATAGGTACGCCATTTTGTATCACTATTGATTTTGACACCCTCGGCGAAGTGCCAGAGAACAAAGACACCGTAACCGTCCGCGACCGCGACACGGGAGAACAAGAACGTCTACCAATAGCAGAGGTGATTAAAAAAGTTGTTGACGCAATAAAATAACGGCGAAGCGAGCTGACCTTAGTAAGAAGTAATAAATAGTTCCATGATTTTATACGTAGTACGACACGGAGAGACTGATGAAAATGCACGGGGGATACTGCAGGGCGCGAGTATAGATGGACCGCTAAACGAGAATGGTGTGAGGCAAATTGAGGAGTTTGCACGTATGGTTCCCACTGGAATAAAAAAGATATATGCCTCACCACTAAAACGCGTTTTGCAAAGCGCAGAAATTATTAACAAAAAAATAGGCGTAGATGTTGTGGTCAAAGACTCACTTCGCGAACGTGAGTACGGGTCGCTGGCGGGTAAGTCTTTTAACGACCTTGAAGACGGAGAACAGCTTAGAGAACTTGACGTTAATTTGAAATATGATTACCGCCCCTATGGTGGAGAGTCGGTTGAGGACGTCACAAAGAGGATAGGGGATTTTCTAGCAGAACTTAAAAAAGAAGGAGACGACACGGCGCTGGTAGTAACCAGCAGAGGTCCTGTTCGCATTTTTCATAAGATACTTAACCAGTGTGTAGAATTAGACATTCCGAATGGTTCCCTCCACACTTTTAAAATATAAAGGATGTATACTGAAGGTATATGAAAAAAATTGCAATTCTTATTGGTTCACTGAGAAAAGAGTCGTACAATCGTGCGCTTTTTGAAGCATTTAAAAAACAAGCACCTGCCGGTTTGTCGTTTGAAGAAGTGAGTATTGACCTACCGCTTCTCAACACTGACTTGGAAGATAATTTTCCAGAAGCAGCTACCGCCTTTAAGGAAAAAGTAGAACACGCAGACGGCATACTTATTATTTCACCAGAGTATAATCGCTCAATTCCTGGAGTATTGAAAAATGCACTAGACTGGGGGTCACGACCAGGAACTACGGGTAAAAACTCATTCAACGGCAAGAAAGCGGCGATAGTAGGTGCCACTATGGGGGGTCTGGGCACTGCACAAATGCAACAACACCTTCGCTCAATATTGGTTTATTTTGATATGCAGGTTATGGGCCAGCCAGAGTTCTACCTTTCGGGAGTTCAAGACAAACTTCAGGTGGACGGTACGGTGACTGATGAGAAAACAAAGAGTTTCATTGATACCTATTTAGGTACGTTTGAAAAGTTTGTAACTTCCTAAAGTAAAGGGCAACTATGCTAGGATAGGGTTACTCGGGCACTGGAAACAGCGGTGCATTTGATAAGGGTATTTATGGAAAAAAAAGACAATTCTTTTGTAATACACATTTCTCCTACAACGGTACTGTCGGCTATCGGCATTGTGCTTGCAGTGTGGCTCCTTTTTTTCCTAAAAGACCTTGTGCTTATTGTGCTAACGGCGATTGTCATTTCGTCTTCAATTGAGCCGGCGGTGCTGTGGTTTATGCGTCACCGCGTTATACGGCCTGCCGCCGTCGCGTTAGTGTACTTTATTATCATCGGGCTCTTGTTTAGTTTTATTTACCTGCTCGTCCCCCCTTTAATTCAAGAGACCAGTGGCTTTGTGGCAACACTTCCGCAATACTTTAGCTCTTTTAATCTAGACAGTCTTGTTTCAAATCAAATCATTAACGCAACACAAGAGGTTGCAAACGTTGATGCCACGTCTATTGCACAAACACTTGCTCAGTTCAGAGACATCTTTGCGTCAACAGGACAGGGAACATTCCGGGCGCTTGCTGGTATTTTTGGTGGCGTGTTCTCGTTTTTTATTATCATGTTACTTTCGTTTTATTTTGCAATCCAAGAAACAGGCATTGACGACTTTTTGCGTATTGTAACGCCGGTTAAACATCAAAAATATGCAGTGGGTCTGTGGCGTCGTTCGCAAATAAAAATTGGCCTCTGGATGCAAGGACAGTTACTCCTCTCGCTCATCGTAGCTGTTCTTACCTACTTGTGGCTGACAGTCCTCGGCGTGCCGTATGCACTTTTGCTTGCAATTTTTGCGGCAGTCGCTGAGCTGGTGCCAGTGTTTGGATCACTCGCAGCTGCAATACCCGCAATTTTAGTTGCGGGGACTTTTGGGGGGCTCAGTACAGCTCTTTTGGCAGGAGGTGGCTATCTGGTTATCAACCAAATACAGGGAAATTTGATATATCCGCTGGTGGTAAAACGCATCGTTGGCGTACCGCCACTTTTGGTTATTTTAGCTTTGATTGCAGGTGCCCAACTTGCCGGTTTCTTAGGGATATTACTTTCAGTTCCAGTTGCCGCCGCCCTTCAGGAATTAGTTTCTGATGTTGAAAAGCGTAAGCGAGAACAAATGCGCGCACTAAAAGAAGACACTGCGTAAATTGCAGATACCGAGCGACCCTAGTATTATTCAAAGGTGACCGCGGTCGCTATATTTTTATGGATAGAATATATATAACCACCACACTGCCGTACGTTAACGCCGACCCCCATGTTGGGAATGTTTTTGAATTTGTACAAGCAGATGCGTCTGCGCGACTCTATCGTTTACTCGGACACGAAGTTCTATTCAACACAGGAACCGATGAGCATGGGCAGAAAATATATGAAAAAGCGATAGAAAATAACGAAACACCGCAAGAGTATGCTGACCGCTATGCGGCAAGGTTCAAAGAGTTACAGGAGGCACTTAACTTAAGTAACGACCGCTTCATCCGCACCACAGACTCCACTCACAAAAAAGCTGCGCAAGAGTTTTGGAAACTTTGCGAAGCGAGCGGTGATATATATAAAAAGAATTATAAAATTAAATACTGTGTTGGGTGTGAGCTTGAAAAAACTGATTCTGAACTTGATGAGAACGGATGCTGTCCGCTGCATCCGAAAAATGAGATTCAAATTATTGAAGAGGAGAATTATTTTTTCAAATTTTCAAAATATCAGGACACACTTCTTGCGCTTTACAGAAACAAAGGTTTTGTTGTGCCACAGTCTCGTATCAATGAAATAATTTCTCTTATAGAGCGTGAAGGTTTGGAAGATTTTTCCATCTCACGTTTAAGTGAAAAAATGCCATGGGGTATTCCAGTACCGGGGGATGACACCCAGGTGATGTACGTATGGTTTGATGCTTTGATTAACTATATCTCAACTATTGGCTGGCCAGATGATATGGTGCAGTTTGAAAAATGGTGGCCAGTGATACAGTTTGCAGGTAAAGATCAGGTGCGCCAACAAGCAGCGATGTGGCAGGCAATGCTTATGTCGGCAGGTTTACCAACGTCAAAACAGATTTATATTCATGGTTTTATAAATATAAACGGCGAGAAGATATCAAAATCGGTAGGGAATGTTATTAGTCCGTTTGAAGTAGTAGAAAAGTATGGAACAGACGCACTGCGTTATTTTTACCTAAGACACACGCATCCATTTGAAGATTCTGATGCTTCATGGAAATCATTTGATGAATGGTATACAGCAGACTTAGTGAATGGTCTTGGCAACTTAACGAGTCGCATTATGAAGTTGGCAGAACAGCACCTTGACACTCCATTTGAGAAACCTGAAGAGATGTCTTTCCCGAAGGAGTATGTTGATGCGTTTAAAAACTTTCAGTTTAACCAAGCGTCAGACTTTGTATGGAGCCGTATCCAAGAGCTTGATGAACGTATTGCAGAAGAAGAGCCATTCAAAGTGATAAAAGAAGACAAAGAAAAAGGTGTTCAAATGATTCAGGTACTCACTAAAGACCTTTATGAGATCGGCATACTACTGCAACCACTGCTCCCTGACACAAGCGACTTGATTAAAAAAGCAGTGCTTGAAAACAAAAAACCAAAAAACCTCTTCCCACGTTTAGAACAATAGAGCTATGGACCAACGTGATGTTGATAAAGATATTTTCCCAAGCAATTTATTTCAGAAGGGTACAATTACACAGGGGTTGATACCAATACAGAATATTTGAGGTGGGTGAATATGAGGTTCTATGAGAAAAATTTATATTGCAAAAAGAATAGCATCAAACACACTCAATGATGTATTTATTGAAACAAATACGGATATGGATGTTGATGATTTAATTCATACTTATAAATCAAAAAAGATTGACAGAGGTACCTATATTCACAACGGACATTGGATTTTGCGCTCTGTTTCTAAAACAGATGTTTTGGAAGAAAATGATCTTCCCTCTGGGTTGAAACCGGAGCATATTATGGAAATGGTTTTTCCCAAACTGGAGAAATCCGATGCTTTGGTTGCGATTATCAATGGGCGAGCATACGGTACTATTGCTGAGCTTGGATATGCTGTGGGAACAGGAAAACATGCAGTTTATGTGCTGCCTGATAGTGGGGTAGATAATGAGGAGTTAGAGGATTTATGGATGTCGTTTCACATGGCTTTCCAGACAAAACATTTCTGGCAAGATGTAGATATACAATCTGTTGAAGAATTTCAAAATAGAGGAATTCGATCGACTATTGATTATGAGAAGTATATACTTTCTATAACTCCAAAGTTTTTGAAGTAATTTATGACATCACAAGAAGTTTTAGCTCGGGGGGTTTCCATACAAGAAAAGAAGATTCTCTTAGCTTATTTTAGAAAAGAAGATTACTTTTTTCTTCCAGGGGGGCATGTAGAATCAGGAGAGTCTGTTTTACTAGCTCTAGAGCGCGAAATAGATGAAGAAATTAATATCAAGGCTCAGGCGCACAACGTTCTCTCTGTATTCGAACATTCTTGGAATGATAATGGAAGGTTAGTACATGAGTTGAATTTTTTGATAAATTTTTCATGCCCCCAAGATACAAAACCGATTTCTCAGGTGGGTCATTTAGATTTTGTATGGTTAGACGCTCACGAGTTTAAAGGGGTACGGTTTCTACCAGAAGAACTAAGGCCGAGTATCGAAAGTTTGTTAGCCGGAAAAGATATTTCATTTTTTCAGTCTTCACTAAGAAACTAAACGAAAATTGTTTATGCAAAAGTATAAATACATAGACATACACAGCCACCCGAACTTGGGGGAATTGAAACAGGACCAAGAAGCGGTGATTCAAAAGATGCGCGAGGGCGGCGTTGCCGGCAGATTTTGTTATAGTGCCTGAATGGAGGTTATTTTATTTGATTCCGCAGAGACGTTTTTAGAATCACTCTCTGCAGCAGAACTTGCCAAGGCCTTAAGAGTCGTTGATTTATTAGAGGCGTTCGGCTCGGATTTAAGGATGCCACATAGTCGGCATGTATCTGGTGGTTTGTTGGAACTTCGTATCAGAGGAAAGCGGGAGACTAGGATTTTTTATTGTTTCAAAAACAATAAAGCGATGCTGTTACATGGCTTTATTAAGAAAACCAAAAAGGCATCAATCCGAGAAATAGCCAAGGCACAAAAGATAATGGATGGACTTGCGTAAATATAACATATAAGTTATACTGGATTTATGGCAACCACATATAAAAAATTCAAAACAAAAGTGCTCAAAAACCGCAACGTACGAAACGCATACGAATCGCTCGGTCTTGAATATGAATTGGTGCGGGCAATTATTAAACATCGCCTTCGCAGAGGTTTGACACAAACAGAACTTGCAAAAAAAATCGGCACAAGGCAACCTGTCATTTCCCGACTCGAACGCGGGGAAGGTAACCCGTCGTTAGATACGCTGCAGCGTATTGCTCAGGCCCTTGATGTATCTCTCAATGTTTCTTTGAAGTAAAAATGCCAACCAAAGCCCCATCAGAATGGAGTTTGGCGGGCATCGTCTTTTAGTCCGTCGGAGCCTTGGCGAAGGAGACCCAGACAGTCAGCTCTTGAATTAGCTCTAGAGCTCATTCAAGAGCTGGTATAGTTAATTCATGGCACGAAGACGGTTAGAAAATCGAAATGTTCGTAAACTTACCCGGACAGGTGGCGGGAAAAGTGTTTCTGTAACGCTTCCGATTGAATTTGTTCGCGAACTGCGCTGGCGCGACCGTCAAAAAGTAACCATTCGCCGTTCCGGCTCAAAACTGATCATTGAGGATTGGAAGAAGTAGTATGCAGGATAAATATTTTATCAAAAAAGCCATCGAGCTTTCGCGGAAGTCTGTAGCAATGGGCGCGTATCCAGTCGGGGCCGTTATTGTAAAGGATGAGGAAATTATTGCAGAGGGCCTGAGTAATGGAAAACAACTTAATGATCCGACGAGCCATGCTGAAATTGCGGCTATCAGAGCGGCAGGACAAGCTTTGGGTAAAAGAAATTTAGATGACGTAACCCTTTACTCATCATTAGAACCATGTGTGATGTGTTACGCGGCTTCATTTTGGGCGTATATTCCGAGAGTTGTTTTTGCATGTGGCAGAGACAAAGTTGCCAAAGATCACTACGAGGGTAACCATAATATTTTTGATTTAAATAAAAATGCACGTCGCCAAATCAAGCTCGTCCATTTTTTGGAGGTGGAAGAGGATGCTCTTAAGGTTATACGAGAGTGGGAAGGGAAATAATATGCAGCAATACCAATACATAGACGTGCACTGCCACCCGAACTTGGGTGGCTTAAGAGAAGACCAGGATGCAGTTATTGCACGGATGGCGGCAGAGGGTGTGTTGGGTATTGTAGTGGGGGTGGACCTGGAAAGTTCCCAGGAGGCGGTACGTTTAGCACACCAGCACGAACACTTGTATGCGTGTGTCGGCCTCCACCCCAACTACACTGGAGAAGAAGAATTTGATATATCAAGTTTTTCAGCGTTAGTAAAAGAAAAAAAGGTAGTGGGGGTGGGAGAGTGCGGATTGGATTTTTTTCGGCAATCAACAACTTCAGCAGGTGAAGAGGCGAGTGAAGGATGGAAAGAAAAACAATGGGAGGTGTTCAAACAGCAGGTGGAGCTGGCGACTACACACAACAAACCACTTATGGTGCATTGTCGTCCGTCTAAAAATTCCATGGACGCGTATGAAGAAGTTGCCGATTACCTTGAATCAAAAATTCTTGACGTCGGACGTCAAGAATTGAGGGGTCTGCCCCGTCGGCAAAGCCGTTCTCTGGTGTGGGGGAACATGCATTTTTTTGTTGGAGACCTCGCAACAGCGAAGCGTTTTTGGGCGCTTGGTTTTACTACCTCATTTACCGGGGTGCTGACCTTTACTCACGACTATGACGAAGTGGTACGCGAGGCCCCTATAGACATGATTTTGACTGAAACCGATGCCCCCTATGCAGCTCCTGTGCCGTATCGTGGTAAAAAAAACCAGCCGATATATGTGAGATATGTGCTTGAGGCGATAGCTCGTATTCGTGGCGAGTCTGAAGAATCTATAGAAAATGCCGTAAAAAATAACGCAAAACGGGTCTTTGGTATTGAGTTTAAGCCACATATTGCGTAATTTTAGTGCTCGTGATACTGTACATTCACAATGGATACAAAAGAAACAGATCTACAGGAAGAAACCCCTTTGCAAGAGGAGGGAGTTACGGAAGAGTCTGAAGTTTTATCAGTCTATGAAGTTGGCTACCATATTCTTCCAACGGTCTCTGAGGGAGACCTTGAAGCTGAAACAGCGCTTATTTTAAAGGATCTTAAAGACATTCATGCTGAAATTTTCGGCCAGCGAGCGCCAGCGAGCGTTAAGCTTTCATATGGTATTGAAAAGAAAATTGGAGAAAAGAAGGAGGTGTTTGAAAATGCTTACTTCGGCTGGATTGCTTTTGAAGCCACACCTTCAAGTATTGCAAACTTTGAGATTGCTCTCAAAGAACATGCAACTATTTTACGTTATATTGTAGTTAAGACGTCACGTGACGCTGTCGCGGCAACTCTTGCTGACCCACGTCTTGATGCAATACCGTTTGTAGAGGATACGACCCCTGACGAGGAGGCAGTAGAGAAGGAAGTTGAAGAGGAGGGAGAGGGAGAGGAACAAAAAGTGGACACAGACGGTACTGAAAATAAAGAGTAACTATAAAAACATATGTACTTAAACAAAGCTTTTGTTGCAGGAAATTTAACTCGAGACCCAGAACTACGCGCACTTCCTAGTGGCGCTCACGTTGCAACGTTTAGTGTTGCAACGAATCGTGTGTGGTACAACCAGGAAAAACAAAAACAGGAAGCAACTGAATATCACAACATTGTAGTATTTGGTCGCCAAGCAGAAACGAGTGCACAATACCTAAAGAAGGGAAGTGGTGTGTTGGTTGAAGGAAGACTTCAAACGCGAAGTTGGGAGAAAGACGGGAACAAACAATATCGCACCGAAATAGTTGCAGACCGCGTTCAGTTTGGTGCGCGCGCAGGGGGAGGTGGAAGCACTAATGAGTCTCAAGAGGTTCGTGGTGGCAATCAGCCAGGCCAAGAAGGAAGACCTGAGGGTGTTGAATACCCTACTGAGGAGATTAGTCCTGACGATATTCCGTTCTAGACATTAAAAATTATGAATACAAACAGCACACCAAAATACGTTACGTATAAAAATACTGAATACTTAAAACAGTTCATGAACCCGCACGGCAGGATTTTGAGCAAGCGCCGTACGCGCATTTCAGCTTCACACCAAAGGCAGGTTGAGCAAGCCATCAAACAGGCACGCTTCATGGGACTCCTTCCTTTTCTTATTAGATAGGGATTTAGCACCTTAGGTATTAGGTTCTAGGTATGAGTTTTTTAAAAACCGTGTAAAACACGGTTTTTTCTTTTGAAAATAGCGCTTAGATACGCAGTATCCTAGAGTCGCATGAATAATTTCTCTAGGGTGCGCCCCCACTAACTATAAGCGCACGCTTACAGTTAGTGGGTATCACAGGTCAATAGGAAGATATTATTACTATCATTTTTTCTCAACGCGCTCAACATATTCGCCAGTGTTGGTGTTTACGCGAACGATATCTCCTTCGTTGATGAAGAGTGGAGTGCTGATTGTGGCACCGGTTTCCAGTACTACCTGTTTACTACCACCTTGGGCAGTGTTTCCTTTTACCGCAGGAGGTGCTTCAACTACAACGAGTTCAACTTTAACCGGCACCTTGATACCGATAATTTCTTCATTCCACAACAGTGCCGTTACTACGGTTTTTTCTTTTATAAACTGTAACTCATTGTGCACCTGCTCCTCAGGTAAAGAAAAACGATCTTTAGGATTTCCTTCTTCATGAAACCACACTTCGCCACGGTTTTTAAAAACATATACGAATTCTTTCTTTTCAATGTCTGCCTCGGGTACTGTTTCTGATTGGTGAAAAGAGATCTCAAGCATTTTTCCTGATTTTAGCCCTTTCAGTTTTGTTTGGTTAACAGGCTTTCTTTGTTGTTTTCTAAAGACATGAGAAGCGAGCACTTCAAATGGTTCATTATTATATTCAATAATCTTCTTAAGGGTGATCTCATTATATGAAAGTATTGCCATGAAACTTTTTTGGTTATAGCGCAGTAGTATATATGGTGTGGCGCCTAGGGCACTATACAACACAAGACCCATGAGGCGCTACTCTATGGCTTTATGCAACAGGTATCTTTAGTTGACATACCATGCACGTGCACTGTATTATCAAATATGGAACACGTGCACGACCTTACACAGCTAACTGACGAGGAATTACTCGCGCACTCTCTTGGCGCACCACACGCATTTGAAGCTCTCATAGAACGTCATCAGAAGTCTTTTTTTAGGCGCGCTGTTGCTGTTTTGAAGGATAAAGATGAAGCAGAAGATGTCGTGCAGGAAACGCTCATCAGAATATACCGCTTCGCACCGAACTTTAAAGGGGAGTCAGGAACATTCAAAAGTTGGTCAATAACTATTCTGATGAATGTTGCGCGCACTAAATATAAAAAGAAAACTACACAGTGGGCGCGCGTGGCATCGCTTTCTCAGGAACACTATGAATCGCTTCCGATGGCATCCAACAAAGATGCAATTGAGGCAAAAGATATTATTCAGCGTGCATTGGTATGTGTTCCTGAAGATGTGGCGCATATTCTAACGCTTGCCTTTATTGAGGGACTGCCATACAGGGAGATTGCAGAGCGTGAAGGGGTGAGTGTTGGTGCCATAAAAACACGGATACACCGAGCGAAAAAAGTACTAAAAAATATAGTGGGGGATATACGAGTATAATAAAAATTAGATATGGAACGTAATCAAAAAATCAAAAACAGAGTAATGCGTCGGGTGTTCGTGCTTTATGCTCTGCGACAAGCAACTTCAGCTCAGACAAAACTTTTTGGGTTTTTAGTGGTTTCTGGTTTTCTGTTCATATCAGTTTCCGCGCACAATATTATTCTTAATGCTCTGAATTCTTCACACACCCCTTTTGAATTTTTACAATACACACTGATGGCGTTTCTCTCAACTGAACTTTCAGTACAGGTATTTTTTATTGCAAGCATTACAGTCGCGATATTTATAATGCGAGATCTCTCTTTTTATATAAAATACGCACACCAGGGGTATACACCACCCAAACTTGTTGAAGTATCGTAACGGTCTATACGCCTTTTAACTCAGCACGTATTTCTTTGAGGAGTTTGTTTGCGAGTGTTTTGTTTTCATTAAGAAAACGTCTTGAAGCGTCGTATCCTCGGCCAAGTTTTTCTTCTCCGTATGAATACGAGCTTCCGGCTTTTTTAACAAAACCAAACTTTTCACCGAGCGCGAGCAGTTCTCCTTCACGGGAAATACCTTCGTTATACATGAGGTCAAATTCAGTTTGTCTAAAGGGTGCTGCAACTTTGTTTTTTACTACTTTTACACGCACACGACCGCCAACCACTTCCTCGCCTTTCTTTATTTGGGCAATGCGACGGATATCCATACGGACAGAGGTATAGAATTTCAGTGCTTTTCCTCCTGGGGTTGTTTCTGGATTGCCGAACATCATGCCAATTTGCATACGAATTTGGTTAATGAAAATAACCACTGTATTACTTTTAGCAACAATTGCGGTGAGTTTGCGAAGCGCTTGACTCATGAGACGTGCTTGGCGACCAACGTGGACTTGTTCCATATCGCCTTCAATTTCAGCGCGCGGAGTGAGCGCTGCAACAGAGTCAATGACGACTACGTCTAATTTTCCACTGCGAACGAGTGACTCTACAATATCAAGTGCTTGTTCTCCTGTGTCGGGCTGTGAGACAAGAAGGTCATCAATTTTAACGCCGATTTTTTTTGCATATTCAGGATCAAGTGCGTGTTCAGCATCAACAAATGCGCATATGCCGTTTTTTTTCTGTGCTTCAGCTACGATGTGAAGCGCAAGAGTAGTTTTTCCTGATGACTCAGGGCCGAATATTTCAATAATTCTTCCGCGGGGAACACCACCGATGCCAAGCGCTGAGTCTAATCCGATAGACCCCGTAGAAATTGCATCAATACCAACACGCGCAGTGGTGCCCAGCATCATAATTGCCCCATCACCAAATTTTGTTTTGATACTATCTACCGTTTCTTTGATAGCATCTTTTTTTGGACCGGCTACTGCACTACTGACTGGTTTCTTTGTTAGAGGGGCCGTTTTCGCTGTCTTCTTTTTCGCTGGCATGGTTTTGTATTTTTTCCTTAGTTATAAATGTCACTGTTTCTTCGCGACTACGCCCAAATCTATCTTGAGCTCTCAGTACCACTACAGTATACCCTGAGGGAAATGAACGTTCTATTAAAAATTGACCCTGCTCGCTCAATGGAGTGTCCTGGTCGTTAATGGTGAGTGTAGAAACCCGTAGAGCCGTTCCCGATATAACGAGAGACCCATTTTCAGTGGTAATAACAGGGTTCACGCTAATGCTTGGTCCCTGAAGGAAGGGAAGAGTGACAAAGCTCGTATAGAGAACAAGTATGATGGCAAATATACCGAAAAGCAGGAATGATACGGGGAGCGATGAGATGCTTCTACGTTTCATCTTTCTCTACTTCATCATCGCTCTTTTCCTCCTCCTCATTAGTGTCTTCATACTCTTCCTCCCTATAGTCTTCACCGTCAGTGAAAACTTCACGTGGTTTTGCTCCGTCCGCTGGACCTACCACGCCGTTTTCTTCAAGAATGTCCATAAGTCTCGCTGCTCGGGCGTAGCCGATGCGTAGTTTTCTCTGGAGGAACGACGTAGATGCTTTCCCGGCCTCCTCTACGGTTTGCTTTGCTTGTCCGTATAGCTCGTCTTCGTCTTCTTCCTCATCAAACGCACTGCTGAAAATTGCATTTGGTGACTCGTTTGCATTTCCAGTAAGGGTAATTTCATCAAGGTTTTCTTCGTTGTATTTTTTAATATAGGACACTACTTTCTTCACTTCTTCCTCTGAAATGAACGCAGTTTGAATACGGTGTGGTTTACTCATCTCACCTGAAAGGTACAGCATGTCTCCTGCTCCAAGGAGTTTTTCAGCTCCCGCTGAGTCTAGAATGGTACGCGAATCAATTTGGCTGGCAACTTGAAGCGCTACGCGTGAAGGGATATTCGCTTTAATGAGTCCAGTAATGACATTCACACTGGGCCGTTGTGTTGAAAGTATAAGGTGTATTCCCACCGCGCGACTCATTTGTGCAAGACGAACTATAGCCGCCTCAAGCTCTCTTGGGTATGCCTGCATAATATCGGCAAGCTCGTCAATAACAATAAGAATATATGGCATCTGATCTAGCATTTCTTCCCCTTCCACACTACTTTTTTCAGATGACATCCTTTGCAGAATATTTTCATGATACGAACTAATATCGCGCACAGAATGTGCTTGTAAAATATCGTACCGTCGCTCCATTTCTTTTGCCGCCCACTTCAGAGCAAGAATTGCTTTTTTCGGCTCAGTAATAACAGGAGTAAGCAGGTGGGGGATAGTATCGTACATAGTTAACTCTACGCGCTTTGGATCAACCATAATAAAACGCAGTGTCCCGGGGCCGTTTCGGTACAATAATGAGGTAATGAGCGCGTGAATAGAAACCGATTTACCGCTTCCCGTGGCGCCTGCAATAAGAACGTGAGGCATTTTGGAAATGTTTGCAAAGTGGGCGGTGCCGGCAATGTCGCGACCAAGAGCTGCCAACAGTGGACGTGTGTCTTCAGTGAACGCTTTCTCATTAAGTAGTGTCGCAAGGCCCACGGTCGCTTTTTTGCTATTAGGAACTTCAATTCCCACGAGAGACTTTCCTGGTATAGGTGCTTCAATTCTGACGGGACTTGCGGCAAGTGCTAACTCTAGGTTGTTTTGAAGGGCAAGTATTTTTTGCAGTCGTACTCCCTCGGCTGGCTTTAACGCATAGCGTGTTACTGTCGGCCCTATTGAAATCTCATCCATTTCAACAGTGATGCCGAAATTGTAGAGCGTTCGTTTAATAATATTTGCGTTTGCCTTAATATCACCAACGCCTGGCTTACCTTTATCTTTTTCAAGGAGCGAGAGGGGAGGGGGATTGTATTCTTTATCAACTAACGCAAAAGACATTGGCTTTAGTTCTTCTTCAACTTCCTTTTTGTTGCCGAAGAGGCCACGTTTTGGTTTTTCTGCTTCCTCTTCCTCTGCTTCCTCTTCTCCGTGTTCTGCTTCATCCTCATCCTCGTATTCCTCCTCTTCGTCAGTTTCGTCATATGCATCCTCGTATTCCTCGTCTTTCTTATTTTTTTTATCTCGAGAGAAAAGTGTCCCAATAGAAAGAGGAGTATCAAGAGCAAGAAGTGTTCCTACCACTGCCACCGCACCCAGCATAAGCCCGCCTAAGATTGGATCAAACAAGGAGACAAATGGGATCATTATTATATTGCCGATAATGCCACCTGCGTTTGTGTAGGTAAGAGAGAGAATACCAATACCCGAGAAGAACAAAAGACCAGCCCCAACCGCACGTGCAGTGCCGACGCCCGTTTCATCTTTTTGGCGTATCAGACCAATAGTAAGAAAGAGAAGAGTAATGGGCACGAGGTAGTATCCAACACCGAAAAGCGTTTTTAATTTCTCAAACAGAAAAGTACCAACGTCTCCACCCAATTGAAATGGAGCAAGAAGAAAAAGTAACGAAAGGACGCCAGCACCGATTGCGTAAATACTACGAAGGGTCTCTGGCTTCGCCGTAATCTCAAATGAGGGGAGGCTAGGAATTAAATTTAATTTCCTTTTCTTTTTCTTTCGACGAACCATAAATATGCATAAATAATAACATGCTCTTGTTTAGGGTCTCGCTATTGTAGCGAGTGTTTTCTAGATGAATTTCTAGTTGTGTCAACGCGCGCTCGTTCCCGGTCTTTTAGTACCTAGAGAGGCAGGGCAGTAGGTCTGTAGGTATAGCACTTCATACAAGACCAGAAAGAAGAGATACAAAAAATAGACATTAGGTTTTTAAGAATAATTTGACGGACACTTTGTAGAGGAGTAGAATGACCGATAGGAATATATGTCCGATATTTCATAAAGGACAAATAAAATTATGTCCGATAGCAAAAAAGACAAAAAAGATATGACCTTAAGCTCACATGACGGTGGGCAGTTAAACCAAGCTTTTTCTTCTTTCTTTAGAAATGAGCACCATAATTTTGTTCTCCAAAAGTCTGAGAAACTTGCCTCAGCTCTGTATATGGTCACCGGATTTATCCCAAGTAACGACCCTCTCAAGACTCGTGTCAGAACGTGTGCCATTGAACTGGTAACCTCTTCTGCTAACCCTGAAAAAGCACGCGACCTTAGATACCATGAGGGGTTTGCTTCAATATGCCTTGAGATAGGGTCAATTCTTAATCTTGCTGAACGAGCAGGATTTATATCACCAATGAATGCGCGTATTTTACATGCTGAATATGCTGACTTGGCTTCTTTTGTAAGCCAGCACACGGAAAAAGTTTTTGACTCAAACAAGGTAGACGTGACAACTGAAAACAGAGCACCTCTAGATCAAGGTTCAGTAGGGTCGGCAAAAGCAAACAAACGGCGTAACGGCAGCGAGCTTTCTACACAGAGCGTGGGCAAAAGGACAAGTAATCATAAAAGACATTTAAATAGAAGAGAAATTATATTAAGTCTTTTAAATAAAAAGGACAAAATTACTGTAAAAGACGTGTGTGCAGAAATTGAAGGATGCAGTGAAAAGACAATCCAAAGAGAGCTTATGGCACTTGTAGACCAAGGGATCCTTATGAAGGAAGGGGAGCGCCGATGGAGCACTTATAGAAAGGTAGTTTAGGCGCTAGTTTGCTATGTTTTAGGCAGAACTAGCAGATTGTATTCAAAAATATACACTATATACATATTCTTCTACTCCCTTATATACCTAGTTGCCTAGCGACTCTTTTTAAGGTACTCTTCCCCCTGTGGTAGGAAAGCGTTAATTTCATCAAAAGAGCCGATTTTCTCGGCTTTTTCCTGTATGGACATTACTCCTTTCTTTATCCACATTTAAGTGCCTCAACTAAGTACTCCCAAATAGCATATCTTTCGGTATAATGTGCTCATCCGCTGAACGGAAAGATTTTGACTGTATTTATGTCTGTTTGAAAGTGGGGGAAAGAGGTACCGAACTTTGACAATAAAATAATGCAGAGAAGCTGCTGAGTAGCCGGGAACACACCCCGTTATGCTGTGTACTCGTTCTTTACACTACTGAAAAGAAAGCATGTCCTGAGTATTCAGAGATGATAGAAATACCCTTAACCCCTTTTGCCATCAACGTCTTTGTAGAGCAGTCTACAAAGGGTGGTGGAAACTAGTATTGCTTACTACCCAAGTGAGTGAAGGCAGAGAAAATTATATTTTCTATTGTTGCACAAGCGATGGTGGTAGGTAATCTTATAAGATTACTTATTAATTCAAGGTTGCACTTTTCTTGTTGTTCGGTCGAACGAACTTTATGCGAGGAAACACGCAACCCGTATTTCTTTCACTAATTAGTTATTAATAATTTTAGTGAGAGGAGTATGTCACAACAAATAGCACTTTAGCTATGTCTATTACAAGAAAACTCACAACAGTTGTTGCGGGACTTGCGATGGTAGCGGCTTTGGCTTTTTCTTTTTCAGTTCCTGCAGTTCACGCTGCGTTGACTGAAAGTCAAATCCAGTCGATTCTTTCGCTTCTCTCATCGTTTGGTGCAGACCAGGCGGTTATCAACAACGTTAACGCGTCTCTTCGCGGACAAGCAACATCAGGTGGTTCAACATCAGGTGGCGCATCATGTTCTGCGTTTTCACGTGACCTTACACTTGGCTCAACAGGTTCAGACGTTCTTGCACTTCAACAAATCTTGAATGCAAACGGCGCACCAGTTGCAGCATCAGGTGTTGGTTCAGCTGGGTCAGAAACTGATTTCTTCGGTTCTCTTACTCAGGGCGCACTTGCAAAGTGGCAAGCTGCTAACGGCGTAAGCCCAGCGGTTGGTTACTTCGGCCCTATTACTCGCGCGGCTCTAGCATCATCAGGTGCTTGTGGCGCAACATCAGGAGGTGGAACAACTGGCGGTACTACTACCCCAGCTCCATCAGGAACAGGTCTTTCTGTTGCAGCTGCTGCGCAGCCACAGAACGGTATCGCTCCACAAGGAACATCACGTGTTCCTTTCACCAACTTTACGTTGACTGCCGGATCTGATGGCGACGTTACCGTAAACTCAGTGATAATACAGCGAACAGGACTCGGCAATAACGCTTCGTTTGCTGGTGTTGTTCTTATTGACCAAGATGGAAACCAACTTGGTACTGCTAAGAGCTTCAACTCAAACGACCAAGCAACCATTGGCGAGAAATTCACCGTTCCTGCAGGACAGACACGAACATTCACCGTAGGTGGAAACATGGCCGCTTCTCTTGCAGCACGTGCAGGTGAAGTTCCTGCAATTACAGTTGTTGGTATCAACACCTCAGCTGCAGTTTCAGGCGCATTGCCAATTACTGGTGCATACCACACCATTAACGCAACACTATCAACTGGTACACTCTCACTTGATATCTCAAGTGCGTTTGCGTCAAACGCTCCGGTAACGAAAGAAATCGGAACAACGGCGTATCGTGTGACAGGATTCCGTGTGACTGCTGGTTCAGCAGAAGATCTTATGCTTAAGACTCTTCGCTTCAACCAGACTGGATCTGCGTCTACTGTAAACGACCTTGCAAACATCCAGGTTGTTATTGGTGGTGTAGCGTATCCAACTTCAGTTTCTTCTGACGGCCAGTTCGTTATTGCGAACCTTGGTTCAGGAGTCCTTCTTCCGGAAGGAGACAACATTGAAGGATATGTACAGTTTGACATCGTTGGTTCAAACTCTAACGGACGAACTGTTATCTTTGACGTTGACGAAACGACTGACATCTTTGCTGAAGGACAAACCTTTGGATTTGGAGTTTCTCCTGCCATTGGTGCGACCGCAGTAAGTACGTTGGTACGTGGTACTAACAACACCTCAGAAACAACAGGTACTCCATATATTTGGGGTAACCAGGTAACTATTGAAGGTGCTTCAGTAACCACTATTACCAAAGCAACTGCAGTTCCTGCACAAAACATTGCGGTTAATGTTCCAAACCAGCCACTTGGTGGGTTTGACATTGACATCAAAGGTGAAGCAATCACCGTACAGACATTGGCAGTAACAGTTGCATCATCATCAGGTTCAGGCACTGGTCTTCTCACCAACGTATCTATCGTTGACGAGAATGGCGCAGTTGTTGCTGGTCCTGTTGACGCAACAGGTGTTGGTACGACCCTTACCTTCAGTGATGAAATCACGTTCCCAACAGGTCGTCACACGTACACCATTCGCGGTAAAGTAGCGTCAACTATTGGTGACGCAACGGTATACACCCTCTCAACAAACCCATCTACACAGTGGACTACTGTAAAGGGTGAATTGACTGGTGACACCATTACGCTATCGCAAACGTCGTTCAACATGAACGCAATGACTGTTGAAGCTGCTGAACTTCAAGTTTCAGTTTCAGCCTCACCTTCAGCGCAAACCATTGTTGCGGGCGGTCAGGACGTTATCTTCGCGAACCTTCAGCTTAATGCGTCGCAGTCAGGTGAAGACCTTCGTATCTCGTCAATTCCATTGACGTACACGAATGCCGCACTTGCTGGCGCTCCGAACAAGCTTTCAAGCTGTGTCTTGAAAGACGGTTCAACGATTCTTAACTCGGGAACAAACATTGTGAACCCATCGGCTACGGCCTCAACAACTGCAGCACTGGGTACATTCACGTTTGACAACCCATTGACCATTACAAAGGGGACAGTGAAAACTCTAGGATTGTTCTGTAACGTTTCGTCTTCATCAGACACAAGCTCTACATTCAACCTTGGTATCACTTCAACCCAAATTGGAGCACTTACCGTAACAGGTATTGGATCTTCAGCGACAGTCACCGCAACCGGTTCAACAGGCGCAGGTCAAACCATGACTATCGCAGCTTCCGGTGCTGTTGTTGCTTCAACCGCAGCTCCAAGTCCATCGTATGCACTTGGTGCAGCCGGTACACAGGGGGTAACTCTTGGTGTATTAAAATTCCGCGCAACCAACGAATCAGTTGACTTGCAAAGAATTGGCTTGCAACTTACAAACACTGCATCATCTTCACCACAAGACCTTATCCAGGTAACACTGCATAAGACTGATGGCACACAGATTGGACAAGCAACGTTTGTAGGTACAAACAACAACGCAACGTCAACGCTTACTTCAACATTAAGTATTCCTAAGGATACTGACGTAGAGGTAACCGTGAAAGGTTGGTTGGCTTCAGTCGGTACCAGTGAACCTGGTACTTCGGGACACTTAATCGCAGTTGATGTTGATACCAACAACACAAACACCCAAGGTGTTGGTGCACAGTCAGGTACAACAGTTAACGCAACTGGTTCAACAGCAGTGTCAGGTGTACGACTCTACAAGTCGTTCCCAACCTTTGCGAAAGACTCAAGTCTTTCATCAACAGGTATTGCTGATGGTAAGTTGATGCGATTCAAGGTAACTGCTGACGCAGCAGGAGACGTCGGAGTGTCTAAGTTCTCAATTACTGTTGCAACTACAACTGCAACCGTAACCGGACTTAACATCTTCGCCTTCACTGACAGTGGCTACTCAACACCAGTATCAGGATTAACTGCTGATGGCCGTATGCTTGCCTCAAACCTTGGAGGTACTGCATGGGCATCATCAGCAACTGAACTTGAGTTCTACGCTCAAACTTCAGCTGCAGCGTCAACGACGCTTCAGATTCCAGCTGGTGCAACTCGTTACTTTGAAGTTCGTGGTTCAGTATCTGGTGCAGTATCAGGTGCTAACGTAATCACAACAGTTCTTGGTGACGCAGCGTTCCCATCATTCGCTACAACCGTCTTTGACGGCACAGCCGCAGCGGTTGATGGCGACACGAACGATGACTTCCTATGGTCTCCACACACAACTGGTACTTCTCTTGTGACTGACGCAGACTGGGGTAACGGATTCGGTATCGTAGGTCTTCCATCAGGTGGTCTTGATAACTCACGATCAGCTAACTAGTCTGTAGCAATACAGAATTAGTGGAAGATTTTCTGGCGTAAGCTAGGAAACAAAAAGCCCCTTCGGGGGCTTTTTGTTATGCCTGATTGTTTTGTGTATTTTGTTTTATATGCCTGTACGCGATACAATACCTAGTATGAAAAAATTCTTTTCTTCCGTTCCTGTTATCCTCATCGGGGGTGCTCTTTTGCTTGGAGCTGCGTACTTTGCCTTCCAAAATATATCAGGGCCTGAGCAGAGGGAAATAAAGGTAGAGGAAGGCACTACTGAAAACGGTATTAATCCATCTGATTTGGAAGTAGGTGAGTCAACTCAAAATGGTGGGTACACTGTTGAACGACTTCCTGACGCACCACAAGAAGGTATCACTGCCCCGGATCTCACCAGAGCTATTCCATCGGAGTCTGTAAATATGGATCACACGGCATACGTACAGATAATACGTAATATGGAAGCGACCCTCTTGGCACTGAAAGACAGTCCAGATAGTTTTAACGCCTGGATGAATCTCTCTTCCTATCGGACGATACTCGGCGACTATGACGGGTCCGAAGAAGTTCTTGTATTTCTTACTCAGCGTTTTTCACCAACATGGCAAGTACATGCAAATCTAGGAAGTTTATACAGCATATATTTAAATGACCCAAACAAGGCGATTAACAGTTACATGAAAGCAATTGATATTTTGCCAAACAATCCAGCACTTTACCGTTCTTTATATGAAGTGTATGCACAGCAAAATAATAGCGATCAGGCAATTGCAATACTAAAACGCGGTATAGAAAATCAACCAACAGCAATTGACTTGTATGTACTGCTGGCGCGTTATGTGGGCGACCAAGGACAGAAAGAAGACGCAGTATTGTATTACAATGAGGCAATTAAACAGGCAGAATTAGTAAACAACTCTACACTCAAGACAGACCTTGAAACAGAGCGTGATATGCTTTAGGCACACTATGAAGAACCTATTTACTGACGGATTTTTTAAATTTCTCCTTTTCTTTAGTATTATCATTGGTATTAGTTTTAGTATCTTGATATTTTTAGGCGCTCAAAATGAACAAAGAGAGGACAACATATCCGAGCCAGAGTCCCAACTAGCGCAGTAGCACAAAACCCATAGCCGTACAATGAGCAAGGACCGACCTTACTCACTTATGGTATTATGAATATATGTTCAGGAAGGTGCCATTTTTAGAAGGGGAAATTTATCATGTTTACAACCGCGGTGCGCATAAGGCGGATATTTTTCTAAGCAATCATGATTACTTTCGTTTCAAAATCCTACTTTTCCTTGCAAACAGCTCGGAAGGTTTAAGAATGGAAAATATCTTAAGAAAATATAAGAATGAGCAAGGTCGGTCCTTGCTCATATTCAGGGAAGAAAAGCCAGATCAGGGGCTGGTGGATGTGCTAGCGTACGCACTTATGCCGAACCACTTTCACCTTATTGTGAGACAAAAGACCGAAAACGGGATTTCGCATTTTATGAAAAAAGTTGGAACTGCGTACTCTATGTATTTCAATACGCTATACGAACATAGCGGCACAGTATTTCAGGGGCGTTTTAAGAGTAAACATGTAGACACCAATGAATACCTGCGCTGGTTGTTTGCCTATGTCGCGTTGAATCCTCTCGATGTTTGGCTTCCTGGATGGAAAGAGCGAGGTGTTGCCGAACCGCACAAAGTATATGAGTTTTTGCAGGGATATCAGCATGCAAGTTTTCCCGACATGCAACCGAGGGCGAACCGCCCTGAACGCACGATTCTTTCAGCATCCGCACTTGCGGAACTTGCTGAAGATGTCCCTAATTTTTCAAACATCAAAGAACTATTTGAAATAGAAAGCACTGAGCTGTTCGCGAAAATATAAAGAATAGACTTTTATATCTAAAAATGTTATCCACACACAGAGTGTGTTGGTGTGTCGCACAAGACATTTTCTGTGTTTCTTTATATTTATGAGACGCACGGTCGCAGTTTTTATTTGTGTGTTGGTTACCAGCACACCTTTCGGTGTTCACGCTGAACTGACGGCACCAGAACCTGAGCTACCTCCCTCAACATTCACATCGTTTACATTAAACGGCGCTGAAAACAATGTGGTTATTGCTTCTTCAACACCGTCAGTTGCCATTGCGGTGCAGGCACCAGAAGAAGCGTATTTCACCCGACTGTATATATGCCAAAGCGCAGTAGAGCCGTGCGATGGCAGTTCATACACGAAACGCTTTGACATCAATGCCACCACCACCGCTTTCACGCGCGAGTGGGATGGCGCTACGTCTTCAGGCGACATTGCCACTTCGAGCGAGTATCAGATTGTTGCCCGCTTTTACCGCTATGATATTCAGCCGGATGCGTTTGAAGAAACCGCACCATATAGCATCACTATTTCCGATACAGAAAGCGTTGAAAATCCACTTCCCGATTCAGACAGTGACCAAGCAACTTCCACTGTGCCTTCTATTTTATTTACTTTGAATGATGTGGTGGATAGTGCGATTATTTCCTCAACGTCTCCGTCTGTTGCCATCACTGCATCCTCTTCCGTGGAAGTGTATTTCTCCAGTCTCTCTGTATGTTTAGAGTCGAGCGTAGGGTGTACGAACGAAAACGCCATTCAACGGTTTGATGTTAATGCCACCACGACGGCTTTTTCTCAAGTATGGGACGGCACTGCGTCGTCTAGCGAACCGGTTGGTGCCGATGTGTATAGGCTGGTTGCCCGTTTCTATACCTACGACGTTTCGTCTGAAGTCGTTGAAGTGACTGCGTCGTCCACCATCACCGTTCTCAGAGATGCGCCTCTAGAAAATGAGAATGGCGACACCGAAGAAATACCCCCACCCCAACCTCCACCTCCATCATTCACACGCATCACCGAAGCTTCGTACCTCGAAAGTATTAAAAACAACACCGCCTCAACGGTGTGGCGCAAGGCGGAAAGTCCGTATGTGATTGAGGAGAACATATACCTCAGGTTCGGGGTACTCACTATTGAACCAGGGGTTGTGGTCAAGTTTGCATCCTCAACAACATTAACCATTCATGCTGACGTAACTCTTTCAATTGAAGGCACCGCTACTGACCCTGTTTATTTCACTTCATTGAAAGACGATACAGTTGGCGGCGACACAAACAATGACGACAGTGCCACACTTCCTGCACCAGGGGATTGGGGATATGTGTCGTTTGGTGGGGGAAGTTGGAACAACAAAATGGATGTTCAGTATATTAAAGTGCGCTATGGTGGCGGTGTTTCCGTTGACGCGTTTAATGATCATAATGTATACCCTGAGTTGTATGTTTTGTACCCGTGGTTTAATGGCTCTCCTGGTTTCTCGTATACTCTTGAACACGTTGAAGCAACATACAGCGCTGGTGTGGGGCTGTATATATTTGTTGGGAAAAACAATTCTCTTACAGTTTCCGACTCTAGTTTTTACGATAATGGGGAATATGGCGCTCGTAAGATTGCCCTGACTTCTTCAAGGAATATAGACTTTACGGGCGCACTCAGTTTTTCGGATAATTGGTGGGGGAGTGAAACCGGACCGTACCATGAGACACTTAACCCTACAGGAACGGGAGACGCGATTGTCGGCACAAAGATTTCACTTAATTCATGGCGCACTGAAGACCCATTTATTCTGGAGTCGGTGCGCTATGAATGTTGTTCGTCGGTTGCTTTTCTTCCTGGCTTTGAAGGAAGCGAACTCAAAGTTGGTTCAAATACTCTTTGGCCACCAACTTTCCGTGACGTGAAGAACGACCTGAAAAAACTTGAGTTTGAAGACGATGGAACGCCAGTTACAGATAATGTGGTAGTAGGCAGTATTTTAAATACTTTTGATGTATCGGTGGTTTCAGTCCCTCTCTACCAAGGTTTCAGTTCTTTTATGGATACACTCACCGTAATTAACTCTGGAAGCGGCACTTCAACCATTAAAGAATGGCAGGCCCTACCGTATGATTGGCGCTACTCTCCTGACGATATTATTAAAAATAAGGTACAAACGGCAAATGGTGTTGTTGATATTGTTGGGCAGATTGAAGCGCTTGCCGCAAATTCATATACAGGAAAAGTTGCATTAGTTGCCCATTCATACGGTGGCTTGGTTGGGAAGGCACTTATTAAAGAGTTGGAAAATCAAGGGAAGAGTGACCTAGTTGAATCGTTTGTGATGGTGGGCACTCCACAACTTGGTACCCCGCAAGCGGTTGCAGGACTTTTACATGGTGATGGGTCGGATATAAGAGTGAACACAAAACTCCCCATTGTTTTTCTTAGTAAAAAACAAGCACAAACCCTTGGGGAGAAATTACCAGGGGCATATACATTATTACCCTCGCCTAAATATTTTAATGAGGTCAACGACAAGGTATTAGATTTTGGTGTCGGCGGGATAAAATCTCGTGAGTGGCGTTCAGTATATGGTACAGAGGGAGTTACTACCTATAATGACCTTGTATCGTTCCTCAGTGCTGATCTTGTTCCTAGAACTGGAGGGATTAATGGACTACCGGCTGTTCTTAATTCGGGTTTGATTGGTGGAGCAGAAAACGTTCACAATAAATACGATACATTTACTTTTCCAGCAAGTATGCGTGTAGCACAGATTGCCGGGTGGGGGCTTTCCACCATTAAAGGAATTACTTATGGTGGAGGTATTTTAAAAACCACGTATAATTTACAATTTACTACAGAAGGAGATGGTATTGTTGTTTATCCTAGCGCACTAGGATCTTCTAACATTGAAAGTCATTATTTCAACTTAGAGTCTTACAATTCAGACCCTCTCCTCTTTGATGTTGAACACAAAGATATAGTGAGTGCACTTCCAACACAAAGGATAATAGGTTCTATTATTAGAAAAATACCCGTCATATCTTCTACTTTTATAACTACTGAGAAACCAAAAGTAGAAGAGACAGGAGAAAAACTCATCGTCAGTGCACACTCCCCAGTCACTCTCGGTGTAACCGATCAGTTTGGCAACTACACGGGCATTACGCCAGGGCAGGACCCCGATGCAGATGTTTTGCTTATCACTACCGACATTCCCGGTAGTTCATACTTCACCGTTGGTGATGCGAAGTATCTCGTTCTTCCAGATGATGGACAGTACACGTTTGTTATGGCCGGTACCGGAGAAGGAGAGGTAACGGTCATTGTTGAAACTCTTTCGGGGAATAATCAAGCAACAACTGCAACTTACACTGATTTTCTAGTTGCAACGTCAACGCACGCATCGTTTAGTGTTGAGGGCGGTATACCCAGTGGAATTATTATAGATAAAGACGGGGATGGTGTTGTTGAGAGCACAGTATTTTCCGATGAGGTTTTGGTAGCACAACAGGCAAGCGCTCGCCAAAGTGAAAATAGTGGAGCTGGAGATACACAAAACACACCTGATCCTGCTCCTGTCTCTAGTGGAGGTGGGGGAGGGCCACTCAGGGTTACTCCGCCTGTTCCTATTGTGGTGGTTGAAGTACCTGCAAAAATTATCTCGCCTCCTCCAGTTACTCAAACCACTGTTGTAGTATCGGAAGAAGAAGTTAAGCCAACCTTAAAAACAGACCGCGCGCCAATAGAAGCACTACCTCCTCCAGAAGTGGTAGTTGTTCCACCGTCACCTGTTTCCACCACTTCTTCACAGCAGGCATCTGCAATACAATCTGGGTGGTACGATACATTTGTTGACTTGATAAAGCGCCTGTCTGGTACAGTAATATCTTTTATAAACTCACTTTTCTAAACTATGAAACTTCTTAAAAATAAAATATTTTGGTTATTTTTAACATCTCTTGTGGGTACAGGAGTTGGTTATGTTTTTTTATACCCAATTCAATTTAACTTATGTGTTGCTGATTTTGCTACTAATACTTTTGATACTTCTTGTCTAACTACTGCCTCTTACTTCGGGAATATATTTTTTTACCCTTCAATTACACTTGCCCTGATTTTTCTTGTCCTGCTTTTTATTCCAAGAGCTGTGTCTGCGTGGAGAAGGTTTGCTGTTTGGGGTATTCTCGTAGGTATTTTATTGCTTTTCAGTTGGTCACCAAACCCGGGGACATTGATAGATTTAGGCCCCACACTTCAGGAGTTGGTCATGTTTTTAAGCGCTATCTATTTAGGCGCCTCACTTGGTATTATCAGTATTTCACTTATCAACTCAAAAAGAAAACAGAAAGGAACAGCACCTCTTAGTAAACTCTGGTATTGGGTTGCGGCGATAGGGTTATCAATTATCTCTCTCTATATCTTTGGTCCCATTATAAATACAGTTTTGTCGTTGGTGGCCCCTCCGTTGGTCTAGCACTCGGCATTGCTCTGTTGTATACAACTACTGCATTGTTACACTAACCATCATCAAGGACGGTTCTTGATATGACTCAGAAGTTGCGTTTGTGGGGCTTTTTGGTATAGTTCTCCATAGCACGACTGAAGACAGTGGGCACACTAGGCACTAGGCCATGAGGCGCTAGGAACTAGAGAGAAGACCTGCCGAAGTCCGCGATCTTATTTTAAGGTCGAATCGCGATCTATTCAGCCCGTGCTCTAAACAGTAGGGGCTCTTTTTATATAGAGCCGGAACATATGGCAATTACACGAGAAAAAAAAGAAGCACTCCTTGTTGAGTTGAAGGACATTGTCTCAAATGCGGTTTCAATTGCGTTTGTACACTTTAAGGGTCTTTCAGTGAAAGAGGCGAGTGAGCTTCGCAGTACGCTCAAAGCAGAAGGTGTTCGCTACCGAGTGACTAAAAAAACACTCCTTAAGCGCGTGCTTGACGCAGACAAAGTTGAGGGAGAAATTCCTTCACTTGATGGTGAGGTTGCGTTTGCCTACCTCAGCAAAGATGCTGGAGATGACATGACGGCACCGGCCAGAAACCTTAATACATTCATCAAAAAGTTTAAGGACAAAATTACGTTCCTTGGCGGTGTTATAGAACATAGATTTATCACCAAAGAAGAAGTTGAGACTGTTGCGGCGATTCCGCCCACTCCGGTACTTCGGGGTATGTTCGTGAACGTCATCAACTCTCCAATTCAAAAGTTGGTTATAGCGCTTGACGCTATTGCTCAGAAGAAAGCGTAGTTACAAGAGGTTCTATGTAGTAGCTTTTAGCCAAAGGTAAAACATAAAAAACCAGTACTATTAATCTCAGTACTATTAATCTAATTAAAAATATATGGAAGAAGAAACAAAAAAAGAGGAAGTAGCCGTAGAGGCTCCAAAAGAAGAAGCTCCAGCCAAAGCTGAAGCTCCTAAGAAAGAGGAAGCGCCAGCTGATACTGGTGCGGATGTTGAGGTTCCTGCAAAGTTCAAGAAAATCGTTGCTGAAATTGAAGAAATGTCAGTAATGGAGTTGAGTGAGCTGGTCAAGGTGTTTGAAGGTAAGTTCGGTGTTTCGGCAAGCGCAGTTGCTGTTGCCGGTCCTGCATCAGGTGGTACTGACGGTGATGACGAAGGTCCATCTACTGTTACGGTAAAATTAGCTACTGTTGGTGACCAAAAGATTGCAGTTATCAAGGCAGTGCGTAATGCACTTTCACTTGGTCTTGCAGAGGCCAAAGGTCTTGTTGACGATGCACCTACAAACTTGAAAGAAGACATGAAGAAAGAGGAAGCAGAGGCACTCAAGAAGGAAATTGAAGCGGCAGGTGGTACGGTAGAGTTTGTCTAAAGAAACTCACGTAAGCACACATTGAGCTGATTCTAAATAAAAATACCCCCGAAATCCGACTAGGATTTCGGGGGTATTTTTCTATTGTCGGGAGGGCGACTTTCAAACTTTGACTCACTATTGCCGAACGCGATACAATAGGGGCATGTTCAAAGACATCTCCAAGATTATGGGGTCCACACTGCGAGTGCGAGTGTTGGTCTTTTTTATCGGTCAAAGTGAAGTGTGGGGAAATGCGCGCGACGTTGCATGTGTTCTTGGTGCACCGCGTGCATCAGTACAGAAAGAACTAACTGCCCTCGTACACCTAAGAATGCTTCGTGTTCGGAAAGTGCGTGGCGGTTGCCTCTATCACATTGATGAAAAGGATGGACTGTTTACTCCTATACAAACATTCGTAAGGGACACACTCTTACTTATGGATGTTGACTTGGCGAGTATATTTCGCACCGACCGAAACACTACACTTGTTGTTGCAAGTGGCGTGATAACACAGGAACCACGGAGCTCAGTTGATATTCTCATTGTGTCAAAAAAACCGAATGACAAGAAAACAGAGAGGATTATTAAAAAAGCAGAAGCTTTTATCGCCTTGCCAATACGATATGTGGTACTTGAAGAAGGTGAGTACCATGACCGCACACAAGCGTATGACCGCATGCTACGCGACATATTTGAATACAACCATCGCGTCCTGTTTGATAGGGGAACATAAAGTCTAGATAGGGGACGGTGTGCAAAAAAGGCAGTGTTATACTGCCTTTTTTGCTTATTAAGACAGAACGCTCTCTGTGCTTTTCAACATACTATCCACAGGATTATCCATTTCTTTTCCACAGGGTGCTACCATTTCAGGAGGGAGAGATGTCCCTTATTACCATTATTAATTTAAACATACAAAAAAATGCTAATAGATACATGGACTGATGTTTTGACCCGTTCGTTTCAGGACTTATGGGCTGGAGTTATTGCATTTACCCCAAATATTGTTGTAGCGCTTATTATTTTTGTATTGGGCTGGCTTATCGGCGCCGCGCTTGGTCGCGTTGTCGCACAAATAATCCGCTCACTCAAAATTGACAGCGCACTGAAATCAACTGGTTTCAGTGACACAATTGAACGCGCAGGATTCAAACTTGATTCCGGTATGTTCCTTGGGGCATTGGTGAAGTGGTTCTTTATTATCGTGTTCTTGGTAGCGTCACTTGACGTACTTGGACTTGATCAGGTGAACTTCTTCTTGCAGACAGTAGTGCTTCTTTACCTTCCACGCGTAATTGTGGCGGTATTGATTCTACTCTTTGCAGCAATAGTTGCTGAATTTGTTTCGCGCGCTGTAGTCGGTGCCGCAAAAGCAGCACACATGAGAAGCGTTACTTTCACTGGTGCAATTGCAAAATGGTCAATTTGGATTTTTGCAATCCTTGCCGCACTAGATCAGCTACAGGTTGCCAGTACTTTTGTACAAACACTCTTCACGGGTGTTATCGTTGCGCTTTCACTTGCCTTTGGTCTTGCCTTTGGTTTGGGAGGTCAGCGGGCAGCAGAACATGCAATAGAAAAGATGCATGCGGAAATGGACCCAAAATAGTTTTGGGCTCTAACCCTTAGAAGCTAGAAGCTAGGAACTAGGAAAACCCCCGCCACTTGTGGCGGGGGTTTTTGTGTGAGAAGGCAGTGTGAGGGAGAAGGCAAAACGCCCTTATTTAAAGGCAGATTTATCCTCTCTATTACTTGACAGAATAGGACCCTTTCAGGTAGTATAGGCAAACGGTTTATGAGTAACACACTAAAGGCACGGAAGCGGCACATGTAAGTGAGTTTTTCTTACTTTTAGACGGCCGCCTAAAGCGGCCTTTTTAAGTGCTTGAAACTTGATAAACCAGCTCTTTGACAACGTCAACAATATAACCAAATAAAAGTAGAAAATCCTATGAGAGGGAAACCTTGTGTTTTTTTCTTGTAGGTACACCGAGAACAATATTAATTGTGGTTTTCAGACTTCCTCTTGGGAGTCTGAAGGGTGTATGGTGGATGCCTTGACTCTAAATGGCGATGAAGGACGTAGCAATCTGCGATAAGCTTCGGGGAGGTGATAAGCAACCTTTGATCCGGAGATTTCCGAATGGGGAAACCCTTCTGTTTTTACAGAAACTCTATACGGGTGTATAGAGAGCGCACCTCGGGAAGTGAAACATCTCAGTACCGAGAGGAAAAGAAACCAATATATAAGTCTCGGTTTCTGTACCTTGTCCATTAAGGTTCAGAGACCGGGATTATGGAATTCCCCTAGTAGCGGCGAGCGAAAAGGGATAAGCCCAAACCGATGTGCTTGCACATCGGGGTTGTAAGACAGAAACGTTCCACTTGTGGAAGGAGAGTTATAAAACATGTATATAAAAGAACTGACTGGGAAGTCAGACCCTAGAGGGTAATAGTCCCGTATTTGAAATGTACACGTCTCTTTTGTTTCTGTTCTTGAGTAGCCCGAGACATGAATAGCTTGGGTGAATCTGCCGGAACTAACCGGTAAGGCTAAATACATTTAGAGATCGATAGTGAACTAGTACCGTGAGGGAAAGGTGAAAAGAACCCCGTTGAGGGGAGTGAAATAGACCTGAAACCATACATCTACAAAGAGTCGGAACGGCACACCTCTTTGTGCTTATGCAGTACAACTGAATAGTACCCATCTGAAAAGATGAGTTACTGAAAGTGGTATGAGCACAGTGAGGTGTGGCGTGACGGCGTGCCTATTGAAGAATGAGCCTGCGAGTATATGTACGCGGCCTATGACTAAAGGGTAGACCCCTGGAGTCGCAGGGAAACCGAGTGTGAATAGCGCGATAGTCGTATACATATGACCCGAAGCGAAGTGAGCTTGCCATGAGCAGGGTGAAGGATATCGAAAGATGTCTGGAGGCCCGAACCCGTACGTCGTTTAACGCGTTGGGATGACTTGTGGTAGGAAGTGAAATGCTAATCGAACTTCGTGATAGCTGGTTCTCTCCGAAACAGCTTTTGGGCTGGCGTCTGATTGACCGTCTGGGGGTAGAGCACTGGCAGGGATGAATAGGGGGAAACCTCGTCATTCCTATCAAACTCCGAATACCAGAACGTAAATTATCAGGCAGTTAGACTGTGGGGGCGAAGCTCCACTGGTCGAGAAGGGAAGAGCCTAGATCTCAAGTTAAGGTCCCTAAATCTATGCTAAGTGCATCTTAAGGAAGTGGAAACTCAATGACAGTGAGGAGGTTGGCTTAGAAGCAGCCACCCTTCAAAGAAAGCGTAACAGCTCACTCATCGAGAGTTTCTGCGCCGAAGATAATCGGGGCTAAGCATAGTACCGAAACTGAGGATTTGCCACACCAATTTTGAGGTTTATGAAAATCAACTGAAGTATAACAATATAGTCTGTTTATCTTCACGAGAAATCATAGACAATAAAATTGGTGTGGCAAGTGGTAGGAGAGCGTTCCAATCCGCAATGAAGCCAAAGGGGTGACCCATGGTGGAGCGTTTGGAAGTGAGAATGCAGGCACAAGTAACCGCAATGCGGGCGAGAACCCCGCACGCCGAAAGATCAAGGTTTCCGCGGCACTGATGATCAGCCGCGGGTTAGTCGGGCCTAAGGTGATGGCGAAAGCCGCAACCGATGGACATACGGTTAATATTCCGTGACTTGGTGCTGGTGCGATGGAGGGACGGAGCGCTGTATACAGTGCGCATTATTGGATTTGCGTCCGAGCCGTGAGGAGGATTCTTCAGGAAAATCCGGGAATCATTACTCCAAGCGGGGCGGCAATTCTCTTGCTTGCAAGAGGAAAGAATGTAGAGCGCGCTTCCGAGAAAAACTTCTAAGCTTCAACCAGTACTGAACCGTACCGCAAACCAACACAGGTGATCAGGTCGAGAAGACCAAGGCGAACGAGTGAGAGGTCCTCAAGGAACTCGGCAAAAAAGCGGCCGTAACTTCGGGATAAGGCCTGCCCGCACACCAACTTTGGCATTGTGTTTTTGTTGCACGACGACTGTTAAACAGCGAAGTTTATACTTTACTGTCTAGCGGAAATCTGTAACAAACATTACAAAAACACAATGCAACGATGCCAAAGTTGGTGTGCGGGCCGCAGCGAAAGATTCTCTGGCAACTGTTTATCAAAAACACAGCTCCCTGCGAACTCGCAAGAGGATGTATAGGGGGTGACGCCTGACCAATGCCGGAAGGTTAAATACGGGTGGTGTTGCCACACCTAGCTTATTTATTTGAGTCACGAGGTTTTAATTAATCATGTGACTTAAATGAAGGTCTAGGTGTGGCAATGCTGGCTTGTATAAGCCCCGGTGAATGTCGGCGATAACTATAATCGTCCTAAGGTAGCGTAATTCCTTGTCTGGTAAGTTCAGACGTGCACGAATGGCGTAATGACTGGAGAACTGTCTCGAGGACCTGCTCGGTGAAAATACAATACCGGTGAAGATGCCGGTTACCCATGGTTAGACGAAAAGACCCCAGGAGCTTTACTGTAACTTCATATTGGGGTTGTGGTGTATATGCGTAGCATAGGTGGGAGACTTTGAAGTATTTCTTTCGGGAGATATGGAGTCGTCAGTGAAATACCACTCTTATACGTTGCAGCTCCTAACCTTTAGATAACACTAAGGAGACAGTGTGTGGTAGGCAGTTTTAGTGGGGCGCTATCCTCCTAAAAAGTAGCGGAGGAGCCTACAAAGGTCAGCTAGGCGCGAATGGAAACCGTGCCGGTCGTGTAATGGCACAAGCTGGCTTAACTGCAAGACGTAAATGTCAAGCAGATGCGAAAGCAGAGCATAGTGAACTTTCCTTCCGCATTAGATGCGGTGGAAAATTACCTGATAAAAGTTACCCTGGGGATAACAGGCTGGTACCGCCCAAGCGTCCATAGCGACGGCGGTGTTCGGCACCTCGATGTCGGCTCACCACATCCTGGGGCTGGAGAAGGTCCCAAGGGTTTGGCTGTTCGCCAATTAAAGTGGTACGCGAGCTGGGTTCAGACCGTTCAGTAGACAGAGGCGATAGTTGTTAGGTGTTAGCGAAAAAGCTAAAATCTAGAAGCTAGAACTTCGTCTTTTGAACCGTCTGAATCCGGAACACATAACAGACAAACAAAATCGGGTTTTTCGTTTAATGAAATATAAGAAAGAAATCAACCATCACGGCGGTGCATGGCAGAAATGCGATGTATTCAAGTGTACTGATATCGGTAGAATCCTAGTGAGATAGGACAATACCGAGGGAAGGCTAGAAGAAATTCTGTCCGCCCGTAGAGACTGAACGTACACTATCTTCCTCTCAATTTATTTTGAGAAAAGATAAAGCTACAGTCCGATCCTTCAAGTAATTGGAGAAAGGTTAAAACCTTGCTTCGACATCGCTCGGATACAATGAAAATAAATTTTCGTTTTACTCCTTGCTTGACAAAGTAAACTAAATGCGTGAGACAGGTTGGTCTCCTATCTACCATGGGCGTGGATTTTTGAGGAGATTTGTCCCTAGTACGAGAGGACCGGGATGAACTGACCTCTGGTCTACCTGTTGTTCCGCCAGGAGCATTGCAGGGTAGCTATGTTGGGAATGGATAACCGCTGAAAGCATCTAAGCGGGAAGCCAACTTCAAGATTAGAAATCGTTTGAGGCCCCTAGAAGATGACTAGGTTGATAGGCGCAAGGTGTAAGCATAGTAATGTGTTAAGCCGAAGCGTACTAATTCGCCGATCTCTCAGGAGGAATTCTGAAAAACACATAGATAGTGTTCTCGTAATTTGAATATTGTTGACGTAAAAAATAAAGATGAACACTCAGTTCTGGTGATTTGACGCCGTGGAAACACCCGATCCCTTTCCGAACTCGGAAGTTAAGCATGGTAGTGGCGATGATACTCTTTGGGGGAAAGTAGCTAGTCGCCAGAACTGAGTGTTCATCTTAGAAAAACCCAACCATTTCGGTTGGGTTTTTTGCTATGATGTAGGTATGTCATGGAGCTCTACTCGTCAGATGATTTTTGCGCTCGGTGTGTTTGCACTGATAGCGTTTGTTGGTGTGGGAGGGTACTTCACGTTTTTCTATAATGCCCCTTCATGTATTGATGGCATTTTAAATCAAGGAGAAGAAGGAATTGATTGCGGCGGCGCATGCAGTCATTTATGCACCCAGCCAAACATTACAACATTGTGGGCTCGGTCGGTTCCGGTAGCTCCCGGCGTGTACCACGCCGTCGCCTTTGTAAAAAATCCCCAAACAAATGCGCAAGGCACCGTGCCGTATACAGTCTCTTTGTTTGATAACAACAACATACTAGTTGCAACAAGAGAAGGAACACTGCAACTACTCCCCGGTGAAATAGCGCCGCTGTTTGAAGCCAACATAGTAACCGGTGAGCGCATCCCTGCCAGAACTTTTGTTGATATCAGGATGGGCGAATTTACTAAACAGGAACGTACTACTTCTGATGTACGAGTTACGTCTTTTGTTGTTGATGAAGCACGTGGACGGCTGAACGCTCAAATTGAAAATCAATCCCTCTTTCCTACACAGGACACCACAGTCACAGCGCTGGTGTATGGGCCAGACAACGTTGTGCAGTATGCATCACAAACAATCCTTGAAAGACTTGAAGCGAAAGAAAAAAGAGAAATTGTCTTTACGTGGCAGGAACCATTTGCCGTTTTACCGGTTCATGTTGACGTCATTGCGCGTGTATTAAGCGGTTTTTAATATGAGGGCACTTCTACAGCGCATTGACTGGGTGCTCGTTGGTGCTGCGGTCGTCATCACTTTTTTGGGGATTGTGAGTATGTATGAGTTTGGAAATGATAACCAGTTTGCCCCACGCCAAGTAGTGTGGCTCTTTTTAGGGTTGATGGTTTTTTTCGGGGCACACCTTATAGATTGGCGTTTTTTGCGTCGCACAGTAAGTGTTGTCAGTATATACATCATCGCACTCCTGCTTCTATTGTCTCTTTTTCTTATCGGCTCAACCTTTCAGGGCGCACAAAGCTGGATTAGTCTCGGTCCTATTTCAATCCAACCGGCAGACCCGGCAAAACTAGCGCTCATTATTATGTTGGCAAAGTACTTCTCACGTCGTCACATTGAAATAGCACGCATGAGGCATATTATTGTCTCTGGAATATACACTGCAATTATTTTCATTCTTCTGTTTTTACAACCCGACTTCGGTTCGGCAATTATTATCCTCGGTGTCTGGGTGGGTGTGGTGCTCCTCGCCGGCATTCCGCTCAGACACCTCGCATTTCTTTTAGGTATAGGGCTGATAACAGCGGCTTCTCTCTGGACGTTTGCGTTTGCCGACTATCAAAAAACACGCGTCCTCACGTTCATTCACCCGCTTGCCGACATTCAAGGGGCTGGCTACAACGCATTTCAATCAACGGTTGCCGTCGGCTCCGGTGGACTTCTTGGGAAGGGAATTGGCTATGGCACACAGTCGCGTCTCCAGTTTCTTCCGGAACATGAAACTGACTTCATCTTTGCCGCCTTTTCTGAAGAGTGGGGGTTTGGTGGCGCCCTCCTCCTGTTCTTATTATTTGGCATACTTTTGTGGCGTATTGTAGTAAACGCTCGCCATGGTGCCACTAATTTTGAAACACTCTTTACTCTCGGGGTAGGGGTGCTTATTGTCGTGCACCTTACTATTCACATTGGAATGAATATCGGTCTGCTTCCCGTTACCGGCACCACACTTCCGTTTATGAGCTACGGTGGCTCTCACCTCATTATTGAATACCTTATGCTCGGTATAATTTCCTCAATGTACGGCTATCGCAGACTTGTTCACGAAGACACCCGCCATGAGGTGGTGGGCGCGTGAGTGGTTCATGAAAGTGCACTACTGCACTTTCATGAACACACGAACGGACCGGAGCCATGTTTTGCGAGCACGCCAATCGTCTCACGTGTAGTCGCTTCTCTCCTCACGGATAAAAGCTACCCGAAGTCGCTTTTATCGGGTCGCGGAAATTCCCGAATGGCTGACGAGGGAATTATCTGTGACTAGGAGCTGTACACAGCCACCGTTTTTTGAATCATTCCCTTAAGAGAAAATTCTTCAGCTATTTTCGTTTTTAACGCAGCGCTAAACAGCCATCTTTTTTCCTCGTCTTTTAGCAGTTCACCTATCGCTGTTTTTAGCTCGGAAGGTTTTTTTGCAGAGACCAACAACCCCGACTTTCCGTCTTCAATAATTTCAGGAATACCGCCGACATTACTTGCAACAACAGGAACGCCCTGTGCACCAGCTTCAAGCAGTACATACGGCAGACCCTCCTTTAGTGAAGGAAGGACAAAAATATCAAAACCACTAATCAGGCGCGCCGCGTTTGGTATGTAGCCAGTGAAGAAAAAGCGCGCACCGAGATTTGTTTTTTGTACCAGCGCGCGCAGCGCGTCTTCCTCTTCACCTGTGCCTATTACCACAAACGTCGCGTCAGAAATATCCTTTGCCGCTTCAATTAAATACGTGAGCCCTTTGTTGTTGTGAAGCTCGGCGATCGTGCCGACAATCATACCGCGAGTGGGAATGTCATACGAGTGCAACACAGTACGCGCTTCCTCGTGGGTAACGTGCGCATTGAGTGTCACACCATTTGGAATATGTATAATTTTGTTTTTGGTAAACAGCCAGCCATCAAATGCATGCGCGTCTTTTTTACTCACCGCAATTACTTTTGTAACCAGCAGTACGGTGACATACGAGAAAAAGCGTATCAATAGTTTTTGGTAGTGTGGGCGGTCTTCAAAAAATGCCCAGCCGTGCGCCGTGTAAATAATTTTTTTAACACCAGCTATACGTGCGGCAAGCCCCCCCAGCCCTCCTACCTTTGGGCTATTTACATGCACCACGTCAGGGTGTTCCTTTTTGAACAGTGATACAAAAAATAAAAAGGACTGTATCTCTTTAAAAATACTAATGTCACGCGCTAAGTTCGGAATAGAAACTGTAGCGATGCCCGCCTTCTTTGCCTGCTCAAAAAGCTCGCCGGAACCCCCGGCGACTATCTGCACATCGTGAGTGTCTTTCACACCGAGAGCCAGCTCAAAAGTATACCGTGAGGCACCTCCCATCACGGATTTTGTGACTATAAACAAGACTTTTTTCCGATTGTTTTCCATCCCTAAAATAGTACTACAGATTGTATCCAATTGTTACTTTGCCTGGTATTATGAGTGTAATTATGCGCTCACTGAGCAGACGGGACGGACTCTTTCTGGTGTTTGGCGACCTGGTGGTATTAACCATTTCGCTTTATTTAACACTACTTGTTCGGTATGTAGAGCCACCTTCGCCCGACTTATTCATCGCACACCTCCTCCCGTTCTCTCTTTTGGCAATTGCATGGTTGCTTGTTTTCGTTATTGCGGGCATGTATGAAAAACAAACAACCATGATGCGTCTGCAATTACCCGATATAGTCGCTCGTGCACAGGTAATAAACATTTTAATTGCCGCCGCGTTCTTTTTCCTTATCCCATATTTTGGCATCACTCCAAAAACAAACCTTGTTATTTTCCTTATCATATCTTCCTCACTCATCATACTGTGGCGCCTTACTCTGTTTCCACGTTTTGGTTTTAAAAACCGCGAAAAAGCAATTTTGTTGGGAACCGGTAAAGAAATTCAAGAATTGTATGAGGAAGTGAAAGCAAACAACCATTACGCACTCAACTTTGAATGCGTCGTTGACGTTCACCGCGACGGCAATCCAAACGACATTCAAAGAGACGTCCTGAAACGCATCACTAAAGACGGCGTCACTACTATCGTTACTGACATGCGAGACCGCGAAGTTGAGTTAATACTTCCTCTTCTCTATAACCTCTCGTTCGTACAAACAAAAATAAATATTGTAGACATGGCAAATGTATACGAAGACGTGTTTGAGCGCATTCCCACCACACTTATTGGGCCCGAGTGGTTTGTAGAACATGTAACATCCGATCGCCACACTTTTTATGATGCCTTCAAACGTACCGGCGATGTTGTAGCCGCGCTCATTATCGGCGTTGGTTCTCTCGTCTTGTATCCGTTTGTGTGGCTTACCATCAAAATTGAAGACGGTGGCCCTCTTTTTATTACGCAGGAACGCGTTGGCCAAGGACAGCAATCTATTGCAATTGCTAAGTTTAGAAGCATGAGTGGCACTAAAAGTGACACCGGTGCCGATGTTTTGAAGAGCAAAAAAAAGGTAACAAAAGTGGGCGCGCTGTTGCGAGACTTTAGAATAGACGAACTCCCACAGCTCTGGTCTGTATTAATGGGGGACCAGTCCCTCATTGGCCCACGCCCAGAACTCCGCGATTTAGTGTCCGTATATACGGATAAAATCCCCCATTACACGGCGCGCCACCTTGTCAAACCCGGGCTGTCGGGCTGGGCACAAATTCACCATCAGGCACACCCACACCATGGAGCCGATATTACCGAAACAAAAGTAAAACTCTCCTACGATCTCTACTATATTAAGCACCGCTCATTTTTCCTTGATCTCTTGATAGCCCTCAGAACCATACAAATTATTCTCTCTCGTTTGGGTAAATAGCTTCCACAGAGGAATGGGGCGTTGTCTCGGGTCTACTCTCTCGCCGCGGTTAGATATTATTTTCCGTTTCGTAGAGTGTCGCAGTTTCTCAAACCATTGAACCGAGCGAGAATTCTCATTTGATCTTCTTTTTGAGCGCCGTGCTAAGTTTCTGACAAAACGGCTCATCAAGGGTGAGCCGTTTTATAGCGTCAGCGAGTGCGTTCGGATCTTTTGGCTCCACCAAAATTTGATTTTGTTACAATATATAAATTTTTCTTTCGTTTTCTAGATATTTTCTTTATAGTACCAGCACTATACCTTTTATGTGTCAATTTTGGTACTATAACAAGCATGAAAATAAGTCGCAGAGAATGGCCACTTCTTGTTGTAGGTGACATGGCCGCGCTAATACTTTCTCTCTACATAGCGCTTTTGGTTCGTTATGTAGAAGTTCCTTCGTGGGAATTGTATTATCTTCACCTAGTTCCATTTTCAGTATTGTTTGTTGTTTCTATATTTCTATTTTTTATTGCTGGTTTATATGAAAAGCATACTTCATTTTTTAAAAATGCACTTCCTGGAACCGTCGTTGGAGCTCAGACTTTCAATACAATTTTAGCCGCGAGTTTCTTTTTTCTTATTCCATATTTCGGCATTACACCAAAAACAAACCTCATTATCTTTCTCGTTTTTTCTTCATTACTCATAGTGTGGTGGCGGCTGGTGGTTTTTCCGTTATTTGAGTTTAAAAATCGTAACAAAGCAATTATTGTTGGTGTTGGGAAGGATCTAGAAGAAATGGTTGATGAAATTAATACAAACAATTCTTACAGATTTGAATGTGTTGAAGTTATTGATATTTCGAAGAACCAAAACCCAGAAGTTATCCAAAAAAAGATACTTGCATGCCTCGCCAAAGGTGAGGTGGATGTGGTTGTTGCCGATACCCATGGAGCAGACTCCGGTATACTTCTTTCGATTTTTTATAATTTAACATTTATCCAATCTGGAGCCCAGATGGTTAATTTTGGTAAACTTTACGAAGAAATTTTTAATAAAGTCCCACTTTCACAACTTTCAAATAATCAATTTCTTGAAAACTTTGAAACAAACCAACATGTTCTTTATGAGCTGGTAAAGCGTGTTATTGATTTATTTTTTTCAGCTGTCATTTCTTTCGTGCTTATTCTTGTGACTCCATTTGTATACATCGCAATACGGCTTGAAGACCCAGGTCCTTTATTTATACGTCAAGAGAGGGTTGGGAAGAACAGGAAAAAGATACATGTGTACAAATTTCGCACCATGACCGCTGTTGAACATAGTTCATGGATTGGAGAAACGCAAAACAAAGTAACTACAGTAGGCGCCTTTTTAAGAAGAACATCCATCGATGAATTGCCTCAAGTGACTGCTGTTTTGCGGGGAGATCTATCTTTTATTGGTCCTAGAAGTGATGTGAGCGGCCTTGCAGAGCGACTCGCTGAAGCTATACCATTTTACAATATGCGTTATAAAACAACACCAGGTATCTCAGGGTGGGCACAAATAAACCAGCGATATACACCTGGACACATTAGCCCACAATCTATTGAAGAGTCGCGCATTAGGCTTGCATATGATTTATACTATATCAAGCATCGCTCGCTCCTTCTGGATCTCTCGATTGCCCTTAGAACTATCAAGACACTTTTTGTAAGACTTATCCCGCATAGAAAACATGGAAAATAAAAATACACATACAATTTTTCTTACTGGTGCAGCAGGATATGTTGGTGCCATGCTCATTGATCAATGGTCAGAGAGGGACGATGTTGCAGAAATTATTGCACTTGATATGGAAGAGCCGGCAGAGTTTATTGCTAATAAAGAAAAGGTAACATGGGTTCACGCAAATACATCAGACCATTCGTGGCAAGAAAAAGTTCGGGCTAAAAACCCAGACATTGTTATTCATGCAGCATGGCAAATTAGGAACCTACATTTCAATCCTAAAAAACAATGGCTTTGGAATGTCACCGGATCAAAAGATATTTTTGATTTTGTCTTTTCTTTACCAAGTGTTGATCGTCTCATTTATTTCTCAACAGCATCTATTTTTGGGGCATTCCCCGACAATGAAATTGATGAATTATTTGATGCTGAAGCACCGCTCAAGGATGAAGTATACTTATACGCAAAAGAAAAAAAAGTGGTCGAAGAAGATCTATGTGCCCGAATAGGGCGTGGCGAAACAGGAGATGTGCAAGTATCAATCATTAGACCCGCGGCTATTACTGGGCCTCGCGGAAGATTCTCACGCATTCGGTTCGGGCTTCAATCTGCACTTTCTGGCAAATTAAAAGGTGAATTCGCATATACATTAGTGAATGCACTTACCAGTGTAGTTCCTGCAACAAAAAAGTGGTGTAGGCAATTTATTCATGAGGATGACATTGCTGACATTCTGACGATTTTGGTATTCAGTGGTGCACCGAACAAAATAAATTTGTATAACCTTGCACCACCGGGGAACGTGGTATTGCCTGAAGATATGGGGCGAGCGATAGGAAAGAAGGTAGTCATTTTCCCACCGTCAGTCGTACGAGTTGTTTTTTTTGTAATGAGACATCTTACTTTTGGCAAAGTTCCAACAGCAGCAGGTGTGTGGCGTTTCTATAGTTATCCAATTGTAATGGATGGTATAAAAGTAACCAACGAACTTGGATATAGATATAAATACGATTCAGTAACAGCGTTTTCTAAAACTGGCGGACGATATGAGTATGTGGTACCAGAAGAGTTGAGAACAATTTATGAAGAACAATAGTAACCAGAGTATCAAACCAAAAAAAGCTTGTATTTGTGGAGTTTTCGATCTTTTGCATTGCGGACATATTTTCTTATTTAAAGATGCCAAAAGACATTGTAACTACCTTCTTGTTGCTATAGAAGATGACCCAACAATACGTCGTAAAGAAAAACATAAACCAGTGTTGACACTAAAAGAACGTGTCAATCTGGTAGCCGCAATAAGGTATGTTGATGAAGTCGTGACATATACAACAGAAGAAGAATTATTGAAGATATTAGAACAGCCAGATATTACTATGCAAATAATGGGATTGGATCACAAAGGACAGTATTTCACAGGCAACCACTTACCACACGAAATCTATTATCACAACAGAGACCACAACCTTTCAACCTCAAATATTAGGAAGTGCTGGAACAAAAAAAGAGGGTAATGGATATTACAGCGATGTTGGGGCCAGATACTTCAACGCTTCGTTTACCAATGTTTGTCGATCTCTTCCACTTAAGGACTATTGCGACTTTGACGATATAATGCCAGGATTAGTGCACAAAGGAGCCTATTTTGAGGCTCACATTATTCGTGAAAGATGGCTTCACTTCGGGGCCAGCAGAGATTTTGGACAAAAGCCACTAGAGTAAATATGATCTTCAACGGAAAAAAGTTTTCAAAGAAACGCTTGACGGCTTTACAATACGAGCGGAAAAACTTCGGCGCGCTTTCGCTTGGTGTAATAGTTGCCTCGCACGACCCGGTCACATCTTCATACCTTCGCATCAAAGAGAAAACAGCCAATGCCCTTGATATCACATTACACCGCTATGTTGCACCATTTAACGCAAACACCAAAGACATAATGGGTTTAGTTATGCAAGCCAAAGAACATTCGGGCATTATTGTTCAGCTTCCGCTCCCTGCAACTATTGACGAGCAGGAAGTTATTGACGCTCTGCCGACCAACAAAGACGTGGATGTCATTTCGCACGATTCCGTAAAACTTTTTGAAAATGGAAAACACAATGTCATGCCACCGGTGGTCAGCGCCATTAATGAAATCATAGACGAGTACAACATTGCAATTGAAAATAAAAAAGTAGTGATAGTAGGGAAGGGAAGACTTGTTGGCGCACCTGCTTTTCATCTCATGAAAATGCGAGGTGGTATCGTCACTGTGCTTGACAGAAGTGATGATGTAGAAACGTCAGTGAGCGACGCAGACATAGTAGTGCTCGGCGCCGGCTCGCCGGCTCTTATCCAACCCGACATGGTCAAAGAAGGAGTTGTTATATTTGACGCCGGCACCAGCGAGTCAGGTGGTTCAGTCGTAGGCGACGCCGACCCGAACGTCGCGGAAAAAGCATCTTTCTTTACACCCGTCCCCGGTGGTATTGGCCCCGTTGCCGTGGTGGAAATATTTGCAAACCTACTGGCACTGACACGCGGTACTCACTCCTCAATACATACCCCCTAGAGCCGAGCGCTCAACTATGGCATACTATAGCGGTAATGAAGATACGAATTTTTGCAGTACTCATACTTCTTTTTGGCGCGTTTATCGGATGGTTTGTTGCAACATCAAACACCGACACCGCACGCTTCCCGTTCCGCCTTGGACTTGATTTAGCCGGTGGTACCCACTTGGTGTACCAAGCCGACACCAGTGCAGTTTTTGAAGAAGATGTTAAAGACGCTATGTCGTCTTTGCGCGAAGTAGTAGAAAGACGCACCAACTTGTTTGGCGTGTCAGAGCCCATAGTGCAGACAGAAAAAACATTCTCTGGCGACCAACGCCTCGTTGTTGAATTGCCCGGCGTCACCGACCTTGACGAAGCAGTCCGACTCATCGGCGAAACACCAACGCTTGAGTTCCGCCTCCAGGAAATAGATGATGTTGGTAACGTAACGTATGTAAACACTGGCCTTTCAGGGCGTTTTGTACAGCGTGCCCAACTTCAGTTTGGACAAGGCGGACACGCAGGCACCTCAAACGACCCAACTGTTGTTCTTTATTTTAACAATGAAGGTGCCGACCTCTTTGAAGATATTACCGAAGCGCACGTAAGCGAAGTCCTCGGCATATTCCTTGACGCCGCCCCCGTCTCTTTACCCGTTATTAACGGCCCCATTGCAGGAGGTGTTGCAACCATTTCAGGAAACTTTACCCCTGAGGAAGCACGCACACTCGTGCGCGACCTAAACTTCGGCGCGCTCCCACTTCCCATTGAGCTCATCTCTTCCCAATCAATTGGTCCCTCGCTCGGCGAGGAAACACTAGAGGCAGGCATTATAGCGGGGCTCATTGGGTTCCTCCTCGTCGCAGTCTTTATGATTATCTGGTACCGCATTCCCGGCCTCGTTTCAGTCGTCGCCCTCTCCCTTTACGGCGCCATCATTCTCTCGCTCTTTAAACTCATTCCCGTCACCTTGACCGCAGCAGGCGTTGCCGCATTCATACTCTCGGTCGGTATGGCAGTTGATGCAAATGTACTTATTTTTGAGCGTATGAAAGAAGAATTAAAAGGAGGGAAGTCACTTGCCGAGTCAATGAAGGATGGCTTCAGTCGTGCGTGGCCCTCTATCCGCGACTCAAACCTCTCCAGTCTTATCTCGGCGTTCGTACTCTTCTGGTTTGGAACAGCACTGATTAAAGGGTTTGCGTTGGTGTTCGCGCTCGGCGTATTAACGTCAATGCTCTCTGCAGTTACCGTGTCGCGTACGTTCCTCCTTGCACTTGCCTTTGACTGGGCGCGCAGTCGCACCAAAGCATTATTCGGTAGCGGATTTAAAACATAATTTTATGGGACATCACATTAACCACAGCGGACAATTTCAAAGCGACAAGCACCCTGACTTGCCCCCCAATAAAATAATCCTCTCGTTCAAAGACCCTGCAGCACAAAAAGCACTTCAGGTATTTGCACAAGAAACTGAAGATCGCGAATTAGGCGACGACATTGCCGATGTTTTGGAAAATATAAAATAATAGTATGTTTGTTATTCAATTTAGAAAAATATTCCTCTCCATTTCAGCCGCGCTGATGATAACGTCGCTGGCGCTCGTTGCTGTCTACGGACTCAAACCATCCATTGATTTTACCGGAGGTACCCTTATTGAAATAGGAGCAGGGCAGGCAGAACAGGCAACAATTGAAGGAATAGTTACAGAAGTAGCACACACAAACGTATCAGTGCGCCCCACAAATGGCGCGTTCATTGTGCGCACAGCCACACTCAGCGCCGACACTCTTGGTGTTATTGAAGACCGCCTCCTTTCACTCAACCAAGACGTCACACTCGTCCGCACCTCAACTATAGGGCCGTCGCTCGGCAATGAACTGTTCAAAAAAGCACTGATTGCAATTAGTCTCGTGTCCCTTGGTATCCTCATGTTCGTTGCCATTGCCTTTTGGCGTGTATCAAAACCACTGTCCAGTTGGGTGTATGGGCTGGTGACACTTTTAACATTACTGCACGACGTGCTTATTCCTGTCGGTGTGTTTGCACTCCTCGGCGCATTTTTAAACGTTGAAGTCGGTGCACTGTTTGTAGTGGCACTCTTAACTGTTCTTGGCTACTCAGTGAACGACACCATTGTGGTGATGGACCGTATTCGTGAAAATTTACGTCTTAATAAAGAAGCTGAAAAGAAAGAAGACTTTGACCGCACTGTGGGGAAAAGTTTGGCACAAACCTACACACGTTCTATAAATACCTCGCTCACCACTATCGTGGTTTTGCTTGCGCTGTTTTTCTTTGGAGGCAGTCAAACAGAGGACTTTGCGCTTGCCCTCTTACTAGGTGTTGCCGCCGGCGCCTACTCGTCAATTTTCTTTGCCTCACCGCTCTTGGTCACCATTGAAAAATGGAGCAGAAAGAAAACCTCGTAACATGATCATTGGACTTGCAGGTTCGTTCGGAGCAGGGAAAGGTGCCGTCGCGGACTACCTCGTAAAAAATCGCGACTTCACGCACTACTCAATGAGTAACTTTATTATAGAGGAAGTGCGAAAAAGAGGGATGTCCGAAGACCGCGACGCCATGACGCTCGTTGCAAACGACCTGAGAAAAAACCACGGACCCACGTACATAATTGATACGCTGTATAAGCGCGCACAGGAAGCAGGCGAAGACAGTGTTATTGAAAGTCTGCGCACTAAAGATGAAGTAAAACGCATACAGGAGCTCGGCGGAGTCGTCATTGGTGTTGACGCTGACCCAAAAGTTCGCTACGAGCGCACCTATGCCCGTGGCTCTTCAAAAGACAATGTGTCATATGAACAATGGCTTGAACAAGAGCGTCGTGAATCAAACCCACACGACCCCACTAAACAAGATATTTTCGGCGCCCTCAAACAAGCAGACCACATAATTTTAAACAACAGCACATTTGAAGACCTTTATCAGCACATAAACACCACACTTGACTTAATCAATAAAAGATGATAATATAATGGCTTAATTAGTTAAACACTTCACAAAATACTCTATGAAGAATGCAAAAGAAAACATAGGACTTGCTAGTATGGGTCTAGGCACTGCTGGAATACTTGGTTCTACGCTCTATATAATAGAAAGAGGCACTAGACCAGAAACACAAATAGCACGCGCTGAACTAGCGTCAGCCAAAAATAATCCCGAAACAACACTAGGTGAGCTTGACGACTTAGAGGAAGCTTTTAATGCTTTAATTGAAGGGACGGAGATATTATTTATAGCTTTTATTCTTTCTGCCGTACTTGTAACACTAACATTCTTCCTATCACAGGAAGACTAACCCCTATATTCAACCGTTTAACGTCCTCACCGGACACAACCCCTCAAACCACTCAAACGCCCCGCGTGTGAGTGGTTTGCGGACGTCGGACGTCCGCAGATTGAGTGGTTTGACCAAAAAAAGCGTCCGCCCCACCTCCCCATGTGCAACACTCAGTGTTGCACATGGGGTACCATATACTACCCATGCACGAAAACACACCTCAGCCCACAGCCGAGTCTCCCGCAACTCATATCGGACATCGGATGTCCGACGAAGTAACCACAAAAGACCGTGTCGCTTTTTTTACCGAACCCAACGGAAACAAAGTTGCACTCCGCGCAGGAGACAGGGTGACTATTATCCAGGCGCCGTACGGTGTTTTGGGCGACATGTATCCGCAAGAAATGTTTCAACTTGAAGTCACTATTTTAAAATGTTTCTACGAACAACACGTTCTCAAAAGCATTTCAGTACTCTTAGGTCGTATCCCCGTAACACTTCCTGTAGAACATATCGCACACATACATCACATACACACACCAGAAAAAAATAAAGCCTAACCCCCCTTCATACTCACCCTACACAGTCTCCTTTTTATTAAGGTCCAACAGTCCATGCTTTGCAAGTAGGCGTGGCGAGAGACCGGTGATGTGCCAATAGAAGTGTCGCGGAATCTTTTTTTCCAACACCGTATTCATCACGTGCAATAGCACAATAGTACATTGGTGGCTAAACGAGTTATACATCTCAGGTTCCTTACCCAACACATTAACCGTCCTCTCCATACTCGCCACAACAAGACCCTCTTTCATTTTTTGCGGAAGCAGTAAAGCATACCGTTCAAGCGATTGTCCTCTTTGCACTTTTCTAAAAGCAATGAGATCGTTATACGTCGTATATACATACGTCATCTCGTACCCTCCAAAAAGCCCTTTAAAGAAAGGATCGTAGGACTCTCCTTTTTGTCGCCGTGCCTCTACAGAAAATATAAGTTCCGTACCATCTGAAAAAGAAAAGCTAAATGCAGTATGCACAAATAGATTTTTCGAAACACCCAATTGCGCCAAGGACATCGTATAAAAATATACCTGAGTAACCGTACGAGGGTCTAGCGTGCACGTGACCCAACGCTCTCCCGTTTCATTTTTCTCGTTGTGGGAAAAATCCCGAACATGTTCAATACTCCACAAACCGTTTGGGAGACGCACCGGAGTTGACGTATGTGCATATGTTGAATCCCAATTTTTCATATATCTACCGAATAACACTCCCTATAAATGCCTCTCCATTCAGGTATTTTTCAACCTCTTCCAGCTTGTTGCCATTGATAATGGCAACTTCAATACCAGCTTTTTGTGCCGCACGCGACGCTACCGGGTCAAAAGGGGAAGAAAGGCCCGGCGACCACTCTGCAGGAACCAGTGATAAAAATTCGTCCCAGTCCATTTTCTCAATTTTTGTAGCATTCGGGTCTTCGTTCGGGTCGGCAGTATATGCGTAGTCTATATTTGAAAGGTTAATGACTTTTTTTGAGCCAAGCTTTTCGGCAATCTGAACCGCGCGCAGGTCGGTACTGCTTCCCGGCCGGTACCCTGCAGCAACAATAATACGCGCATCCTGTGGCACATCCAGCACATCGTGTGGGTTGGTCACAATAATCGGATGCGCAACATCGCGAAGAATAGTGAGCAGAAGGTGTGCGTTCAGGCGCGTTGCATGAATACCAAGCCAGTCAAGGTCTTCATCGTTTACGTCAGACACGGCAGATGCTGCTTCTTGGTAACGGCGGGCCGTTTTTCCTCCGCCGGTGATGATGACAAATTTTTTGTCCTGTTCAAGCCCACCTTCAATAAAGTGTTTGAAATTTTTCAGGAAAACGGTGTCCAAACCGTCGGGGACTATCAGCGAACCACTAACTGACATCACCACTGTTTCTTCATCGTTCATATTTCCTATAAACGGTACCACAGATTTTACATTCAAAAGCCAGGATTTCCTTTATTGACATGCTCTTTTGCTTCATATACAATGCGCTTCACGCACGTACGGTGCGTTTAGTTTTGGCATTATGAATACTATTCTCTAGAATCTAAAACCTAGTCATTAGTTTTCCATGCCGAGACGGAGAGTCCCGGCTCTTTTTATCTCCGGGTGTTAATTTGATAATTGAATATATACCCTCACACCTAGAGCAGGTTGTGAGGGCCAGCATGTATTTCAACAATCCAAGTTGAAATACGAAACCATTTCGAGTATCCATCGAAATGGGTAAACCTGAAAATAAAGTTTTGTAACTTTATTGAATTAGAAAAAATTCTGGAAAGGAACCTAAAAGGTAGGAGACAAGTTCTTACTTCTCTCCTGCTTTAGATCTATCGTTTGGACATCGCGCTTTGCGTGGTGTCCGAACTTTACTAAGAGTTTGATCCTAGCTCAGGGTGAACGCTGGCGGCGTGGATAAGGCATGCAAGTCTAATGGACGCATCACACTGTGTATGATGTTCCAGCACACAGCATTCAGCACACAGCATTCAGTTTTTCTGATTGCTCACTGCTCATTGCTCATTGCTGGACGCATCGTGCGTGGCGCGATGCGTCCATGGCAGACGAGGTAGTAACACGTGGGTATCTACCCTCAAGTCAGGGATATGCCACCGAAAGGTGGAGCAATACTTGATAGTCTCTACGGAGTAAAGTTTACCCGGACACTAACTTTGGCATTGTGTTTTTGTTGCACGTTAAATGTTACTCAGCGAAAGAAATTTTGTTGATAACGTTTGATGTGTGGCGAGAATCATCGAAAACACTTTTGCAACGATGCTAAAGTTAGTGTACGGGATATTCGCTTGAGGAGGAGCCTGCGCAATATCAGCTTGTTGGTAGTGTAATGGACTACCAAGGCTATGACGTTTAGGGGAGCTGAGAGGCTGACCCCCACCGATGGAACTGAGACACGGTCCATACTCCTACGGGAGGCCGCAGTCGAGAATCTTCCGCAATGGACGAAAGTCTGACGGAGCGACGCCGCGTGGTGGATGAAGTCCTTAGGGACGTAAACACCTTTTATTGGGGATGAAATTTTGACAGTACCCAATGAATAAGGGGCTCCTAACTCTGTGCCAGCAGGAGCGGTAATACAGAGGCCCCAAGCGTTACCCGGAATTACTGGGCGTAAAGGATGTGTAGGTGGTTATATTAGTCGTTCGTGAAATCCTTCGGCTCAACCGAAGGAATGCCGGGCGAAACGGTATAACTAGAGGACGTAAGAGGTATGCGGAACTCACGGTGTAGGGGTAAAATCCGTTGATATCGTGGGGAACACCATAGGCGAAGGCGGCATACTGGGACGTTCCTGACACTGAGACATGAAAGCGTAGGTAGCGAACGGGATTAGATACCCCGGTAGTCTACGCCCTAAACGATGTTCTCTGGCTATGAGGAGTATCGACCCTCTTCGTGGCGAAGCTAACGCGTTAAGAGAACCGCCTGGGTAGTACGGCCGCAAGGCTAAAACTCAAAGGAATAGACGGGGACTCGCACAAGCGGTGGATTATGTGGCTTAATTCGTCGATAACCGAAAAACCTTACCAGGGCTTGAAACCAAACTGCACGCTCTTTGAAAGAAGAGAAGCCTTCGAGGGTGTTTGGCAGGTGATGCATGGTTGTCGTCAGTTCGTGGCTTGAGCTGTTCCCTTAAGTGGGGTAACGAACGCAACCCTCGTTGCTAGTTTTATATGTCTAGCGAGACTGCCCCCTCACGGGGGAGGAAGGTGAGGACGACGCCAAATCAGCATGTCCCTTTGATGCCCTGGGCTGCACACGTAATACAATCGGTGTGACAATAGGAAGCAATGCAGTAATGCGGAGCAAATCCCTAAACACATCGCCAATACAGATTGAGGTCTGCAACTCGACCTCATGAAGCCGGAATCGCTAGTAATCGTGGGTCAGCAAACCACGGTGAATACGTTCTCGAGTCTTGTACTCACAAATAACTGTGCCTGGCAGTTATATAGATGCCAGATCGTTAAAATCGATCCTTCCCTATTAAAACAGCCGTTTTATTAGGGAACGTAGTGAACGGACAGGTCGCGTCCCGTGAGGGAGCGACTGAAGGGTCCTAGTAGCGAACAACAGCCCTCCTTGTAGTAATACAAGAAAGATAATTGAGGCGTACACGACCCTTACTGGTGGGTTATCGGGAAGTGTACAGAAAAAACCTCGAGCGGATGTTGAGAATGGTTACTATAATGACCCAGGGAGATCTCATGATTAAGAAAAGGTTATGGATACAATCATGAGAAGTCAGCTGCGTCGTAGTACCATGCGTCAACCTACAGTACGATATACTGTAGGTGCATGGGAAGGACAAAACTGGTAGTGTCGAAAGAATATGTCGTCGGGCTCACTGACGGCGAAGGATGTTTCTACGTCAACGTAGGAAAATCTGCTGCGTATAAAAGTGGTTGGAGAGTGCAAATGCACTTCCATCTTAAATTACAAGCAGTAGATGAGGAGGTATTGTGGAAAGTACGTAACACGCTTGATTGCGGAAATGTATATTTCCAAAAAGAAAAGCGCCAGAACCACACACAGTGTTATAGATATACTGTAAGTTCGCAACGTGATATCTTCTCAAAAGTAATTCCATTCTTTCTAAAATATCCATTACAGACACATTCAAAGCAGAAAAGTTTTACATTGTTTTGTCGCATTGCCGAAATGGTACAAGCGAAAAAACAGCATACCGTTAAAGGTATTGAACAAATTCGTGCTTTAAAGTCTAAAATGAATAAACGCACTGCTGGACTCGCGTAGTACGGGAAATCCGTTTGCTACGTGGGAACGCAAAGTAGCTAACCTCTACTATTGCAATCCGCCCGTCAAGTCAAGGGAGCCGGGAATACCCGACGTCCGCGTTAATCGTGGCCTACGGTAAGTTCGGTAACAAGGACTAAGTCGTAACAAGGCACGGCTAGCGGAAGCTGGTCGTGGATCACTTCCATGTGGAAATATCGTCATACTCATTTTAATGATATGACCGATTGATACGGTTGATATTGTGTGTCTCTATAGAGCACATAATGAGCATTAATATGTCTGCTCTGAAACATATTCGCTTTTGTGGATAGGCGACACCACAGATAGAACTAAAGCAGAAGAGAGAGAAGAACTTTTCTAAAACAGGAATGCTGATATTCAAAACACAGAACACAGAACTTCCCCCGCCTACGGCGGGGGTTTGTCATATCCCAAAATGGGTGACGTTGGGCGTCACCCATAGGTGGGTAGAGTATATAAAAATCCATTTGACAGAAGTTCTTTTGTATGCTACCTTATACTCTATGTCTAGAGAAAGGTTAGAATCAAGTTTTGGTAAAAAAGAGAAAAAAGTGAAGTACTGGGAGTGCCAGACTCCTCTTTGTGGTGCAGAAAACAATACCGGTAGAGATTGGTGCTGGAAGTGTGGGGAAAAACGGTAATACTCATTTAAAAACGCCCAGTTCTGGGCGTTTTTTAGTGTGTCACCTAAATCCTCATTTTAAGGTACCATTAACGTACCTATGGAAAAGGATAATTCAGACTCAATCAAGTTTGAGTCAAAAATTCCCTCTATTGAAGAGGAATATCTAACTAAAGAAAAGTGCATACAGGATAAAAAACATTGCCTCCCTAACGGTACCTTTAAGGATATCGGAAGAACATTCTGCAGCAGCTGCAGTTTTGAATGCCCCTAACGCACCTCAGCCACTATAATTATGGGAATTATGAGTTGTATTTCGGCTCGTCCTTTTCTACCTCTTTTGGACAGTTATAATCTATCTGTCCACACCCACACGTACACATGGCGCCGGTACTCTCAAAATTTTTTGTAATATGTTCGTTTCTCATACCTCCATCTTAGGCACACGTGTTTGGTTTGTCAAAAACTCTACATTCTCAACGCACATTGTTTTGAGGTGCTAATTTTGTTACTATTCTTTCCACGCGAGCGTAGTTCAGTGGTAGAACGCTGTCCTGATAAGACAGAGGTCGTAGGTTCGATCCCTACCGCTCGCACTAATTCTAGTCCTTTAATATGGACACGGCGTGTCCATATTTCACTCACTCATTTGGAAGTAGGTTCGGACTAACTTATAAAGACGCACCACATGGTGTCCTTGTTGATTGGACATTCACACCCCGTGTTCAGGTGGGCTATAATTGACACATATGAAAGAGTTTATTAAACACAACACCCTTGTACTGGTGGCCTTTGTCTTACCGCTCCTCCTTATTTTTTTCGTCGCAGGGAGCGTCCTACTCTCCTCCGCGCGTATATCCACTGAATACAATTTTCTCTATGCCACATGCCAAACAGCAGTCGGTACCCCACGTTTTCTTTGCGGAGAGTTTCTTGAAAAGAGTCTTTCAGTTCAGGAAGGCGCACTTATAATAAAGGACATTGATGTTGCCTCGCTTGGGTCTGCACGTCGCTTTGCTGAGCCCACCTCAGAAAATCTTTCACTCACCATGCACGTATTCCTGCATACCACCGAAAAAAACGTCAGTGCTGAAATTTCTCTTGAAGAAGCCCAAGGTTTTGTACTGGATGAGAAAATAACATCACCGGATGGCATCACCTTCTCGGGTCACACAGTTTCCTCAGACGGTTTTCCGCTTTTCTTTGGTAGCAGATCTTCTTTTAACCACTACCTTGTCTCCGGCAGGAACCAGCGCACACTCAACCTCATTCCACAAGATCAATTTCGCGGAGAAAAACAGATCAATTTTATTGGCTGGGTTCTCTCTGAACAAGAATAGTGTATAAAGAGAGTATATGAATACACAAGAACTATTGAAAACTCTCTCTGAGAAAATACGAAGTGGCGAACTAGACCGTGCTGAAGTCTTGCGCGCACTAGGAGTGACGCCTCCAACCGTATCGCCCTCTGTACCCCATACCCGCGCCTCAGGAAAAATCTCCTCGTCGCTTTTAACTCGCGGACTCTATATATTAGGAGCAGCAATCGCCCTCATTGGTATCATTATTTTCGTTGGTCAAATTTGGGATACGCTCTCTTCGTTTGGGCGTGTGAGCATCACGCTTGGTTTGGGGGTGTTAGTCGCCACACTCGGCTCCATACTTCTTTTGAAAGGACACGCACAAAAGAGTCTCGGCTCAATATTCCATCTTATCGGAGGGGTTCTTGTTCCTCTTGGCACTGTAGTGCTCCTTAGAGAAGCCGGCTTTGATACCCCGTTATTTTTTACCCTCTCGTTTTCAGCATTGTTTGTAGTCTATGCATTCCTGAGCTACGTTCACAAAAACACCATTCTAATTTTCTTTACTATCGCACTCGGCACTATAACTGCGTACCTTGCACTCGCCACAATATTTGACCAAAGAAGCGCCGTTTTTTTTGAGGACGCAGAGTACTTTAGCTACCTCACTATGATTCTCGGTGTCAGCTACCTTATACTGGCGCACACCTACCGTGCCGTCTGGGGAACACATCTCACGAACCTCCTCTTTTTCTTTGGAAGCATCGGTTTCTTCCTTGCTTCTTTCTTTCAAGTCTTTGACTCTATTTTTTGGCAATTCATATACTTTGCCCTCGTGTTCGGTGGCTTGTACGTTGCGGTCTACCTCAAAACCCGCATCGTGCTTCTCATCAGCACACTCTTTCTTCTAGTGCACATCTCCTACGTAACGGGCGAGTACTTTGCCGACTCAATCGGCTGGCCTATTGCTCTCGTTATTCTCGGCTTTGTGTTTATTGCCCTTGGCTATGGCTCAATCACCCTCAGTAACACGTTTATTAAAAAATCCCTCTAATGCGCCACATCATGTCAGTTGAAAAAAGACACTACTGGTTACATGTAATAGAGGGGACGAAAACGTGCCCCCAGTGTAAGGAGTCATATAAAGGGGAAGGGTATGCATGGTACGGAAAAACATTTTGCTCTGAGCAGTGCGGTAGAAATTATTTCAGCAGACACGACCCACACAAAACGCAGGTACTATCCCTATGAAACTTCTTCTCAAAAAAACATATCTATCCCTTATAGAAAATTCCGTGGGTGCCACCCTTTTTAAAAACCTCTACGCTGAAGTTGATGGGCAGGTAGAAGACCTTCTTAAAGGTGGCGACTTGTCGTGTGCGTTTTTTGTTTCGTTTATACTCAACCACTTTAGACTCATTGACTCGGCACACGCCACCGTTTCAGGGCTCGTAAAAGATATGGAGAAAAACGGCTGGCAGGTAGCCCACGAGCCCAAAGCAGGCGACGTGTTGGTGTGGGAAGAACAACAGCAGAAAAGTGGACCTCACACCCACATTGGTTTTTATATCGGGGACACCATGGCAGTGAGTAACAACCCACAGGGGGGTGAACCCTTCAAACACCATGTCACATTTGGAGAAAAAGACGGCACCCCAGCCCGCGTTGTACGCGCAGTGTATACACATCAATTTTTGGAAAAAGAATAACGCACTGAAATGGTATTATTGAGCGACCTGCTTTGCAGGAGAGAGGTGCGCTCATACACACAACAATGTCCGTCATAAATAACGTTCCCTATTTTTCTCAGCACGATCCGAATATCCCGGAAGCGTGGCGTCCTCGTGCATGCGGAATAGTCTCGCTGTATATGGCGCTCAGCGCGACACTAAAAAACACAGACCTCACACCACGCAACTTAATAGATGAAGGTGTGAGGGAAGACGCGTACATTCCTGGCGTTGGGTGGAAACATGAAGGACTTGTTGTGTTGGCGAAAGCACACGGCGTTCGCGCATCCCGCAAAGAATTCAAGGGTGAGGGAGATTTTGAAGAGGGCGTGACAGTAATTACAGACGTGATCCGGCGCGGAGGCGTTGCCGTTGTTTCGTTAACTGTTCCTGATGCGAGCGACACACATCTTGTGCCGATTATTGGATACAGTGACACTGGGTTCTATTATCATGAACCGGCGGCTGACCCACGCGATGAAACAGCGCATAATCGTTTTATATCACTCAATGATTTTGAAAAACGGTGGCGCCGTCTCGCTCTGTTTATTGAACCCAGTTAGCGTTCAACCAACCTGTGCCACCAATTCCCACTCATACCACCAATCCCCACTCATGCCACCAATTCCCACTCACGACTTCGTAAGTCGCTATAAAATACTAAAGGCGTTATGTCACATTATATAATGCCCCCCAATGTGCAACACCGAGTGTTGCACATTGATGCAAAACCCCTCAAAATATGAACGTCCGACGTTCATATTTTGAGGGGTTTGATATACTACACACGGATACGTATGAATCAGACTATTCAAAAATTAGTAATCTGGAGCACATTTCTACTTGTCGCCTCTCCGTTGGTTTTTATACCAGGTATTATTTTCCCCTTTGTTTCAGGGAGAGGTTTTTTTGTTTTAAGTATTGCCAGTATTATCACAGTACTAAGTGCCGTACTTTTTTTAAAGAAGGAATGGTCTCTTCAACATATTTCATATACCACCATCTTCTTTTTCGCCTACGTGGCGTGGATGTTTAGTGCATCACTTATAGGAGTGCATCCTCTCGGCAGTATTCTGCCTTCCTATGAACGCATGGACAGTGTCTTAATGCTTTTTGCACTCTTTGCCATTTTTTCTGTATTACAATTTCAATTCTTTACCCACACACTCTGGCGCCGTCTCCTTGTCATCTCAATTGCTGTCGGCGCCTTCGTAACTACACTTTCTTTTGCACAAATACTCGTTCAGCTTCCTAACCCATACCTCACAATTTTATTTGGAAACCCAGCCATAGTAACGTCATATCTTGTACTCCAACCATTTCTCATATTGCTTGTCTTAAAAGAGCGCGTCAATACAACACTTACGTACATACTCGCGGCGATTATTTTCTTGGATATCTTTATCATTCTATTTTCTGGTGTACGGGGATCTCTTATAGCACTTGTCGTTGGGCTCACCGTCACCGCGGTTGGGTATGTTTTAAAAAAAGGCATGGTAACTACAAAAAATGTACTCAGTCTCAGTGCGCTCGCTTTACTCATAGCCGGTGCTCTATTTACTTTTATCCTAGCAACATCGCCCGTTGACCTCTCTCTTCAAGAGCGCCTCAGCGCCCCCTTGCACACCTTCGCACAAGAGCCACGAGCGCTGTTATGGGGAGTCGGAGTCTCTGGCATTATAGAGCGTCCATTGTCAGGGTGGGGATACCAGGCATTTGATGCGGTGTTTGAAAAACACTACAACCCACTCCTCTCACTTCAAGAGCCGTGGTTTGACAGCACACACAACGCGTACCTAGACATTCTCGTTTCCGGTGGTGTTCCTGGTCTTGTGTTGTATCTCGCGATATTTCTTTTGGGGATATGGTCTTTTTGGAGGACATTTCTCTCAGAAAAAAAAGAAGCACTACAAAGCGTTTTACTTATCGGTCTTGTCACTGCTTACCTTATAAACAACATTTTTATATTTGCAACACTTACGCCCACGCTCATAGTCTTTGCTGTGCTTGCCTATGGTGTATCGCGCACCACCATGAAAGAACATACCGAAATATCTCGCTTGCCACTCGTTACACTACCAGTCCTACTTTTGGTATCGGGGATTGCCCTCGCGACAATCATAGGGACCATTTCCTCGCTCTACGTTGGGTGGCTTTCTTCACACGTCTCGGATGTACGTATAGCAGAACTCCATCGTGTGAAGTTTATAAAACCACTATTCTCAATTCCTGCGTTTGACAATAGTGGCGCTAAAATATCTGTGCTACAAGACGCAGTCGCTCTTCCAATTGGTGAGACACTCATACGTGACCTCACCCTCCTTGTAGAAAAAAATCAAGAACATGTGAACAGACCCGCACCGGGCTCATCGCGCGCGCTCTACGCGCACGGCGTACTACTTCTTACAAATGGCACTACCGAAAGCGCCAGTATTTTTCTTGAACGCGCGCGTATACTCGCGCCGAAGCATAAAATAATACGTCGCGCGTTAGCAGAAAACTATACTGCATCAGGGCGCCACAAAGAAGCGCTCGTTGAATACAACACTATTTTTGAACTTGAATCACTTTTTCCACACACAACCGCGTTTCAATTTTATATTGACCAAGCCCGCACCGACCTTGCTGTCGCGCTCGTGTTGGCACAAAAAAGCACACAAGCAGACGAGCTTCTTGAAGAGCGCTACGGAAAAGGAGTGGTAATCTATACTCCGAAACTACTCGCCGCGTACGACGCGGTGGGAGACGCGGCGCACGTATTTTCTTTCCTGGGCGCAGCGCAAGCTCAGGAGCCAGAAAACCCGCAACACTGTTTTTCACTTGCAGCAGCACACTTTAAATTTAGTACCCCCGCCAAATCAATCCAGATCTTAAGAGAATGTACACAAAAATTTCCAGATAAAAGCGTGGAAGCGGATGCTATTATACGTGATATCCGCTCAGGTAGTATTGACTTCAATGCACTTTAATTTTAAGCATATCAAACGCCACCACTGGTGGCTGTTACTCCTCGCGACTCTCCCGGTGCTCGCGCTTCTTTTCTTGACCCCGAGTTCTCTAAACCACTCAGCCGGGTATGCGCACATTTATGACCGCGCGGTAGCATCCTTTCACACCTCCGGCGCCTTTGGTGGTGAGCGTTTCCTTGCCCCGGGTGTACCTCTTGTCCTCGGACTTCTTTCTTTTGTGGGGCCACTGTGGCCGGACAATATACGGTTATTTCAAACAGTGCTTCTGCTGGCACTTTCCTTGTTGACTTTCTTGTTTGCAAGAAATGCATTTGAAAGCAAATCAGTTGGTATCGTTGCAGCATTTTTAATGGCGTGGTCTCCTTTGGTACTTTTACAATTTTTTTCCTATGGGCCAGATCTTCTGTACGCAGTTTCACTTCTTATTGGTCTTGTGTTCTCGCTCCGTATTGTTCGTGCCAAAGGAAGTATGGTAGTCAATGCTTTAGGAGGAGGGAGCGCACTGGGCTTCGCTGCCTTAACTGACCCAGTGGGACTCTACGTTCCACTTATTGTTGCGGTATGGATGGTCATTGCACTCAAAAAAGTATCATATAAGCGCCGTGCACTCGTCTTTGTACTCTTTTTGGGAATGAGTCTAGCGGTTATTGCGCCGTGGTATGTACGGAACATCTACGTATTTGGTGTGAGTGAAGCCCCAGTGGTGCAAAAAGTAATTGAGCGTGAAGTAGTCACTAACTTAAGAACAACTCAGCTCATTTTGTATCCGTTTATTAATAAACCGTCAGTGGTTCTTGAAAAAATGTTTTCAATGTTTTTTATTCCTCCCGACCTTGATTTTTTAGATAAAAACACAGAAGTGCACTATCGCGATGTTGCAAAGAGTCTCGTTTTTGAAGGTACTATCCCTGAGTCAAAAGAGCTCAGAATACTCGGGGTGAAAAGCGTTTTTCTGATTACCCACATCATCCTGATGCTACTTTCCGCAGTTGGTTTGTATTTACAGCGACGTAACCCCGTAGCGTGGCTTACTATTCTGCTTCTTGGGTACACTTCTTTTTCTGTTATTGGGTACGCATCACTTTCTCTCTTCAGGGGTGTTTCTCCCTTTAACGAATTTATTATTCCGTTGTATGCCGCACTCTACTCGTTTGCCGCATTCACACTCGTTCAACTGTATCGTTGGTACCAGGTACGGAAAAGTAAAGGATGAGGGAGTACTATTTCTGCAGACAGACAATGCATACTTCTCTCACCATAACCCCACTCACGACTTCATAAGTCGCTCCCCTCCCAAAACTAGGACATCGGATGTCCTAGTAGCGGATGTCCTAGTAGAAACGTTCTCCTAAACTCCAAAAATCCCCTAAAATGTGTAACACCGAGTGTTGCACATTGATGCCAAACCCCTCAATCTGCGGACGTCCGACGTCCGCAGATTGAGGGGTTTGGCGTGCTACGCTTGGGGTACTTATGACGCAGAGAAGCACACCGTTAATCGCTTTCATCATAGCCGCGCTTTTGGCGGGTGGCTCCTACGGTGGGTACCGAGTGATCAAAGACACACGTGCCGATGTGTTTGAAACAAGTGTCCACCGTGTTACTGCGGTTGTTGACGGCGACACTCTGGATATAGAAGAACACGACACACTACCGCACCGTATTCGTCTGCTGGGTATAGATGCACCCGCAAAAGGAGAGTGCTATTTTGCTGAATCAAAAACCGCTCTCAAGAAGTTGTTAGAAAACCAGGACATCCGCATTGAAAAAGATATTTCAGGAGTTGACCGCTACGACCGCCTCTTGCGCTACGTGTATCTTCCTTCGGACAGTCCCGAAGAAGATGACCTTTTAGTAAACCACTACCTTGTCGGGCACGGCTATGCCCGTACACTCGCCATCGCGCCTGACAACCGGTACCGTGACCTACTCGCGAGCGCACAAGAGCAGGCGCGCACAAAACGTAAAGGCATGTGGGGAGTTGCATGTCCCTATTTTGAAGAACACAAAAGCGCCGCCTCCCTCCGCGAAAAAAGCACGCAGGCGTCAGACCTCTCGTGCACCATAAAAGGCAACATCTCAGAGAAAGGGTTTGGTAGATTATATTTCCTTGAAGGGTGTCCTAACTACTCGCGCATCAAAATAGACGACCGCAAAGGCGAGTCGTGGTTCTGTTCTGAAAAAGAAGCACGCGATGCTGGCTTTACTCGCTCGCAGTCATGCGATAATACCTTTTGATACTATGACTATTCTCTATATACTCCTTTCATTTATTCTCGGCCTCGTAGTCGGCAGAGTCATACTTAAAAAGAACACACTCCCTACGTTTAAAGACCCAGTCTTTAGAGAAGAGGCGAGTGAAAAAGGACGTCAGGCAATTCAAGCGCGTATTGAGCGTAGAAAAGCACGCATCGTGAGTCGCGCTGAGAAAGTAGGGAAGGTAGATAACGACGACGTAGAAGACCTTTTCTGTATCAGTGACGCCACCGCTCGGCGCTACATCAATGAGCTGGTTGATGAGAATAAACTCAAAAGAGTAGGTACTGTCGGCAAAGGCGTGTATTATATTCCCACGGCAACACACCTTGAATCCTAGGAGTTTTAAGTCGGCGTTTATGCAGTCAAAAACACAAAAAACGGCTTATTTTATAGGCATTGGAGGCATTGGCATGAGTGCACTCGCACAACTCTATCAGGAGCGCGGCATCAGCATCAACGGAAGCGACCGCGTGTCATCTCCCACCACTGAGCTCCTTGTAAAAAAGGGGATAGAGGTTCATATCGCTCAAAACGATTCCCGTATTCCCACAGAAACCGATGTCGTTATTTACAGCGACGCCGTTCCCGAAAAAGACAAAGAGCGCGCGTATGCTCGCACACACGCCACGCCACAGTACTCCTACTTTGAAGCGCTCGGTGACATTACTAAAGAGCGCTTCACCATTGCAGTTGCAGGCACCCATGGCAAAACAACTACCACCGCACTGCTTGCGCGCATTCTCATAGACAGCGGTGTCCATCCAACCGTCGTTGTCGGAAGTGTTATTCCTGAGTTTGGCGGAAACTTTGTTGCAGGAAAAGAAGATGCCCCTTTCGTGGTTGAAGCGTGTGAATACCAAGACCATCTTCTCAAGCTTTCAAATAACATACTTGTTGTCACCAATTTAGAGTGGGACCACACCGACTACTTTAAAGATTTTGACGCGCTCAAAAACACCTTTAGAAAAGCAATTAAGGCGCTTCCTAAAAATGGCGTCTTAATCACCACCTTAGAGGATCCCGTCCTTCAGGAACTGGCACACGAGGCTCCGTGTATGGTGGTTGACTACTCATCAGTGTCAACCCCGAAACTCAACCTACTCGGCACCTTCAACGAAATGAACGCGCGCGCGGCAAAAACAGCTGCCGCCGTTTTTGCCGCAGACCTCCCCTCGTTCAGCGAAGAAAAAATGGATACCTCACTTCAAAACTTCAAAGGCGCCTGGCGCAGGTTTGAATATAAAGGAAAAACAAAAAAAGGAGCACTCGTGTACGACGACTATGCACATCACCCAACGGCAGTAGCAAAAACCCTTGAGGCGGTGCGGGAAAAGTTTCCTGATAAAAAAATAGTCGTTGCATTCCACCCGCACCTCTACTCCCGCACACGTGACTTTATGCAAGAGTTTGCAGAAGCACTTTCGCTGGCAGACGAGGTTATCGTTGCTCCCATTTACGCCGCACGGGAAGAGCCCATAGAAAACGTGACCTCAGAAGTCCTTGCCGAAAAAATCAATGAACAAAACACCCCTGCCACCACCACCCCCTCTCTCAAAGATACCCTCCACCTCCTTAAAGAAAAAGACGCAGCAGATGTACTTTTCATTACCATGGGAGCAGGGGATATATATACAGTCGCCCAAGAACTCACCTAATAACTCACTGTTTTAGTCACTATGTAATATCAATACATACATTCTAAGGTAATGCTTAAATTCTCAAGAATTCCAGAATAGATGGTATGCTGTTTTTATGAAAACACGTATTGGAAACACTCGCTCTTTAGAAAGGGTAGTCAAAGGTTTTGCAAACCACCGACGGATAGAAATACTTGATCTATTGAAACGTCAGCCAGAACTGTCGGTTGATGAGGTTGCAACTAAACTAAAAATTAACATTAAAACCGCTTCAGATCATATCCGACGGCTTGCTATTGCTGGGTTAGTGTTAAAAAGGAATGAAGGTAATTATGTGCGACACAAACTTACGGACCGCGCTGAATCTGTTCTTAAATTCTTGAGAATACTGGAATAGTTGTATGAGCACACTCTATATAATTGCAACCCCAATAGGGAACATGGAAGACATTACCCTGCGCGCACTCCGTATACTCGGCGAGGTTGATGTACTGTTGGCGGAAGACACGCGCGTCACCGGAAAACTGTTAGCACGCCACAACATCAGTGTAAAAATGAAAAGCTATCACCAAAGAAGCGCTGAACGTGTTTCAGAAGAAATTATCGCCCTTCTCAGTGAAGGTAAAACACTCGCACTGGTAACCGACGCCGGCACACCCGGTGTTGCCGACCCGGGGAATGAATTAATAGCACGCGTGGTGCGCGAACTTCCTGAAACACGTATTGAACCCATCCCTGGCGCCTCGTCCCTCACTTCAGCACTTTCGGTCTGCGGATTTCCAACTAACGAGTTTGTGTTCTTAGGGTTCCTCCCGCACAAAAAGGGAAGACAAACGCTTTTAAATGAGATTGCAGACATAAAAAGGACAGTCGTTTTGTTTGAGTCGCCCCACCGAATCGGCAAGCTTCTTGCAGAGCTTGCCGAACGCGCGCCAGACAGACAGGCCGCCATTTTTCGCGAAATTACCAAACTTCACGAAACCCACTACCGTGGCACCGTAGCTGAACTGCATATAAAATACGAGCAAGACGCCATACCCCAAAAAGGCGAGTTTGTCGTAGTGTTGGCCCCGCGTTAGGCGTTATACACTTTCAGGTTGTCTTATTACCCTATATACTGAAGATATGTCAAAAACAGGGTTAATTATACTTTTTGGACTACTCCTTGCGATACTGCCGTTTATCGGTATTTCGTTTGCCGTTAAAACAGCGCTCGCTGTTGTGTTAGGGCTGTCTGTGTTGGTACTTGGTTTTTTAGTGCGACAAGAAAGGCGCTGGCTTTTACGGGCCCTTGAAGGTGACCACCACACAGACGCGTATACCGAAAATGGAGAACAAGGATATGGTCAAAAAGTATCGGAAACATAAAAAGGCCTTACAGGTCGCATTTCCCATTGCACTCGGCATGTCAGTCGTAGGGTTTTTTGGTTTTATGGTGCCCTCGCAACAGGTGGTTCTTTCAAGTGCGCAAGAAGAATTACAAGCAACAGGCGCAGTCACTGTGCCTGACAAAAACACATTCCCTATAGACCCGAGCGTGACACACCTCAACACTCCTGAGCCCATGCGCGCCATTTACATGAGTCAGTGTGTGGTGGGCACACGCGATTTTCGCGAACGTTTGGTCTCCCTTATTGACGACACACCGCTCAATGCAGTGGTTATTGATATTAAAGACTTCTCGGGCACCATTGGTTTCCCGACGAATGACCCACGCTTTGAAGACGTTTCGCTTGCAAGCTGTGGCGCACGCGACATGAAAGATTTCCTTGCAGAACTTCACAACAGAGATATCTATACCATTGCTCGCGTCACTGTTTTCCAAGACCCGTCGTACACTAAAAAGTTTCCAGAGCACGCCGTGCAAAGCATCGCGAACCCCGGACAACCCTGGGAAGACCATAAAGGGCTCGCGTTTGTAGATGTCTCTAGTCAACCATTTTGGGACTATATCGTCACCCTTTCAAAAGAAGCATACGCTATCGGCTTTGACGAAATAAACTACGACTACATACGTTATCCGTCCGATGGTCCTATGAAAGATGCGCGCTATGTAAACAACAACAAAGCAGAAGCGCTTGAAACATTTTTCCAATACCTTCACAAAGAAGTCTCACCGATCGGCGTAAAAATGTCAGCAGACCTTTTCGGCTACACCACCGTACTGGGAGATGACCTCGGCATTGGACAACAGCTTGAACGTACACTGCCATACTTTGACTATGTAGCTCCCATGGTCTATCCGTCCCATTACAACAAAGGATTTGCAGGTCTTGCAGACCCAAACGATGACCCGTACAAAGTAGTGAACGTTTCAATGCAGCAGGCATCGGTCCGTGCACGCTCACAAAAAACCACCGTACAGACTCTTTCAAGTAAGATTATATACGAAGATGTTGTTGTGTCGGCAACTGACACTGCGCCCACCACCACAAAAAAAGTCGCCACAGGATACTTTACCAAAGACGTACACAGCCAACTAAAGCTTCGCCCGTGGTTGCAGGATTTTGACTATGGAAAAGACTACACGGTGACTGACATCACCGCGCAAATAAAAGCCACAGAAGATGCTGGGCTCACCTCATGGTTCTTCTGGGATCCGGCAAACCGCTACGAAAATGTCCGCGCCCATTTCTCTTCTGTACAGCAATAACTACACATCAAACACCACTTGTGCGAATCCCGGGATTCGCACAAGTTAGATATGAGAATATGAAAGAAGATTAATACTGCTCTAAATGGCCATTATAATTAAAAACTACCCTAAAGGGGAGTTATGACTTATAATGGCACTACTGTATGGATTGGCGCACACACGTAACCTAAATCGGCTCCACGACCCTCACATAAAAGACTGTCAAGTTTGGTATTAAAGAAAGAAACCCAGAAAAAAAAGACAGAATATTAAGTAAT
>JAJDCJ010000015.1 GCA_029260935.1 Patescibacteria group bacterium | reverse complement strand
AGTCATAACCCGTTTTCAATGCCACTCCCGGAACATGTAGACTGGCTCCTTAAAGGTAAGAATATTGACCAAATTTTAACAACACAATATGACCTCGTCTGCAACGGCTTTGAAACAGGTGGAGGCTCTATTCGTGCTCATAAATCTGAAATACTTAAAGCGACATACAAGATAATGGGTCACTCGGATGAAGAAATTGAAGAGAAAGTGGGACATATGCTTCAAGCATTTAATTATGGAACCCCGCCACACGGTGGTATCGCCCTCGGTATTGAGCGGAATATTATGAACCTTGCCAATGAAGGATTTTTAAGAGAAGTACAAGCTTTCCCTATGACTCGCAGTGGTCAAACTGCTGTTATGAATGCGCCAAAAGAATTAAGTAAGGAACAGCTTAATGAGTTGAATTTGGAAATTAAGAAGAAAAAGAAGTAACAAGGACCGCTTCTTCATAAAAATATAATGTAGTCAATGATATACTATGGGCAATGAGTAGTGGGCAATTTCAAGTGAATATGGGTGAGTTTTCAGGTCCTTTGGACCTGCTTTTGACATTGATTGAGGAGCGTAAGATGCTGGTGTCTGATGTGTCGCTTTCAAAAGTAGCGGATGATTTTGTTGCTTTTGTAAAGAGTCACGACTCGTTTCCAGCAGGACAAGCCGCTCATTTTATACTGATTGCGGCAACGCTTCTTTTGCTCAAGTCACGTTCACTCCTCCCTGTGCTCTCTTTGACGGAAGAGGAAGAAGAAAATATTTCTGACTTAGAAAAACGTTTGAGTTTATACAAGATATTCAGAAATGCCGGACGTACCTTAGGACAACTTGACCGACGTTTATTTTTCGGCGGATTAAAACGTGACATCTCACCCCTGTTTTCACCAAGCCCTGACTTGGGTGTGGAAAGTATACAAGAGGCAATAACTGCTGTTCTGATGCGTGCGCCACAACAAGAAAAGAAACGCGAAGTTTCAATCAAGTCAGTAATTTCACTTGATGAAATGATGGGCAACCTTGCGTCTCGTCTTGAACAGGCACTCTCAACTACTTTTAAAGACTTTGTTGGAAGTCCTGAGGATACACGGGAAATTGTTGTTGGCTTTTTAGCTGTACTTGAGTTGGTAAAGCGAGGAACTCTTTTAGTAGAGCAAGAGGGGCGTTTTTCAGATATTACGTTACACTATGCAGGGGCGCCTCGTGCACCACGATACGATTAAGTGTATGGATAATGAAAAAAAAATTGAAGCAATTCTGTTTTATCATGGCGAACCAATGCGACTCAGTACACTTGCCAACATTCTCACTATAAAAGAAGGGGATCTTGCTGTGCATATTATGGCGCTTTCTGACTCCCTTTTGCAAAGAGGTATTCGTGTAGTACAGGAGAATGGTTACGTTGGACTGGCAACAGCTCCTGAAACACACGAGATCATTGAAGGTATGAGACGAGAAGAGTTAGACGGCCCGTTAGGTAAAGCTGGTCTTGAAACTCTGGCAATTATTATCTACCACGGACCACTTTCAAAAAGCGATATTGAATATATCCGCGGTGTAAACTCATCATCTATTTTACGTACGCTCCTTATCCGTGGGCTTGTTGAAAAAACACCACACCCAAAAGATAAAAGAAGTTTTCTTTATCAAGGCACACCAGAGCTTCCTGCATCACTTGGGCTTTCCACATTACGTGACGCTCCTGAGTTTGAACAGATCAAAGCAGATGTGCAAAAAGTGCTTGATGAACAAGAAACAAATGAAGAACATGAATAGTTATATTGGCGCTGGTATAGGTGTTTTTGTCGTTTTTGTTATTGGTATGGGGTTTTATGTTAACCAACTGATTACACTCCACATAGAAACTCCAACTAATGGTCTTGTCGCCAGTGCTGCATGTTCTGCACCGTTGCCTCGCATTGAGGCAAAGGCGGCGTATGTGTTTGACCTAAATAAAGGACGTGTTCTGTATCAAAAAAATGAAACAGCACAAGTTCCTTTGGCATCTTTAACAAAAATAATGACCGTGTTGATTGCGTCCCGCGTACTTAACCCTAATGAATTTATTACCATTACACCGGAGGCACTCACCCCTGAAGGAGACTCAGGTTTTACAGTCGGTGAGCTGTGGAAAGTACAAGACTTAATAGACTTTACACTTATTACGTCATCAAACGATGGTGCCCACGCGCTTGCGCTTGCCACCACTAACTCAAAAGGGGAGCCGTTTGATACTTTTGTTCAAAGAATGAACACACTTGCAGGTCAGCTTAATTTACGTCAGACATATTTTCTAAATGATACCGGTCTTGATGTGAGTGAAAAAACAGCTGGTGCATATGGTTCAGCGCGGGATTTTGCTCATCTTTTGGTTGAGGTATACGAGAGAGATCGCGATACTTTTAGCGCATCAAATATTCCTAAAAAAACAATCACCTCTGTATCAGGAAAGTTTTATGATGCTATCCATACGAGCGCTATTTCTGGAGAGCTTCCCGGTTGGATACTGGCAAAGACTGGATTCACTGACCTAGCAGGTGGTAATTTAGCTGTTATTGCAGAGCCAATCGTGGGACATCCTGTAGCACTCGTGGTACTTGCCTCAGGAAAGGAGGGGAGGGACAAAGACCTCACAACCCTGTTTAGGTTTGTTCAAAACAATATCAAGCGTGATACACTCTGTACTAATACTCGCATTAACCAATAAAAAGCACAGACCATGGATGTTCTTATAATTGACGTTATCAAAGTTTTTCTCCCGGCAATTTTTGCTTTTACTATAGGGATCATAGGGACACCACTCCTGACCCACTACCTCTACGCACATAAAATATGGAAAAAGTCCGGTGGAAAAAAAGCACTAGACGGTAGCCAAGCTGAAGAATTTAATAAACTGCATAGCGAAAACGAAACAAAGACCCCACGCATGGGTGGCATTGTGATATGGGGGAGTGTGGTTGCAACCGTTTTTATTTTTGGCATCGTTGCTAGTCTGACTGATAATACATTCCTTGACGAGTTAAATATTATTTCACGTAATCAAACATGGCTTCCTTTAGTGGCGCTCCTTATTGGTGCTTCGGTTGGTTTTATAAATGACTTGTTGGATGTCACTACAGAAACGGCACGTGGTATTTCTCTTCGTACGAGACTTATTATAGTCGGTACAGTTTCGCTGTTTGCTGGATGGTGGTTTTTTGACAAACTAGACGTCACTTCAATTGGTATTCCTTTTCATGCACCGCTTGAAATAGGATGGCTTATTGTTCCTTTGTTTGTTCTGGTCTCACTTTTTTTCTATGCTTCAGGAGTAATTGACGGCATTGACGGGTTGGCAGGCGGTGTTTTTGCACTCATTTTTGGAGCGTACGCTAGTATCGCGTTTTTCCAAAACCAAATAGACCTTGCTGCATTTTCCGCAACAATAGCAGGAGGTATATTAGCGTTTCTGTGGTTTAACATTCCTCCTGCGCGCTTCTGGATGACGGAAACCGGCACTATGGCGCTCACTATGACGCTGACTGTTGTTGCTTTCATGACTGACACATTGGGTGACGGTCATGGTTTTTTAACACTCGGTATTATTGCACTCCCACTTTCGGCAACGGTTCTTTCAAATATTGCACAAATTAGTTCTAAGAAGTTTAGAGGTAAAAAGCTACTTCGTGTCGCGCCACTTCACCACCACTTTGAGGCAATTGGATGGCCAAGTTATAAAGTAACCATGCGGTATTGGGTTATCACGGCGGTGCTTTCGTTTGTCGGAGTCGTTTTTGCTCTTCTTGGTTAGGGACGACCTTATAGAAAATGGCACAAAAACAAGTCTGGGAAAATGAGTGGGCAAAAAGAAGTTTGGTAACAGGGGGAGCCGTACCTTCGCGAGATACCCGCGACTACGGACGCTACCTAAGAAAGGAAAAGAAGCTTAATTTTAACGACCTTACAGTCCTAGATTTGGGAAGTGGGGTAGGGAAGAATGGTAACTACTTTGCTTCCCTCGGAAGCACTGTTAAAGGGCTTGAAATAGCCCACAATGCAGTCTTAGAGGCTCAAAAAAGGGCTTCAGAGCATGAATTACCCGCACTATACTATCCACACGACATAGGCACAATATACCCATTTGAAGACGATTATTTTGATGTTGCACTGGATGTGGTTTCCTCAAACTCATTGACAGAAAATGAGCGGGATATGTACATAAAAGAAACATACAGAGTGCTAAAAAATGATGGTTTATTTTTTGTAAAAGCGCTGTCAAAAGACGGCGACAAAAACGCACAGACCCTTCTTAAAACGTCGCCGGGGAAAGAAAAAGACACCTATGTGATGCCAGAACTTTCACTATACGAGAGGGTGTTTACTGAAAAAGACATTACAGCGCTTTACGCACCCTATTTTATTATTGAGAAAATCAAAAAAAAGACCAACTATTCGCGTCTGAGCGGACGTGTCTATAAAAGAAATTACTGGGTTCTCTACATGAAAAAGAGGGGAGCGTAACATATTTCATGTACTATTGAAGAGATGTATAGAAAAAAACCATTTGACGCAACTATATTTTTCTCGGTAGTTACACTTGTTATAGGGGGTTTTCTTATATTTATTTCTGCGTCACTGGGATTATTGGCGCGCGAAGGGTATCAGTTTTCAGATATCGCAACATCTCAATTTGTATTAGGTATTGTGGGGGGATTTATCGCACTCTATGTAACGAGTCATATTCCGTACCGTTTCTGGCGGCAGTATTCGTTGTATATTTTTATTCTTGCGAGTATTGCAACGCTGTTAGTGTTTGTACCGGGCGTTGGTCTTGAGTTGAATGGTGCCCGACGATGGCTTGACTTAGGTGTCACTACATTTCAACCTTCTGAGTTACTGAAAATTGCCTATGTCTTGTACCTTGCCTCCTGGCTTTCAAAAAGACGTTCAAAAAAATTACCTTTTCTGCAAAGGGTTGGCCCATTTTTATTTACTACAGGAATAGTTGCTCTCCTATTGTTAATACAACCTGACACAGGAACATTTCTTGTTATCGCAATGACGGGCGGTGCACTTTATTTTGCCTCTGGCGCCAAGTTTAAAGATATCGCAGTACTGTTTTTAATTGGGGTAATTGGACTGAGTGGATTAATCTTCTCTCGCGATTATGCATTTGACCGTGTCAAAACATTTATCAACCCAACGTCTGACCCACTCGGTTCAAGTTTTCAAGTGAGACAGTCACTGATTGCTGTCGGTTCAGGGCAGATTTTTGGCCGTGGCTTTGGGCAAAGTATCCAGAAGTTTACCCATTTACCAGAGCCGACATCAGATTCAATCTTTGCGGTTTTTGCAGAGGAGTTTGGCTTTATAGGGGGGGTAATCTTAATTTTTGGATTCCTTGTTTTGGCGCTGAAAAGTCTTTCTATTGCCTCTCGTGCCCCGGATATGTTTAGTGGACTGGTAGCGGTTGGTATTGCTATACTGATTTTGGTTCAGTCGTTTTTAAACATTGGCTCAATGCTTGCTGTTTTTCCATTAACTGGCCTCCCGCTTATTTTTATAAGCCACGGAGGGACTGCGCTATTTATGGCACTAGCATCAGTGGGTATTCTCTTAAATATTTCGCGATTTGCAAAAACTAAATAAACTATGAAAATTGTTTTTACTGGAGGAGGAACAGGCGGGCACTTCTACCCAATTATTGCCGTTGCCGAAGAGTTGAAGGATTTAATAAAAGAGAAGAAAATCCTTGAACCGGAGTTATATTTTTTTGGACCCGCCCCGTATGACGAACGTCTACTGTTTGAAAACAATATTAGTTTTATAAAGACACCGGCAGGGAAGATGCGACGCTATTTTTCCATACAAAACTTCTTTGATGTCTTCAAAACATTTTTTGGTATTCTTGGTACAATGTTCAAACTCTACCAAGTGTACCCAGATGTCGTATTTTCAAAAGGGGGGTATGGTTCAGTGCCAACACTGATTGCTGCGCGTTTTCTAAAAATCCCCATCCTTATCCATGACTCTGATGCTATTCCGGGTCGGGCCACATTAATGGCCGCCCCGTATGCAAAAAAAATAGCGCTATCGTACGAAGGCGCCTTGGAATATTTCCCCGAAAAAATAAAATCACGTATTGCCCTCACTGGAAATCCTATTCGCCGAGATGTGCGGACACCGGCCACTGATGGGGCGCATGCTTTTCTTGAGTTAGAGACAAATATACCGACAGTACTTATCCTCGGTGGGTCATCTGGTTCTGAAAAAATCAACGATGTAGTGCTTTCTGCACTTTCTGAACTGGTTGCTGACTACCAAGTAATACATCAAACTGGTCAAAAAAACTTTGAATTGGTGAAAGAGACCGCGCGGGTAATTTTAGAAAAAAACGAAAAGCGGTTTCGCTATAAAGCATTTGACTTTCTTTCTCCATTGGCTACAAAAATGTCGGCTGGTGTTGCCGACTTAGTGGTAAGCAGAGCCGGTTCAGGAAACATTGCAGAGATTGCATCCTGGGGCAAAGCATCAATTCTTGTTCCGATTCCTGAAAATGTAAGCCGTGACCAGAGACTCAACGCCTTTGCATACGCACACGCAGGAGCTTCAATAGTGATAGATCAGAATAACTTTACGCCACACCTTCTTTTAGCTGAAATTAAACGACTCTTTACCAATCCGAAGGCACGAAATGATATGGCTGAAGCGGCACGTACATTTGCAAAACCAGACGCAGCGCACGTGGTGGCTGAAGCTCTTCTTGATATGGCGCTCGCGCACGAAACATAAACCGCACTATTAAAAAATTCCATTTACGTCATATTTTAAGGTATTATTACAGACACTATGCATAACACAATGCAATATGTAACACGCTTTGCGCCAAGCCCAACGGGGTTTTTACACGCCGGAAACTACCGCACGGCAGTTTTTGCGTATCTTTTCGCGCGTCACACTAACGGCACTTTTGTATTACGTATTGAAGACACCGACAAAACACGATCCGAGAAAAAATATGAAGATAATATTATTGAGTCTCTTGTGTGGCTTGGTTTGGAATATGATTCAATGCACCGCCAAAGTGAGTGGGTGGAGGACCATGAACGTGTGCTCCGTGATTTTGTAAGTCGTGACAGTGCCTATGTTTCAAAAGAAAAAAATAGAGACGGAGAAGATAAGGAAATCATTCGTTTTAGAAACCCTAATAAAGAGATAACATTCACTGACATTGTACGCGGTGACATAACCGTTGATACAACCGACTTAGGAGATTTCGTGATTGGAAAAAGTTTTACTGAGCCCGTGTTTCACTTAGCAAATGTTGTTGATGATTCTTTACAAGGAGTAACACATGTCATTCGTGGAGAAGATCATATTTCAAATACACCACGTCAAATGCTCATTTACCAAGCGCTCGGTGCGCATCTTCCAAAGTATGTGCATTTGCCACTCGTGCTTGCCCCTGATCGTTCAAAACTTTCAAAAAGAAAGGGCGCCCGTGCGCTACTTGAATATCGCGACCTTGGATATTTACCAGAGGCGATTTTAAATTATCTTTCAATGTTGGGATGGCATCCCGGAACTGACGAAGAGTTGTTTAGCAAAGAACAACTCATTGAACGTTTTGATTTAAGTCAGGTGCAGAAGTCAGGTGCTATATATGATGAGACGAAACTACATTGGTTTAATAAAGAACACCTTCACCTGATACCGGACGAAACCTTTAAAGAAGAAGTTAAAAAACATATCAGCGCTGGATTTGGCGAAGCACTAGAGAAGTCTGGACGTTTTGACCAAGTCCTTCCTGTTATACGCGAACGTATTGGAATATTTCATGAACTTGAAGAAATGGAAAGGGAAGGGGAGTTAGGGTATTTTGTTTTCCATCCTGAATATAAAAAAGAAGGACTTCTCTGGCATAAAAATCCAGACGAAGCACAAACAAAAAAACATTTAGAAAAAACCGCTGAATACTTATCTGCTGTACCTGAAAATAATTGGACATATAACACCATAAAAGAGGGGATATGGCAATACGCTGAGAAAGAGGGGCGTGGAGACGTATTATGGCCACTACGATTTGCACTCACCGGACGAGAAAAATCACCAGACCCGTTTGAAGTTGCTGGTATACTAGGTAAAGATGAAGTTATTTCGCGTATTCAAACTGCAATCTCTAAACTTCCCTGAGGTTATCCTTGGTGCCTTTTTTGTGCTTTTGGCACTTGCCTTAAGTGTTACACCAGCTAATGCAGATATCGTCTCTCAACTGCAGGCAAAAATAACTGAAAGAAACCAACAACTACAGGATTTGGAGTCTGAAATTGCTCGTTTTGAAGCAGATTTGCTGAAAGTAGGTGCGGATCGTAAGACGTTAGAAGCTGAAATTGCCCGTTTGGACATATCACGAAAGAAAATAGCAACGGATATTGCCGTTACTGTAAACCGTATTGCAACAGCTGGTTTACAGCTTGAAGAGCTTGATGGAAGAATTGATAAAAATATACAGCGTATTGATGAGAGTAATAAAGCAATACAAAAATCACTCCGACTTATTTCACGTATTGATGACATCACTATCGTTGAACATTTTCTTGCAGGGAGTTCATTTTCTTTAGCGTGGGAAGATGCAGATCAACTAAGAAAAGTGCAGGAAGTATTGACTGAAGAAGTTATACAACTTGAGACAGTGAAAGAGTCATTAGAAGAAAACTACAAGTCCGTTGCAAAAAAACAAGGACAGCTGGTTTCTTTTAAACGAGAACTTTCCGGACAAAAGACAATTCTTGATCAAAATAAAAAGAAACAATCCAGTGTTCTTTCTGTAACAAAACAAAAAGAAACAGAATTTCAAAAATTAATACGAGAAAAAAGGGAAGCGCGCGAACAGTTAGAATCTGAGCTGCGTGATTTTGAGGCACAACTTGTGTTTACCCTTGACCCATCCACACTACCGGCAACCGGTAGCGGTGTTTTAACATTTCCACTTGATCCAAGCTTTATTAGCCGTTGTGGGGATAGGAAAGCTACTTTTGGGAACCTTTATTGTCTTACTCAGTCTTTTGGTAACACGGCGTTTGCCCGAGGTGGTGCTTATAACGGAAAAGGTCACAACGGCATTGATTTTGGCGCCCCTGAAGGCACTAAGGTAGTTTCTGCACTCTCAGGTATTGTGGAGGCAACCGGTAACACTGATAAGATACGTGGATGCTACAGCTACGGTAAATGGGCCTTGGTAAAGCACACTAATGGTTTATCATCTTTATATGCGCACCTTTCACATATTAGTGTATCTAAAGGGGAACCAGTCGCCACAGGTTCTCTCGTAGGTTATTCAGGAAATACAGGATTTTCAACTGGTCCACACCTGCATTTTACGGTTTTTGCAGCAGATGCCGTTAAAATTGTCCGTCTTGGTGACATCAAAACTAGAACCAACTGTGCCAATGCCTATATACCAGTGGCCCCAACAAAGGCATATCTGAACCCTTTGTCATATCTATAAAATATATAAAACAGATAGGGAAGTACTGTTACTTTTCTTTCCAATACGGAGGTAGTTCTGCTGTAGTTTCGTTATAAGCATGTTTCCGTCCAAGCATATACGCTGCAGACACTAAAGTGCCAGATAAAAACACCACTAGTACAATCAGAAGCAGTGAAGTGTCCACGGAACCACATCGTTCAATATGATTCTCCATATCTATTCATAGTACCTCGCTGGGGGTCTATCGGCCGTATCTGCGCAAAAGATATATTGTGCGCACCTTAGAATTTCCTATGGGGCAACACTTCCCTGCTTGAAGGGATCTCAATTTAGTCTTGGGAGAAATAAAGGAAGCTGGGTACTCCCACTATAAATATAACAACTGCGGTTAAGGCAAGCAGGTGGCTGAGTCGGAACCTGCGTGGAACTTTATAGCCCTCGTATCCAGGATTCATATACATACTATTCTAACTCCCCTATTTTCGTCTTTCCACAGTTGTCATTCTCTCTCAAAATAAAAAACCTCTCGTTCCCGAGAAGTTTTTTGTTGCGGTATATTACCTTCGTGGTGAAAGTGCTTTTTTTTCTATATATAAGCCCGCCACTGAGCCAGCACTCGCGGCGGTAGGAATTAACAACGCACCTAATCCAAACATTGTGACTATCTTGTCTACACCATCAAGGTTTGGACTCACTAAATACTCATGAATTGGAAACAAAGACCCAGTGGCAACCAAACTGAGAATTACTGCAAGCACCATTGAAGGTAGTGAAATGGACTCTTCTGTCTTACTTTCTATATTTTTAGGTGCCTCAATCATATATTTGTATACTATCATAGTGTCTTAAAATATAGAAAACCCGCTAAAATAGCGGGTTTTGATATTATAAAGAGGCAATTTTATCCCAACATTTTCGGGAGGCATTCCAAGGTCGTGTGCCCTGCGTATCGTAAAGGAAACGGGCGTAGTCTAGGTTGCCATGGAGTGAATAAATATCTAATTCTAGTTCATCTGCTGTAGCTTGGTGGTACCGTGTATTGATCTGCATCACACCTATGTCATCGGAATCTACCATTCCACGAAGGACAGCCCCATTTTCACCAACATGACGCATACGGCTTTCACACCATGCAATGTCGGCAAGCACCGGGGTCTCTGAGTAGTATTCTCTTACATGCTCTCCAAGCGATTCAACCGTGGGTGGAATTTCAATAACCTCGCTCTGTGAGAGAACTGTTGGCGCTGCAAATGTAGCGCTGGCAAGAAACAATAGTATTGATATAAACATATTTTTTAGGCCTGCTTTTCCTTAATTCTCATCTATAAAGACGTTAAAATTACATCAAAGCTGCCCAATAAAAAAAGCCCGTACATACGAGCTCTTTTCAAGATTATAGCAGTTTCAAATAGTCTTGTCAAGTACCTCTCTGAAGCTATTTTATAGTATGTATTTCCCTAAAAATGCCCATTTTATGCGCACTCAACAGAATCTATAATTTTTGTATAGGCATCTTCAACTGAATTAACCACGACAAATAGGTCAAGGTCTTCAGGGCTGATAGTTTTGTATTTAGCAACGAGGTGATTTTTGAGAAGGTCAACGATAGGGTCCCAATATTCTTTTCCGTAGAGCACTACCGGGATACGTCTAATTTTTTTAGTTTGAATGAGTGTAAGTATTTCAAACAACTCGTCAAATGTGCCAAATCCACCAGGGAAATAAATATAGACTTCAGAGGCAAACGTAAGCATTACCTTGCGAGTGAAGAAATAGGTAAATGTTTTCTCGTCGGTAAGGTACTTATTAGTTGACTGTTCATTAGGTAATGTAATATTCAATCCAACTGAATCTTTTTTTGCCTCAAAAGCGCCTTTATTTGCCGCCTGCATTACACCCCCTGCCCCACCAGTTATAACAGTGAAGTTTGAAAGTGCCAATTTATGCGCAAGCGCTGTTGCATCTTCATATATTGAATCGCCCACACCGCAACGCGCTGACCCAAAAAAGGTAGCCGACAGTTTATATTTTTTTAGTAACTCAAAGCCCTCTTCTAATTCACGTGATATTCGCGTAATACGTGAGGGGTCGTCTCGGTCAGTGTGGTTAACTTTATCAGGGTCGCATTGGCGAAAATCATCTTCCAGTCTGCGTTCATCAGGTGTTTGCATAGGTCTTTCTTTTAGTTAGATAGTACTACCAGCTCTAATCTTTGGCTGTATATAGCTTATGTTACCATTAGTGTTTTTTACGCACCGTCCAGGGTATTGGATACTGTTCAAAATCAGGAAGAAGTCCTCGGTCATACAAAAGACGCGAAGCAACTTCTCCATGACTCAGTGCACCTGTTAACGCATTATGTGGGTGGGGCTCTTCAGGGATACCTGTGTAGTTGAGCACTGCATCTAAATCAAGTGCCGTTCGGTGTCTTTGTTGGTCAAACGGTGGCTCCACGCCATGATTCACCATGTGCATATACGCCAGTGTATGTGTATCAATAGTGCGGTATGCAAAAGGAAAGTCTATATGAGCACGTGTGGTTGCGGCGTTTAAAAAATCGCGATCAAATGATGGGTTCTGGCCAACAATAGTCCAGTCACTTAATTCTTGCGCCCATGCGATAAACGCTTTGGTTATTTCTGCCTCTGTTTTCTTAGACGGATCGCGAAGCTCTTCTTCTGTAAAACCATTTACTGCAAGCGCACCTTCGTCAATATGTGCTCCGTCCCAAATACGGCACTCGTCGTAAAACTGGTTTGTTGGGTTATCAAAATCAAGTGCCCCAATTGAAACAATGGAATGTTTTTGGTAATTAGTACCCGACGCTTCAATGTCTAAAATAATCATAGGTAACTACAGCTTACAGCTTTTGGCTTGTAGGTGCTAGTTTTCACATCAACACAGGTAACTTTTATTTTTCCCTACAACCTTTTAAAGTCCTTTGCAGTTTTTGGCTGGAGTGTATCCAGCGGCTTCCGCCTCTACTTTCGTTCCGAAAAAGACTTTGTTTGACTCTTTTATTCTCTGGGCACCGGAACACCACGGAAGGTGATATTTTGAACCTGTTTTTGAGGCCACAAATCCCCCACTGACCACTCCCTGCCCCTCCTGAGACGCTGTATTTACGGCCTCTAAGGCCGACGCACCCTGATGTGGGTATATAATCTCAAAGTCCTCTTTTTGGCCATATATGACGGATAAACGCCCTATACCAAAGGACGCTAATGCCACCAAAACAATAACGGTAATAATACCTATATCTCTCCATACGTCATACGATACACCCTTGATTTTATCCACTATATTCTGTATCATAGCTCCTAGCTAGTATATCAGTGTTCCTCTTTTCTCTAGAGCATCACACCTAGCCCCTAAACAGTACTATATGGCACATAAAAAAGCGGGAGGTTCCGCCAAAAACCTAACTGACTCAAATCCAAAATACTTGGGTCTTAAACTTGCCTCGGGTCAGAAAGCGACGCCAGGTAATATTATTGTGCGCCAAAGGGGTACTAAATTTATAGCAGGAGATGGAGTTGCAATGGGTAAAGATCACACTCTTTTTGCAAAAATCGCTGGTATCGTATCGTACAAAAATATTAGAAAAATACGCTTTGATGGTTCACGTACCTCAAGGAAATTAGTAAAAGTTTCTTAGAGAAATTCTACCCTACCACTACGGTCAAGGTAGCTGAAAATGAACCAGACGAAAGAGTTGCCGGGTACGTCCCGGTATTTTTTATATCTGCAACTGAAATAGCCGACTCTGGGATAGTTACCCCAAAGGTTTCTGTAACTGCGTGTATGATATCTTTTGTGTGGAGTGTTTGAAACAACGTTCCAGTTTCATTAACACGAGGCGAAAGCACTAGCTCTTTACCTGCAATATCTTTGAGTGTATTTATTAACAACATCTCGTCAAGTGCTTTTTTGTCAGCTATTTTTGTAGATTTTTTTTCAAGTTGTTTTATATGTTCTGGCGTTGCAGGAAGTACTAATTTTTTCGGCAACAACACATTCTGTGCATAGCCGTCTGCCACCATTTTAATTTCATCTTTCCTTCCTACATTTTTTACGTCAACAAGTAGTATAACTTTCATACACACTAATCTATGCTCCGTTAACAAGAAACTCAATGGCACGTTTTAATTGAGGGTCATTCCCCGCTTCCCTATCCTCAGAGGTAAAAGGCACTTCTATGTCAGGTACGATACCGCCATTTGAAATAGAGTTACCGTTTGGGGTGAGCCATCGGGCAATAGTTATTTTCAGTGACGTGTCGCTGGAAACAGGAAATACTTGTTGTACTGATCCTTTTCCAAACGACGTCTCCCCAATCAGTGTTGCTTTGTCATGTTCTCGCAATGCACCTGCCAGGATTTCAGATGCAGACGCAGATCCTTCGTTTATTAAAACCACTAACTTGAGTTGGTCAGTGAAAACGTTATAACCACGACTTCGGTGTGAAGTATTTTGTGAATCATCATTGTGGTCTTCAATGACAATTGCTTTTCCTACCGGCAGGAACCAGCTCGCAATATCAACGGCAACTTCCAAAAAACCTCCGGGGTTTCCTCTCAGATCAATGATCATCTTGTCGCTTCCTGAATCCGCAAACTCTCGTACTGCGGTACGAAAAAATTGTGGCGCTTGTGCATTAAAACCAAACAGTCGTATGACAAATACTCCCTCGGGGGTAAGTTCTGTTTCAATAGTAGGAAGAATAATTGTGTCGCGAATTACGGTTACCTCAAATGGAGCTCCTCCTTCGCGTAGAATCGTAAATACAACTGGCGTCCCTATCTCGCCACGAATCTTACTCACTGCACTCTCAACACCAAGGCCTCGAGTATCCTCGTCATCAATGGTTAAAATCTTGTCACCACTTAAAAGACCTGCTCTATACGCTGGCGTGTCTTTGAGTGGAGCAATGACAGTCAGTATTTCGTCGCGTAGTCCAATTTCCATGCCGACACCAACGAAATCACCACGGACCTCGCTTTCAAAAAATTCTTTTTCAACGGGAGGAAAAAACACCGTGTAGTCATCACCATATGATTTGGCGAGTCCCTTGATAGCACCCCATACTTTTTCTTGATCACTCACTTCGTCTGTAGTTGTTGCTGGCGCAAAATTAGTCTCTAGAATCCTCCATGCCTTAAATAGTTCTCCGAAATTAACATCCTCTGGTGGCAATTCGGAAACTGAGCTGGCACCAAAGGATGGACTTAATACAGAAATTGACTGAGACGAACCAAGAAAAAGACCCCCGAGGAAAACACCGACCAATAGTACCAGTGCCCCTGTTATGTTTCTTCCTTTTTTCTGTTCTATTTTTTCTGAGTCCTGAGTCATAGAAGACATTGTGCCATAAAAAATTTACTCCTACTATCCCACATACCGTGGAATACCTTTGCGCCTGGTGGGGTATACTAAAAGACATATGTTATCCCGCTACGAAAAGAAAGGCGCCATATGGGTGGACTTAGAAAATCCAACACTTGACGAAATTGTTGCTGTCACTAATGAGTTTGACCTTGGCTCGCTTTTTGTTGAGGAATTACTCACACCAACGGCAAAACCACACGTTGATATATATCCGGGTTTTGTGTACACCGTACTTCACTTCCCCGCCCTACGTTTTACCCATGGACTTGAAACGAGCCATGAAATTGACATCGTGCTTGGAAAAGACTTCATTATTACCGTCCACTACACCGCAGAAAGCGCAACGTATGATCTGACTAAAATGTTTGAAGCGGCAGCTTTAATGAGGGACGACAAAAAAAACACAAACGTCGGTATTATCTTTTTGGAACTAGCACAACGTCTGTACCAGGCGGCCGACAATGAGCTTGATGCGCTTGAAGATACTATCCGCACAATAGAAGACAATATTTTTGAAGGGAAGGAGAAAGAAATGGTCAGTGCTATTTCAATTGCCAGCCGAGAACTATTCACACACAAACGTCTTTTAGGGTCACATCATGATGTGCTTGGGGCGCTTGAAAATGCCGCTACCTCACTCCTTGGAGATGACATTGGGCGTTATATTAAGGCAGCAAACACACTACACTATCGTGTTCACAGCCGAGCGCTTATTATGAGTGATGTTATTAATGAACTGCGCGAAACAAACATAGCCCTCCTTTCAACGAGACAGAACGAAATAATGAAAAACCTCACTATTATGGCCTTTGTGACATTCCCACTTACCCTTATTGCCGCCGTGTTCGGAATGAATACCCGAGACACCCCTATTGTTGGCGCTCCTCACGATTTTATTATTATTTTAGTAGGAATGGGCATCCTGACAGTTCTCTTTTTCGCCTACTTTAAATTAAGAAAATGGTTCTAGTCTAAATCAAATTTAGCCATACTAAGATGATCCTGATAGTTGACAAGACTCCAGGTGCCGGCGGCCACCAGTAATAGCACGACTAGGAGAGAGTACGTCACATACGTTTGATTGAAATTAAAGTGCTCACTTCCTTTTTTTGATCTTTCCGTCATATATGAGAAGATTATACGTAGATATTGCACAATGTCAATATTTCAATAGTGGTATAACTTAGTGGAAAAAATGTTTGTAAGTGCGTATTTTAAATGATACTGAAATTGTCCGACTCTGTTAAAATAGGTCTATGGCAAACGCAACACCAGGAAGAGTGCCTCCTCAAAACATTGACGCTGAAAGAGCACTGCTGGGATCAATCATGCTTAAGGCAGATGCCATTCATGATGCGGTTGATATTATCTCTCCTGAATCTTTTTACGTTGAAAAAAATAAAACAATTTTCCGCGCCATGCTTGACCTCATGAGCGCTAGCAATCCTATTGACCTGTTGAGTGTCGGGAACCGACTCAAAGATATGAGTGCACTTGACCGCATAGGTGGTAATGTATATCTCGCTGAACTTGTGGGGCAAGTCCCAACGTCAGCAAACTTAAAATACTATGCTGAAATTGTTCAGAAAAAATCAATGATGCGAAACCTGATTGATGCTGCAGGTGAAATTAGTGAAATGGGATACAACGAAGCTCTTAATATTGAGGATCTTTTAGATACTGCCGACAAACGTATGACTGAGGTTACCTCATCCCCTACTATGCGTAAGTTTATTCCGATGAAAGACATGCTGGGCGAAGCATGGGACCGATTTGAAAAACTGCACGGGTCAGACCATGAGTTGCGTGGTGTTCCTAGTGGATTCCCCGCGCTTGATAACATTCTCGCTGGTTTCCAACCAGCCGACCTTATTATTTTGGCGGCACGCCCCTCAATGGGAAAGACTGCGCTTGCGCTTGATATTGCGCGACAAACTGCAATTAACTACGGCACCCCTGTGGGTATATTCTCTCTTGAAATGAGCTCGCAACAGCTCGTTGACCGTATGCTATCGGCTGAGGCAAAAGTAAATGCATGGGATCTTCGCACCGGTCGCATTCGCTCAGATGAGGAGTTTCAACGCGTGCGTGATGGTATGGAAAAACTTTCAAAAGCACCTATTTATATTGATGACCAGCCATCAACAAACGCCGTTATTATGCGTTCCGTTGCGCGACGCTTAAAACGCGAACATGGCATCGGACTCCTTATTGTTGACTATCTTCAGCTGATGGCACCAACTGCAACGCGCGCATCTGATTCTATGGTGCAACAAGTGACTGAAATATCCCGCTCACTTAAAACACTGGCGCGTGAACTTGAAGTGCCTGTGTTGGCGCTCTCACAACTCTCGCGCGCCATTGAACAAAGACGCGGTAAACCACGCCTCAGCGATTTACGCGACTCTGGTGCTCTTGAACAGGATGCCGATGTGGTGATGTTTATTCATCGGGAAGACCGAATGAATGACGAAGCTGAGCAAAATAATATGGCAGAAATTCTCATTGAAAAACACCGAAATGGCGCAGTTGGAAAAGTTGACCTCTACTTTGATGAAAAACGTACAACATTTATGTCACTTGATAAAAGTAATTATGGAGCACAGCCAGTTGGTGCCACAGCTACGAATGAAGATTTCTAAGATATGCCACACTCCATTCAAAAACTAGTGGATCTTATTTCTGAAATGCCTGGTATTGGACCACGGCAGGCGCGCAGAGTTGTGCAGTTTTTATTACGTAGCAATCCTACATATCGCACGGATGTAAGCGAAGCAATAGTGCATATTAATGAGCATATAAAACAATGCGTTCAATGTTTCCGATATGACGATACTAGTGATCACAGCTTGTGTCGGATATGTAATGACAAAAATCGCGACGACCATATTTTAACAGTGGTTGAGAAGGATGTTGATATAGAGGGAGTTGAAAGTATTGGAACCTATACTGGGCGCTATTTTGTACTGGGCGCACTTATACCACTTGCAAAGCAACGTAAGAGTGCCACCACACCCCGTGTTGATGCTCTTATTAAACACATACGCGAGCACAACGCCTACACTGAAATTATCCTTGCCTTTGCCACAACCCCTGAAGGGGACTTTACGGCGCAGGAATTAAAAAAGGCGCTTCAAAGTGAAGCGCCCGGTTTAGTAGTATCTACTCTTGGACGTGGGTTATCTTTGGGAGCTGAAATTGAATATGCCGACCAAGAAACTTTGCGTAGTGCCTTTACCAGTAGAGGTTAGTCGTTATTAGAAACCTTTTCACAGATAACCCAAATTAACCCTGCAAGCACTAGACCCCCTATAGAGTGAAGTGCAATATTTTCAAGAATTGATGGTCCTTCCATAATATAATATTTTTATAATTAATGTATTAACAATACTAAGATATAATAACAAAAATAGACTATTTTGTCAATAGTCTATTTTTGTTTACAAATCAGTGATTTTTACCTTCACAAACGGCTGGCGATGGCCCTTTTTCTTTCGGTAATTACTCTTTGCTTTATATCTAAAAATAAGCTTTTTCTTACCCCTTCCTACCTCCAAGACTTCGGCTTTTACTTCGGCCCCGTCAATCATCGGCTCCCCCACTTTCGTGGTTTTTCCATCGTCAGTAAGGAGCACTTTATCAAAAGATACTTTGTCCCCTTTCTTCAGGTCTTTTCCAAATTTTTCAACGGTGAGGATAGTGTCCTTTTCAGCTAGGTACTGTTTGCCCCCTGTTTTTATTACTACCAGTTTCATATCAAGCAAATATACTGGATTATGAGCTTTTTAGCAACCCCCCTTCTGTCCCTCCCTTTTTTATTTTTACCGCAAGGACCCCTGAGCAAGGACCGTCCTTGCTCAAACAAACCCCTCTTCGCTAGCGAAAAAAAAAGGGGGGGGTTGTTTCGGTCATTCCCTATCAGGTCCATGGAGGGTTTCTACCTCAAACCCGGGGGCTTCGCCCGTAATGCGCAGGACGTCTTTGTCTACCTTCCCAAGCTCTTTGTAGGCGGCATTATAGTGGTTTACGCTTGTTCCCAGTGTGTTCCCCAGCTTCTGCATATACCCCTCATAGGTCTGCAAATGCTTACCTAACTCCCCGACTCGTTTCTGGATTTCTTCAGCTTTCTTTTCAATACTCAAGGCCTTGAGTCCCTGCATCACCGTTTGAAGATATGCCAAAAATGAAGTTGGTGAAACAATAATTACTTTATGTTTACTTGCGGCGCGCTGAATAAGGTTTTCATCGTCACCTGCACCCACTTGGTTCGTGAGTAAATCATAATAAATACCCTCGGACGGAATAAACATAAAAGCAAAGTCCATAGTATTTTCCTCAGGACGAATATACTTTGCAGTCTCGGTAATACGTAACTTGAGGTCGTTTACAAATGCTTTTTCAAGTGCAGGTTTTTCTTCCGGTGCGGCCTGCACCAGACGATTGTAGTTTTCAAGTGAAAACTTTGAGTCAATCGGTACTATTTTTTCATTGATAAATACCACCGCATCAACAATCTCGCCATTCTTGAATGGATACTGTGTTTGGTAGATGCCCGGCGGTAATACATTTTTAAGTACCGTTTCCAAATAATATTCACCCAACACACCGCGTTGTTTTGGATTTTTTAAAATATCCTGAAGACTCTTGAGTTGTTCTGCAAAGTTCTGTGTCTGCCTTCCTATCTCTTTTACACTCGTTACCTCCTGAGTAATTTCCTTTATGAGTTTTGAAGACTCTGAAAACTGCCGGTGGGCATTTTCCTGCATAGCGCGTGACGATTCGGACACACGGGCGTCAAGTGTTTTTGAAAGCTCTTGCACCTGCTGTTGAATAAGAGAGAGTCCTGAAGTGTCTGATTCTGGTTTCTTTCTAAGAAACAGTAGAACAACAACTCCGATATTGATACCTAACACCAAAACAACAAGTACAATCAAAATCCCTTCTGTCATACAGGTATTTTAGCACTTGATCTGAAAACGACCATTTTTGAAATCTCAATGGTGGCTATATTAACGAATGCTACAAAGACAAGCACTACTATGTCAAACGTGTTCGGGAGTGACAGCGAGAGGATGGTTCGCAGTGGCTCAAATGCAAATGTTATAAAAATACCAACGGCAGAAGCACTAATTGCGGTCAGCAAGTAGCGGTTATTAAAGATATTTGCCGTCCATACGGGGTGGTGCAGTTGTTTTAAAGAGAAGGCAAACAACAAGGAATCAAGCGAGAGTACCACAAACATAATAGTGCGTATTTCCTCAACAGGAGTGCCACGCCCGAGCAACCAAAGGAAGAGGCCGGTGCTGAACACTCCGGTGATCACTCCTGCTAATATAATAAGATTTTTTACCTCTTTGGTCAGAATGGTACGTAGTTTTTGTGACTGTGGTTTTTGCTTCATAATTCCCTTCTCCTGTGGCTCAAACGCAAAACCAAAAGTGAGGAAGCCCTCTTCAAGGATATTTACCCACAAAATCTGAACCGGCAGTATGGGAAGCGGTAAAGCGAAAAGCACGGCAACGCTAATAATAAACACCTCATGGAAACTTGTGGTAATAAGATGCACCACTGCTTTTTTAAGGTTATCCATAATACGCCTTCCTTCGGCAATAGCCGCGACAATTATTGAAAAGCTATCATCAAGCAAAATAAGGTCAGATGCCTCACGTGCAACTTCAGTGCCTGAACCAACAGCAATACCAATGGCGGCCGACTGAAGCGCCGGTGCGTCGTTCACACCGTCACCCGTCATACCCACCACTTCCCCTTGCGCCTGCAACACTTCAACTAGTCTTTTCTTCTGGTGTGGCAAAATACGTGCAAAAACATATCCACCACGCAAAGCGTCACTCAACTGTTGGTCACTCATATTTTCAATTTCCTGCCCGATGATGACACGTGCCTCCTCCCCTGCGATACCCACCTCTTGAGCTATTGCCAAAGCTGTCTTTGGTGTATCTCCCGTTACCATAACTACTCGTACACCGGCCTCTTGTACCTCCTTAATTGCCTTGGGAACGTCGCTTCTCACTGGGTCGGTAAACGCTATAATGCCGAGAAATTCACTTTCTTTTAATACACCGTCTTTTTTAGAAGTATGCAAAGAATTGCCAGCTACGGTAACCACAGAAACAGCAATTGCCCGGTTCCCTTTTTGAGTCAGTAGGTCCATTTTTTCTTTGAACATGCCTCGCGCTTCTTCGGTCATTTTCTTTTTCACTCCTGCATCATGATAATAACGAGCCGAAAGAAGAAGTTTCTCTGGCGCTCCACTTATATACACACTGGTATGGTCTTCGTGTGTATACAGCGCTGCTGCATAGCGACGACGCGAAGAGAACTTGAGAAAATCAATACGCTCATTAGCATTGCCCATGGCAGATTCATAGATACCTGCATCAAGCGCCGTTGATGCGATAGCTTTTTCAGTGGGCTGTCCATGCAATGTCTTTTCTTGCCGGTTCAATACGAGTGCATCGGAGGCATATAGTGCAGCGGTGAGGGTTTCTACCTGATCGTCATCAAGGTTATTGATGTTGCACCCTGTTGAGTGCCACGTAACAATATCCGCCAATTTCATCTTTGCTTCAGTGAGAGTGCCTGTTTTGTCAGTGAGAATAATAGTAGTTGAGCCCAGTGTTTCTGCCGCAAGTAGGTTACGTACTAATCCTCGTTTTTTCAAGATTTTCTCCATACCGATTGCTAATATTGCGGTCACTGCGGCGGGGAGGCCTTCTGGAACTACAGAAACAGCCAAAGCAATACCCAACAAAAGAGTTTCAGTAAAAGGTGTTTCCTGTAAGGCACCGACTAAAAACAATATCGCAATGACACCCACTATTAAAAGTGAGAGAAACCGTGCCAAACGTTCTACACTTTTTTCAATAGGTGTTTTTGTCGCACTGTAATTTTTAAGACTCTCTGCAATACGGCCGACCTCCGCCGTTAGTCCCGTTGCCACCGTCAGCCCCGTTGCAGTGCCCGAGAGTACGGAAGAGCCCATGAAAAGCATGTTGCTCCGTTCGTAGACAGGGATCCCTTCAGGGAGAATCCCAGTATGTTTTTCAACGGGATGAGACTCGCCAGTAAGATGCGCTTCAGACACCGAGAAGTCAGTTGATGACAACAAGTATAGATCAGCAGGAATGAGTACCCCTGGTTCAAGAAAAATAATATCGCCGGGCACGAGCTCTTTGGTTGGTACAAGAAGTTTGGTGCCGGCACGTAACACCAACACGGAATGTGTTTCTGTGCTCACCAGAGCTTCAAACGCCCGATGTGCCCGATACTCTTGGATAAAACCAATCACTACATTTACCAAAAGAGCAGTGGCAATGACAAATGCGTCAACGGTTTCTTGTAAATACAGTGTCCCTAAAAATGCAACGAGCAGAATAATAACTAATGGATTGGTAAACTGTTTAAAAAACACCAACACACCAAAACCTTTGGATTTTTCCTCCAAAGAATTAGAACCATAGAGTGAAAGACGTTTCGTGACTTCCGTATCTTCTAATCCCCTGTTTTCAGACACAGTAAATTGCTTAAGGAGATCTTCCCTTCCCTGTGCATACCACGGACTTTGCATAAGAAAAGTATACCAAGTTAAATGCCTAAAAATGCTATACTGGACTCATATGATGCAAAAAAGTATAAAAGATGAAATTATAGTTGCTATGAAAGCAAAAGACCCTCTGAAAACAAATACATTACGAGGACTTACTGCCGCGTTTACGAATGAGCTAGTTGCCACCAAAAGAAAACCTACCGACGAACTGACTGAAGAAGAGGCGCTTGGAGTTATTCGCCGTGAAGTGAAAAAAAGAAAAGAAGCCGCTACCGCATTCCGTTCAGGTGGGCGTGAAGAATCGGCGCAAAAAGAAGAAGCTGAACGAGCCCTTTTGGAAGCCTACCTCCCTGCCCAGATGAGCAGTGAAGAAATACAAAAAATAGCACACGCTAAAAAAGCAGAGTTGGGTATTACGGAAGCAAAAGACAGCGGACGCCTTATGGGCGCGGTGATGAAGGAAACCGCCGGCAAAGCCAACAGTGAAGATGTAAAAGTGGTGATTGACAGCTTTTTTTAAGAGAAACCTATGAGCTATTTTGGACATAACGAAAAACCGCACACCACCTACACGCTCATCCCTGACGAAGAGCCGGACGGCTTTGACTTGTGGTGGGACTTGGACATAGACCCTGACGATTAGCCAGAAAATGCCCTCTGTGGAAAATACTATTCTGAGGACTTGCGCTAATTCTACATTAGTGGTATAAAACAATTTATGGAAGGATTCCCTACCAGACTCTTAAAACCTCGCCCCAAAAAGGTTGACGACGCACGGCATTCTGATGACACTGAAAAATTGGGCAAAATGGGCAGAGCAGGTGGTATAGCAACAGCTAAAAAGAAAAGAAAAAAAGCAGATAGCAACGATGCACGCATACAAAGAAAGAGAGAACAGGCAGCTGAAGAAGCACAAGCAGAGGAGGATCAATTTTCTTAAAAAATCTATAATAAATAAATTTTATGATTGAAAACCCTTTTACTATGCGCGCAATTCAAACATTTGAACATGATGGCAATGAAGGCAGTCAACGCGGTGCTCCTGAACCAAAAGCAAAACCAAAAAATAAACCTCAACCGGGTAATGGTGGAGGGGGTCATCATAATGATAATTATGACTGGGTTTAAATAAAAGTACATTAGTATGGAACAAAGATTTGGAGAAATACATAAGATATGTGAGTGCGACGGATGTGGAAAAAGATTTACTACAAAGGGCTTGGTGTGTCCGTGGTACTGTTCTCCAACATGCCCCGGTGACGACGATGATGATGAGTATGATGACGACGATGGTGACTATGGCGAATTTGGTGATGATTAAATAATAAAGAACTTTATAATATGGAAACGAATTTTGGAAGCATAGAAAGAATTTATTGTAACCCGTGTCCTTGCGGTGCATCCATTAGCCCCATTAACGGCAGATGCGTTGAACTCTGCGACAGTTGCGTTTTAAAAGGGGGGTGTTTTTGAAAAAATAACTTAAAAAATGACAGAGATAACTCTGTCATTTTTTGTTGCAAGAAAAAGAGAACACTCTTCCCCACTACTCACATACAGAGCAAAGTGTAATGGTAAAATATAAGGAGGCAGTGAACAGCTGTTTTTCACTTTGTTAGTGTTACATTATTTATTTACATAACTATGCATTTTTCAGTAAATGGTAAGACAACCAAACGCGGTTTTACGCTTGTTGAACTTTTGGTAGTCATCGCCATCATTGGTGTATTGTCCTCTATTGTTGTTTCAAGTATTGGCTCCGCCAGACAAAAAGCACGTGATGTACGGCGGATTTCAGATATGAAACAACTAGATATTGCCCTGAACTTCTTTTTTGATGATAACAGACGTTATCCAAGTAATGCCGATGATGGTGTTTCTAATTTAGGTGAAATAATAGGCGATGATAATGGCCCCATAGAGCAAGCACTTGCTCAATATTTAACCGCTATCCCTAAAGATCCACTGTACGATGGGGTTACCTATTTCTATTCATATGACCCGATTCATTGCAGTGATCTAGTGCGAGGTAGCTGTGCGTGCGATGGACCACGTGGAGCAACACTTGCTTTTAATAAAGCCGAAGGAACCCCCCCGGGGTTGAGAAAAGATATATGCTCTGGTGCGGATATGAGTCAAAATACCGCTGACTATAATATAGTGCTTTTCCCTTCTCCGAATTAAAAGACGGAGAAGTGTCTTCGCTTACGCTCGCACGCATCGGTCACCTGTGGCCCACAACTCAAAACTTTACCGTCGTAAAGTTTTGGTCGCCGGCCCCGCCTCAGCTGTTTTGCCTGCTGGTAAAACTATGCTTCCGGCCGTCACTAGGCTAAAAACGCAAAGCGGTTTGTGAAAATGTAGCTGTCGGACAGCTACATTTTCAATTTCCTCGTCGCTACTTGGAAATTTCCGCGACCCCGACTCATGCCACACCTCGCGAGGTGTGGCATTCCGCCCTTCGATTCCCCGCCGCAAGCAAAGCAGTTTGCGTTTTTAGCCTAGTGACCCCACGGAGAAGTGTCTTCGCTTCGCTCGCACGCATCGGTCACCTTTGCTAAGTGTTTTGTTTCGTTCCTCACAAAACACCAAGCGACGCGACCCCGTCGGCTACAACTGTGTATACTCACAGGCTTCGCGTAGCCTCTCTTCGATTCCCCGTAGGGAATGCAGATAAGTAAAATACCTAATGTATCCACATTAGGTATTAACATATCTGTGACCCCACGGAGAATCGAACTCCGATTACAAGCTTGAGAAGCTTGTGTCCTAACCGTTAGACGATGGGGCCAAACTAAGTTCTAGGTGATAGGGGCTAGGAAACCAAGAACAACGTTGAGAAATATACCATTTTATAGTGTAAAAATAAACTACACATTCCTGTGATATAGAGAGCCAAACGATACTTTTAAATCTCTTCAAAACTTGGTACAACCTTGACGGTGACCTGTGTTGAAACTAATTTTTTATTGAGGTCGGTACACGAAAGGGTGTAGATGGTCTCCCCTACGAGCGCACCCGTGACTTGACTTCCCGCGGTGCCGGAGAGGTTCCATGAGTCGCCATTGGTTCCTGCAAGACTGCAGGAGTCTGTCTTCACATTGCTTGCAGACCAGGTGAGTGTGGTACTTTGGTTTTTCTGTACCAGAGTTTGCGTTGCCGAGAGGGTGATTCCTGCCACTGGCGCCACTTCTTCATTGTTGTCGCTAGACGATGAACAGGTGAGGTCATTAGGATAGTCAACGAACCCGTTACCGTTGTTGTCAATACCGTCTGAGCATTGAGGGTTAGGGAATTCGTTATTTTTGTTTGGGTCGTATACGTCTCCACCACCACCTCCTGTGGAGTAGCAACCGAAGTCAGCACTGTCAATTTTTCCATCACCATCATTATCAATGCCGTCTGAGCATTGAGGTTGAGGATTAATTACAGTCACTGTATTTGAACAGCTGATTGTTTTTGACGAACCGGCAGAGGTGATGGCAACTGAACCGCTTTTTGTTCCTACTGATGTATATGTTTTGATAACTGATTGTGAGGTTCCGGCGAGTGAATCAGTACCACTCCATACATAGGTGTATGCGCCATCCCCTCCGGAAGGAGTTGCGGTCCAGGTGGACGATTGCCCACTTGTAATACTGCCTGGCGAGGCACTACAAGAACCACCAACAGGGGCAAGAGTGGTAATAGTTACAGGACTTGAATTAGTGGTTGACCCAAAAAATGCATCTTCCATCTTGCAGACTGTAATGTATGTGGTTGGTTCTGTCGGGCTTACCGAGACGGTACCGCTTAAATCTGGTGTTATCGTACCGGCGGGTGTTGATGCCACCTCCCCAACATTGCTGACTGATATGGTAGTAGGCATGATGCCAAAGTATGTAGAGCTTGGTTTCGTCATAGTCGCGCTCCAGGTAAGAGTGGCGCTTTGCCCAGCCACAACCGACGATTTGTTGCTGCTTAACGCAGGTTTGCATGTTTGCGGAGTAAATGGCGGGCTATTGCATGGTTCAAAAAAACCGCAGGGCACACCAAAATAAAAACCGCCGCCGGGTGTCGCGCCCGCCGATGTTACCGGATTAGTATTGGTTCCCGACGATTGCGTCGGTATTACCGTGACCGTAACACTGTCAGTTACCGAACCTGAAGATCCGCTACAGGAAATACTGAATGTCTTTGAAGCGTTTTGTAGGTACACAATAACTGAACCGTTTGTTTTGCCTCCGGTTGAAAAACCGGTACCGGTACAGCTCGTTGCGTTTGTAGCTTTCCAAAAAATTGAAGACGCGCCGTTCGTGGAAACGGTTTCGGGGGTCGCCGAAAACGTAACTGTTGGTTTACTGGTACTTGTGCCGGAACAGTCACCGACGGAAACCGGGAACGTGAATCCACCAACGACAACGTACTTTGTGATACAGGTGGCAAACGCGTTTTGAGGTGCGACAAAAAACGGTACCAGAATAAACAACGGTAGCGCGAGCGCAAAAAATATTTTTTTAAATGACATATAAGATAGTTTCATATATTAGAAAATTACAGTAATGGGTTTAAAGTATTCCTCTGGTAAGGATAAGACAACCTCCGGGTCCTCTTCCAGGTTGGCATAGTCACTCAATTGGAACACGCCGTCCACAAATGAACCTTTAAAAACAGTATTACCCTGCGTGGTAAAAAAGTCTTGTTCGTTTGATGTGGAAAGAGTGCCAACGAGTTGATAAAAAATGGGGTTCAGCGACACCATGTTCATGACCAAAAACTGTGAACCGCCAAATGGATCACGCACCATAAAAGGGCCCCCTTCTCCAAACACGGGCCGCTCGCTCGCAGTAAAAGCAAGACTGTCGGCGAAAAAACGCGAGGAACCTGTTTGTAGTTCGTAAACGGTCAGGCCTTGTTCGGAAAAGGCAAAGAGTGAGTCTCTGTCAAAAAAGCGCGGATGGTTTCCTTTATAGACCCCAACGACGTCTGGCGAACTAATACGTAACACGGAAATTTCGTAGCGACGCACGTCATAGGCATCTTCTCGGATGCCTTCAAAAGCGGGACCCTTGACTGCAAACGCAACTCGTGACCCGTCGGGAGAAATGGTAATACTTGATTTTGGTAAACCGTCCGTGGTAAGAGGGGTTAGTTTTTTGCCCTGTATTAAAAAGACATCAACGGCGCCACTCTGGGCATCTTCAAGGACTCCCACCATCACTCCATTGGTACGTGCCACTTCTAAAATATTTCTTTCAGGGTACACAGTGGTTACAATGCCACCAAAGGCAACACGAGCGAGTGCTGTTTCTTCACCATGAGTGGTAATAAAAATTGCATTCTTTACTGACTGTGGTGCATTTAAGAGTTGAAAAAAATAACGAGAATTTACGCTCCACGAGTCTTGTGTCGTGATGAACACGAAGATAAAAAGCAGCACCACTAAGAGCGAACCGATGCCTCCGTAGCGCAGTACCCGTCTCTTCATAGAAATAGTATACTTCATTAAATCTCTTAAATCTCTTCAAAACTCGGAGTAACTTTTAATATCAGCGTTGCCGATATCGTCTCATCGCTCAGATTGGTACAGGTTAGTGTGTAGGTGGTCTCACCCATAAGAGCCCCTGTTGTTTGACTTCCTGAAGCACCAGAGAGACTCCATGAGTCGCCATTAGTGCCTGAGAGTGTACACGAGTCGGCACGTACATTTTGTGCTGACCAGTTAAGTACTGTCGTACCACCGCTCTGCACTAATGTTTGAGTAGCAGAAAGAGAGATATCGGCATTGATAGTCTCTTCGTTATTGTCGTTTGATGATGAACATGCAGGATCATTTGGGTAATCAATCAAACCGTTGCCATTGTTATCAATTCCGTCTGAACACTGAGGTGTAGGAGGGTTTGGCGCTTCGGTATCATCACCACCTGAAATACATCCCGAGTCTGAAGGGAAATCAACATTGCCATCACCGTCGTTGTCAATTCCGTCGGAACACTGAGTGCTTGTCTGAGAAATAACGGTAGTGAATGACTGCCACCCTGAGCTGTTTCCTTGATCGTCCTGTGTGTGTGCCTGAAAAGTATAGGTGCCCACCGGTCCCCATAGACGAGAGGCAGGAAGTTGTGTACCTGAGGCAGTATAACCACTGCCTGGCACTGTTTGATCAATAGTACCGTTATTGTCCCAGTCAATGCGGTAACGAATCTGGTCATTATCAGCATCAGTTGCGTCAAAAGTATATGTGTAGGAGGTATCAACTACACCCGCCGTAGGACCGTTTATGATTGGGGCCGATGGTGGCGTATTTCCTCCGGTTGCGTTGAGGTTTGAAGTAATAACGACCTCTGGGACATCCAAAACATAGGTGCCGTCATCTGAGTTAGTAGTGTTAGTTGAGCTTACATTAATAATGACTTGCTGAGGTGTAACAATATTTATTGTGTATGTCTTCCAGTTTGAGGTAAAACCAGATACGACTGAGCGTACCTTGAAGGTCTTAGGGCCGAAAGAGTTCCATGATTTTGAAACTGTTTGGAAACTACTTGGAACCACAAAACCAGTGGTCGGGGTTCTTTGGTTAACTACACTGTCACCGTTCCAGTCTATTTCATACGCAATCGGTCTAAGGTCCCGAAAATTTCCTGGGGAAAGTTGAAATGAATATTCAATATCTATATCCCCTGAAGTGGCCCCTGAGATAGTAGGGAGCGCTGGTGATACTTCTTGAGTTGGCGTTGGGGTTCGTACAGTAGTCTCAAAGGTAAAATCAAATGGATCAAACCGATCTCCAACGGCAAATGAACCGTTAGAAAATGGAGCGAACACAGCGGCTATAAAGCTACTGAATGTTGGTTGACTACTATTTTGTTGCGCTCCGCCAAATCCTATTCTTCTATTTTCAAAACGACTAGACCGGAATTGTAGCTGTTCCTCGTTGTCCTCATCATAAAACCGATAGGTTCCCCCACCTGCCTTTTGTATACGTTGCTCCAAATCTTGTTCTGAGCGAGGAATAGTATAGACGTTTTGAGCAGTAGCAGACCCGAGACGCAGAGGAACTTCGTTACCAACACACTGGGGATCTCTCAGGTTAATTTTAAGTAATTGCCCTGTCCCGTAAAGGGTCAACCTGCTTTTAATTTGTGGATCATCATAGCGATAATAAAACTTACCAATAGTTGGCTCAAAAATAAAGCTTGAATCAATGGTTCCTGCTGAATTAACGGTACACACGGTGTTACCAGAATTACATGAAAGATCGGCTGTTCCGGAATGACTAATGGTCACTTGTGGGGGGTTAACAGAAAGAGGCACGTACACTTTTATCGGTCCCACTTTCGGTGTTGGATATATATACGTTGAAACATAGTCTTGTTGTGGGCAACTTATTGAACCTGCAGGAAAGTCAGCACCAGACACCCAGTGCCCGTATGGACTGTCTGCACTTTTACCTGTGCCAAACCAGTAGATGTCAGTATCTTCAAAATCTTTAGGAGCAAAGCGTAATTTAGTTCCCACAGGAATAGTTGAATTGTTTGGAATAAGAGCGCCGGTGGTGTTGTCAAGAACGTCGGCTTCGTATGTAACGGTAACGTTCGGATTAATTAAACCGTCAGTCCAGTTTGAGGACTGCGATGCCCCCACTGCGCTGGCATACTCCGCCCCCCAGTTCCAGAAGTATTGGAACGTGCCATTAACGGTAGTACTAAAGTTCTTTGAAAGCGCAAAAGCTCCCGTTGGTACCAGTAAGACCATAAGGAAGGTCAGTATAAGTGAAAGTCGTAGTATGTGTTTCATAGTTATGCTTTTCTCTTTAAAAGGAACACAAAGAAAATTAATAATAGTATGGAGAGCCCAGTAAATAACGTAAGTACGATCCCCCCACCGGCAAAATCGCCCTCCTCTTGACACTGAGTGGCAGGGTTGAGCTCGTCGCACTGATAGTCAATTTCAACACGGTCAAGCAGTTCCCCGTCGGCAGATACACTGGCAATTAAAGTAAAGCTGTCGTAGTCTCTGCGCGGTGTAAAACTGTCTAAAAATCCAAGCATAGCGCCTGTAATGTCACCTTCATACGAATAGCTGTGGAGCGTACGGTTACGTGAATCAACCAATTCTAAATCAAGAGCGACATCCCCCACTACGTCGCCAAGGCCTGCGTTATGCAAACACGCAAAGAGAGAGACTTCTTCACCCGCAACTATTGGGTACGACAATACTGTCGGGAAGTTAATGCGTGGCACGTCAACATTTTCACGCAAGAAACGAATGTTGAGAAATGATCCTAAGAGGTTACCGCTGGCATCATACAGAACAGGAACTGCAAGATATGCTGAATAATCAATATCCCTTGCAATGTACGTTACATCTACACTACCTCCGGCAGGGGCAACAACTCGTTGTGGTATTTGCTCAATAAGGTTTTCAGCCCGGAGTGCGTCCCATCGGTAGAGGAACCAGACTATATTCAATTCTCTATCAATATCTGAATCATTTCTTAGTGTTACCTGAATATCAGTTGGAGTATCAGGAACAGCTTGCGGTTGTCCGATAAAGAAGTACCGCGCATCATTGATTTGTACTGAGTTTTTTTCAAAGTAGATCGGAGTGTTGTCCGAAACTACCCTGAACATATACGTACTCCCTACAATGTCATCGGTGAATGTGAGCCCTGAGAGGTTAAACCGACCTGCGGTTGCAAAATGTGTTGCTGCATAGTAACGGCCTCCAGAAATTTCAAGTGGTGGTACCCAGGTGAAAGTATAGGTTGACTCTTCATGAGCTCCAAGGTTAATGCCATTTAAGGCATTGAACTGGTCAATGGTATGGTTGCCTTGTGTGAGGCGTACATCAATATCACTGTTTTCCCGAAAAATTTTAATGATGACTGAGCCGTCAATAATCGGATATGGATTGTTGTTGCGTACCACTACCGAAAAATCAACCGGCACCCCTGGGAGCGCTGTCTCTATTGCAGACTCCAGTACTACCTCAACGCTACCAAACTCATAGTGGTCAAAACAACTTATTGCCCCAGGAACGGAAAGTGTGAACTGCACATCTTCTGAATAGAGACCGTTGTAAAACTCAACATCTTCAAAGGATTCCTTCCCGATTGACCGAGCAAAGTCGTCGTCTGATTCAAACGTCTCAGTGGTTATGTTTAAAACAGAGGAGTCAACAAAAGCTTCTTCTGCGTTGGTAAGTAAGGGAATAAATAATAGCGGCGTCAGGAGAAAAAATATGTATTTCATTTACTTAAATTATAGCTCTTTTTGGCGTAAGTATATTTTAGACTGTTGAAAACAAAGTGCGTGGTGCACCTGTTGGTTATCTCAAAAGCCACTCGGGGTCTTGACGAGGAAGTAATCGTTCGGCGTTTTCCGGATTTTCCATGAGTGCCTTGGTAACTCGTTCCATACGAGTACTTTGAGACCCCTTTATCAAAACAACATCACCCTTACCTACTTTCAAGGTAGACGTCAAGAACACGACAGCTTCCTCACTACGATCAAATTGATACACAGCATTCTGGTTCATACCCTGGCGGAGAGCTTCTTCGGCACTCTCTTTGGCGCGCACCCCGACAGTTACGAATATGTCGGCAGACTGATATGCTAAGACTCCTATTTTTATATGCTCATCTTTTGAGTACGTGCCGAGCTCTAACATATCACCGATTACTGCAATACGCCTTTTCGCCGGAGCGTCCAAAAGTGTCTTAAGCGCTTCTTTGGTTGCAACAGGAGAAGCATTGTAACTGTCATCAATAATAATTGACTGAGATATACCGCTCACGAGACGTAACCTACCTGGAGGTGCGTCATACTGCTCGGCGATCGTATGTATAGTATCTAGCGTTGCTCCAGCTGCCAGAGCTCCTGAAATGCCTGCAAGTATGGCATACACATGGCTGGTCCCAATCACACCCACAAGAGAGACAGGCACAGAAGTGTTTTGATACGAAAGAGTAAAACTAATACCTCTTGGAACTCCTTGCCTGACGAGAATGTGGTACCGCAGAGCTCGTACGTCTGATTTTTTATCAAACCCATACGTTATTGTACGAACACCATCTTTCAAAGGGAGAGAAATGTTCTCTTCGTAGTCTTTGTTTACCGCGACCACACCTCCTTTTAATAAAAGTGACACAGGGAATAATTCTTCTTCTATGACAGCTTTCGGTGAAGAATAGAATTCTACATGCACGGGCATCTCGGGAAAAAGTGTCGTGATGACAATGTTCGGTTGAAGCCAAGAAAGTGACTTTGATAAGTCCCCAGGTCTATCTGCTCCAACTTCAATAACTAACCATCGTGGGTACGGAGTAGTAATGAGAATTAATAAAAATCCATCAATAATATTGTGCATCCACTTCAGTAAGTTCGCCCATCCGTTTGGCACCCCTAAAATAGTTAACGGCACACCAATGTCTGAGTTATAACTTTTCTCACTTTTACGAACAAAGGTACATTTCTTTAATGCTGCGTACGTTGCATCTTTTGTTGATGTCTTCCCCACTGATCCAGTAACCACAATAATTTTTGGCTGGTACTTTTTTAATATCGCCTTCGCTTGAAGAGTGAGTATAAAGAGGATAATGTTTCTAACAAATTCTTTCATAGATAGCATGGTTTCATTTTAAATATCTTGTGGTGACTCAACAGGGATTCTGTCTGGTTGTATATCGTAATATGATACCAAAAATCGCACTGCTTCCATAAATGATTCGGTCCACGTCTCTGAAGCATATCGTGCACCCTGTGGTTCAACCGCGTAAAGGAACACGAGAAACTCTGGTTCATACGCTGGGAAGTAGCCAAAAAATGAGTGCAGGAATTTACTCTCAGAATAGCCCCTCTGTCCTTCTTCGGCAATTTGAGCAGTTCCTGTTTTTGCAGCAACTGATAACTCAGGTATTTTTACCGTCCCACCACGGAGCGCCGTATCAACAACCTCAACGAGCATACGCGTTACTGTTTCTGCAGAGTGTTTACTTATTGCACGGCGCTCTGGAGACCATCCTAACTTTTTAGACACACCTCCTGGATACTTCAAACGTGTTGCAATATGTGGAGATGGTACTTTTCCCTCATTTGCAAGAGTGGCGAGCGCACGCGCCATGGCAATGGGTGTGAGTGCTATTCCCTGCCCAAAAGAGGCAGTCACATATTCAATTGTACGAGGGCTTTCAAGATTGCTCACAATAGGTGCTGCTTCATTAGGTAAATCAATACCGGTTTCTTCGGCAATGCCATATGCTTTTAAATATGATCGGAACGTGTCAGTCCCTAATTCCTCAACAATGTGAGCAACGCCCGTGTTGAGTGACTGACTGAGTATCTGCTGTATCTCAACTACTCCGCGACCTTTTCCATCAAAGTTTGAAATACGTGAACCGTCATACTCAGCAAAACCGCGGTCGTTGTAGGTACTTTCAGGAGTGATCACTCCTGCATCAATACCTGCTGCCACCGTGAGTGGCTTTACAATAGAGCCAAACTCGTACACACGCTCAACGAGGCGGTTAGAGAATGCCAGCGGATCTGAATGAGACACATCGTTTGGGTCAAAGTTAGGAAGTGTCGCAAGCGCTATTACTTCACCAGTTTTAGGGTCAAGAATAATAGCCCCCACCTCTCGTGCGTTCCATTTTTTTTGGTAACGCAACGTGAGCTCCTCAAGAAATGTTTGTGTTGTGGGTTCAATTGCGGTCACAACATCAGCACCTGGGTGCGTGTCTGGAACGAAAATCCGTGAACGTAAGTCTCCAAAAATATCTGCAAAAAAGTTTACATAGAGTCCTGTGTTTTGTTTCGTGAGCTGTTCATCATAAAAACGCTCTAACCCATATTGCCCTTTGAGAGTGTTACCACTGCCAAACCCGAGGAACCCTATCGTTTGCGCCGCGGTGCGTGCCCCCGGATAGAGACGCCACCTTTCAGGGTAGACTCCTACCCCATCAATATTCGCTTCACGAACAGAGGAGCCGACTTGTGGGGAGACACGCCGCGCCAATTCCTCATAGGGGTCATCTTTTTTAGCCGCTTTTTCCAGAAATTCAATACTATCAATATCAAGATAATCAGAAAGTGTGTTATATGTCTGAGCAACGTCGCTGACTTGATTTGGAAGAAGCGCCACTGTAAAACCACTATCAAGTGTAGCCGCGCTAATAAGTGAGCCGTTTTTTGAAGTAAAAAATATAGATCCACGGTCAAAATGCTGTGCGCTGGGCTGTGCGTATTGACCTTCGGCACGAATCCTATACTTGCTTCCGTTAACTATCTGGTGGGTATAGAGTCTAAATATTAAAACAAACGACAGTAGTACTACTATCAGTGCAATAACCCGTATTCGTCTTGTGAAATTAGCGCGCATTACCTAGAGTACCTAGAGTAAGCGTACCACGCTCTACAAAAGTACGTCTAGACACTGGTACATAACCTTGATCAAAAGCATAATGCTCGGTGATGGCATTTGACGCAAATAAATACTGCTGTTCAAGGGTTGCTACTTTCTCAGACAAAATTTGTGTTTTGTATACAAACTCTTCCCTCGCGACCACTGCGCTAATTGAAAGTATTAAAAAATAGGTATAGGCAAAGGCAAATACTATGAACCCGGCTCCGAGTGAGAGAAGTATGTTTTTCTCAAGTGTAAAAGATAATTTTTGGATTCGTGTGTTCATATTTTTTCTATAATACGTAATCGTGCGCTACGGGCACGTGGGTTACTCTGGACCTCGTGACGAGTGGGTCGTATGGGTTTTTTGGTAATGAGGGTTGCTTTTTTATCATGTGCGAGTTTTTTAAAAATTCGCTTTACTAATCCGTCTTCCAAAGAGTGAAAGGAAATGACTGAGATCCTCCCTCCTTTTTTTAAGAGTGCAAACGCTTTATCAAGAGATAGTGTGAGTGTTGATAATTCGTCGTTAACGAGAATACGAAGTGCTTGAAATGTCTTCGTCGCCGGATGTGTTTTACCATTGCGATACCACGGCGGCACTGCATCGGATATTATCTGAGCGAGTTCTCGTGCAGTATCAATGGACTCAGCTTTTCTCGCCATCACAATGGCGTGCGCGATACTTCCTGCAAAACGTTCTTCACCAAGAGTGCGAATAATTTCTGCAAGGTCTGTTTCGCTCCATGAAGTAATGATGTCTTTTGCAGTTACCGCTCCCTCATCAGGAGTTGCCGATAATGTCATTATGAGTGGGTCATCTGCCCTGAAGCTTAAGCCCCTTCCTGCGTTCATTTGTGTTGAGTTCCACCCGAGGTCAAAGAGTATGCCATCTACTTCACTCAGTTTAAGTGAAGACAGGTGCTCATCTATGTCTTTGAAATTACCAAGGACAAAATGAAACTGTGCGTCAGCTGTGGCAAGTATTTTTTTTGCAGTGGAGAGTGCGTTAGTATCAACTTCAATACCAATCACTGTCCCCTCTTTGCCTACAATTTTGGATAGATAGTTACTGTGTCCACCCAAGCCAAGCGTGGCGTCAACTACAGTTTCGCCAGAATGTACGTTAAGACCTTCAACAGATTCGTGTAAAAGAACAGATACGTGGTTATCCATGAAATTAAATGACGCCGATTTCTCCTAATTTCTGAGCGATAGCATCACCTTGAGATTCAATGTGCGTTTTGTATGTACTCCAACGCTCTTCATCCCAAATTTCAACGCGGTCGTTGACACCGGCAAGGACAACTTTACTTTTGAGTCCCGCAAACCCCTTCAGGAACTCAGGAAGTAAAATCCGCCCCGCCGAATCAACATCAACCTCCACAGCCCCTGAGAGCATGAAGCGGTTGAAGCTTCTTGACTCGGAGGAGCCGAAGGATAGCTCGCTGAACTTAGCAACAAGCTTTTTCCACGCAGCAGGCGGAAACACAAAGAGAGATTGATCAAGCCCTCTCGTTATCACGACGGTTTTCCCAAGCTCCTTACGGAACTTAACTGGAAGCGACAAACGCTTTTTTGGATCAATGGTATGAAGATATTCACCTATGAGCATATGCCGTGTGTGATAAGAAAAATGACTCTATCCCACTTTTTCCCACCTGAGGTATATTATATGACACTTTATCCCACCCTATAGTCTCTTATCCACACCCACCTCCACCTCCCAAGCCCCCACCCCTGCTAATATATAGCTGTCGGACAGCTACATATTGCATATATGCTTGATTTTTTTCATATTCTAAACCGTGGAGTTGATAAACGAAAGGTTTTCCTCAATGAGAAAGATTATCTGCGCTTTATCCACGATATGTATGAATTCAATGACACCGCTCCCGTAGGAACTCGTGGGACTACTCGTTTTAATAAAAATGTAGCTGTCCGACAGCTACATTTTAAAAACAGGGGAAAACGGAAACGTGAACTTCTGGTGCATATTCATTGTTTTGCACTGATGCCGAACCACTATCACCTCTTACTCTCCCCTATTGTTGAAAATGGCATTCCGCTCTTTATGAAAAAGTTGAATGCAGGTTACACCCAGTATTTCAATAATAAAAACGATCGCGTGGGTGCGTTGTGGCAAGGGGGATATAAATCGGTGCCTATAACAACGCAGGCACACTTTAACTTCATCCCTTTTTACATTCACTTCAACCCGCTTGATATGCATACCCCAGAATGGCGACGCCAGTGTCCCGCCAAACCAAAGCAGGCTATAGAGTTTCTTGAACAATACCGTTGGTCAAGCCATCGCGATTATCTTGGTCTTCAAAACTTTCCTTCGGTCACGAACCGAAAGTTCTTTCTTGAAATATTCGGTGGCGAGCAAAATTATAAGAAAACCATAGCACGCGAATTAAAAGGTTTTGATGTTGAAGAGTCCGTCACCCTTGAATAAAATATGTAGCTGTCGGACGGCTACATATTCTGAGGGGTATGGGGTATGGTATAGCAGAAACCCCGCAGTGCAGTGAGGAGAGTTTTTCAGAAAAAATTATTCAGGGCAAATACAATCGTTCGGGTCCGGGAGCAGACCAGTGTCTATCATCCAGTTCTCAATAAACATTTTACCAAACCCGATGGCAGCAACAATAGTTATAAAGCCCAACGGAACAATCCACTCCCATTTATCTCCTCCTCCACTGTGATGATGGTTATGGTGGTCAGGGCCACCGTGAAATGAAGCTCTAAGAGGGTTTTCATTCATATATAAAAGACTATACAAAAAATGGCCCCACCTGTCAAACGACAAATATAGTTACTCTTTCGGACGCATGAGGGGGAATAACTATGTCTAACAGATTACAGCGCTAAGAGTTTGAGTACTTGGTTTCTGTCTACTGCCCACAGAAACGTGCTGAGGCGCGGACCAATATCCCTTCCTATAAGCAGGTTGTATACATCCTTAAAAAAATCTCGTTGTTCTTTTTTTAACTCCACCCCCTCTAATCCTGGTGTTTTTGGTACATGATAAATCATTGTCTCTAATTCAGAAATACTTACTCCTTCGCCTTTCATTAACTGATCATGAAGCGTGCGTATTTGTTGTTTTCGTAGGTCAGTGAGCGTAGCAACATAGACTGTATTAAGATCCACATTTAATACAATAAGCTCGTCTGGGTTATATTTTGTCACCCAATTTTTTGCAAGCGGAATTCGAGACGTAATACTTTCCTTGGAATAATTAAAACCATGCGCGGTTAAAACCGTTTCTAGTTTATCTTTCTGCCACTGAACAATTTGTCCAAAACCAACTACTTGTCGAAATGGTACAACATTATGCTCAGGATGCGCTAAATCATACTCGTCATATTGACGATATATCTCAGTATTAAAAGCGAGTTCAAATGACTGATCTGGTGATTTGCGGAAATAGAGCCATTTAAGAAGATCTGGTTCATAAATATCAAGCAGCTCCAGTGGAGATATTGCATTTCCTTTTGAGCCAGACATTTTTGAACCAAGTCCTTGAATACCTACAAATTTATATTCAATAAAAACTGGGGGTTCGTAATTAAACACTTCTTTTGTAATAGTTGACGCGGTATCATAGCTTCCTCCTGGTGAGGCATGATCGTGACCACCTGGCTCAAAGTGCACTTGTTCATGTCGCCAACGCATTGCCCAGTCAGGTTTCCATGCAAGCTTAGCAATGTGTTCCTTTGATAAATCAACGGTATCTTCTTTTCCGGTTTCAGCACAAAGATATGTAATACACGTACCACCATCGTAATTCAGTATTTTTGTTGCATCTTTGCCAGTAAATTTTGAGTAAACTGCAATCGGGTAATAATTTTCCCGGTACACTTCAGGATCAATTCCCTTCTCACCTTTTGCTTTTTCAGTCATAAATGAAAGAAGAATGTCGGCGATTTTCAGACGTTCACTAAGCGCATGGAAAATCGCTTCATCATATACTCCGCTTTCGTGGAGTTCGGTTTGGTTGCGGTATTCGATCTCGATATCAAGCATTTTCATGGCTTCAACGAAAGGGCGCTGGAACCGCTCAGCATAAGAAGGAAGCTCTCCAAATGGATCAGGGATCTTTGAAAGGGGTTTACCAATGTGTTCGATAAATGATTCAGGTACTCCTTTCGGTACTTTGCGAAAACGGTCGAAATTATCCCATGAAAAAATAAGTCGAGTGTTTTTCCTTTTTTCTTTGAGCGCTTCTCGCACAAGATGTGACGTTACGACATCACGAAAATTCCCAAAGTGTACTACTCCTGAGGGACTGATACCGGCGGCGGTCGTATAGAGCGCTGCGTCCGGATGGGTGGCAATAATTTCATCCGCCACCGCGGACGCCCACAAAGCTCCGTTTTTTACTTTTGAAAAACTAAATCTTCTCCCACTTTTCATTGTCTGCATAATATCAAATTACTTTCTCTTCTGCTGACTTTATGAAGAGATGTATGATGAGAAAAATAGCACATGCGGGATCAGACAATACCAACTATTGCGTAGTCTTGCATGCCGCTGGGGGTTTTAAATGAAAATTTCTCGCCTTTTTTTCTGCCCATAAGCGCTTGCCCTAACGGTGAGAGATGAGAGATTTTTTTCTCTCGCATATCTGCTTCTTCACTCCCTACAATAGTATAGGTGTGTTTTTCCTTATCTCCCTTTTTGCAAATAGTCACTTCTGAGCCAAAACCAACAATGCCTTTTTTCTTCTCAGAAATGATAACGGCTGATTTAATAAGTTTTTCAAATCTGGCAATACGGTCTTCTGTTGCGGCCTGTAATTCACGCGCCGCTTGATACTCTGCATTTTCAGATAGATCGCCGAGACTTCGCGCGTACTCAAGACTTTCCGCAATTTCCTTTCGGGTAATAGTAGTCAGTTTTTCTAACTCTTCTTTTAGGGAATCAAACTTCTCCTGTGTCAAGAAATTTTCATTTTCCTGATCATCTGAAGCTGGTAATTTTTTAGATATCATAGTATCAGTATTCTATAGTGTTATACGAGGGAGTCAATGTGGAGCGTTTTACTGAACGGTAAACGCTTCGGGGCGTTCTGTTTTCATCCATTCAAGTATATTTTTCATAACCAACGGTGCACCAGCTACTGTGCCTGCTTTTGCGCGCTCCATGACGACGGCGAACGCAAACTTTGGTTCTTCATACGGAAAAAAACCTACCACAAGCGAGTTGATAAATTCCTTATGCAGACCCACTTCTGCGGTTCCTGTTTTTGCAGCATCTGATACTCCGCTTACGTTGAGTGCCGCTGCAGTTCCTTCTCTGACTGCCATACGCATCCCTTCGCGCACTATGGTGATATTTTTTCCATCCACACCTATTTTCTTTTTTTTACCTGACGCTCCTTTTTCAAGAGTTGGAGTCACTAACGTGCCACCATTTGCAATTGCTGCTATTGCACGAACCAACTGTAGAGTGGTCACTTGAAAACCGTATTGTCCAATTGCTGTGTGGTACGTGTTGCCAAGAAACCACCGCTCTCCACCAAAAGTATGTGCCTTCCATTCAGGATTTGGAATGACGCCACGTTCCTCGCCTAAAAGAGCAATACCAGTGGGCGCGCCAAAACCAAACAGGCGCATGTACTCTTCAAGAGTACTAATACCTAAACCTGGTTGATCTTCAAAACCGCCACCGACTTCGTAAAAATAAACATCAGACGACACGGCGATCGCCTCGCGTATGTTTACCCAGCCGTGTGCCTTCCAGTCGCGAAACACCGAGGGAAGGGTGGGATTGTACGGATTAGGAACTGAAATGGAACCTGTGGAGAGGATTTTTTTCTCCGGAGTGATAATATTTTCCTCAAGTGCGGCAACCGCTACAAATGGCTTCACCACTGAGCCCGGGGTATAGAGCCCGGAAAGTGCCCTATTAAGAAACGGTGCTCGCGCGTCTAATAAATAAGATTGCACGAGCTCAGGTGGCTCTCCTGACGTGAGGGTCGCTGGGTCAAATGAAGGATAACTGACAAGTGCGTGTATTTGTCCCGTGGTAACGTCCATGATAATCCCCGACCCTCCCACAAAAGAAGCATCAATTGAGCGCTCTTCAATCAAGTCATAGAGTTTTTTTTGTAACCCAGCGTCCAGCGACAGTTGAAGCTCTTGCCCGCTTTTAGGAGGGCGCACAATACTTCCTGAGACGATGTCTCCAATTGCATTTGTTTCCTTAATTTCAACACCGTTTATGCCCGCAAGTGCTTCGTTATCTGAAGACTCAATACCCGCAACACCATCAAGCGACGTTTGAAACCAAAATCCATTCGTATCTTTTTTTGGATAGGATACATATCCTAAAATATGCGCCGATGCCTCACCGAGTGGATACAAACGTTCGGCATATCCTAATTCCTCTTGTGGGTCATTAAGTGCAAGCGGACTTCCGTTTCTGTCAACGATACGTCCACGCTCTGAAATAATTAATGTCTGATCAAGGCGGTTTGCCTCAGCGCGGGCTTTGAATGTATCAACACTTACTATTTGTAAATTCAGAAGTTGTGCAAGAAAGACAGTAAACACTAAAGCCACGATGATAGAAAAGTTCCTAAACGCCGTTCGTTCTATTGGACTTTCAATACGCCCCTCAAGTTGCGTCGTGTCAAAACCGGGAAGGTTTTGTGCATCAATAAGTATTTCATCTGGCTCTATTGGTTGATATTTTTTCTTTCGCCGTATACGCATACCTTTATTCTAGCAAACGCAGTCTTAATAGAAGGGTTGAAAAGATGAGGATGACAAAAACAGCCGTGTAAAAATATGTGATACCAAACACCCCTGACAGCGGTACACCAAAAAGTGTGTCTACAATAAGCCCTCCAAGAAGTACAGACAGATATGCTTCAAAGTATGCGAGAAGTACAATGCCCAACGGTACAATCACCCACCACGGAGTCACAAAGACACTTATGAAAAAAAGTATTACAAAAAAAATCCGAATCATAGGTCAGAGTTTGTTCTGACAAACGTTACGTAATTAATATTTGAAAACGACACAGGAGTATAGGCGCGCACTGTTTTTAACGTAGAGTCAGGATGTTCAACAATGCTATCAACAAAGGCAATGATGTGTGTGCCTTGAGACTGGTCAGTGATTGGATCACCAACTGAAATAACTACTTGATCAGGGATATCAAATACAAACGAACCTCCGCCTAAACCACGCATCACCACAATACCTGAGGGCGCTCCCACTCGCGCATCAATGGTGGTTCCTGAGGATGAAAAGAGAGAGACCCGCGCAGACTGTTTTGACACAGTCACCACTTCACCTAAGAGAAAGTTTTCAAAAAAGACCTGGTCACCGACACGCACCACGTTGTCTGCATTTAATTCCACTAAAAAAGTATCAAAGTGGGTGCGCGGTGGACGCGCTATAACGCGACCTGTACCCACTGCCATATCAGGACGCAGTGCAAGCGCCCTCTCTAGTTTTTTGTTTTCCTCAAATAAAATAGTGTACAGAACCGCCTGGTAGGAAACCCGACTGAGCCTCTCTTCAGCTTCAACTAGGCGTGCTGATAAATCCTTTTTGGACAGCAGAGCGTATTGGTCGGTTTTAGATACTGAAGAAAGATTAACAAGAGCAGTCAGATATCCAAATAATGTGTTATGAAAAAATACTGCAACCAAAAATACAATACCGAAAAAAACTGGAACGATAACGGCAGTTGGTTTGACTCTTTTATTGGAACGGAAGTGCATAATCATCGTCGTCTAATAAGACCGCTCTATATTTTTCTAACTCAGCAAGCACTAAACCTGTACCGCGGACAACGGTAGTGAGTGGCTCATCAACTACGTGCATAGGTACTTTAAGCTCTAGTGCAAACAACTCAGGAAGACCGCGCAAAAGTGAACCGCCACCCGTCATGTAAATACCGAGACGCATAACGTCAGCAACAATCTCAGGTGGCGCCGTTTCAATAACTTCTTTTACCGCTTCAATAATTGACGCGACTGATGAGGCGATGGCTTCACGCACATCAGCATCAGTAATTACGATTTCTCTGGGAAGACCACTTACTAAATCACGTCCGCGAATAGTTGTCTGTAATGGGACTGTTTGTTTTACGACACTACCGACTGCAATTTTAATATCTTCGGCCGTTTTTTCTCCTACTAAAATCTTGAATTCGTTCCTAATGTAACCTGCAATATCTTGGTTGAGGGTGTCACCTGCAATGCGTACATTTTTTGAACGCACAATACCGCCGAGCGACATGAGTGCAATGTCGGTGTTGCCGCCACCAATATCAATAATCATGGTACCGAGGGCCTCATGCACCGGAAGACGTGCACCGACCGCCGCTGCCATGGGCTCTTCAAGAATATACACTTCACGCGCGCCGGCATTTTTTGCAGCATCACGTACTGCTCTTATTTCAACGTTTGTAATACCACTTGGTACCCCTATAACAACTTTCGGACCTAAGAGAGGTTTGTCATCTCCTTGTGCTTTGTGTATTAAATATGCCAGCATCTCCTCAGTCACTTCAAAGTCAGACACGACACCTTCAACGAGTGGACGCACAGCAGTAATGTGTCCGGGGGTGCGGCCCAGCATGTCTTTTGCCTGAGATCCGACAGCAACCACTTGACCTGTTTTTTGGTTGAGGGCAACTACTGATGGCTCATTGATTAAGACGCCCTTACCTTCCACATATACCAACGTGTTTGCCGTACCAAGGTCAATACCAATTGCGCGAGAAAATTGTCCTGTAATACTTTTGGGAAGTTTCCATTTCATATTCCTATCCGCCGACTAATTCGTCGCGGGTCATTGAGAGCACTTCACCGTTTGAGCGACGTATTACTTCAAACAAGTCATCGGTGCTTTTTTTGCCGACCACAATGCGGTATGGGATACCGATAAGGTCTGAGTCGGCAAACTTTTCACCTGCCCGCACTTCGCGATCGTCATAGAGTACAGAAATACCGCGCGTTATCATTGCCTCATATAAAGAAGTCGCCCGTGCCTCAGTTGCTTCGTCACCTCCTGCAAGAGATACAATGTGATACGTAAATGGTGCAATTGACTCAGGCCACACGAGACCTTTCTCGTCGCTCAATATTTCAGCAACTGTGCCCATGAGACGCCCCAGCCCAATACCGTATGAGCCCATGACCACTGGTTTTTCATGTCCGTCCTCGTCTTGAAATACTAAACCAAGCGCATCTGAATAGTGTGTGCCGAGTTTAAAGATGTTTCCTACTTCTATTGATTTTGCTTCAATAAGATTTTCTTTTGTAAGACCAAGGTCTTTCAGAACATCGTCGGTATACACTTCCTTGTTTACTGCAATACGTTTTTCATTATCAATATAAATAGTGTCTTCTCCTGCCTCAGAAACCGTTTGAAACTCATGGCTCCATTTACTAAACACCCCCCCTGTTGCAAACGTAAAGTATGTGGTGTTGCCTATCCCCACTCTTTTAAATACATTTTCGTAGGCAACGCGCACATCTTCATAAAATGAATCCAGTTCCTCTTGGTTTTTTGAAAATGAGTAAAGATCTTTCATTAAAAACTCACGCCCGCGCATTAAACCGCTTTTTGCTCGTAACTCGTTACGAAACTTCTGTGCAAAATGATATGCGGAAAACGGCAAGTCGCGGTACGAATTGACGTGGTCCTGCATAATACGTGTCCATGGCTCTTCGTGAGAAAATGCAAGGCCGAGTTCAGTATTATTTGCGAGCTTCGTCTTAAGCCAGATATCGTCGGCCTTTCCTTCCCACCGATCGGTTTTCTTCCAAATATCCGGATCTTGTAAACTGGAAAGGGCGCCTTCTTGCGCACCAATTGCCTCCATTTCTTCCCGAATAACCTGCTCAATTTTTTTAATGACCCTTAAACCAAGCGGTAAAAGACTATACACCCCCGCAAGCTCCTTATGAATATAGCCAGCACGTATTAAAAGCTGAGCGTTTTTAGACACCTCGTCTTTTGGTGCTTCCCTTCGGGTTTTGGTAAAAAGGTGTGACCCGCGCATAATAGCGCTATTGTACCTTGAAAATTGAGTGAAGCAAAAAACTTATTTTTTAGATTGTCTCAATAATCAATAACCAGCCAAGCAATAGTAAGACCCAGAAGCACCGACAGTACAGCCAGTGTGATAACCTCCGATTTAGAGCCATATTCAGGAACACTGAAATTTGTCTCCCTTTCTTCGTCTGTTTCAAATCTTTGTTGTAATCCTTCATTAATCATATACAAACAGTATACCACAACTGTCTACATATTAAAAATACGGCCTATATCCCCCACGGTCACGGCAATCATGAGGAGAATAAGGAGCCCAAAACCAACGGTATTGATTGAAGCGGCAACCCCCGAAGGGATTTTTCTGCGTGAGATACTTTCAATACCAAGGAAAAGAAGCCTCCCGCCATCAAGCGCTGGAAACGGGAATAGGTTAATAATCCCAAGGTTGATAGAAAGGAGTGCTGCAAAACTAAGCAATGAACCAAAGCCAAATGCGGCTGCCTGCCCGGTGAGTCCTGCAATACCAATGGGGCCGGCCACTTGCGAGACGTCAGCTGAAAGAGTGACTGCACTTGCCAAAAGTCCCACAAGAGAAATGGTAATAAAGATAAGGTTGTCTATGGTTCTAGTGAATGCGCGAGCGACTGCTTCAAACGGCCCATAGGAAACAGTGCCGACGAGTGCCGTTGAAATGCCAATAGCGCGACGTTCTGGCTCTTCCTCAACTAAACCGGAAACAGCAACTACTTCAAAAGGAAGCTCTCTACCATCTCTTTTGACAACGAGAGTAACCGGATCCAACGACTGAAGAACCGCCTCGCTTATGTGCTCTGAGTTTATAACTTTTTGAACAGTGCCATCTACTGTAAATGAAACTACTTCATCACCCACTTCAATTCCTGCGTTGCCTGCCGGCGAGTCAGGGAGCACCACACCAATAAGTACACGTGTGTCATGTACCTGTTCATTCCCTTCAAGCGAGTCTACGATAGTGGGCGCCCCTATCATAAATGCAACCGATGATAAGACAAGTGCCAATACAATGTTTGCAAAGGGGCCGGCGAAGAGAACGAACGCTTGTGCTAAGGGTGACTTTTTTGTAAAAGCATCTGGATCTTCAGCATCTTTTGGGTCTTCCCCAAGAATGCGCACAAATCCACCAAAAGGTATCCAGTTAAGGGTGTATTCAGTACCGTCTTTTTTAAACCTCTTCCCGAAAATTTTTGGTGGAAAACCAACACCGAACTCAAGCACACGCATCTTCATCCACTTTGCCGCAAAAAAATGCCCCATTTCATGGCCAACAATGAGAACAACTAAGACGGCAATAAAGATAAATACTGTCATATATTACGCAACCTTCGTATGCTTTGTTTTGCAATTACACCGTGGGCACGTCTGTTTTACAGATGAATCTATCTTTTTGATTCGTGTCTCCTTAACAGTCTTTGTGTGGACTTTCTGACACGTATCACACGACCATCGCTCTGATACTTCCCTACAATATTCTCTTTGTAAAAAACCTTCCATAGATAGAGTTACTTTATGAGCTTAAATCTTTTTCTTTTTTATCGGCAATGTCCTCAAGTACTTTATTGCCGTCGTCAATAATTTTTTGAATATCACTTTTTCCGTCACGTACCTCATCTTCACTTAACTGTTCTTTTTCAAGTGTGCTGATTGCCTCCGTTCTTTTTTGTTTGAGTGCAATTCGCGCCTCTTCATGCTTCCCTTTCAGTATCTTAATAAGCTGTTGTCTGCGCTCTGCGGTTAACTCAGGAAAAGAAACACGCACCCCTCTTTCATCTGACCCTACCGATACACCGAGGTCGGCAACAGTGACTGCCTTTTCAATAAGTTTTATCTGCTCAGTGTCATATGGGGAAACATACAAACTGCGTGCGTCTTCAACTAAAATAGTTGCTACCTGATTCAATTTAACCCGACTACCGTACACTTCAAGCGACACACCATCAAGGAGTGTTGGAGTAGCGCGCCCAGTCCTCAGTGAGCTAAGCTCCTCTTCAAACCATAGCTTTGTTTCGTTAATGCTTTTTTGTAATTGTGTTGTGTTGTATGCCATATAGAAGCAGTATACGGGAAAGAGGACATAAGGAAAAGCATTTTCAGAGCATGCGATACAGTGTGGAGGTATAATAGAGGGTATGGAAAATGAATCATACCAAGAAGGGTCACGGAGTGTTTTGGACATTATATTCGCTGACTTTGACACGTGGGGTCCTGAAGAATGGGTACTCTTTAGTGGTGAAGTGTTCATACTTATTTCTATCGTCGGAGGACTGTTTATTGCAGTTAGAAATGTTATTGATAGAAAAAAATAACAAACAGTATTACAACACTAACGCCACGTGCCCCAACACGCTTTTTATTGATGATCCGGTAAGGGTGAGATGCTGATGCGCCTCAAGTAAATCACGGAGTGTGTGTGCATTATAGTGTGCACTGTTTGCCGTGTACAGAAGTGAAGTAATAACTGCACGTGCCTCGTTCCTGTTTTGTTCTTTTGCGAGCTTTTCTACATATGTGAGTCGCTCTGGATAGGTTTTTTCTAAAAACTCTTTACCAAGAGAATGTTCTTTTCCAACTTGATCACCGTCAGTTTTGAGCACCACACTCCGAGACAGTAGTGTGGGTAATACGGGAGCGCCAACTTCAAACACAAAAAAGAAATGTGTATGCCCTATCCCCTCCTCTGTCGCTTTGAGGAGACCGTGCTGTGCTTCTGCCGTCATTGAGTGGGCCGCGATGAGAATAACTTTGCGACTCCCTATTGGGCGCAATGACGCAAATGAGACGATAGCGCGACTTTCGTCAACACCGAAACTTTCATAGATGCCGTGCATAAAATCAACACTCCCCTTTCCCTCAAACTCTCTTTTTGAAATCAGATTGGTTAGTGGTGCATACACTTCCTCAACGTCTCCGCGCACTATATATGAGTGTGCTAACTCTTCTGTATTGATGAGATACTCAAAAGGGTCCATGGTATAGAAAATGAAATTATTTATTGGTGACCGTTTTTTTATACACATCAAGATGCTCAAGTGTGATACCGGTACCTTTGGCAACACAGAAGACGGCGTCATCTGCCAGTGTTGCCGGCACGCCTGTCCTGCGAAAAACCAGTTCAGGTAAGTGCCTGAGCTGACTGGTGCCACCCGTCATTATGATGCCATGGTCAATAATGTCGGCTGCCAGCTCCGGTGGTGTCTCCTGTAAGACGTTGCGCATTGCTTTTATCATTTCTCTGAGGTTGCGGGAGATAGCGCGCACAATTTCATTTGTTTCCACCGTTGCCGTCCGTGGTAATCCTGACAGAAGGTCTCTTCCTTTTATAGTAATTGAAAGTTCCTCTTCAAGAGGCACCGCGGATCCTATCTGAATTTTAATATCCTCGGCGGTCTTGTCACCGATTGCGAGGTTGTATGTTTTTTTAATATAATCAATGATTGATTGGTCTATTCTGTTGCCCGCACATTTAACTGACGTTGAGGCAACGATCCCGCCGAGCGAGATAACTGCGGCGTCCGTGGTGCCACCGCCTATGTCAACGATCATGTAGCCACGTGGTTCATGAATAGGAATACCAGCGCCAATTGCAGCCAGTATCGGCTCTTTAATAACAAAGGCGTTTTTGGCGCCCGCCCTGAGTGCCGCTTCAACAACCGCACGTCTCTCCGTTGACGTAACACCTGCAGGAACCGAGACAATAACGTCCGGCTTAAATAAGTTCCACCTGCCGAGTGCCTTTTTAATATAGTGTTTGAGCATAGCTTCAGTCACACGGTAGTCTGCAATGACGCCGTCTTTCATGGGACGGTACGCAATGATTGACTCAGGAGTGCGCCCAATCATTTCCTTTGCCTGAGTTCCAATGGCTAAAATAGAGCGGTCATTTTGGGACACCGCAACAACTGAAGGTTCATTAAGTACCACACCAATTCCCGGCACATAAACCAGTGTAGTGGTGGTGCCAAGGTCAATCCCTAGCTTTGGAGAAAAGAAAGACATGTTCATACGTTAGGCATAGTATAGCAAAAGTGCGTGGAAAGAGAGTATGCCTGTGTTTTGCAACTGATGTAGGGCGTCAATCGTGGGTATGGGTAATGCGCTGTATGGGAAGTCCGAGAGATGCAAGTTTATCTTCAATACGTTCATATCCGCGGTCTATAAGGTGTGCGTTACCTACTTTTGATTTTCCTTCAGCAACAGCAGCTGCCAACAGAAACGCAAGTCCTGCGCGAATATCAGGTCCATCAATATCGCGGGCCTTGAGTGGCGTTGGTCCTTTTATAGTGGCTTTATGCGGATTCCATACCTGTGCGTGAGCTCCCATACTAGAAAGATCTTGCAGATAATTTAATCGCCCATCAAAAACAGTTTCTAGTATTGAGCTTTCCCCTTTTGCCTGAGTAAGAAGTACTGCAAACGGCGCCTGTAAGTCAGTTGGGAAACCAGGATATTCATGCGTACGAATAGAAACACCGGTTAGTGTGCTTGGCGCAGACACTGACATAGTGTTAAAGGTGGTGGTAATGGTAACCCCCATTGAACGAAGTGTTTCAGTAACTGCTTCAAGGTGTTTTGGCTCACAGTTGCGTAATGTTATTTTTTTTCCTAGAAGTGCGCCGAGAAGAAGGAAACTTCCCGCCTCAATACGGTCTGGAATAATACGCACTAGATCGGGTGGTGCTTCAAGATGTGAGGGGTGAATGGTGATAGTGGATGTGCCCGCGCCTTCTATGCGTGCACCACATGCCTCTAGATATTCAGCGGTTGCCACAATTTCAGGCTCCATTGCACAATTTTTAAGCACGACCGGAGCTTTTGCTTTTGTTGATGCAATCATAAATGTCTCAGTTGCAGTAACTGAGATTGTTTTGAAGAAAATTTCACCACCTTCAATACCATTTTCTGCCGTGATGGTGTAGGCATCGTGCCTTTCTGAAATAGTGCATCCTAACTTTTCAAAACCTTCTAAGAAAATATCAATGGGCCGAGAGCCGAGAACACACCCACCCGGATGTGGAAAGACCACCTTCCCCACTCGCGCAAGAACTGAGCCGGTAAGTAAAACACTGGCGCGTAATAATTTTGCTATGGTGGGGTCCAGTACTGAACGATTGACATCCTGCGTTCTAATTGAACACTGACCGTCTTTGCAGGTAACATATGCACCCACCCCTTCAAGAAGAGTGCTCATTGAAGCAACATCTGCTATGTCAGGAACATTCGTAAGGACTGTTTCGCCTGACACAACCAGCGCCGCTGCCATAATAGGAAGCGCTGCGTTTTTTGCTCCTTCAATTGAAACCTCACCTGAAAGTGATGCTTTTCCTGAGAGCCCATCAACTACAAACATATTCATAATTTCTCAATTATACCCCCGACCCTAGCTTTGGCATAATAGCGGGGGGTGTACCCTATCCAATAAAACATATAAACTGTGCATATGTTTGTTGTCCAAGTTACTCCAATGAGCAAAAGGGGTTTAAAAGGAACACTATCCTTTTTTTCAAAAACAAAGTTTGAAGTGGGCTCTGTCGTTACGGTGCCGGTTCGCGGTAAGGCAACTCCTGCCGTGGTGGTATCAATCACTGATGTGCGCACGGAACGGCAAGAACTTCGCGAAAGCTCTTTCGCGCTTAAAAAAATAACATCACGAACGAGTAAGCGCGTTCTTCCCTCCGCCATACTTGAGGGATTACGCGATAGTGCCATCTACCACGCACTCCCTATTGGCGCACTGCTTGCGCACTTCACACCGAGCGTTATTACTGACTCTTTGGATAAAATTAATAACGCCCCCGTTACAGAAGAAAGAGTTGAAACCACATCGGATGCACTGGTACTTCAAGCTGAATCAGAAGAACGTGTGCGTATGTATCGCAACATTGCACGCGAAGCATTTGCTCGTGGTACATCAATTATCCTTATTGCACCCACTAGTATTGAAGCTGAAAACTTATATGAAAAACTGCATCGCGGTATTGAAGAACAAGTTGTGTTAATTACTTCCTCAATAACAAAAAAGGCAATACTCTCTATTTGGAATCGCGCAACGACTGACCCTGAACCACTCCTTATTGTTACTACCCCTTCTTTCTTAGCGATTCCACGATCTAACGTCGGTGCATATATTATTGAAAGAGAAAGTGCCCGCACCTATAGAGGGTTTGAACAGAATGCCATTGATGCGCGCATAACGGCAGAATATATAGCCAAAAAACAAGGAGCACGAATTATTTATGCTGACTTCCCTCTGCGCGTCACCACACGCAACAGACTCCAAAGGGGCGAACTTGAGGAGCTCATGCGTATGCAAGTTTCAGCACAAAACAGAACCCCCGTGAGTATTATTGACGCGCGAAAAAAAGAGACCGAAAACCAAATACCAAAAAAAAAGAGACCGTTTAGTGTATTTACTGAGCAGGCAGAACACGCTATACGAAAAGAGTTAGAACGTGGTGGGCGTGTGTTTGTCTTTGCACAACGTAAAGGACTGGCGCCGCTGACTGTATGTAATGACTGTGGCACTCCTATTACCGATCCTAGTAGTGATACTCCAATGACATTACATAAAACTGAAAAAGGGAACGTATTTATGTCATACCGCTCGGGTGCGGTAGTGCCTGCGAATATTTCATGCAAACAGTGTACTAGTTGGAATTTGGTGAGTTTAGGTATTGGTGTTGAGAGAGTGATTGATGAGGCGCAAAAATTATTTAAAAAGTATCAGGTATTTTCAATCACGGCTGACAATGCGTCAACACACAGCAAGGCGAAAAAAATACAGAAACAATTTTTTGAAATATCAGGTGCACTGTTGATAGGGACAGAGCGGGCACTTCCGTATCTGACCGAACCGGTTGACCTTTCAGTAGTCGCCTCAATTGACTCACTTCTTTCAATTTCGGCGTGGCGTGCGCATGAGTACGCACTCACTACACTTTTCTACTTACGCGACCACACCCAAGGGCCACTCTTCGTTCAAACGCGCAACGCCGACAGTTCTGTCATGCGTGCTCTTGCCTCAGGTAATCCGACTGACTTTATACGAGAAGAATTAAAAGAACGTGAGCAGTTTGGCTATCCACCATTTACTACATTTATTGGACTGACCTGGACTGGCACCGAAAGGGCTATTGAAAAAACAAACGAAATCGTTCGTGACGTCCTTAAAGATTGGGAAATTATTGGGCCCCTGCCACCACGATATATTGGAAAAAACCGATACATCGCACGCGCCGTTATTCGCCTTGAGTCAGGAAAGTGGCCTCACCACACACTCCGCGGTGAGCTTTTATCACTTCCACCTGAAGTACACGTTTCAGTTGATCCCGACGAGATTGTATAGAAAAACGAATAAATATTCGGATGTCCGACATCCGATGTCCTAGTTTTTGGAGAACTGAAAGCTGGAAAAATGTAGAAAAAATGTAGCTGTCCGACAGCTACATCAGCTACATTTCTGTGTAAGCAATAAATGGCACAGTGCTGTCGACCCCGACGAAATCGTATAGACACAGAGCGTACAGAGTGTGAGTTATAGTGTTACCCACCCAACATATGGACACGCCGTGTCCATATGTTGGGTGGAGGGGATGGAAAAAATGTAGCTGTCGGACAGCTACATCCATTTAAAATACGTGCCAGATGTAGTACATTTACCTCATATGAAAGATACACATCCAACCCCTATTGTAACTGCGGGTGCACCAGTTTTAAGAGTGGTGGCACCTGAGGTACCAAAGGAACTGTTTGGCACTAAAGAACTCACTGGTATTCTTTCTGCTATGGAGGCATCACTGAGAAGTGCAGAATTTGGTGTTGCAATCGCCGCTCCCCAAATAGGTGTGTCGTATCGGATTTTTACGGTGCGTGGTTTTGTGGTCGCCGGTAATGAGCGCAATGATGATGACCCTGATGTAGTTTTTATAAATCCAAAAATAGTAAACTCGTCACGAAAAAAAATATCTGTTACGGGAGAGGGGTGTCTGTCGGTCCCTAATGTGTATGGCACGATTGAGCGTGCTGAGAAAGTCACCGTGGTGGCGCATGACGCGAGCGGGAAAAAGTTTCAACGTGGTGGTAGTGAATTGTTAGCAGAAATTTTTCAACATGAAGTAGACCATTTGAATGGTGTTCTCTTTATAGACCATGCAACAGACCTTAAAAAAACGCTCCCTGACGGCACTTTTATAGATTATGACTAATTACTCAAGCGTTCCTGCCCCGTTTGAATCTCAACAAATCTTTAAAGATATTAAAAGTTTGTTACAAGAAAACGTTATAGTGTTTACATGAGCAAAAAACTGAAAGATTTCAATCTGGGGTTTTTTGGTACACCGGAGTTTGCGGTACACACCCTTGAGGCGCTGAAAGAAGCGGGGCTCTCCCCCGATATTATTGTCACCACCCCTGACAAACCAGCCGGTCGTGGCATGGAGCTCCAGAGTTCACCCGTTAAGAAATGGGGTGAGGAGAATGAGATTCCTGTATTACAACCTGACTCTCTCAAGGATGAAAATGAGACTGTTTCTCTTTTAAAAAACTCTGAATGGGACCTGTTTATTGTTTCTGCATATGGTGCTCTTATTCCGAAAAGTGTGTTAGACATTCCCCACAAAGGAACACTGAATATTCACCCTTCTCTTTTACCAAAGTTCCGTGGTGCCTCCCCTATTGAAAACCAAATACTCAACGATGAAAAAGAAGTCGGTGTGTCTATTATGTTACTGGACGAAGAACTAGACCACGGCCCTATTGTTGCCCAAGCGTCAGTTACTCCTGATGATGTACCCGCACACACGGAGTGGCCCTTGTCTTCAAAGACATTGACGGCCCTCCTTGCAGACATCGGCGGACAGTTACTCGTTGAGGTGATCCCTGAGTGGCTACAAGGAGATATCACTCCTCAAGAGCAAGACCATAGCAACGCAACATTTACAAAAAAAATAGAGAAAGCGGACGGCGAAATTTCCCTTGATGGCAATGCACGTACTAATTATTTAAAATACAGTGCCTACGATGGGTGGCCTGGAACGTACTTTTTTGCAGAACAGAATGGTAAAAAAGTGCGCGTAAAGATTGTTACAGCTGAGTACAAAGATGAATTATTTACCCCACTGCGTGTTGTTCCTGAAGGAAAAAATGAAATGGATTATAAAGATTTTACACGCGTCTAGTTTTTCCGCCTAGCTGAAAAATCGTCCTTCAGATAAACGGCTCATTCTTAAGAATGAGCCGTTTATCTTAGCGAAGCAAGTATCGCTCAGTCTACAAAATCACTGTTTTGCTAGGCCTGTTTGGGTAGTTAGACAGCCTAGCCAAGCACACAATTCCTCCAACTCTAACGTAGGGTAGTGATGATTTTGGCGGCCGCAGAACACGGAGTTTCTACACCTTAGTGGAAGGGCGATGACAGTTTCAGAAACTCGCGCAGGAGGGCAGGCAGGGTTCTGAAACTATCATCGCCCGGAGCGTCCTTTATTTCCCAAAATTGCGGAAGAAGTCTTTCACCTGTATTGCTCCTTTTCGCATCGCATCATTGTTTTTGCCGCGTCTTTTTTTAAACTCACGGCGTGCTTCTTTTATTGTGCGGTCAATTGCAAGGTGGAGGTTTGCTGCCGTTGACTCTGCATATACATCACCGCCGGCGAACGTTGCGTGGATTTCCGCGCGATACACATCACCGGTGCGCTGACCGCCTGCGGTCGTTCCTACTTCAACTTCAAAAATAGCAGTAGGGTCTTTTTTTAGAAAGATGGTGATTTTTTCAAGTTTATTAGTTATATATACTGCCAGTTCATCACTCATAACCACTGAACCGGTGACTTTTGTTTTTATTTCCATATATGTAGTATATCTTACCCTTTTGCTTGGGTAACTGAGAGAATTTTACGGGGCGAGTGGTGTCCACTGATAATCCGCACTGCCCTTGGTGGTAGATTAAAATGTTCGGCTACCAACTGTACAACGCGTTTGTTTGCCATGTTGCGCTCTGCCGGCTCTTTTACTGAGACAGTGAAGGCGTCTATAGAAACAGCGGCAAAGCGCTCGCGCTTTGCCGCTGCCGTCACATCTACCCGAACATACATAGTAGTTACGCGCTGTGGTGCTCTTTGAGGTAGGCGACAATATCATCTGACTCATACATTTCAGTATCGCGATCAGAATCTACTAAATAAGGAACCATACGCTTCCCTCCTCGGGCAATAAGCTCTTCTGAAACACCAGAGTCAGCAATATTTTTCTGCTCAACTGAGATTCCCAACTCATCAATGGTTTGTAATACTTTGGCGCAATAAGGGCAGCCGGTCTCAACGTATAATGTAAACATACGATTATATTGTATCACGCAGATGCGTATGATTTTAGCTACTAAAAATTATCTATGACCACTGCGGTCATAGATACCCATAAGTTGGGTCTCTGCTAAAACACACGATTCCAAAGCAGTGAGCACTTCCGTGCGTGTTGGCGGTTTTGCAAAACGCATTTGTTTGGAGAGAGCATAGAGCCGAAAGAAATACCGGTGTGCTGTTGGTTCATATTCAGGCGGTGGACATGGACCAACGTACCCACGCGTACCGCCTGAGTTCAAACCTTCTTTCCCGACTGACTCCCCTTCTTCAATTTCAGTTGTATCTTTTGGAATGTTGTACACCACCCAGTGATCAAAACATTCAATACCACGCTTCTTTTTAAGGTCTTTTGGTATGTCCGGATCATCCACTAATAACACCATGCTTTTTGTGCCAGTCGGTACTCCCGAGATACTCAAAGGCGGGTGTATTCCCTCCCCGTCACAGGTATATTCAGTGGGAATAGTGCCCCCGTCATTAAAGACATCGCTGGCGAGGGTAAAGACAGAGGTACTCATACTAAAACATTTGTATTGAAGTGGTCATGTATAACAGGAACTACAGGAACACATAGATATGATCTGCGCCACGAATCCATACGCGCACTTCCTTATACTCCATTATATCATCACTTGGACACTTGGCAGGGGTGGTTTTTTTAAGTAGAATAGACACATTCCGCGGTGCACAAACTTGAGCTCTCGCGGAAGGAATAATTCTCTATCCAGAATACATTCCGCGGTAAGTCTGGTTTTAAGAAAAACCATCCTTGCTCCCGTTCGTGACTTCGATCATATGAAAGAACTGCTTTCCTGTGATCCTCAGTCACTCCGGTAGTAGCTCAATTCTTGAGCACCGCGAAGATGTTCTTTCAGAACAATATATTCCGCGGTAGCTCAATGGTAGAGCAGCTCCCTGTCAAAAGGCAGCTTTCTGAAGGAATTCAGATTGAAAAACGAGGTGAATTGCTGGAAACCCGAACGGGTCATGCCGAGGGTAATCAGCAGCCAAGTCCTAACAAAATGTCGGGAAAGGTTCAGAGACTATCCCGAAAGGGAGTACTCCATTTTTATGGGGGAAGCGCCTCGCATCCAGACCGGATGATGATATAGTCCACGCTCTTAGTAATAAGGGATAACGTGTAAGGAGTTGGTTGTAGGTTCGAGTCCTACCCGCGGAGCCCAAAGTAGGTTTGATTCAGAATTTCCAGAATTTTTTCTGATGGCGCGAAGCGCTTCATAGGGGGGATGAGCGGAACCAGAAACGGTTTTGTTCTTTAAAAACAGGTTCGAGCCGAAGATATTTTGCACGGTGACCTTTTGTGTCTCTACGGTAGTGCTTTTTGCTATTCCCTCTAGGATTGAAGCCTCCTGTATCCACTCACGAAGAGGTTCGAGCCAACTATGTGCATCGGCCTCTAAACGAGCAATCTGCTCATTTAGTTTCCTCTTTTCATCCACTAAAGCGCGACGCTTCGATAGATAAGCGTCGCGCTCAATATCTTGGTCAACATAGAGGTCAGTAAGGCGTGATAATTTTGTATCAGCTTCTACCAGTTTCTCACGTGCGCCATACACGGACGCCCTAGCGGAAATTCCTGAGGACCGTTCGTCCTTCTCTGATAATGTGAACATTTCTTCTGCCCACTCTTTCGGCAAGGCGAAGTCAGAAACGGCTCGTTTCAACTGAGCCGTTAATTCTTCTTCTCGTATAAACGGTTGTGAACAGACCTTCCCTTTCTTAGTACATCGGTAATACACATACTGATGCACGTTTCCGTTCTTCTGTGTTTTTGTTTTTGCTTCGGCAGTTATACTCATGCCACACTCCCCACACTTCAGTAATCCGCACAACGCTTGCGGTTCTTTTTTTGTCGACTGTCGACGTCCACGTCTTACTAAGACTTTTTGTACTTTTTCAAATAAGACTCTATCAATGATTGGAGTATGTTTTCCTTCGTACCATTCCCCACCGTATTGGAAAGGGCCGTAATAAAACGTATTGCTTAAGATAAATTTCACTCGGTCTTTCTGTATACGATTTCCATATAAACTTTTAATTCCATTTGAAAACAGAAACTGTCCGATATCTTCAAAACGCGAATTGCCTTGCGCGTAGAGTGCAAACGCTTCACGAATGATTGGCGACTTCTTTCTATCAACAGCAATTGTCTTGGTGCGCGGATTATTTATATATCCCACTGGTGCCGTTCCGGGAAAGTGTCCTTGTCGTGCTTTGGCACGGAGTCCGCGTGCTGTATTTACAGAAAGGTCTCGAATAAACTGATTCGCCATACCAAACTCAACAGACATCATGAGCACGTTGTCTGTTGGGTAGTATGCACGGTCATGTGTCTGTATGTGGGCAATAATGCCACTTTGCAAAAGCCACTGTATTTGTCCCCCGTCGACGGGGTTACGTGCCAAGCGATCAATTTTCCAACACACAATGCCCTGTGCTTCGCCTTTTTGTATTCGCGCCATCATTTCATTAAATATAGGACGGCCCGGTTGTTTAGCGGACTGTTTTTCTACAAACTCTTGAGAAATCTCAATCCCCTCTTTTCTCGCCAATGCTCGCAGTTCTACAAGCTGTGCTTCAATAGACAAAACTTGCATATCCTCCTTATCAGTACTTTTGCGGACGTAAAGAAAAAAGCGCATAATAGTATTATACGATACGTTCACTTCCATGCATTCTCATCAGCACAATTTTAAGGAAGTATTTGATTGGACAAAGAGCTTGCAAACCCGCTATCTGCATACTCTTGCAGCTTTTAGGATATATGAACAGCTAAGGAAAATAGCTGCGCCTAATGTAGTTGGGAAAAGAAAAGCAGAAGCCAATGTGAAAACATATGGACAACATCTTTACTTTTTTACATCAATTCAAGAGGCCGCCAGAGTTTATTTTTTTATAGAAATAGCTAAGTTTTTTGATGAAGGTAACCGAAAACAATCTTTAACTATAGGTTTGCTTTTAGACTTTGCTCAAGAAAACTTAAGTTCTTTTTCAGAAAAGGAATTCTTTAAATATCAACAGGGACGAGATTTTATTCCCGAACTTATGAGTGGCTATAAGGAACTTACGCTTGAAGATCTCAAAAAGATTCGACGTCGTTTAAAAAATAATCAAAAAGTAATCAAAAATCTAAAAATATACAGAGATAAATTTTTGGCCCATGATGATTTAAAAAAAGGAGAGGTGAAAATTACTGGATTACAAATTAGAACATTATTAAAAATCATTCAGGACACAATTGATTTATTTATTTTAAAACTAGATTTTGCATCTACCATGTATTCAAACTATGACAAAGAACCTGCCTTTGCGGTGGATCGTGTTATAAGAGCCCTTCAGGAACATGAAAAAGAAAGAATGGAGAAAATAAAAACTCAGTACGGATTAAAATAGGGAGTCATTCGACGAGCACCAATACTCGGCGAAAGTTTTCAGTGCGCGCACGGGAGGGTGGGGCAAGCACTGCTAGTTCTCTAAACCGTTTCTGGTTCCGCTCATCCCCCCTATGAAGCGCTTCGCGCCATCAGAAAAAATTCTGGAAATTCTGAATCAAACCTACTTTGGGCTCGTCTTTACGCCCTAGCTCGAACCTATTTCCAACAGAACCCGCGCTAATCGCGCCTCGCGGACTCGGCGCTCAGCCCGCTCGAGTACTCGCGGGTCCTCGCCCACCTGCCTGCCTCTTTTCTTTATTTTTTAACATCATCCCCCCGAAAACCGTTCTCTGAAGTGGAAGCAGGCAGAGTGGGGCGGGTTTTTGTTCCCTAAACGGCTCAACCCAAGTTGAGCCGTTTTTGATAGTGCTTTTTAGCTGTTTTTATGCGATTATTTGAATAGACAAGCTTTTGAAATAATATGACAACTGATTTAACATTTGTAACAAACGAAAAAGGAAAAAATCTTAAAAATAGATTCAATAAGCTTGTAAAAGATACGCGCTTTTTTAATGTGTTAGTAGGGTATTTTTATACAAGCGGCTTAACTAAGCCCTAAGAAAATTTGTGACCCCGAAGTGTGGCTTTCCGAACTTTCAGCCTTCCGTATAGATATTGGATTGAGTATACAGGAGTTGGATGTTCTGGTATAAGTAGTCTTAATGGGTAAAATTGACTGGAAAGCAATTCAGGAAGAAAGCGAACAATTGGACGCGGAGGATCGTTGGGAAGATGCAGTACAATCTCAAAACGAAAAACGTGATTTTATTTATCTATACAAAGAAAACAGAAGGCTGCATACGTGGAAGGGCGGGCTATTCTTAATTATTGTACTCCTACTAGCTGCTTTTATTGGTTGGATTAAAGGGTCGTTTTAGTTTAAATTATATGAAGTTCTATTTTAGACTTAACCCATAAAAGATGACAAAGGCTGCTAGTAGAAACCCTACTACAAACCAAATGATAGATTTCTTAGTTGAACGTTTTTTTGTGAGTAACCAAGCTACTAACGAGAATATAGCCCCGACAATTATCGGGGCTATTAAAAAGGGGAGGAAATAAGAAACCGTAGCTGCAATATATTCTGATTGGGTCATGAAGTAAGTATACAAGAATTAGAAGTGTACTGTTAGTTTCATGGGCTTTGCCAAGAATCGTGACGTAGAATATCTCCTGAACCAAAAATAAATAAGTTTGGTTTCTATTTTTTCTAAATACTTCTTCTGTTCTTTTAGTGCGTTATAAATATTGGAATTGTTCGTTATTTAATTGAGACGGGGTTTTGATATAATAGATTAACTACCAATAAAAAAACTAATAACACCCCAAACAATTAAAGCCCAACCAGCTAGATTTATTAATGACACCCACTTAGGAATAACCCCTGTTCCAGGAAGTTGTTCTGTCATTTCAGTGGGTAGTCCGTTCTTTTTTACAAAGTGCTGCGTCAATATTGCTGATAGAACGATTCCAATTACTCCTATGATAATAAAGCCCATACTTTATGTATACCACACTCAATGGAACCATAAATGATATGCTGAAAATATGGAGAAATTAAAACAATACAAATATATTATTTTTATAATACTAATAATATTAGGATTTTCCTTTTACTGGTTTCAAGTCAGACCATCAAATATTAAGAGCGACTGCTCTGATCGATACTTGAACTCGAAAGGAAAAGGATTGTCAAGTCTATCAAAACCATTCAGTGAGAACGATTTTGAGAATTATCAAGCACGCTTACATAGAAGTGGTATATGAAAAACTTTCTTAAACAAAATTGGTATTTAATTCTTGCGATCGTTTTTCTTTTAGGAGCTTTCGGAGATTGGACCTATTTCTATTTTCAACTATTAAGATGGGTAGTCACTGCTGTAGCTATTTACATAGCGTATACAAGCTATGAGAGTAAGAAATTCACTTGGACGTGGATATTTGGAATTACGGCAATACTCTTCAATCCACTATTCCCATTCTATTTCGCACGAGAAACTTGGCAAATTTTAGATGTCGTAGCAGCGGCAATTATTGGCTTTTACTTATACAAAAAATAACATGAAATCATTATTTATACCTCCAAAAAATAAAACTCTTGGTGTGCCTGAAGATGAATCGACTGTATTCAGGAGCATAAAGAAGAGTATAAAAAGGTGGTGGACCACCTCAAGCAAGTGGGATAAGATTTTTTTGGTTGTATTTATAGCTCTTATGGTCTGGACGATTATAAGCGGGCTATTTAATTGGCAATGGGCAGGACCTTTCAATGAATTTCTTTTTGGTTCAGATGGTATTGGTATTCCACATGATTCTTGGAATAGTCCTGGAAACTAAAAGTAAAGCTAGTGTATACTTTTTACATGGCAAATAAAGAAGGAAAAAAGTTTGAATACTTAGCGTGGCTTTTGAAATCTTTCAAATGGACTGGTGTTTTTCTTTTCTTATACGCCGTTTTTGATGCTTTTAGTAGTGATCTTTTACGAGCGGCAATCGAATTTTTTATTGCTCTTATTCTTTACTTTGGCTTACCCTATCTTTTGGTAAACATTTTCTTTAAGTCAATTTTAAAGAAAGACAAGTCAGACTCGACTGTCTAGTTATGGTACCGAGTGATAACATTAATTTATGCTCTCTATCCAACAGTGCCGTCAACATCTTGGTAAAGACTCTCTAGATATGACAGACGAACAAGTTGAGGAACTTAGAAGCGATTTATATAAAATGGCAGAACTGTCACTCGACGTGTATTTTGATAAGTTGAAAAAGAAAATCTAACGGGAGCCACACACCAACTTTTCCACTTTCATTGGTGTGGGAGTAGTGCGCGCACGGTGGGTGGGGCAAGCACATGAACAGTGAGTGGTGTTTTCTGTAGTTTTGCAGTTCCGGTCCTCGGGCATTTCCGCTAGGGCGGCCAGTGTGCATGGATGAGCGCCGTTGTTGTTTTGAAATACTGATTTTAGAAGCGGAAGCGACATTACGAGCGAATGGATATGAAAACGAGGTTGGGGGTTGGCGCCGACGGTTGGGCGAGCCCTGCCGAGCCGAGGAGGCGCTGGGGGAAGGATGCCGTCCTTCCCCCAAAAAAGTGTGCCGCCCGAAGACAGGGAGCCCGCAGGCGACACTGGCGAGGAGTAGCGGTGCTCCTAGAAAACTAGGTGCGAGTAGCCCTAGCGGAAATGCCCGAGGCCGAATGGCCGAGCGGTGGAGTTCATGCACTCTAGGCACCAAACACCTCAATTGCCTGGTATATGAGGCGTTGTTTTTCCGAGCCCCACTCTGCCTGCTTCCACTTCAGAGAACGGTTTTCGGGGGGATGATGTTAAAAAATAAAGAAAAGAGGCAGGCAGGTGGGCGAGGACCCGCGAGTACTCGAGCGGGCTGAGCG
>JAJDCJ010000014.1 GCA_029260935.1 Patescibacteria group bacterium | reverse complement strand
TTACCATTTGGCACTGGACCATGCCCACATGGCTTTCTGAAAAAGGCGGTGTGGCATATAAAAAATGGCCAGAGTTGCTCGCACGATACGGCGCATACGTTGCCGAACATTTAGGCGAAGATGTGAAGTTTTACATCACCATAAACGAGCCGATGGTGGTTACCGGCCACGGCTACATTTCAGGTATCTGGCCGCCATTTAAAAAAAGTATAATCCTCTATTTGCGTGCAGTGTCTCATGTAATACGTGGCCACATCAAAACATATGATGCTATAAAAAAAGTTGCCCCACATACACACATAGGAGTCTCAAAAAACGAATCTGCTTTTAGTGGAGTACACCCACTCGGAAAACTTGTGGCTCACGTTCTTTCATGGTGGTACAACGACCGCTACCTTAACCACATAAAAAACCATCAGGATTTTATTGCGCTCAACCACTATTTCCGTATAGTGTTTTGGCAGAGTAAAAAAGAAAAAGAAGAGTATCCAAAAAGCGATCTTGGGTGGGAGTTATATCCACCGTCCATTTACCCTAATTTAATTTCCTTAAAAAAATATAACGTGCCAGTGTATATCAGCGAACACGGACTTGCCGATGCCGATGATTCAAGGCGTGAATCATTTATCAAAGAGTCGCTTGCGTATGTGCACAAAGCAATCGAAGAAGGTGTTGATATTCGTGGATACTCGCACTGGTCGCTTTTGGACAATTACGAATGGGCAGAAGGGTATCCACCACGGTTTGGACTCGTAGCAATTGATTACGAAAACAATCAAAGACGCACCATCCGCGACAGCGCAAAAGCCTACGCCGAGATTATTAAAAACAATGCGCTCAGCGAGCGTCTACCCTAAAATTCGCCTGGTATACTACATATACCCTACTATGAGTCTTTGGATAATCCTTGCAATAACAGCTCAAGCCATTAGTGCTTTGACAGTATTTATAGACAAGTATGTCTTGGTAAGTGACGGCGGTATTAAAAGCCCGGCCGCATTTGCCTTCTACAGCGCTGTACTTTCAGGGTTGGTAGTTATACTTATTCCTTTTGGTCTCGTCTCCATTCCTGGCTACGAGGTGCTCTTCTTTTCAACTGTTTCGGCACTTGCATACATCGCTTCACTCTTGTTTCTCTATCGCACTCTGCAGGAAATGACGGTGACTGACGTACTTCCTCTTACGGCCTCAGCCGGCGCCATTACTGTGGGTTCACTGGCAACTTTTTTCCTCGCCCAAGACCTTCCTAATTCTTTTATTCCGGCATTTCTTCTATTGGTAACAGGTACATTCCTCATTTACTGCTTCTGTTTTTCCCGAAAACTCTTTGCCATGACAATTGCAGCCGGAGTCCTACTTGGTACCTCTTCGTTTGCCGCAAAACTGGTGTTTGATGCGGCCGATACATTCTTCAATGGCTTGTTTTGGTTGTTGATTATGAACGTTGTAGTGGCGGTTGTGATACTAGCTCCCGCTCGTTTCAAAGCCATTAAAGAATCTCTACAGGGTTCGTCAACCGGTGCCAAAGGGTTTGCGCTACTCAGTAAAACTCTCGGTGGTGTAGCATTTTTCCTTACCGCAGTTGCTATCAGTCTTGGCAGTGTTTCGGTAGTGAACGCACTCGGTGGACTGCAACTTGTCTTCCTTCTTATTTTTGTACCGTTGTTTGTGCATCGCTTGCCCGATGTCTTTAAGTACGAACTCACACCACAAACACTTATTCTTAAAATCCTCGGAACGTTGTCAATCGTTGCAGGACTCGCCATATTATTTATTTTCTAAGTGTCTATGCGTCTACCGAAGGTACTTACCACACTCATTGTTATTACCATAGTGTTCAGCGGTATTTTTGTATGGCTTGCCGACATTCCGGAACCTACCCCTGAAGATATTGTCTACGGCGCCACCTTTAGTAAGTTTCGCGCCGACGAGCTTCGTATTGATTGGAAAAAAACCTACAGCGCACTTCTTGAAGATCTTGGTATCAAAAAACTGCGTCTTGTTGCGCATTGGCAAATGATTGAACCAGTTGAAAATCAATTTAATTTTGAAGAACTTGACTACCAAATACAACGTGCAGAAGAAAACAATGTAAAAGTTACATTGGCAGTCGGCAGGCGACTGCCAAGCTGGCCTGAGTGCCATGAACCCGACTGGATACAGCACTATGGCTTGGAAGACCAAAAAGGGCACATTAGAAATTATATTACTGAGGTTGTGGAGCGATACAAAGACTCGCCGGCGATAGAACGGTGGCAGGTTGAAAACGAGCCGTTTATTATCGGTTTTGCCATTGGGCAGTGCGGGGAACTTGATATTGGTTTTTTGGAAGAAGAAGTAGAACTGGTGCATGAACTTGACCCGGCGCATCCCGTGTTGCTGACTGCAAGTGGCGAGCTTGGTTTTTGGGACAACACCTGGCGCAGAGCAGATGTGTTTGGTACCACGCTGTACCGCACTGTATGGAACCGCGACCTCAACAGTTTTATTACCTACCCAACCACGCCTGGATTTTTTAGGGCAAAAAGAAAATTAACACAACTCACCACAGGGCAAGACAAACCAGCGGTCCTTGCAGAACTTGCAGCAGAGCCATGGGTGATTCAAGCGGTGGTTGACACACCACTTGAGGAACAACTCAAGCGTATGAACATAGACATTCTCAAAGAAACTATTCAGTTTGCCTCACGCACGGGGTTTGAGGAACAGTATCTCTGGGGTGCTGAGTGGTGGTACTATCTAAAAGAAGTGCACGGACAAGATGATGTCTGGCAGTATATGAAGCAACTTTTTGAAGAGTAAATAATATATATGGAAGGAGAAATCCAAATAGTCTTTGATATAGGTGGCACCAAAACGCGCGTGGGCAAAATTGCACACGGTGAACTTGCAGAAAAACGTAGCTTTGAAACACCCAAGACTCCAGAGGAGGGAATTACGCAGGTGGCACAAACAGTAGAAAAGCTAGCACACGGACTCCGTATACGTGCGGCAGCCGGCGATGTTTCAGGGGTGATAAAAGACGGCGTGGTGTTTCGCTCACCTCACCTACCGCTATGGAACGGAACGCCTATTGCCGAACGACTCTCAGGTATTTTTGACGCACCGGTGACACTTTTTAATGATGCCGAATTGGTGGCGCTCGGTGAGTATTACTATGGCGCAGGGAAAGGGGAGTCCAATATGTTGTATGTCACGGTTTCCACCGGTGTAGGTGGCGCACACGTAGTAAACGGAGAAATACAGCGTGGCACGTACAACAGAGAGTTGGGGCATGGATTAGTAAATGGCAAAGAGCTTGAAAACTTAATTTCAGGAACTGCCGTTCAGAAAAAATACGGCGTCGCACCGAAAGATTTTGACGACGAACAGGCACTTTCAGAACTTGCAGACCTCCTCGCCCAAGGTCTTTACAACAGTGTCGTCAACTCCTTCCCTGAAGTAATTGTACTCGGGGGCTCTATGATAGTAGGGGACAACGCCATTCCGCTTGCACGTGTTGAAAAAACACTATCCTCTTTAGTTAAAAAATATTATCCTACCGCCCCGCGCATTACCATGGCACGCCTTGGTAGCGACGGCGGGCTCTACGGCGGTCTGGCATACCTAGAACATTCAACCTAACTTCAACCTATAAACCTACATGTGCAGACGCCATTGTGCGAATCCCGGGATTCGCACAATACACAATGCTAAACTTACTATATGAAAATTGCGGTTAAAAAACAGCCCAACTGTTCGGCGTGCGGGCCGACGGTAATTCAGATGATTACTAACTATTTCAAGTCTCCCGTTTCTTTTGCGCATATTTCTCGCCTCACTAAGTTTAAAAGATCTGAGGGTTTATCAAATACCGATATCGTAAATGGACTGAAGGAGCTTGGGTATTCCGTAAAAACCAAGACCAATGTCTCGTGGGAACAGGTCAAGAAATTAAACACACAGGACACTGTACTTGTTGTTTCCTTTATGATGGAAGGGTATATCGGACACGTAAGTTTAGTAGAAAAAGTTACCGACACTCACATTATTCTTGCTGACCCTGATGAAGGGGAGTATATAAAAATACCGAAAGTTCAGTTTTTACGTCTCTGGATGAGTTACGACGACATGTGGTTTCCAGAAAAAAATACCGATATAGAGCTACGATGGCTTGCCATTGTGCTAATCCCGGGATTCGCACAAAAGAGAAAATAAGAGCATATTTTGCTTAGAAACACCGGATTTCCCTGTCTTGTGGAAAACTTTTTTACACTGTTTACACCCGTGTATAGTGTAGGGATATGCCCGGTAGGACAATGTGGCATCGTGTACCGGGCTTACTGATTATGCCGAACGTAACAGCACATATTAGTTATCAATTAAATCCGCTTTTGTGGTGAAAACACACAAAAGTAATGCCACATTGTACTAACCGGGTATGCACGACACACAAGCACGCTTGCTCACCATGGCAAAGCAACAAAAAAACTTAGGAAAACTTAGTCTAAGGCAAATAGCCAAATTTATTGACGCTGATGGAAGACCGCAGGTGGTAAAATACCACTTAAGAAAACTTGAGGAAGCAGGACTCATCCAAATCAACCTTGCCAAGGGTGTTATAAAACCCGTTAGAAAAGGCGCAGCAAATAAAGTAAAAAGTTTATTTTACTCGCTTCCCATAGTGGGTGCCGCAAACTGTGGCCCTGCCACTATGTTTGCAGACGAGCGAATAGAAGGATACCTCAAGGTTTCAACAAAACTCCTTCCAAGAAGAAAAGATGACCTCTATGTTTTGGTTGCAGACGGGCCGTCAATGAACAAGGCAGTCGTGCATGAAAACGACACCATTGAAGACGGTGACTTTGTCATAGTTGACAGTAGTTATAAGGAACCAAAAAACAAAGATGTGGTCGTTGCGGTTATTGACGGCATGGCAACTATTAAACGCTATAAAAACGATGTAGAAAATCGTCGTATCGTGTTGGAGGCAGAATCTACTGAAAAATATCTCCCTATTTTCCTTCACGAAAGTGACGACTTCTCAATCAGCGGAAAAGTAATCGGAGTAATTAAAAGATAGCCCAGACCCTCAAAGTTCTACACTACAGAGTTATGGAAACGGCGATTGAGTCACCCGCTTCTATATCTTCTTTTCTGCGAACTTCTACTTTAAGCGGAAGTATATACGTGCCGGATTTTCTGTCAGGGAAGAGTGACGTTTTCCAGACTGTTGCGCCTATGGTGACAGAAACAGGGAGCGAACCCCATCCGCGGGTATTTTTGCCACACTTTTTCTTTATCTTATCGGACTCCTTTTTAGGAACCGTGACAAAGTGCCAGGCGGCATTTTTCCCAGGATACAGCCATACTTTTACTTTAAAGTCGTATTTCATTTCTTTTTATTTTTTGATACTAAAACTGAAAGGTCAGCCAGGTCATACAACCTCTCTTTATCTTCCATCACTTCTTCAGGAATACTCCAGTAAGAAAGGGTGAAAGTTTTTCCTTGTTTCTCATACGTAAATGGGTGACTATCCAGCTCTTCATAGAGTGCACGGTTGGTATTGTCCACCTTGAAATATAATTCGTCGCCCAAGATAAGGGCAAAAATGATGCCACTTTGGTACACTCCCCAGCCGCTAAACATACCTTTTGAGGTAATACCTTCAAGTTCTCCCAATACGTCGCTCACAATATAGTCATGAAAGCTCGTATCGCGCATAAAAGTAGTATACCTTTTGTTAAAAAATAGTAATCAAATATTCGTCTAATTCTCTCTGGTCAAGATCATAAAAACTCTTACCGGTGTTTTTTAGATGGGTTGCAAGCTCTTTTCCAACATAGCGCCAATGCCAGGGCTCAAACACATAAAAGCTATTTCCTTGAGGGTAGGAGAGTATAAAACCATATGTATGGGCATTGGTAAGCATCCACTGATATGCGATAGTTGTGTCAAATCCGTCTAAATTACCACCGAGGCCCGTGGTAATAAAATCAACGGCGGTGCCTAGTTGGTGCTCGGAATATCCCTGATCTGCAGAAAAAGTATTTGCTCCAGAGCCGTACTGCACACGATATGCTGACTTCAGAGATGTTTGCTCATCAAACGAGCGGTATCCAGAACGGACCCAAAGTGTCACGCCTGCTGTCTGGGCGCTCTGTAAAAGCTCTTTTAAGTGTGGCCACATTTTGGCATGCACTGACTCTGGCTGATCTTCGTAATAGAGGTTTGGTTTATCAACCGCAGCTAAACGCTCAGGGGTGTAGTGTTCGCTCAGGAAATATACTTTTGAGTATTTCTGTAGCAACTCAGGGTCGGTCTCGTTGAGTTTTTCAAGTGTATCAACACTACTTGAAATAGTTCCTACTTCCTGCTGAAAATTACCCAGGTCACTTTTTATCACCGAAACAGTTTGTCTTTCGCGATTGAGCTCTTCGGCAAGTGTTGAGTGTGTTTCTGAAATACTACGCTCAAGTACTGACGTAGTGATACTCAATTGTTTTTCAAGTTGCATAATGTTGGCAGACAAGAGTTCATTTTTCTGCTCCGAACGTATCAGGCCATAGCCGAGCGATGAAAACACAAGGACAAAAAGGAAGACAACACCCCAATGGTCACGGGGAACCTCTTTTATCGCTCGCAGTATGTGATCTCTCTGTATCATATATCTATAAAGAACAGTGTATCAGTTTCCGACTCTCTTATTCCCCCTCTATAAAAGAGGCAATTTAAAATGTTGTATACCACCACCTACCAAAAGGCGACCATAGAGTCTTTCCAATTTTTACTCTTTCAATTGAAAAGGCAAGACTATAGACCCCTAAACGTCTGCCTATTTCCTCGGCAAGTGTACGCATATAGGTTCCTGAGGAAGCTTCAGCATACACCGAAGCTACAAAAAACTGTGTATCTTCTTCACCTTCAAAAAGTGCATGCCATTTTTTTCGTATGACATCTCTTCTGAAATCATTACCGAGTGCCTTGCGTGGGTCAGTGATTTTAGGAATAGAATTAATTTTATTAAAAATACTAGACAAAACATCTCTTCCAGATACTTTTTTTATGTCAGTCAGTGAGAGTGTATACACTGTTGACGCGCGAGTAGGTATCTCAATTTCATCAAGCCTATTTTCAAGTGTCCACATATGAAGTGGTTTTCCCTTTACTGTTTTTGAAGAAAAGAGCGGGTAGGGGAACTCGTTTTTTCCAATCAATGTTTTTAATACAGAGCTGGTGGCCGTTTCAGTTATTTTTTGAGAGTCTCTATGCACATCCTTTTCTGCAACCCCAAGAACATCACCAGTGTCACTTTTAAAACCAAACAACACCTCAAAACGGTACGCTTTATCAAGGCCGTGGTAGTGCTCTTGTCGCTTGCATTCGTCTCCTATTAAAATCAAGACCTTTCCGTGTGCCATAGGGTCTAGTCTGCCGGCGTAGGCGAGCGAAACACCACCTCCGAGGTGCGCTTCTGTTCGGTAGAGTTCGGCAACCTCAAGAGGTGTCTGTCCAATATTTTTATTTCTCACCACCCATTTTTTCATGTACCAACACCGTAGCATTACGGGTATTACTTTAACAGTAGATCAGGAAACCACTCAACTCATCCTTAAAATCAACCCATACACTAACTATAAGCGCACGCTTATAGTTAGTGTATGGGGTTTATTAGAAGTGCGCATCAAGGAAGGTAAAAATTGCCCTCCAGTCAGAAACACGCACCCCGTGGTTAAGTGGACGCATAAAGAACGCAAGCGTGTCTTGTGGACGGAAGTCACGCACTCTCGTTGCACCAAAGCTTCCTGTTTTATACAGGTCGTAAACAGGCACGGCGTTTTTAACTGATATAAATGCTCCTTGTGGATCTGCCCATTTATCAAGGTATCCTCCGGTGAAAAGCGCTGGGCGCGGTGCAAGGAGTCCTACCAAGAAGTGCTGATCAATTATTTTTCCTTCAGTATTGAAAGAAGCATACTGCGGTGCAAACCAGTGGGGGAATGATCTGGTTATTGAAACAACCGATTCTCCCACTAAACTTTGAGTAGGCGCCACACCACCACGCCCTGACTGGTGAGCAATCACAAGGTTAATAGTTTCGCCAAATGCGCCGGCCAGAAGTGATGCCTTCCCATCCCGCGAGTGACCATAAATGGCAACTTTGGTGTCATTAATACGTGGGTCTTTTTTAAGTTCAGAAACTATCTGTGTATATCCCCACGCCCACGCGGCAATAACACCCTCAACCGGTTTTTCAGTCAGAGTTGAGAGCACCTCAAGCGCCTCAGGTGCCAACTCTTTACTGTCAGGAGCCACACTTCCTGTATAAAATCCTGCAAATGCGTATCCACGGTCAAGTGCTTCTTCAACCGGTGCACGTTGTATATATGTACCAAGGAGTAACTCTTTCACCATCATTGCGTAGGGGATGTCACAAATACTAGAAACATGCACTGGTTTCTCAACAGGGTACTCGGAAAAAACATGGTGGTTAGCGCAGAAGTTGGAAGCAACAATCAATGGCGCACGCTCTTTATTTTTTGGTGTGACCAACACTATCGGTATGCGAACCGTATCGCTCGGGTCGGACAGGATAATCTCTTCCACGAGTCCCTTACCGTGGTATCCGTTTTCATCCAGCACCCTCCGTTCACTTTTCCAAGTAAAATCAGTGCGCGGAAATGGTCCATATATATGTTCTTCAAACAGGGAACGAATATGGTCTTTTTCGCGCTCCCACTCCGACGGTGACGCTATAGCCGAGTCGTCTTCAAGCGCCTGCGTGATTACTGGCGTCAGTATTCGCTCCGTATTCTGAGTTGGTGCGACATAAAAAAAATTATATGCCCAGACAAACTCAAATATGAACAATACACCAACAAAGAGACCGGCATAAAGAGGCCAATATATGGCAATATGCATACGTATTAAGTGTATCATTTTCGCCGGTTGAACTATAGTTTTTAGTATACCTTAGCCAATTATGCCTGACCTCAAAAGATCCTTTTATTGTTTGGTGAAATGAAAGTCTTGTTCTATACTTCAGAAGACTTTTTCTATGGAAGACGGACTACACATTTCAATTGCACCCGAGATAATCACCACTGTCTTTGGTCTCCCTATAACGGCAACGCTTATTACCTCGTGGTTAGTAGTGTTATTGATCGTAGTCTCTGCCTTCTTCATCAAAAAAAATCTCACAGTAGTGCCAGGGAAAGGGCAGGTTGCCCTTGAGACAATGATTACATTCGCCTACGAGTACGTAAAGGAGGCCTTGGGAAGCGCAGCCCGTGCGAACCGTTATTTCCCGCTCATCATGTCGATTTTTATATTTTTTGTTGTTGCTAACTTACTAGGGCTTTTTCCGTTTATGGAGGCAATTGGAATTATGCGTCACGGCGAGTATACTCCACTTTTCTATCCTGTTAACGCTGACTTAAATGTGCCTCTTGCACTCGCTATTATTTCATTTCTCACTATAGAGATTTCTGGTGTTATCTATTTAGGGTTTTTCAAATATGTCGGTAAATTCATTAATTTCTCCTCACCGGTGGCGTTTGCAGTCGGATTACTTGAAATTATTGGAAACTTAGCACGCCTCATCTCGTTGTCGTTCCGACTTTTTGGAAACATTCTCGCAGGGCACCTTCTGCTTGTTGTGATTATGTTTTTTGTCCCATACTTCGCCCCTCTTCCATTCATTTTCTTTGAGATTTTTATTGGTATAATGCAAGCCGCAATTTTCGCACTTCTGACACTCTTTTTCATCAAAATTGCCGTTGAAGAACCACATAGTGCACATTAAGATGTTGTCGTGTGGTGCCTGAGTATAGCCCTCTAGTGACTCTTGGGGTATACTGAGGGCTTATTAAGTAAGATAGTTTTATTATTGTTTATTATATGGATATAGAAGTAGCAAAGACTCTTGGTATGGCTATTGTAGTGGGCTTCGGTGTGCTTGGTCCCGGTATCGGTCTCGGTCTTTTGGTGGGACGTGCACTTGAAGCTATTGGTAGAAACCCTGAAGCTTCAGGCAAAATTACTACTAATATGTTTATTGGTATAGCCGTAACTGATGCTCTTGCGATTTTCGCCCTCGTTGTCGGCTTTATTATTAAATTCACGTAAAAACAATGAGCTGCTTTGTTGCACTGCGCGCTTTTTCGCTCGCCGTACGCTCAAGTACGACTCGCACAATGCGCTTGTCCACCTCGCATCTCAAGCGTTTTTACGTGAATTAAAATGTACGCTTTATGGAACAAGTATTTGCAGCATTTGGAATACAGTGGCAGTTATTGCTCGCGCAAGCGGTGAACTTTACCATTGTGTTGATTGTATTGACGTACTTTCTTTACAAGCCAATTCTCAAACTTCTGGGAAAGAGAGAAGAGAAAATTAAGCAAGGCATAAAAGATGCTGAGGAGGCAACAGTCGCGCGTAAAGAGGTCGCAGATACACGAGCGGATATTCTCGCTATCGCTGAAACAGAAGCTGAAGAAGTGGTCGGGCGCGCAGCTACTGCTGGAAAACGAGAACGCGAAGCAATTCTCCGCGATGCAGAAGGACGTGTTGAAACTATGGTGCACGATGCTGAAGCGCGCGCTTACGAGTTGAAACGTCAGGCACTTGATGAAAGTGAAAAAGAAATTGCAAAAACGGCAGTGCTTGCTGCAGAGAAAATACTCCAGGAATCAGCGGGAACCACACACTAGTTGAAGACCACGTATATTTATTTATGTCGCTTGCAAAAAATTATGCCACGGTCCTCTCGGAAGTTACCGTAGAGTCACTCATTGAATATATGAAAAAGAAGGGTCATCTGTCGTTATTACCGCAGGTGGTGCGTATCCTTGAGCGCACCCAAGATGATAGAACGCTGGTGACGGTTGCAAACAAGAAAAGTGCCACTGCTCTGCGCGCACGATTTCCTGATGCAAAAATTATACTTGACCCGCGCATTGTCGGTGGGCATCTGGTACGACAGGGCGCTCGTATCACTGACGCAACATATCGCAGAGCATTAGTTGAGATTTATAAACGTGTTACAAAATAAAACAATTACACATGTATGACTGACCAGACAATCATTGAACGCCTAAAGAAGGAAATTGCAGCACTGCACCTTGAAGAAAAAGAGGAGGACGCAGGTGTGGTTCGTATGGTTGGCGACGGCATTGTTGAAATTGAGGGTCTATCGGGCGCCATGATGATGGAAATGATTACCTTTGATGAATCATCAAATGCATCGGTGGCACAAGCTCTTACAAAAGATTCTGAACTGTTTGGTCTTGTGTTAAACCTTGAGGAAGACTCGGTTAAGGTCGTTTTGCTCGGCGACTCAAGTCGTATTTCAGAAGGTATGATTGCACGAAAAACGGGAAAACTTTTATCTATTCCCGTGGGGGAGGCGTTTATAGGGCGCGTTGTAAATGTACTTGGCGAACCGATAGACAGCAAGGGGCCAGTTAAAGCAGTCGGCGCTAACCCAATTGAACGGGAGGCCTATGGCGTTATTGACCGAGCTCCAGTTGATACTCCACTCCACTCTGGCATTAAGGCGATTGACACCCTCATACCGATCGGTCGTGGACAACGTGAACTTATTATCGGCGACCGCGCAACAGGAAAAACCACCGTAGCAATTGACACAATACTCAATCAGCTCAACGAGTCGAAAGAATCGCGACCAATTTGTATTTATGTTGCAATCGGTCAGAAGGAATCAAAAACCGCACAGATTGCACAGCTGTTATCGGACAGGGGCGCAATGGAGTACACCATTATTGTTGATGCATCAGCATCACAACCTGCCGCGTTCCAGTTCTTAGCACCATACTCAGGTGCAGCGCTCGGTGAATACTTTATGGCAAAAGGAAAAGATGTACTCATTGTATATGATGATCTTTCCAAACAGGCAGTTGCATACCGCGAACTTTCTTTGCTGTTACGTCGTCCACCAGGTAGGGAAGCATACCCCGGTGATATTTTTTACTTACACTCACGCTTGCTTGAACGTGCAGCAAAACTCTCAAAAGAAAAAGGAGGGGGCTCCATGACAGCGTTGCCGATTATTGAGACCCAGGAAGGAGACGTGTCGGCGTATATTCCAACAAACGTTATTTCAATTACCGATGGACAAATGTTCCTTGAAGCTGATCTTTTCAACAAAGGAACGAGACCGGCTATCAATGTTGGTATTTCAGTTTCTCGTGTAGGTAGTGCTGCACAAACAAAAGCAATGAAGAAAGTCGCTGGTCGCATCAAGCTTGACCTTGCACAGTTTCGCGAACTTGAGGCGTTCATGCAGTTTGCTTCTGATCTTGATGAAAAAACAAAAAAACAAATTGATTCTGGACGACGACTTTCATCAACACTCAACCAACCAAAGAATGCTCCGATTGCATTTGAACGTCAGGTGGCGGTTATTTTTGCTGCAACAAACGGCTATCTTGATGCCTACCCACCAGAACGTATGACTGAAATTGAAGAGAAACTACTTGGTTTCTTAGACCGCGAACACGCACACATTCTTGAAGCAATCCGAACCGAAAAAGCAATCAGTGAAGAAACTGAAAAAACACTTCGCGCAGGACTAGAGATGTTTGGAAAGACCGTACAATAAACAACCTATGGCACTTAAAGACATCAAATCAAAGATACAATCTGTGAACCGCACCCATCAGGTGACTAAGGCAATGGAGGCGGTTTCAGCAGTAAAGATGCGTAAAAGTCAGGCACGTGCGTTTTCCGGACGTCCCTATGCTCGCTCGGCTCTTTCAATTCTAGAGCGTCTTGCGCCATCGCTCGCATCAGTGAAGCACCCACTTACAGAAAAACGCACTGAAAAACACTCTGCTTTTATTGTAGTCACTTCAGATAAAGGACTTGCTGGCGTACTCAATGCGGCAGTCTTAAAAGAAACTTCACGGCGACTTGAGGCACTTACTATTCCCAAAGATGCAGTAGATATTTTCGCTTTTGGAAAGAAGGCTGCAGAATATTTTGAACGGCGTGGATACACGCTCAAAGACCGTTTTGAAAATATCTCTGACGATGTATCAATTGAGGATATGGAGCGCACCGCACAAACCATCGTAAATGGTTTTACCGTAGGTATGTATGACCGAGTAGATATTGTGTACACAAACTTTAAGTCAACGTTTGAACAACAGCCAGTGTGGCGTCGGGTGCTTCCACTCTCGTCAGGTGCGCTTCACGATATTGTTGTCGGTATCGTACCTGAAAAGGGAATGTTTGCGCGTCCTGGTAATGGAGAATCGCCGTCTTTCTACACGACTGAACCCTCCTCAGAAGAAGTACTTGACGTGTTATTGCCACGCCTGACTTCAGTCATTCTTTATCACGCCCTACTTGAATCAAAAGCGTCTGAACACTCGGCACGTATGGTGGCAATGAAAAATGCCTCTGACAAAAGCCGTGACCTTTCAAAGTCACTCCTGCGCACTTTTAACAAAGTGAGGCAGGCTGCCATTACCAGCGAAGTCTCCGAGATTGTAGGGGGTATTGAGGCAATGGCTTCAAAATAAAAAAATTGAAATTAAAAACTAAAATCTGTAAGCTAGAATCTATCACCTAATTTTATGAAAGGAACAATTACACAAATTATCGGCCCGGTTATTGACGTTCGTTTTGACGAGTCATTGCCCGCAATCAAAAACGCGCTCATGTGGAGTGGTGATGGCCGTAAGGTTGCCTTTGAGGTGGCGCAACATTTAGGTACAAACAGAGTGCGGGCAATTGCCCTGGCAGACACGGCGGGGCTTACGCGTGGCGCTATGGTTGAAGATACTGGTGCTCCGGTGTCAGTGCCGGTTGGAGAGCAGACACTCGGCAGACTCTTTAATGTACTGGGAGACACTATTGATGGTAAAGGTGATATGCCGAATGACGTGCCCCGTCTTTCTATTCATCGCGAAGCACCGAAATTTACTGACCAGAAAACAAAGGCAGAAGTTTTTGAAACAGGACTGAAGGCAGTTGACCTTTTGGCGCCGTTTATTAAAGGAGGCAAGGTGGGGCTTTTTGGAGGTGCAGGTGTTGGAAAAACTGTATTAATGCAGGAATTAATTCACAACGTTGCCTCAGAGCACGGTGGCTTCTCTGTTTTTGCTGGGGTCGGAGAGCGAGTGCGTGAAGGTAATGACCTGTATCATGAAATGAAAGAAAGCGGTGTTATTAACAAACTTGCCATGGCATTCGGTCAGATGAATGAAGTGCCGGGCGCACGCGCACGAATTGCATTATCAGGGCTCACGATGGCAGAGTATTTCCGAGACGAAATGGGCAAAGACGTACTCTTTTTTATGGATAACATTTTCCGCTTCGTTCAAGCAGGTTCTGAGGTATCGTCGCTCCTCGGTCGCATTCCTTCGGCGGTCGGCTACCAGCCTACTTTGGCAGAAGAAATGGGTCAGCTGCAGGAGCGTATTGCCTCAACTACAAACGGTTCTATTACGTCAGTGCAGGCAATTTACGTACCCGCCGACGATTTTACCGACCCGGCTCCGGCTACCACATTCTCTCATCTTGACTCAACAGTGGTGCTTTCCAGACAGCTTGCCTCTCTTGGTTTGTATCCAGCTATTGATCCGTTGGATTCAGGGTCAAGTGCCCTTGACCCTGACACCGTTGGTGAAGAACACTATACAGTGGCACAGTCAGTAAAGCAGGTTCTTCAACGGTACAAAGACCTGCAGGACATTATCGCTATCCTCGGTATTGAAGAGCTTTCAGACGAAGACAAAGCCGTGGTGTTTCGCGCTCGAAAAATTCAGAAGTTCCTTTCACAGCCGACCCATGTTGCAGAGATCTTCACCGGAATTAAAGGTGAGTATGTGTCACTTGAAGAAACCGTTCAAGGATTTAAAGAAATCATTGAAGGTAAACATGATGACAAAGATGAACAGGCGTTCTATATGAAGGGGACGATTAAGCAGGTTGTATAAGTATTCTCGTATGCACGTTACCATTGCTCGTGTTCATGAAAATCTCTTTAACGGCGAAGCGGAGTCAGTCTCTGTGCCAACCACTGGAGGGGAAATAACTATATTAAAAAACCATGAGCCGTTGGCTGCAACATTAAAGCCGGGGACACTCACTGTGCGCTCGGGTGGCGAAACTCAGAGTTTTACGGTAGAGTATGGCGTGTTAGAGGTGAGCGGAAGCACGGTTACCGTGCTTTTATAAATTATTCATTCATTTTTAGAGTACACAATTATATGACCAGCCCTGAAAAACATCATACATATGGTGTAGAGAATACTATTAAGAACGAGTCTAGACTTATGGATACAATTAATGAAAAGGGAGGTTTTCAAAAATATCTCTCTGAACTCAACGATTTTAAAGGTGCGTTCAAAGAGAAGGTAACAACATGTATCTGTTGCGATGGGCGTATTGATGCCCATCAAGACGTAGGCGAGCCTGCAGTACGGCTTCCTGGTGTGTTTGTATTTGAAGCTAATAAATCCTTGCACGCTCAACGCTTACACCGTGCGGGTATCACAAAAATCTATTCTCATGAAGACTGTGGAGCTGGGAAAGCCGCCTATCTCAGTATGCATGCGGACAATCCAGATCCTTCCCATGAAGAATTGCGTGCATTTGCAATAGAGAAAACAAAAATGTTTTGTGACGAGTATGGTTTTGAGTACGCCGGACACATTGAAAATGACGCGCTTAATGAGGTCCATACTGAACAAGTACTCTACTTTGACGCAACCACTCCCGGGACACCGTCATTTGAACAATCGGAGCTCAAAGGTAAAATCCCACAAGGTTTTGCGCTTTCAGCTGAACTTTCAGGGGATTGGAGACGTGACGTAGAGGCCCTGTTGGGTATCGCTTTTAGTGGTCACGGTATCGGAGTAGAGTTAGTGAAAAGTGGAAAAAAGTTTACTGTCGTAGTGATTGCAGAAACAGAAAGTATTCTTGAAAGTAAAAAGAAGGATGTTGACGAGATGCTCAAGAGTTCTGAAATAATAATTGACGTTGACGGTACACAACATACCCTCGAGGACGTAGTGGTTATCGATGGCTTTGTTCGCCCTTCATAAAATATAAAAACACAAACCCACTAACTATGGCCGTGCGGCCATAGTTAGTGGGTTTGCTCCCATCAAAAATAGGACATCGGATGTCCTATTTTTGGTGGGTGGTGGTTTTTGATATTCTTAGTACGAAAAGAATGCTTCAGTATATATAGAGTCGTCAGAAACGTTGTTTTCTCTTAATCCGCGCCATAAGTCTCTCGTAAATGGAATTGAACCACACATCATAATGTTCTGGTTAGAGTCAGAAACTGAAGGGAGAATATCGCTCATATCTATACGCCGTAATTGGGTGTTTATAACTGGCGTTGTCTGGCGAGTCATAAAGTAGTGTATCTTCAGGTTGAGAAGATCCTTTTTGAGCGTTTCAAACTCCTTTAGAAAAACAGCACCCACTTCGTCTTTTACGCAGTAAAACAGTGTTATCTTCCTTTCTGGGCTATGGTGCGCCGTGTGTCTGAGCATACTTCTAAATGGGGTAATACCAATACCGCCTGCAATCATAATAGTGTCACCGTTGTCGTTTTCAGGGTAGAAAAACCCGTAGGGAAGTGAGGCCTCAACATGGTTTCCTTCCTTCATGGCGCATAGTCGGTTTGAAAATTCACCTATTCCTCGTACAGTGATTGCAAGCTCATGTTCATGAGGCGCACTTGAAATACTATATGCCTTTCCTTCAGGGGTTCCCGTCTCCTTAAAAAAAACAGTTATAAACTGACCAGATATAAAAGAGGGGGTGGTCCCGTCTTTTTTTGTTAAAAACAATGTCACCACACCAGGTGTTTCAATTCTGGTTTTCACTACAACATATTCTATTGTGTCATTAGTTTGTTTCTTCATAATCCATTACCGCCTCGCGTAGTGCTTGGTGTCCGAGCACTGAGCAGTGGTATTTCCTATCGGGAAGTCCGCCGAGTCTATCAATAATTGCCTCAGGGCTTAAGCGCTTTGCCTGTACGAGGGTCATGCCACCATTTTCAGTTGCCATAGTCGACATCATAGACGTTGAGGCAATAGCAGACGCACACCCAAAAGTACGCCATTTACATTCAGAAATTTTTTGTGTATCAAGGTCTACCTTAATCCAGACCGCCATCATATCTCCGCACGCTGGGCTTCCCACCACACCAATGCCGTGCGCTTCGTACCCCTCTTCGTCAATCAGGATATTACGTGGGTTAAAGAAGTGATCCTTTACTATGTCGCTGTACAGCCACCCACCGACGTCGTGTAATTTTTGATTAGGTTGATCCGACATAAGTATTAGTTGCTGATATTCCTTTTAAAGTAGCGACGATAGGAGGAAAGACAGAGAGAATATAATCAATATCTTCTTTGGTGGTGTGCCTGCCGAATGAGAAGCGCACACTTCCATGCACCAGTTCGTCATCTTGTCCTATTGCAGTAAGTACGTAGGACGGACGAAGGTCGTGTGAGGAGCAGGCGGAGCCCGTTGACGTCTCAATACCGTGCGCGTCAAGCAAGAGCACTAAAGACTCACCTTCAACTAACGGGACCGTAACGTGGGTAATATGCGGTAGATGATGTTTCTGATTTCCATTAATGAGTATGTCAGGAATTGCCTTTGTAAGACCTTCAATAAAATATGCCCGGAGTTTTTCTAGTCGCACTACTTCCTGCTCGCGCAGGGCAACTGCGTGCGCATATGCCTCTGTTATACCTACGATTAAAGGCACTGACTCTGTGCCCGCCCGTAGGTGATACTCTTGTGCACCTCCGACAATTATTGACTCTATTTTTGTATCTTTCTTTTTATACAACACCCCAACTCCTTTAGGTCCGTATATTTTTGATCCGTTTAAAGAAAGAAGGTCTACTCCAAGTTTTGTAGGTGCGATGTCCTCAAATCCTGCCGCTTGGCATGCGTCCGTGTGCATGAGCGGTGTAGGACTATCTCCTCTTATTTTTTTTACTTCCTTCGCTATCTCTTGTACCGGCAACAGTGTCCCTATTTCATTATTGCCGAGCATTATTGATATAAGAATAGTTGTGTCTTTTATCGCGCCAACTACATCACGTGCGTCCACCATACCGCTTTTATCAACAGGTATCTCAGTAACTTCAAACCCTTCTTTTATAAGTGCACGTGCTGATTCCAGTACCGCTTTGTGTTCAATTGAGGAAACGATGATATGGTTTCCGTGCGCACGGTTTGCACGGGCGGTACCCACAATTGCCAAATTATCAGACTCAGTGCCACTTCCAGTAAAAATTATTTCCTCGGGACGTGCTTCCAGTAGGTGTGCGATTTTTTCTCGGGCATCTACAAGCACCTTACATGCGCGTCGTCCGCTTGTGTGAAGTGAAGACGGGTTGCCGTACGTACCTGAAAAATACGGACGCATACACTCATACACCGCCTCATCAAGTGGGGTTGTTGCGGCGTGGTCCGCATACACATACGGAGCGCTCTTATCTGATTTCACATTCGGTGACATATTTTTTTAATGTTTTTTTGATCTCGCTGAACTCATCATCCGAATAGGTCGTTTTTTTTCTGAATTGAGGGTTCAGTATTTTAGTAGATATGAATTTTTGCAAATAATATCGTCTAGCACCCTTTATGTCTTGTCCTATTTTTTCTATTTCCTCGGGTGAAAGGAGACTTTTTATAACCGTTGTTCTAAACTCATACTCAACAGGGGAATCCATAATCAACTGAATACTCGCTTGAATTGCCTGTGTATTAACCGGTCGTCCTACGTTTTGTGCATAGGTGGATAGCGGTGCCTTTATATCCATTGCAATATAGTCAACCAAGCCATTTACAATGCTTTTCTTTATCATTTCAGGGTCAGTACCGTTCGTATCAAGTTTTACCAAAAACCCCATTTCCTTTACTTTGCGCATAAAAGGAATGAGGTCTTCATGTATAGTAGGTTCACCTCCGGTAATCACCAACCCATCAAGCATGTCGCGTCTCGTATCTAGAAAAGAAATAATTTCTTCCTCGGTGTATGTTTTTTCAACCGTCTCGTCTACGAGTTCAGGGTTGTGACAATAAGGACACCTAAAGTTACACCCGATAGTGAACACGACGCTTGCAGTTTTCCCCGGATAATCAATTAACGTAAACGGGATAAAACCACCAAACATCATACAGAACGTGATTCGTGTTTGCTCTCTGAGGTGAGAGTGTACGTTGAGCGTTCTTTCCACTCTGCCTGCTTACCAGCATTCCACGCACCGACTGGGCGAAGGTAGCCCACTACGCGTGAATATACTTCGCATGTACTGTGACACACGGGACACGTTTCGTGTTTTCCAGACTGATAGCCATGTTCTTTACAGACACTGAATGTTGGCGTCAGCGTAAAGTAGGGGAGTTTAAAGTTTTCACAAATCTTCTTAACAAGACGAGGCACTGAACGTACATCGTCAATACGCTCTCCGAGGAAGAGGTGCAGCACTGTGCCTCCGGTGTACTTTGTTTGTAGGTTGTCCTGAATGGTAAGTGCTTCAATAATGTCGTCGGTGTAGTTTACCGGCAGGTGAGACGAGTTAGTGTAGAAAGGTTCTGCACCGTGCACGGTCTCTGCTTCGTTTGCAACGGTAATGCCCGGGTACTGTTTCTTATCTTTAAGGGCCAGCCGATATGCAGTTCCTTCAGCTGGTGTTGCCTCAAGGTTGTACAAGTTTTCTGTTTCAGTTTGGTAGGCAACGAGTCTGTTTCGCATATGATCAAGTACCGTCGCGGCAAATGCTTGCCCTACTTCTGTTCCGATATCCGTTTGTAGGAAGTTAAGAATTGCCTCGTTCATGCCCAAGAGTCCAATAGTTGAGAAGTGGTTTTTCCAGTACTGACCATGCGCCTTAAAGATATCTCTCAAGTAAAAAGAGGTATAGGGGTAGAGGTTAGCACCGGCAAAACGCTCTAGTACTTTTCGTTTTATTTCAAGACTCTCTTTTGCAATATCCATCTGTCGGTCAAGTCGGCTAAAGAAATCTGCTTTGTCCTTAGCTTTATAGCCAATTCGTGGAAGGTTAATGGTTACTACACCAATTGAACCGGTGAGTGCATTTGCGCCGAAAAGACCACCACCGCGCTTATCCAATTGGCCAAGATCAAGTCGCAGTCTGCAACACATAGAGCGAGTATCCTCAGGGTTCATGTCAGAGTTTACAAAGTTACTGAAGTACGGAATACCGTATTTCCCGGTAATTTCCCAAAGACGATCTAACTCTGGATTATCCCAGTCAAAGTCTTTCGTTATATTGACCGTTGGGATAGGGAAGGTAAACACTCGTCCTGACGAGTCTCCTTCACCAAACACCTCAAACAGTGCCTGATTGAACAGGTTCATTTCTTTTTGGAAATCACCATATTTTTCTTCCTGTGCCACTCCGCCAATAATGACATTTTGGTCTTTAAAGTTTCCTGAGGGAGTGAGGTCAAGAGTAATATTTGAAAATGGTGTTTGAAAACCAACACGCGTTGGTACATTCATGTTAAACACAAACTCTTGAACGGCTTGTTTTACTTCTTTGTAGGTGAGGTTGTCTTTTCTAATAAACGGCGCAAGGAGTGTATCTACATTTGAAAACGCAATCGCACCGGCCGCCTCTCCTTGCAAGGTGTACATGAAGTTAACTATTTGACCAAGTGCAGTCCGTAAGTGTTTCGGTGCACCTGACTCTACTTTTTCTGAAACTCCTCTAAAGCCGACGGTGAGCAAATCCATCAAGTCCCATCCAACGCAGTACACCGAAAGTGTTCCAAGATCATGAATATGAAGGTCGCCATCTTCGTGGGCTTTTCTAATTTCAGTGGGGTACAATTTATTCAACCAATACGTTTTGCTAATCTCAGAAAATATATAATTGTTAAGTCCCTGCAGTGAATAGCCCATGTTGCTATTCTCTTTTACTTGCCAGTCAAGGTTGTCTAAGTAATTATCTATCAAACCGAGTGAAGCCGTTGTTGCGATCACGCGCATCTCTGTGCGTTGCGCCCTATATACAATAAATGCCTTCGCCGACTTCTTATAGGGGGAAGCCATTAATATTTTTTCAGCGCAGTCTTGAATTTCCTCAACGGTAGGGGAGCTTGACGGGCATTTTTCTGAAATAAGATCCAGTGTTTTATCAGTGAGTATCAGTGCTTCTGCTTCCGTAAATTCTCCCGTTGCTATTCCAGCTTTAGTAATTGCATTGGTGATTTTTCCTACTTCAAAATCAGCAGATGATCCGTCTCTTTTAGTAACTGAAGTGATTGATGATCTCTTTGTTTTTGGGGTTTGTACTTCCATTGTGGTAATTAGATTAATTTTTTAAACGTTGCTTCATTATAGTATAGACACTCATGTATACCTCGCAATTCTCTGGGGAAATCACTCAAAAAAAGCAACAATGAAACAAAAAACAAGCATCCGCAAGGTCACCTATGAGC
>JAJDCJ010000013.1 GCA_029260935.1 Patescibacteria group bacterium | reverse complement strand
CCTACAGGTTTTACTGTAGCAGTTAATACAACACAAGAAGAGTTTGAAATTGTAGAACCCAAGACAATTATTAGTTCTTCAACAACAAAATCAACTATTAGTGTTGATATAGTTTCAAACAACACAACTTACACAGTTACTATTGATGGTGTAGATGCAACTTTCCTCTCGGATGCTTCTGCAACTGAAGCTGAAATTGTAAGTGGATTAATAAGCGCTATCCCTATTGCAGTTCCAACAGTTACTGCTGTATCTACTGTTAACTCTAATGAGATATTAATAACTTCTGTGGATGAGTTATCTGAGAAGAATGTAGAGTTAGATTCTAATATTTCTTTCGTAAAAGTTACATCATTAATACCTATGCAATCTAAAGATTTTGGACCTATTGTGGCTCCTCTAGATCAACTAGTTGATATTAAAACTTTTATTGCTGGAGTAGATAGTGTCACTAACAAAGAGATACCTGTTCTAGGTTTTATACAAGAGTCTGATGCAGATTTCAGAGCTAGAAGAGAAACGGAATTAGCCAAAACAGGGTCATCAAGTGTAATCGCTATTAGAGATAGAGTTAATCTTGTTGAGGATGTTAGATCAACAGTAGTTTTAGAAAACTTTACAAACGCCACAGATGGTAATGGTTTAGTTGCACACAGTATTCAGGTTATAGTAGATGGTGGTACAGATGCAGAGGTAGCACAAGCGATCTTTGATACAAAACCCGTTGGTACAGATATGAACGGTGCTGTTACAGAAACTATAACTGATTCAATGGGAATTGATAGGGATATTAAATTTGATAGACCTACAGAAATTACTATTTATATAGAAATCACACTAACTACGTTTTCTGATTATCCTAGTGATGGTGATGATCAAATTAAAGAAGCTCTAGAAACGTATGGTACAGAGAATTTATTTGCAGGAGATGATGTAATAACCTCAAGATTATACTCACCTATTAATTCTGTAGTAGGACATCAAGTAGATAGTTTGTTTATTGGGACTTCAGCTAGTCCTACTCTATCTAACCCTATCTCTATAGATTTAACAGAGTTGGCTAAAATCAGTACGGTTAACATTGTAATTATATAATGGCAATAATAGATCATAAAGAAATTTATAAAAATAGATTACTTCAACAATATAAGACTTCTGTAAATTTGATTGGACTTATTGATGCTCTAATTGAAGGTCAAGGAGATCTAGAGTTAGTTCTTGATCAACTATTAACAAAGAGGGCAATTGAAACTGCTGTCGGAACTCAACTAGATATTATTGGTGAGATTGTAGGACAACCTAGAGTAATTCTAGATGTATCCGGTTTAGAATTTTTTGGTTATCAAACTGACGGAGGACCACCACCACCACTTGTGGATGGTTATGGTTCTATATCAGACAGTACAATAGGTGCTAGATATAGGGGTCTTGATGAACAAACAGGAAGTTTCAGAACATTAGGTGATACTGAATATCGTTACTTTATTAAAGGTAAGATATTTAAAAATGTAGGATCTATTGATACTGAGAATTTACTTGATGCTTTTAGGTTCATTTTTGGAGATTCAGTTGTAGTAGTTTTAAATGAACTTGGAAATCATTCAGTAGGTATTACTGTTGTTTCTCAAATCCCAGAAACTACCTCACAACTATTAATTGATAATGATGTATTACCGAGGCCAGCAGGAGTACTTTACAATATCTCCTTTACAACTGGTGATGGTAATCAGTTTGCATTCTTTAGCTTCTCCGGCGGTTCAACCTTCGGAACAATCACTAACCCTACCATTGGTGGTGAATTTAACTCTGTTTAATAAATGTATTTAGGAAAAATAAATGACAAGACCAACTATTGACAGTATATGGGGTTCTACAGGATTGGCTGTTGACCCCGGATCAGCGGAAATTAATAATGGGTGGGCTGCTGAAATTCCACCTTTTGAAACTCAAAACTTTTGGCAGAAAAGAGTTGATGAGCTTCTTCAAAATATTGAACAAAAAGGGATTATGGAGTGGAGTACAGATACCACTTATGGGATCGGATCTTGGGTATTTGCTTCAGATAATGATATTTATAAGTCATTAACATCTGCTAATACAGGTAATGATCCAGTTTCTTCTCCAACTAATTGGAAAGCATTTAATGATGTTGTTGCTGTACCAGATGCCGCAGAAGGAACAAAAGGTATTGCTGAATTAGCTACTACCCCTGAAACTCAAGCGGGAGCTAATGATACAAAAATAGTAACACCATTAAAACTTAAAGACTCTATCTTACAAGTACTGCAAGATGGTACTACAAGTCAGAAAGGTAAGGTTCAATTAGCAACAAGTGGTGAAACTCAAACAGGAACTAACAACACTAAAGCGGTTACTCCCGCTGGTTTAGCCACAGTATTGATTCCTTCTGGTACAAGAATGTTGTTTCATCAAACAGCAGCCCCAACAGGGTGGACTAAAGATGTTTCTCTAAATGATAAATCGTTAAGGGTTGTTTCTGGTACAGTTGGTTCAGGAGGTTCTGTCCCATTTTCTACAGTGTTTGGTAAGACAGCTACAGATAGTCATACACTTACTGTCGCACAAATGCCATCACACAAACATGATATTCAAGCTTATGGCTCAGATGGTTTCAATAGAGTGGAAACTGCGTCAACAGCAGGCGGTCCATATACTATCACAAACGCTATCCAAAATACTGGTGGTGGAGGTGGTCACAGTCACAACATGGACATACGAGTTCAATATGTAGATGTAATTATAGCAGTTAAGGATTAATAAAATGAGTGAAGAATTTTGCCCTCTTATCGGAGGCGATTGCAAAAAGCATGGGTGTAAGTTCTATGTACAAGTGTTTGGTCATAACCCAAATACAGGTGAACCTGTAAATAAGTTTGATTGTACGTTTGCACTATTACCAACGTTGACTATAGAAAATTCCCAACAACAAAGACAAACCGCAGCAGCTATTGAAAGTTTCAGAAATGAAGTTGCTTTAGGTAATGAAAACACAGCTAACTTAATAGCTGCAACTAATTTATTAGATAAATAAAGGTAGGTTATGGCTAGACAAGTTTATAACAGCACTTGGGCTGACGGTGGTAGTAAAATTGATCCCGGCGCTATAAAATATAGTACTGGATGGATTGTAGAAGCTCCTCCTTTTGAATACTATAATTACTGGCAAGGTCGCACCGATGAGATGCTACAGCATTTAGAAAGAAACGGCATTGCTGAATATAACGCATCTTCAATCTATGATATTGGTGGT
>JAJDCJ010000012.1 GCA_029260935.1 Patescibacteria group bacterium | reverse complement strand
AGAACTTCTCAGCGCGTCGGCCGTGGTGGAAAGCGCGGAAAGACATCGGGGAAAGGAATGAAGGGGCAAAAAGCACGCACCGGAAACAGTACGAGACCTGAAATGCGTGACATCATCAAGAAACTTCCAAAACGACGCGGTTACGGTACTAACCGTTCGCGAACAGTCGTGCCAAACCGTGGGGGTCAGTCAGTAAACCTTGATCAAATTTCTCTCCATTTCAAAAATGGCGCTGAAGTAACACCCAAAGCTCTTTTTGCACTTGGTCTAGTGCGTCGTGAGTCAGGAAGAATGCCGAAGATAAAAATCCTTGCACGTGGTGAATTAACTAAGAAAGTAGTGTTTAAAAAGGTAACTGCTTCAAAAAGCGCACGTGAATTAATTGAAAAAGTTGGCGGAGAGATAACGGTATAATACTAAGTATGGAACTTTTCTTACGGAAGCTAAAATTAGTTCTCACTGACGGCACACTCTTGAAAAGAATAGGGTTTCTTCTCTTCGGGCTTGCACTTTTTAGACTTCTTGCCGCAATTCCTGTCCCGGGTGTAGATGCATTTCAACTTGAACAATTTTTCCAGAATAATCAATTGCTTGCGTTTCTCAATATTTTCTCAGGAGGTGGCCTCTCCTCGCTTTCAATTGTGATGCTCGGTGTGGGACCGTTTATTACAGCTTCAATTGTGATGCAACTCCTCACTGTTGTATTTCCTGCGATTAAATCTATGTATCAAGAGGAAGGTGAAATAGGTCGCAAAAAGTTTACACAATATTCACGACTTCTTACACTGCCGTTTGCGTTTGTGCAAGGGTTTGGGTTTCTATTTCTCTTGCAAAACCAAGGTGTTATAGCATCGCTCACGCCGTATGATTTTTTTATAAACCTCAGTATTGTTATTGCCGGTTCGGTGCTACTTATGTGGATTGGTGAGTTGATTACTGAGTTTGGTGTAGGCAATGGTATGTCTATTTTAATCTTTGCAGGTATTATCGCAGGACTTCCTACCACCCTTTCGCAACTTGCATTCTCTTTTGACCCATCACAGATACCGCTCTATATCACCTTTGTTATTGCAGCACTGCTTATAACCTATGGAGTTGTCATTATGACAGAAGCGGAACGTCCAGTTCCAGTGACGTATGCACGTGCAGGGCGCGCCGGTTCAAGCGCTGGCGCCGTATCAACCTACCTTCCGTTGCGAGTGAATCAAGCGGGGGTTATGCCTATTATTTTTGCGCTCTCAATTCTTCTCTTTCCTCAATTAATTCTAAATTTCCTTTCTCAAGCAAACCTTGGTGGTGCCTCGGCGCTCGCTCAAACACTTCTGGCACTACCGTTTGGGGCAGTAATTTATGGGATATTTTATTTCCTCATGGTATTTCTCTTCACCTTTTTCTATACCGCAATTACTTTTGAGCCGAAACGCGTTGCAGACAACCTTCAAAAAAGTGGTGCCTTTGTTCCCGGGGTACGACCAGGAAACCAAACATCTGAATACGTAGGAAGGATCGTGACTCGTATCACTCTTATCGGAGCAGTCTTCCTCGGTGCTGTTGCTGTTTTGCCACTTATCATGCAGGCATTGACTGGCTTCGGGGCACTTGCAATCGGCGGTACCGCGCTCTTGATTGTGGTATCTGTGGTTCTTGATATCGTACGAAAAGTTGACGCTCAAGTTTCACTGAGGGAATATTAGTGGTAGTGTATATTTCATATGACTCCATTCACTTCTGACTATCAAAAAAAGCAAATCTTTTTTGACCTTGACGACACCCTTATTGATGATAGCTATAAGTTTGAAATAACGTCGTGCGATGCTACCAAAGCAATTATTCTCGGTTTTGAAACGGATAGTCCGTCTATAGATGAGATTGTGCAAGAGTTCAGAAGGATTGACACGGAGCGCGTTAAAACACTGCCACCAGAGGAGCGGTTCCTTCCAACGCGTTTTACCACCAGCTGGCACCTTACCTACGACTTTTTGTGCGATAAGTACAAAAAACCAAACAAGCGCGCCACTCATATGATGCTTGAAGGTCTTGCACTGCAGAACTTTGAACCGCCTTATTTTATTATCCCCAGCGCCGTTGATGTGCTTATTGACCTCCTTCATGTCGGAAAGTGTGAACTGCGTATTCTCTCGGCAGGCGACCCGCAAATCCAAGAGCGTAAAGTAGATATGACCGACCTTACGAAACACTTTGCTTCGCGCCACTTCTTTCCGGATGGCAATAAATACCCTTCACTGGAAGAAGCGGCAAAAGAATTTGGACCAAAGAATGTGTGGATGATTGGCAACTCACTTAATTCAGATATTAACCCCGCCCTTCGCGCAGGCGTCAATGCCATTTATATTCCTCGCGGTTCGTGGACTGTGTTGCACGCAGAGCCATTGAATGACAAATATGTAGAACTTAAGAATATTTCCGAAGTACCGCGCACATTAGAAAACTGGGGAAAACAGTAGAGAAAAATTAAACACAGCAAAACAATTTTGATTATGTGAGTTATGCGGTAGAACCATCTATCCATTTTCGGTACGCAACCTCAACAGCGTGGGCGACGTCAGAAAGTTCGTGTTGGCTGGTGTCAATCACCATGTCGTAGTGGGACTCATCAAGGTAGTTGATACCGTACAGCTCTTGGTAACGCGACTGCTCACTTGTGAGACGACCAGTGATTGATGTAAGCACTTCTTCCTCGGTATCAAATTTTTCACTCGTACGCCCCTCTTCTTGTATTTGTTTGAAAATTCTCTGCGCTGCCATTTTCTGATCAAGACGAAGGAACACCTTAAAAGAGTCGGGTATCCAGTGCCATGCAAGGCGCGAGTCAAGTACAATATCATGCTCAGTCTCTTTACTACGCACGACAGCGTCAACCTCATAATCAAGCATCGGTTCCCGCTCCATTGTGGTGTTTAGTTCATCTATAGAAACCCCTCGTTGTTCTGCAATTTCCCGCATAAAGTCTCCAGAAGAAAAATGGGAAAATCCCAACGAAGGAGCAACAAGTTTTGCTGTTGATGACTTTCCGCTCCCCGGCATTCCTGTGATGGTGATTATTTTCTTTCTCATACGAGGTATTATATACGTAATGATACTAGCGTGCCACCGGGCATTGTATGGACAATTTCCTTGAAGCACCTCATTCCAATCTTCCCCTACACTAACCCTGACCGTACGGTCAGGGTTAGTGTAGGGGATAGAATCATATTCTGAGAGCGTTAGGTTTTTAGTGGTTTTTTTGTTATTCTTACCTCCTAGTATGTCCACATCAACACAACTTTTTCTTTTTGTAGGAAGACCTGCCTCAGGTAAGGAGACGCAGGGCAAATTACTTGCGGAAAAACTTGGTGCTCCTCTTTTTATGACGGGTGCGCGGTTCCGCGAAATTATTGCTTCTGGCTCCTATTTAGGTAAGCGTATTGAGAAAGAATACGGCACTGGGCTTTTGATGCCCGCATGGGTTGCGGTGTATCTTTTTCAAGATTTTCTTTTTGAATTACCTGACGACCAGCACGCGGTATTTGAGGGGACTGGCCGCGCGAAAGAAGAAGCTGAAACGTTTGAAAAAGTAACTCAATGGCTTGGGAGACCATATACAGTGTTTAATTTAGAGGTTTCTGAAGAAACTGTTATGGAACGCTCTCTCGGTCGTGCGCGTGATGGCGCAGACAAAGCAGAGTCGGTAAAGACACGTCTTGCCGAATATCAAAAAAATACTGTTCCTGCTATTGACTACTTCCGTTCGCTGGGCAAGGTTGTTGATGTTGATGGACAACTACCAGTTGAGGAAATAGAGCGTATAGTAGCAGAGCATGTTCTCTAAACTGTTTTTATGAGTCCTTCTATAAAAAAACCAGAAGATATTATACTACTCCGTATCGGAGGAGAACGTTTGGCGCGCGTAGTGGCTACAACTGCCGCTTTAGTAGTCCCTGGTGTTTCTCTTCTGGCGTTGAACCAAAAAGCAGATGATCTTATACGCGAAACAGGAGACATACCATCTTTCTTAGGATACAAACCAGAAGGTGCACACCGTGAATATCCAGCGAGTATTTGTATTTCAGTAAACGACGAGATAGTGCATGGTATCCCCAATGAAAGTCCTCATGATGTTAAAGAAGGGGATATTGTCTCTCTTGACTGTGGGCTCACTCACCAAGGGCTTATCACAGACCACGCGGTCAGTGTGGTGGCGGGTGCTTCTAATCCTGAAACAGATAGACTTCTACGTGCTACAAAAGAAGCGTTGGAGGCAGGTATAAGGGCCTCTCGTGGCGGTAACCACGTTGGCGACATCGGTGATGCTATTTCAAAGGTTGCACGTTCGTACAACTACGGCAATGTTATTGATCTTGGTGGTCACGGTGTGGGGTACGTCGTTCACGAGGAACCATACATTATGAACGAAGGAGAAAAGGGCGAGGGCGAAGAGTTAGTACCCGGTATGGTGATTGCCATTGAGCCGATGTTAACTGAAGGCACTGCACATATAAGACTCCTCCCTGACGACTACACGTACGTGACACGTGACAGTTCACGCTCTGCACATTTTGAACATACTATTCTTATTACTGACGGAGCTCCCGAAATTTTGACAAAATTACCGTAGTTTTTTAAGGGAACGTCCTACTAATTTTCAGACCAGAATATAATAGGCGCGCCACTATAGGCATGATTATTGCTATACTATCAAGGTACGGCTATTAACTATGAAAACTCCCGGAGGAGAAACAAACCAATCACCAGAGCACCAAATGGTTAAATTACGTGAACAAACGCGTACGGGTGGTGCCGGTGGTGGAAGTTCAAATTTTGGGGGCACTGATGAGGCACCGTCGCTTGAGTTTGAACCAATAGGACAACCAGCGCCACAGCCAGTACTTGATGAACCAGAAATTTCACTTGAGTTGCGTCCCGACCATAACGATAAGGATATGGAAGAGTTGCTCGGTATTCTTAATCAAAAAGGGCTTAAGGCGGTACTCGCAGAGCTTGATAAGATTGATAATCCGCATATAGAAGATGACTTTCATAGATTATTGGTGCAGTTTAAGGGTGGAGGACACGCTATTGTTGGCGCGGAAAAAGATGATCCTCTGGTGCGCGCACTTGATTTTGTTCTCCTTGAAATTGCGGTGCCTGTGGCAGAGTCTGGAGCAGAGGGTAGTTCGCTTGCAGACGTTGTAACAAAAATGGAACAGCTGTATCAGAGCGTAATTCCGTTTGTGAGTGTTCCCGACCCTATTTTCTTGAAAGATTGGAGAAGAAGAAAAGGAATCCATAATGAACATTTTTCAATGGAAATTGCGGTGTCACAGGAAAGTGAAGAAGCTGTCTTTTATATAGCAATGCCACGTATGCGTCGCGACATTTTTGAAAAACAAATTTTCGCAAATTTCCCCCGCACGAGAATTGTTGAAAAGAAAGATGATTATAATATCTTTAACCAATTTGGCGAATCCTCTATTGCGTATGGAACACTGTTTCGTCCAGCATTATTACCTATTAGGACTGCACAGGGGTTTGCTTACGACCCACTGAACCTTCTTCTGTCAGCACTTTCAAAGATCACCAAAGAAGGAGAAGGTGCCGCTATCCAGATTTCTGTTGCCGGAGCCGGCGAGTATCATATAAAACGCTTCCGTAGTGTTCTTGATGAAATAAATAAACTTGGTACTGCAAAGTCGGGAAAAATTTTTCAAGATCATAAATATTTACCTCGGTACTCTTTTATGCGTCGTCTCTTTCCCTCGCTTGTCAAAGGAACTAAAAATATTTTTAATACTTCAGAAAAAAAAGAAGGAGAAAAAACTGTTGACGGACAGAGAACTGAAAAATTAATTGCGAAAATGAAAAGCATTCTTTCTGGGGTGAATATCAGAATTGTAACGTCAGCACGTACTGGCGATAGGGCAGACGCCATGCTTGAAGAATTAGAGTTGGCATTCGGACAATATGAAGAAGCAGACGGTAACCGCTTTAAATTCAGGCGCCCGAAAGATAAAAAAGCAAAACAAGCTCTGTTGCGTTCCTTTATTTTCCGAACCTTTGATAAAGGGCCTATTGAGTCTTTTTGGCGTGCTTTCAGGTTTGAGTTTAGTGGGTTCAAGGTAAAATCACTTCTTGTGTATTCAACTCCCGCCATGCCTATGAACCTCACTGAACTTGCAACGCTTTTTCACTTAACTATTTGTGGAGGAACAAGCTCACGTGAAGTAAAGAGTTCAAATGCAAGATTTGCTCCGGCACCGACGGGCATGCCCACTGAAGGTATTCTTTTGGGCAAAAATCGCCACGCCAATGTCGAAACGGATATTCATTTCTCAAACGAAGACCGTATGCGCCACTTTTACACTGTGGGGCAAACCGGTACCGGTAAAACAAACTTCCTAAAGCAAATGATTATCCAGGATATTGAGCGGGGTGAAGGTGTCGCTTTTATTGACCCGCATGGCGTTGATGTTCAGGATATTTTGGGACGTATTCCACCGGAGCGTTATGATGACCTCATTTATTTTGACCCGGCCCATACTGACCGCCCTATGGGTCTCAATATGTTGGAATATGACCCACGCTTCCCAGAGCAGAAGACGTTCGTGGTGGATGAAATGTTTCAGATATTTAAAAAGTTGTATGGTGATACTCCTGAAGCGTTCGGTCCTATCTTTGAGCAGTACTTTAGAAATGCCACCTTGCTCGTGTTGGAAGATCCGGAAACCGGCTCTACGTTGATGGATATTTCACGTGTGCTCTCAGATGAAGACTTCAGACATCTTAAGCTCTCACGTTCAAGAAACCCAATCGTCAATCACTTCTGGGAGGAAGTTGCAGAACAGGTGCGTGGAGAAGGTGACCTACGCAATGTGGTGCCATACATCACCAGTAAGTTTGATATCTTTATTGCAAACGAAATTATGCGCCCGATTATTGGGCAACAAAGGAGTGCATTCAACTTCCAAGACATTATGAATAACAAGAAGATCCTCTTAGTGAATCTTTCAAAGGGGCGCTTGGGAGATGTTAATGCAAACCTTCTCGGTCTTATCATCGTTGGAAAGATTTTAATGTCGGCACTCAGTAGAAGTGATTCGTTACACCTTAACCCTCCACCGTTTTTCCTTTATATGGATGAGTTCCAAAACATCACCACCAACACCATTGCCACAATTCTTTCTGAGGCTCGTAAATACAAACTGTCACTCACTATGGCGCACCAGTTTATCAAACAACTACAGCCATCAATCTCAGACGCAGTGTTCGGTAACGTTGGGTCAATGGCTATCTTCCGTGTTGGATCAGATGACGCATCATTTTTGGAAAAACAGTTTGTCCCTACATTTAATTCAAAAGATATGCTTCATATTGATAACTACAATGCATATATCAAAATGCTTGCCCATGGAAAACCACTTACGCCGTTTTCAATGGAAACAATCGCATTCCGTTCCGGTGATCCCGCACAAATTGAAGCATTAAAACAAATGTCATATCAGCGTTACGGAAAAGAACGTGCTGCCATTGAAGATGAAATTAAAGAAAAGTATAAAGGAATGCGCAGTGTCTAGATATGGCTTATTGACTCGCTTTTTTAGTGTATTCATGATACACCCCGTATCGAGCTTTTGTCATTGTAAAGTCATTGGGTACGCGCCAAACCTAAACCATACTTCCTGCGTACATTTTGAAACACGTACATAAAAACGCACGAAACCCATAATGACAAAAGTCTGATAACGGGGTACACTCGCTATATGAAATTTGATAAACAACGCACACTTTTAATAGTGAAACCTGACGGAGTCCAACGGTCGTTCATCGGTGATGTTATCTCACGTGTTGAACGAGCTGGTTTTAAAATAGTTGCCATGAAGATGGTTATTCCGAATGAGGATCAAATCATTACACACTACAATAAAGATGACGACTGGTTTCTAAAGAAAGGAAAAAACATTGTTGAGACACGTGAAAAAAATGATCTTCCGATTGAAAAAGAACCTATTGAGTACGGTAAAGACATTATGCGCCAGAATGTGGCGTTTATGACGTCGGGGCCCGTGGTAGCGATGGTTGTGCAGGGCAATGATGTCGTTCCTATTGTGAAAAAACTCGTGGGCAGTACCGAACCAACCACGTCTGACGTGGGCACACTACGTGGCGACTACACCGTTGACTCATATGAACTTGCCGGTTTTACGGGGCGTGCAGTACGTAACTTAGTGCACTGTTCTGACGAAGTAAGCGAAGCACAGCGGGAAATTGGGGTGTGGTTCTCACCTGATGAGATTATTGACTATCGTTTAGTCACTGAACAAATTCTTTATGATGTAAATTTGGACGGTATTTTAGAGTAGTGGGATTTTCTTGGGTGTATACTAAAAGTAGGGTTATTGGTTGAACATTAACCACTGAATTGAAAATCCTCGGGAGCTTTATATCACTTCATTTTGGGGAACGTTACCGACAGATGATTGTTGCGAGCACCCACCTATATTTTTTAGGTTAATGTGGATTCCGATGACCCTCAATAAAAACCCGATGCAATTTCTTGCATCGGGTTTTTATTGGTGAGGTACAATAGGTCCTATATGCACCCCAGGTCACAGTCAGGAATAGCAATTGCCGTGCTTGGGCTACTCATTGCACTTCTTCATTTTTTGGCAAACATGTTTTTTCTCTATTGGGCATGGTGGTGGTTTGATATTTTCATGCATTTTTTAGGAGGGCTCTTTGTTGGACTGAGTATATTATGGTTGGTTGCCTACGAGGTTCCCATTGGTATCAGGCCTTTTATTCCGCAGTTTTTAACGGTGGTGCTTGGTGTGTTTTTTGTAGGTCTCGTATGGGAACTTTTTGAATACCTTACTGGCCTGCACACAGCACTTAACTACACACGAGATACTGTATTTGATCTTGCAATGGACATAGTGGGGGCACTCAGTGCCTATGTACTATTCAGCCGGTTTACAAAACACACTACGAATACTAAACAATAGGCATTCTTGATGGCTGTATACTAGAGAGATACTATAAAGCTATTGTATGAACAACAGAACAGAATCAACACCGCCAACCAATGAAGTCAAAGGTAAATCACTCTCGCTTACTTTCGCAGAAGGTGCCCGCTCGGTAACCGGGGCAAATTTTCTTTTGGAGGCAACCGATACAACGGGCAAAAAAGAAAAAGTGGTGCGGATTTTAATAGACGTAGGACTCAAGCAAGGACAGCAGTTTTGTGAGTCTTCAAATAACAAACCGTTTACTTATGACGCACATACCGTTGACGCAGTATTCTTCACCCATGCGCACGCCGACCACATCGGACTGTTTCCAAAACTAGCAAAAGAAGGTTTTACCGGTACCGCCTACGCCACTCCACCGACTAGTGCCCTTATTCCGGTTATGCTTGCCGACTCCGTTTCAATTATCGGGAGAGAGGCAGCTAAATGCTCCCAAGAGCCACCGTATACACGCGAACATATTGAGCAGGCAATGGCACTACTCCAGCCACTTGAATATAAAAAAACAGTAGTCGTACATGACACTTTTTCGGTGACATTCTATAACGCGGGGCATATTTTGGGCTCAGCGCTGGTGTTAGTTGAGGTGTGGGGAACTAAAATTCTGTTTACTGGCGACTTAGGACGCACCCCGGCAATTTTATTACCTGATCCTGAAGTTCCTGAAGTTGAAGGTGGTATTGACTACCTTATCACTGAAAGCGTGTATGGCAACCGAAAACATGAAGAGGTAAGCGAAAGCGAAGAAGCGTTACTCAAAAGTGTCAGGCACACGACGGAAAGAAAAGGCACGCTCCTTATCCCATCATTTTCGCTGGAGCGCACCCAAATAATTTTGGAAGCATTTGATCGCTTCATTAGAGAGGGTCTTATTGAACCAGTACCGGTCTTCCTTGATTCACCTCTTGCCACCAAAGTCACTGAAATATACAAGCTCAACACACACTACATGAGAGAGAACCTGAAAGAACAGTTTGCACGTGGCGACGATCCTTTTTCTTTCCCCCGCCTTAAGGTTACCTATACCAGAGAAGATTCAAAAGAAATAGATGAAACGGTTGGTACAAAAATAATTATTGCCGGCGCCGGTATGAGCCACGGTGGAAGAATTAGAAGCCACGAAAAAACCTATCTTCCTGATCCCAACGCCTCATTACTGCTTGTCGGCTATCAGGTGCCAGGGAGTTTAGGAAGGCGCTTACAAGACGGAAACAAGACTGTAGTTATTGATAGAAAGAAAGTGAAAGTGCGTGCCACTATTTCAAAAACGGGAGGCTTTTCGGCACACGCTGACCGTGATGACCTCGTTGCTTTTGCAGAAGAGGTCGCCACTAAAGGCAGAGCACACTCTGGGGAAAATCCTTTGGAAGTTTTTGTAGCGCTTGGTGAAACTGAAGCGTCGGCATTTCTAGCACAGCGCATTAGTGGTTTTTTGGGTATTAAAACCACTGTGCCCCAGAAAGGAGAACGGTTTGAATTACCACTTATGTCTTAAGTTGAAAAGACCCCTTCGGGGCGCGTGTCCTAGTCTTAGTCTCTCCAACTAGAGACTGTTCACTTCTGTGTTCAACAAAAAGATATTTTCCTATATACTTTAAGGCGTTATTATTTAATTTAATTTTTTTTATGGGTTCATCTAGTGGCTTCGGCTCTGGAGGTAGGGAATATATTAGATGTTTTATTAAAAGGGAAGGCGAGTCTTGTATTATGTCCGATGGGACTCTTGGAAAATGGAGATATAGCAATGAAGGTGGAAAGTTTAAATTGGTTTGTAAATAAAGAAACCCCCGCGAACGCGGGGGTTTCTTTATTATCTAGAGCCACGTAGCTTACTTGGTGATTTCTGCGAGAGTTCTCTCAAACACCTTTGGTTCATTTTCGGCAAGTTGCCCTAAGACGGTACGATTGAGTTCTACACCTCTTTTTTTCATGAGCGCTATAAAGGTGCTGTAGCTTTTAAATCCTAATGCACGAACGCCGGCATTTACTTTAGTGATGGAAAGTGCACGCATGGTTCGTTTCTTGTTTTTTCGGTCACGGAACGCATATGTTCCTGCGTGAAGAAGCGCTTCCTTAGCCGCCTTCTTTTTCTTACTCCGTGCAAAACGAAAACCCTTGACCGCCTTCAGGACGTTCCTTCTGGTTTTGTTCTTAATGGTTCCTCTTTTTACTCGTGACATATAATGTAGGTTCTAGGTTACTAGGCGCTAGAAAAAAATTGAAATAATATTTATGCACCACTTCCTGGGAGGAAGCGCGCTTTTACTTTGTTGCTAAGCTGTATAGTTACCGTTCGGCGTTTCCTGCCCTTGGTGCTTGCATTTTCTTTTGCATTAAAGTGGTTTTGTCCGACTTTTCGTGCAACAAGCTTACCGTTTTTGGTTACGCGTATTCTTTTGGTAAATGATTTGTTAGTTTTCATGTGCTTGTTTGTTTCTTCTCCTCCGCCTCAGGTTTACTTTTTTCTTCAGGGATATTAGACGGAAGAGTTGTGTCCTCTGTCTCTGTTGGGTCTTTCTTTTTCTTTGACGACACGCGCTCCAGGATTATAAAGAATCCTTTTGGTCCACGCACTACGTCTGCGGCTATCTTGTACTCTTCGGGGACGAGGAGGACGAAACGGTGGAGTTTCTCCTTAAGAAAGGAGGGTTCCATGTACTTGTAGCGCCCTTTTAAAAACAGCTCTATTTTTACCCGATGACCTTCTCTCAGCCAGCTGGCCGCCTGTCGAGCTTTCCGGGTAAGGTCATGCTCTCCGGTAACCACTTCAACCTGTATAGACTTGGTTTCAGTGACGTGCGCCTTGGTTTTTGCCTCCCGCGCCTTTTTTTGCTGGTCGTATTGAAATTTACCATAATCCATGATTTTTGCAATCGGTGGCTTGGCATTTGGCGATATTTCAATGAGATCCAGCTCTGCTTCTTTGGCTGCCTTCAGGGCCTCCTCAAGCGTTTTAACACCAAGGTTCTCTCCCTCTTGATCAAGAATTCGTAGCTCTGGAGCCCGAATCTGCGAATTAATACGTGTTCGGTCTTTCTGTACGAAAGCTTTTCTATTCTTTTTTTTAGATCGGATAGCTATATCTCACTATTCTACGGCTTTATACGTTTTTAGCAAGCACCCTCTGCGTATTTGCGGTTATTTGAGTGAAAATGGTGGGTAGGTGTCCGTCAGGCCGAGGAGATAGAAATTAACCCGTAGTTGTAACTGGAAAACCCCTCTGACCATATCAAATAGATTATGGGGGTATTTCCCAGTAAAGAGCACCACTATTTGGGCAATCGCAGCGACCACGATAGCAACAATACCTAAGAAATAGAGGAGTATTATGTGTGGTACAAGAAGAATTAATTTCGGCACCATAAAGAGTAATGTTCCCAGAGCGAGCCACCGTGACGGCCTTTCAAGGTGGGGTGCAACAACTTGCACAGGGTGATTATTTTGTGTTTCCATATGGCTAGTATACTATTAATAGTAAGTAGGTATGTCTGAGAAAAGAGCTCTAAAAGAGACGAAGTGGTGTAGCGCTTGTTGTGGTACGGGGACGGTGCTCTGCAATAGATGTAAAGGAAAATCGGGTGGGTGCTACGCGTGTTCTCATAATTGGAAAGGGGAGATAACTTGTTTTTGTAGTTTGTAAGGAAAAATAAATACCACCCGAGCTGGGCGGTATTTTATTTCACTGGTGGAGATGCCGAGAAGTGTCTTCGCTGGCGCTCGCACGCATCGGTCACAGATATTTCCTCGTCAGCCACTCGGAAATTCCGCGACCCGACGCATGCCACACCTCGCGAGGTGTGGCATTCCGGCTTTCAATTCCCAACGCGAGTGAAGCAGTTCACTCGCTCCATCTCTCAGCAAAACGAAAACCGCCTCGAAAGGCGGTTCGTTCAGCTGTGGAGATGCCGGGAATCGAACCCGGATGCAACAAGAAAGTTTAAGACGATTCTACAAAACGTAGTTTACTTTAGGGTTTTAAATAACACATATAAAAAGTAAACAAAAGCATGTGGTATCGAGCTCTTAATTTTTGAGAAGCGAACGAGCACGTCGCTTCCTTATCCTGATGGTATTACACCAGCACTCCCATATCAGGAGTCAGAGAATGTGATGCCGTTCTACGCTTACGCGCGAACAGGAACGAGTTGACCAAGACCCAAAAGGGCTTGGTACGGACTCTTTACAGCGTTTGCACGTTGTATTTACTCGAGGTTTAAGGTGTTCTCCAGCATTCACCGTTTTGCACGTAGAAAACAAAAACTTATTGTCGAAGCCGATCACCCCCCGAAATTGTCCGAAGTCTAGACTTCGGACAATTCGGACAATTTCGGGGAATCACCAGCCAGAACATTATAGTTTGTTCCGATATTTATTGATTTTTCAAGGTACGGTCTATCTGTCTTTTACTGTCACGCTCTTTAAGCGTTGCCCTTTTATCATACTTCTTTTTTCGACGAGCGACAGCAATTTCTAGCTTTACTTTCCGACCCTTATTATACCACTTTAGTGGGATAATTGTCAATCCCTTCTGGCTCTCATTTTCCGCAAGTTCAAAGAGTTCTTTTTTATTGAGAAGCAACCGCCGAGATCGTTCACGATCGTACGACTTCGGTGTGTTTTTAACTTGGTAGGGGGAAATAGTGGCGCCAATAAGAAACGCTTCACCTCCTCGCACTACGACGCGTGCGCCTTCAAGTGAGCCGGCGTTTTTTTGTACTGCTTTAACCTCAAAACCAAACAACTCAACACCTGCTTCCAGTGTTGTAAGGATTTCAAAATCAAATCGGGCCTTTTTATTTTCTATATATGCCATATACCTGTATAATACCCTGCATGGACAAAGGCTCAAAAAAGAAAACGGCAAAAGATACCCCAAAAGGAAAAGGGGTAGGTCGTGGGAAAAAACCAGTATTACCAAAGCAACTCCACCAGTTAGCCAAAACAGGGATACCAAAGAATAATCCATGGAACAGCATCACTACATTCCTTATCATTTTGCTTCTGGTGAGCGCTACATATTCTTTAATTTCAGGCGGAAATACCCCCGAACAGGTTTCACTTTCTGATATTGCTACCAGTATTCGCTCGGGTGAAGTTGAAGGTATTGTCGTTGCCGGTGACCGTCTCACGGTTACGTATACAGATGAAACAGAGCGTCGCGGACGAAAAGAAGTAGACGCTGCGTTTTCAGAGACGCTGGTGAACTATGGACTGACCGCCGACGAAATAGCTGCTGTTTCAATTGAGGTTGAAAATGAAGGTGGTTTACGATTTTGGTTCTTTGCACTCGCTCCGATTTTTGTACCGCTCCTTCTTATTCTTTTGCTTATCTGGTATTTTTCACGCCAAGTAAAAGGTGCTGGTATGCAAGCGTTTACGTTTGGACAGTCAAAGGCGCGCATGACTGACCCGAAAGATAAAGTAACTCGTATCACGTTTTCTGATGTTGCAGGAGCAAAAGAAGCAAAAGAGGAACTCACTGAAATTGTTGATTTTCTTAAGAACCCTAAAAAGTTTCTAGACATTGGTGCGCAGATTCCAAAAGGTGTTCTACTAATGGGCTCACCCGGAACTGGAAAGACACTGCTTGCGCGTGCCGTTGCAGGTGAGGCAGGGGTACCATTTTTCTCAATTTCAGGAAGTGAGTTTGTTGAAATGTTTGTTGGTGTTGGTGCTAGTCGTGTACGTGACTTATTTAAAATAGCAAAAAACACAGCGCCAGCTATTATTTTTGTTGATGAAATTGATGCAGTAGGACGTGTACGTGGTACTGGTGTTGGTGGGGGGAATGATGAGCGTGAACAAACCCTGAATCAAATTCTAGTTGAAATGGATGGGTTTGAACCCTCCCAAAAAGTTATCGTAATGGCCGCAACCAACCGCCCTGACGTGTTGGACCCTGCACTTTTGCGCCCCGGACGCTTTGATCGTAGAGTAACCATTGACCTTCCTGACCGTGACGGCCGCGAGGAAATTCTAATAATACACTCACGTAAAAAACCTTTTGGAGAAGACGTAGACTTGCGCGTTATTGCCGAGCGTACCCCTGGTTTTTCAGGAGCTGACTTGCAGAGCTTGATGAACGAAGGTGCAATTTTGGCAGCCCGCGAAGACAGAAAGAAAATTGCACAGTTTGATCTCATTCGTTCTATTGAAAAAGTAATGCTAGGCCCTGAGCGAAAGTCACACCTATTGAACAAAAAAGAAAAAGAAATAACTGCGTACCACGAAGCAGGGCACGCGCTTATTGCCAGTGTCTTGCCCTACTCAGACCCGGTACATAAAATTTCAGTGATCTCACGTGGACGTGCCGCTGGCTACACTTTGAAATTACCTCTTGATGATAAAAAAATGCAATCCAAGAAAGAGTTTGTTGATGATATTTCAGTTTCACTCGGTGGATACTTGGCAGAGCAGATGATCTTTGACGACCTTACGACCGGTCCATCAAATGACTTGCAGGTGTTAACGGCGCTTGCCCGCGATATGGTTACCAAATATGGTATGAGCCCGCTGGGTCCTATTGCACTTGAAGGTGCCGGTGGTCGCGCCATGTTTGGAAGAGGGGTGAATGATAAAGAGTACTCAAACGATGTATCGGCACAAATTGACAAGGAAGTGAAGAAAATTATTGAAGAAGCGCGTGCACAAGCAGAGGAAGTATTAACCACACACCGAAAAGCGCTTGACGCTATTGCGTTGAAACTTGTTGAGGAGGAAACAATTGAACGTGATGAACTTGAAAAACTCCTTACTGCGCACGGTATTGCTTTAAAAAAGAAAGCAGACATAGAGCACCAAGACTAAACACTTGAAGACTGAAAAAACAAAACCCTCACGCCAAAACGTGGGGGTTTTACACAGGGGGTGTTTGACTAGAGGCAGGGTGTTCTACACTTATTATTGTAGGTTGGTTGCTTCCCTTACTTAATAGGGCAGCTTACAGATGCGCTTTGTACAATAAAAGCGCACACACTTATCAAACCCCTAATTATAAAAGTATGATTAAAAAATTAGCATGGATCATTGCGATCATTTTATTGCTGGTTGGCGTTCTGGGATTTATTCCAGCAGTAGCTCCGAATGGACAACTTTTCGGTTTTCTTGAAGTTGATACTGTACACAACATTATTCACTTAGTAACAGGACTTATATTTGTCTATGCCGCATACGCATCAGAAAAGATTGCAGTACTGACATTTAAAGTGGTAGGAATTATTGCGGCAATTGTTGCTGTAATTGGCTTTGCTCAAGGTGACACAATACTTGGACTTGTGGACGTAAACACCGCTGACAATTACTTCCATCTTCTGTCTGCTCTTGTAATTCTTTACATTGGCTACTTCGTAAAAGAAGAAGGGTCTGCGCATTCTATGTCTGGCCCAAGTGAAATGCCATCAGTCTAAACTTCTCGTACACAAACCCACACACCTAAAGGTGTGTGGGTTTGTTTTAGTGTTAGAAATATAAAGGTGTTATTATGTACCTGTGAACTATAATACCGATATTTTTGTTTAAAGGTTTGATTATGGCGCGACATAAAGACAGAGAACAGGCAGTATCCTTACGTAAAAAGGGGATGAGTTATGGTCAGATTAAAGAAAAACTTAATGTGAGTAAAAGTACATTGAGTCTATGGCTTCGTGATATGCCATTGTCAGAAAAACGCATCAGAGAGCTTCGTGATCATTCAGAAAAGCGCATAGAGAAAACAAGAGAGACAAAACGGAAGAAAAAACTTGCCCGCTTGCAAAATGTTTATACATTAGCAGTGAGAGATATTGGGAGAATCTCAAAGCGCGAATTATACATCGCTGGCTTTTTCCTCTATTGGGGTGAAGGGCTTAAAGCAGATCCGTATACGGTCATGTTCACCAACACTGACCCAGCTATGATAAAAAGTTTTATTAAATGGATTGAATTTTTGGGTGTTAAAAAAGACGAACTAAAAGTTTATTTACACCTTTACGAAGATATGAACATTGCTTCAGCGATTTCTTTTTGGTCAGAGGAGTTGGGTATTGCAAAATCTTCCTTTAGAAAACCATATATCAAAAAAACGACCACGAAGAAGCAGAAAAACTATAAAGGACGCTTTGGTTACGGAACATGCAATATATATTTCAGGAACAGAGATCTGCGCGAGAAAATTGCGGCAGGTATTGCGAGATTGAGAGAGGTGTATGGTGGTGTTGCGTTTGACCCCACAAAAGCGCTATAGTTTAAGTCCGCCCTTAGCTCAATTGGTTAGAGCATCTAGCTTATACCTAGAAGGTTTCTTGGTTCGAGTCCAAGAGGGCGGACCAGCGTAATAAAAAACATCCCCAGTTATAGAGGGATGTTTTTTATTAGTAAGCAAACTGCTTTGCTTACGGCGCTGGTTCGAGAGGCGCAGCCCGGCGGAGCCGGGCGAGCCGGGGTCGCGAGTGCTTAGTATTCTAGAAGCGAAGCGCTCTAAAATACTTAGCAACTTGTGACGACAAGTACACAAAGACCTGCCCTGCGGCAGGTTTTTGTGCGTTTGTCCGAGGCGCAGTGATGTTTTTCCAGCAGGAAAAACCACGAGCCGGGGTCGCGGAAATCCTGAGTGGCGACGAAGGATTATCTGTGACGACACGTAAGCCAACTGCTTGGCGTTTTCGCGTACATGTCCGAGAGGCGCAGCCCGGCGGAGCCGGGCGAGCCGGGGTCACCACAGGAGTACTTCCATTTCTCTAATTCGTCTGACTCATAAGAGAAATTGGTCGCGCGAAAATTTTCCGTCAGGAAAATTACTTGTGACGACAAACAAGCCTACACACTGCCATCTTGCAGAAGGGTCAGTTGGTATGAATAAACGGCTCAATCAAGGTTGAGCCGTTTATTCAAAATGCAACGCCTTCACGGTTTTTTGGGCCCGTTCCAAAAGAACTGGATGTTTTTTAAGGGTCGGGTCTTTTTTTACTAGGAGGCTGGCTTCGCTTCGCGCCGCTTCTACCAGTTTCAAGTTTTTCAGCGCCTCCATGCCGATGTCGGAGAGGCCGGACTGTCGCGCTCCGTACAGCTCGCCGGCGCCACGTATTTCTAAATCTTTCTCTGCTAACTCAAAGCCGTTTTTTGCTTTTACAATTGCCTTGAGGCGTGCTGATTCTGCTTTTGCATTTGATTCAACCATTAAATATGAGTAGGGCTGGTGACTGGAACGCATCACCCGACCGCGGAGTTGATGAAGTTGTGCCAGCCCAAAACGCTCTGCTCCTTCAATCATAATAACCGTTGCATTCGGCACATTCACCCCCACTTCAACCACACTTGTTGAAACCAAAATATCAGTTTCTCCTTTTTCAAAAGCTTCCATAGCTTCTGTTTTTTCCTTCGGTGTCATGCGGCTGTGAAGTTTTCCAATTGAGTATTCAGGAAACACGTCAGTGCACAATTTTTTTACTTCACTTGCAACTGAACGTGTCTGGAGCGCCATGTGTTTGGTGGGGTCCGGTTCATCAATGCGGGGGCAAATAACATACGCTTGCCGACCTTCTTTTATAAGGGCTCGTATGTGCTCATATGCGCGAGCGCGGTGTGCGGGAGTTATTATTTCGGTTTGTATTTCTTTTCTACCTTGCGGCATGTGTTCAAGTACTGTTAAATCCAGGTCGCCATACAGGGTGAGCGCTAGTGTGCGGGGAATGGGGGTTGCGGTCATTGAAAGCAGGTGTGGTTGCGTATCGTTTTTCGTAGTAATTTTCTTTCTCTGTACTGTTCCAAAGCGATGTTGTTCATCAATAATGGCGTAGGCGAGGTGTTTAAATTCAATTGTTTTTTGAATGAGTGCATGAGTGCCGATAACAATAGGTATCTCGCCGTTTTTAACCAGCTTTAAAAACTGCGCACGTGAAAGCGGTGTTGCCTCTGTTGGTTTTACTTTAGAGGGAAACTTGTAACATCCGCTACCGGTAATCAACCCAATGTTCAATGGGTGGTCAATAAAAAAATCAGTGAATGTTTTAAAGTGTTGTTTGGCAAGTATTTCAGTCGGTACCATGTAGGCAACCTGCAATCGTCCGAAAGACTGCTTTTCCCCGTTTGAGTTTTTTGGCCTGCTCGTGGCAACTGCGTATGCGGTTGCCGCAGCAACTGCTGTTTTTCCACTGCCGACATCGCCCTCAAGAAGGCGATACATAGGTGCCGGTTTTTTAAAGTCCTCAAGGATTTCATTAATAGATGTTGTTTGTCCTAAAGTCGGTGTAAAAGGGAACGAGTCAATAAACTCTTGAATGAGGTCAGGTTCAACCGAAACCTCATAGGAGTGTTCCTGGGTGTGTGCTTCTCTTTGAAGCGCGCGTGCTATTTGGATAAGGAACACTTCTTCAAACGCAAAACGCTTGCGCGCGGCCTCAGCGTCTTTTTCTTTTTTTGGCTCGTGTGCAAAGATGAGCGCTGATTTAATATCGGGTAAATGGTATTTTTTGCGGATTGCCTCAGGAAGAGGATCAACAACAGTGTCCCAGTCAATGTCGCGCAATAACTTCTGCACCGTGTGATACACCCACAGGGACGAAAGTCCAAGCGACTCGGGGTAGACCGGAAAGAGCCCGTCACGTCCCTCCAGTAAAGGAATGCCGTCTGTTTTTTCAACAGTGGGGTTTGCGATATATTTTCTTCCCGAGCGTTCCGTTACTTTACCGCGGAGTCGCACTAACTGTCCCGTAGGAATCATTTTTGCAAGGTATGGCTGATGAAACCACGTTACTTTTACTGAGCCAGTATCGTCGCTGAATGTTCCTTCCGCTATAGGCACGCGCGTTTTAAATGAACGCTTTGTTTCTAGTTTTGAAAATTGTCCATACAGCACTACCGTTTCTCCTGAGGTAACATTTTTAACTTGTCTAATATCAGCTGAAGATTCATACCGGCTTGGCAGGTGATAGAGGAGGTCGCGCACCGTTGTAATCCCGAGCTTTTCAAGCCCGGGGGTGTGGTGTTTTGTAAGACGGGTATGGGTGCCCAAAAGGTCGTCAAGTACCATAGACCCCTTCAGTATACCGAAAAATGGAAGCGTGGTTATTGTGCGCTGTGCCCGCCAAACTGGTTGCGAAGCATTGAAAGTATCTTGCCAGTGTAGGAAGGGTTCTTTTCTGAGTCTACGCGAAAATTGTAGGCAAGCTCAATTGACGGCGTGGGTACTTGTAGTTTTTTTGCGGTGTCTACCGTCCACTTTCCTTCACCAGTGTGCGCCACTGTTCCTGAAATTTCCTCTAGTTCAGCGCCGTGTTTTTCAATACCACTCTGAAGCCAGCCGACAAGGCGTGACTCAATAACGCTACTGTGGTTATACACATGCGCGACGTTTTTTAAATCAAGTGGAAACGGTGCTTTTTTCAACACAGCAAAACCTTCGGCGAGCGATTGCATCATGCCGTACTCAATGCCGTTGTGTACCATTTTTACAAAGTGTCCCGAGCCACTGGGCCCTGTGTGTATCCATGCATCTTTTGCTGAGAGCGCATCAAAAAGAGGGGCAAGAGCGTTCACATGCTCTTTTTCACCGCCCACCATAATACTGCCACCATTTCGCGCCCCACTGGGACCACCTGAGTACCCTACGTCTATAAAATGGATACCTTTTTCTTGAGCAATGGTATTTCTACGAGTTGTATCTTCATAAAATGCGTTTGCCGCGTCAATTATAGTGTCGCCTTCTGAAAGTTTAGAAAAAAGACCTTCGCCTGTGAGAAAAAGATTTTCACTAATGTCACCCGACGGCAACATAGCCCACACCACTCTTGGTGCCGTGACTGTATTCAGCAGGTCATCAATGGAAGACGCTACTTCACCGCCTTCTTTTTCAAATTGCGTGCGTGCTTCCTCTCCAATATCGTACCCAACGACACGCCAGCCGTGTTCGCGCGCGGAAAGTGCAATACCCATACCCATTTTCCCTAATCCGATTACTGCAATCTCTTTGTTCATATACTCCATGGTACCACCACGTCAGGTGTGTATGTTTTTAACTCGGGGGTGCCCCCTTTCCATGTGGCAATAACCGGATCAATAAACCGCCAGGCGTGCTCCACTTCTTTTGCGGTAGGGAAGTGCGTTGGATTGCCGTCCCATGCGTGCGCAAACAGTGAGGCATATTCGTTTGCATACTGAATTGTTGGCTCCGGGTCTTCATATTTTGCAATTTCAGTGAGAGTCTCTCCTTTTTTGGTATAGATGCGTGGATTTGGCTCAAGTTCAATATGGAGCGAGTCGGTGTGGTCGCAGTTAAAGTAAATAACAATATCTTTCTGTACCATATGCATTCTTTTTCCTGACTGAATGACCACTGCAACGTCTTTATGTTTTCCTGTAGTTAAGGTAAACGGCACGCGGAAATATGTTTCTGTGTGGGAGGTTGGTGTAACCCCTTTAATGTCTCGGTATCCTTCGTACTGCGCACGAATAGTGTGTTTTGTAATGTGTGCAGGGCTCAGTTGTGGAAGTGCGCCGATAAACTCAGCGCGTGCACGGCAGATTTGTGCTGGCGTTGGCTCCGGTATATTCATAATGGCAAGCGCGAGCATTTCAAGAAGGTGGTTCTGCCCGACGTCCTTTAAGGTGCCCACACTGTCGTAGAAGGCACCACGTTTTTCAACGCCGAGTGTTTCAAACAACGTGACTTCAATGCCTCGTATGGTTTCTTTCGCTATCAGTGCCTCATATACATCGTGCTGTGTGCGGGCATTCAGAAGCGTATCAAGCGCAGGCTTGGTGAGGTAGTGGTCTACGCGATAGACTTCTTCCTCTTTAAAGTACGCGTGTATATGCTCGTTAAGTTCGCGCGCGCTTGACTCATCACTGCCAAACGGTTTTTCAACGATAAGTCGGCGAGGGCTTTCGTCTCTCGGTATTGCTTTTGAAATGCATGAGACGAGCGCGGGTACGAGCGCGGGTGGTACTGCTAAGTAAAAACTTTTAATAGTCTCGCATCCACAGGTTGCGTCGCGCGCGCGAAGTGTGTCACCCAGTGCAGTAAAGGTATCTTGGTCATCAAAGTCGCCTTGCTGATATTCAAAAAGTTCTAAAAATGGCGTAGCTTCTTTTTCAGAAATGGTTGGTGCAACGTTCTTTAGGTTTTCAAAAACAAAAGCGCGGTAACTTTCAGTTGAGTGTTTTTTTCGGGCAAACCCAACAACAAGGAATACATCAGGTAATTTTTTTGAACAGTACAGAAAATAGAGCGAGGGGATAATTTTTCGCGAAAAAAGGTCACCCGTTGCGCCGAACACAATAAAAGTGGTGGGGTTTTTTGCTTTTGGAATAGAAGACATATCTTTCCATAGTAGCAGACGAGTGAACGGCGTTTATTCTACACAAGATTATATTCACACAATACACACGCACGGTTCACTTATGTTGAAATATGGACACGCCGTGTCCATATTTCAACTAGTGTGTGAAAGGGTTTTTGTTTCTTACAACACCTACGTATATAAATACGTATTTATATACGTAGGTACTGTGCTACTATACCGTTATGTCTAGAAATAGAATTGAAGATCATAACATTCGCAAACTCAGCAAAATGGCAGGAGGTACCAGCTATGGCGTTACGCTCCCTATTGAGTATGTGCGGGCACTGAGGTGGCAAGAACATCAGAAACTTGTCATACGGAAGTCAGGGAAGAAACTGATTATTGAGGACTGGGAGAAATAAAGGTCCTTGTATATCTTAATATTTAGGGATTAAATGGTGTTAGATACCTTTTTCTCAAAGAATTTGAAAAGATACACACAATAAGGCACTATACTACTTGTTGAGGAGACGTGGGTGAGTGGTCCTTCGTCTCTCATCCGTAACGATGTAAAACTAGTGAACTGATTGGAGACGTGGGTGAGTGGTTGAAACCAGCACGCTGCTAATGTGCCAGGGGGTAATACCCCTCGAGGGTTCGAATCCCTCCGTCTCCGCATAAAATGGTAAGCCCTGATGCGAATAGCATTTTGGCTTGTACATTCTACGGACGATGAGGGATTCGAAAAGAGGCTACTGCGAAGCCTGCGAGAATACGCAGTAGTAGCCGACGGGGTCGCGTCACTTAGTGTTTTACGAACGAGAGGAGTAAAATACTTAGTAAAGGTGACCGAATCCCTGCGTCTCCGCCGTTTAGAGCTAGCACGAAGAAGCTATATTCCTCGTGCGCTCGAGGCAGTTTGTAGGCAGTTCGCTATACAAATTTATTAATTGCGATAGTATAAAAATATGGAAATTTTAATTTCAATTCTTAATTCAAATGGATTTGCTGGATTCGCCACCATTTTGACAGGGAGTGTTGCTATTCTTACTTATTTCTCGCAAAAGAAGAGTAACAAAATACAAGCGGCAAGAGTTCTGCTCACAGAAATTAGGACCGCTGAAGAACAAATTGCGATTATCGACGACAAAATTTCTAGTGGAAATCTGAGCGACTTACCAACATCAGTTATTAAGTCAGGTAATTGGAAAAAATACGCACATTTATTTATAAGCGATTTTGATCAAGATGAACTAAAGCTCATCAACTCTTTTTATGATCATGGAGAATTAATAGAGAATTTTGCGAGAAGAAATGCTAATTATTTTTGGATCACAACAGAAGAGCGAGCAAGAACTACAGTACAAACAATAGCAAAATTTGTGACTGGTTCGTTTGAGAATGCCGACCCTAATAAGTATGTAAAAGATAGGTTAACTGAGTATGGAAATGGTATGGATCTGTATAATACCCCCTACTCTCCAAAGGTTACTGTCGATAGAATTAAGATCCTTTTACAAAAGATTGAAAAAATCACAACGTCAAGTGCTGGTATTAAGTTAAAAAAACTTTCAAATTTAGACAAATAATACAAAAGAGCTTGAGGACCTTAATGTTGATAAACTGAAATAGTTAAAAATAACCTTACTGGGCTTAGCCGACCACAGTTCCAGCCCGAGGTAGCCCGCCAATTTTCACTTTTACCTGAAACGGTTGACAGACCAAAATAGAAAGACTACTTTGAAACCAGGTAATAACTAATCAAAAATATTATGGCTGGAGAAGATATTTCACAAAAGTTTGAGGGAGATGCAGGTTCTCAAGAAACATATCCTAAAACTATTCAATTGGATTCCTTTAAAAAGGGCTTCTCAACGTACAAAATCCATGAAAAGGTACGTATAGTACTTCCTGATAGTCCAACCGACACGATTCCGAAACAAATATTTAAAGGAAAAATCGTCAGTGTCTATCGTCAGACGGAGTGCGAAGGGTGCAGTTGGAGAACTTATGTAAATCTTAATACCGAACAAAGAATTCCCGTGGATGCGATTTCTAAAGTTACGCGCATCAAGGAATAACACTACGTTGCCAGGGCTATTCCGATTACTGATTCGGCGCCAGCTTCATAGAGTGCACGGTGCATATCGCCCATGGTAGCGCCACTTTCAATAACGTCGTCAACGAGCAGAATCCTTTTTCCAAGAACGTCTTTTTGGTGTTTTTCCGGTACGTAAAACGCACCAGCGATGTTTTGTATGCGGTCATTGTTCCCAATGCGCGCCTGGCTTTCTCTATTTTTACGCGCCAATACATCGGCATACGTATATGCGCTGTACAGGTGAGAGGGAAGGCGCTCTATAATCTGCTTTACCTGATGGTAGCCACGTTCTCGCACACGGCTCGGGCTGGTTGGTGTGGGTACCAAAAGAGGGTGTTTCCATCCGGAATCAAGCGCGTACTCTTCTGAAATATCAATAAGTGCTTCGGCAAGCACCGCTCCTAAAAGCGACGCCGCATAGGTGTCGTGATGGTATTTATTGGCGCGCATAAGCGCGCGGACACGTATATCTTTATAAGGAAGCACGGTATAGGTCTTGAACGGGGTCCTATAGTTGAGAGATACTACAGAAAAAAGCTCTTCCAAGGAAAGTGTCGCCACACTTTGGCTATCCGGGTGAGGAGGAAACAGTATATCCAGTATTCTCTTAAAAAGGTCGTGTGCCATAATACTCTGCTATTATTCTAGTACGAATATGGCATTTTCCCTGAAGGATTTTTCAAAAACGTTCAGTACTCTTATTGACTCTTTTCAAAAAAGGGACGGTGAAAGCGTGGTGGGCATTGATATCGGTACGTCGTCAATAAAAATCGTACAACTTGCTGAAAAAAAAGGTGCCGCAGTTTTGGAAACGTATGGGGAAATTGCCCTGGGTCCTTATGGCGATGCTGAGGTGGGGCAGGCAGTAAACCCACCTCCTGAAAAAGTTGCCGAAGCGCTCGGCGACCTGATGCGCGAGGCAAACGTGACGAGCCGTGTTGGGGGAATTGCAGTGTCACTCTCGGCAAGTCTTATCAATTTGATCACACTCCCCACAAAAGATGAAAACGACTTAGCTGCCATGATACCTATTGAGGCACGAAAATATATTCCTGTTCCTGTTGGAGAAGTCACTCTGGATTGGTTTGTCATTCCTGAATCGGAATCAGAATTTCTCAGTGCCGCCGGCAGAACAAAAAAACCAAACTCAACTGATGTTCTTCTTGTTGCAATCCATAATGCCACGCTGAATAGATTGAATACGATAGTAAATACCGCATCGGTAACTCCACGTTTCTATGAAATTGAACCATTCAGTATGAGCCGTGCCGCCTATGAACATGACACGGCGCCAGTCATGGTGATTGATTTAGGTGCCTCAGGTACCCGTGTGTATGTTATTGAATTCGGAATCATTGATGTGTCGCACACCATAAACCGTGGAGGGCAAGAAATCACCCATGCTATTTCTCGCTCACAGGGGCTTACGTTTACCGAAGCCGAGAAACTAAAACGAACAGAGGGACTAGAAAATACCGAGGTAGGAAAATCAGCGCTTGATTATATTTTTTCCGAGGCACGGCGTATTTTCCTCACCTACCAAAGACAAGAAGGAAAGATTATTTCAAAAGTAGTGCTTGTCGGTGGTGGGGCACAGCTTACGGGGCTAGAAAATATTGCAGGTCAATATTTTGACGCGCCAATTATATTCAGTTCTGCGTTTGGGCGAGTGCACACACCTGCGTTTATTGACGACGTATTGCAATCGGCTGGTCCTTCTTTTTCAACGGCAATTGGTTTGGCACTCCGTGCGCTCAAATAAAAATGCAGAATGAGTGTGTTGTGTGTATTTTTTGCAAAATACACAGCGGTCTTGCAAAAGCACTATACAAACGCTTCGGGTAAGGTACACTTTTTATACACATGCCGGACAGAGTAAAAACATCATTTATACCTAAGCAGTCGCTTAAAGTTGAGCGTCATACAGCCGTATCAAAAGGATCTATTGGTATTGTAAATGTCATTGCAAGCCTCATTTTGCTATTGGCAATAGTTGGTGCAGGAGGTCTCTTTTTGTTTGAAAAATTTACTATCCAAAACATTGAGAGAAAACGTGTCTCGCTTGACCGTGCACGTGCTGCATTTGAACCGGCAACCATCAAGGAATTATCTCGTCTTAACACGCGCCTTGTTGCAGCTGAGTCGCTTCTCGGTATTCATGTTTCCCAGTCGCAACTCTTCTCGGAAATAGAAAAAATAACTCTTGACTCTGTGAGGTTTGAAAACTTCTCTATTTCAGAGTCAGCACCAGGGGTTCTTGTGGTTGCAATGAGTGGCGAGGCACTCAGCTTTAATGCACTCGCGCTTCAGTCAGACGCATTTGGCGACAGCGACTTTTTCAGCGAACCAATTTTTGATAATTTAAATATTAATGAATCTGGAAATGTAGTATTCAGTTTTACGGGGATAGTTACTGAAAATAGTATTCGCTATCGCACCAACGCTGGTGTGCAGAGTGAAGTCACCAATGAAGTGGATCTATGAGAATTCTACTCCCTATCCTTTTTATTCTCATTGCCGGCGGTATCTTCCTTGGCTTTATTGACCCAACGCTCGCACAAGTAAAAGAACTGCGTGCAGAACAAGCAAAATTTGATGAAGCACTTAACCGTTCAAAAGAATTACAGCAGGTGCGTGACCAGCTGTTGAGCAAGTACAACACATTTCCACAGGGTGATGTTGACCGGTTAGAAAAGTTAATACCAGACAATGTAGATAACGTCCGTCTTATTTTAGACCTTGACTCTACTGCCTCACGGTATGGAATGCGTATCAGAAATGTAGCGCTTCTAAAAGATGAGTCGCGCACTCAACGTGGTCAAGTTGGAATATCGGATGAAAATAAATACGACTCACTTATTGTTTCTTTTAGTGTTAGTGGTTCGTATGCTTCGTTCCTTTCATTTCTTACTGACCTGGAGCGAAGTCTGCGTCTCGTTGACGTTATGTCAGTTTCATTCACTTCAAACCAAAGCGGTATTTACGATTACTCAATTGCCCTTAAAACGTATTGGCTAAAACCATGATAAACATTATTAAACGATATAAAAATAGTCTTATAGTTGTCGCAGTGGTACTTGTAGCGTTTGTAGTATATGGAATTTTCTTCACTCCTGACCGTTCAAATCCACTCACTGTAGAAAGAACGGTACGTGCAGGTCAGTCGGCAGTAGAGCAGGAATTAATTGGGCTTCTTCTTGAGCTTCGCTCAATAACTCTTGATACTGATGTGTTTGACGACGCGCGTTTCAGAAGCTTAGAGGACTTCAGTCAGCAAATTGTTGCAGAACCAGTAGGACGAGAAAACCCCTTTGCACCTATTGGCCAGTAGGAATACTCAAAACTGAGCCAACAGCTCATAAAAACCATGGACGTACTTAGTTTATTAAAAGACAAAAACCTCATTGACGAGAGCGCCGTTGCTTCAATTAAAGAGCACACCAGTGGCGGTTCTGTCACACTTGAGCAGGCACTTCTTGACCGCGGTGTTTCATCTGAAGATATTTTAAATGCAAGGGGTGAGTACTTTCAAACACCTACTAAAAGCCTTGAAGGGCAAAAGGTAGCGTATGAGGTTTTAAAATATATTCCTGAAGAGTCTGCGCGTCACTACCATTTTGTGCCGATCAGTATTATTGATGGCGTACTTGAGGTGGGGACAACGGACCCGGACAACCTAGAGGCCGTTGAGGCGCTTAATTTCATAACCGCGCGAACTAACATTCCGTATAAGTTGTTTCTTATTTCAGATGAAGATTTTAACGAAGTTATCGCAACATACAAAGGTCTCTCAGGTGAGGTGGGGAAGGCATTGACTGAACTGCAGACAACCATTAGTACAGACGACATACCAGAGGACAGTGCCGGAGCAGTGGACGCCGTTGAAAAAAGTATTCCCGGTGGTGCTCCCGGACCTATTAAAGAAGATGCACCAGTAACAAAAATTGTAGCGACAATGTTGCGTTATGCAGTTGACGGCAAAGCATCCGACATCCATGTGGAGCCAACACGCACTGAACTCAAGGTCAGGTTCCGTGTTGACGGTATTATGCATCAGTCACTCGTGCTTCCTAAAAATGTTGAGCGTGCGGTTGTAGCGCGTATTAAAGTGCTCGCATCCCTTAAACTTGATGAAAAGAGAAAACCACAAGACGGCAGATTCTCTGCAACTATTGATAATAAACGGATTGATTTTCGTGTATCTTCATTCCCAACGTCGCATGGTGAGAAAGTAGTGATGCGTATTTTGGACCGCGAGCAAGAAAAACTAACATTGGAAAGTTTAGGGTTATCGCAAAGGAATATGGAAACAATCCTACGTGCAATAAAACGCCCATTTGGTTTGGTGGTTATTTCAGGACCTACAGGAAGTGGTAAGTCAACAACACTGTACGGCATGTTGCAGGAACTTGACCGTGACTCGGTCAACGTCGTGTCACTTGAGGATCCAGTTGAGTATGACATTCCTGGAGTTGCACAGTCTCAGGTTCGTCCGGAAATTGGCTATACGTTTGCAAGTGGTCTCCGTTCAATTTTGCGTCAGGATCCAGACATTATTATGGTGGGAGAAATTCGCGATAAGGAAACAGCACAACTTGCCATTCAGGCAGCGCTTACTGGCCACTTGGTTCTTTCAACACTACACACCAACAACGCCATTGGCGTGGTACCACGTCTTGTTGATATGGGTGTTGACCCATACCTGATTGCACCAACACTTATTTTGTCTGTGGCACAGCGTCTTGTAAGGAAACGCTGTCCTGACGCTGGAAAAAAGATTCCCTTTGAAGGAAGTGTAGAGGCAATGGTGCATAAAGAGTTCGCAGAGTTGCCTCAGGTTGTGCGAAAAGATATTGTTCTTCCGAAAGAAGTATATAGTATTGAGCCGACACCTGAGTGTCCTAACGGAACACGTGGACGTATTGGTGTTTTTGAACTACTCCCTACCTCAAAAGAGCTAGAGCGGGAAATTCTAAATAACCCTGTTGAAGACTCTATATTTAAAGTTGCTCGAGAACAGGGAATGGTGACCATGAAGGAGGATGCTATTATTAAAATGCTTGAGGGCGCAATCCCCTTTGAAGAGGTGACCACTCTAGGAATAGATGTAGCGCCTCAAAACTAATATATAAAGACGTATGGCAGATTCAAAACAAAAAGATGGTCGTTCCGTACTCCTCGTTGATGATGATAGATTTCTTCTTGATATCTACTCTCTAAAATTCAGGGAACGTGGTTTTAACATTACCGCTGAGGCAGATTCTACAAAAGCACTTGGCCTACTTCGCGAAGATTTTAATCCTGACATTATCCTTTTGGATATCATTATGCCCACCCTTGATGGGTTTGATTTCATGGAGGCTATTAAAAAAGAAAAGTTAGCAAAAAAAACAACACTTATTGTGCTTTCAAACCAAGGACAGGATGAGGACTTAAAAAAAGCAATGGATCTTGGCGCTGTTGGCTACATCATAAAAGCAAGTGCCATACCTTCTGAGGTTCTGGAAAAAACAATTGAGCTTGCCGCTAAAAAATAATAAAATGAGTGTCGGGTATTTTGTAATACACACAGAGGTCAACTGCTGATTGTTTTTGAGGGTATACTTACAATTAGTAGCACACGTTCTGTGTGGCACAAATTTTTAATTATGAATTACTCTGACGAATTAAACTCTCTTATAGAAACGGTTATCGCAGAAGGTGCCTCTGATTTACACCTCACGGACAAACTACACCCTATTATCCGTGTATCGGGCTCTCTTATTCCTTTGGTGAAGCGCCAAGAATATTCAGCCGAAGATATCATGGGTCTTTTGGAGGTGCTGGTAACTCCAGGGGAGAAGCAGAGTTTTGTAGATACACAGGAATTAGATTTTTCATTCCAGTATAAAGACCAAGCTCGTTTTCGCGGTAACGCATTTTTTGAAAAGGGGTCAATATCAATTGCGCTCCGCGCTATCCCGAGTGTCATTAAATCGTTTGAGGAGCTTAATCTTCCCAGTATTCTTGATACTTTCGCTAATCTTGAGCAAGGGTTCTTTCTCGTCGTAGGCCCGGTGGGACAGGGGAAATCAACCACACTTGCTTCAATGATTGAGCGTATTAATCAGAGCCGTACTGAACATATTGTCACTATTGAGGATCCTATTGAGTATTTATTTACCCCAAAGAAGTCAATTATCAATCAGCGTGAAGTGCGCGTTGATACCAAAAGTTTCCATAGTGCCTTGAAGTCTTCGTTCAGGCAAGACATTGACGTCATTATGGTTGGTGAGATGCGTGGCCCTGACACCATGAGTGCGGCGGTGACGGCCGCTGAAACTGGTCATTTGGTTCTTTCAACACTACACACCAACAACGCTGCACAAACCATTGACCGTATTATTGACTCATTTCCAGCGGGTCAGCAAGATCAAATCCGCCTGCAATTAGCAGCGTCTCTTGCGGGTATCTTTTCGCAACGACTCATACCGCGCATTTCAGGTGGACTCATTCCCGCGTATGAGCTTCTTATAAATAATGAAGCGATTGCAAACCTCATCCGTGAAAAAAGGACGCACGAAATTAATGCGGTTATTGAGACCGGAATGGAAAGCGGTATGATTGACATGAACCGATCTCTTGCCGAGTTGGTTCGTAAAGGTGATATTACTCCTGAAATGGGCTTATCCCGTTCACTTAATCCAAAATCATTTTCTCGTCTTATTTAGCGTATGTTATTTTCCTACGAAGCACTTGATGAAAATGGCGCAAAACAATCAGGCACTATTGATGCAGTGTCGCGTGACGTTGCCATCAGTTCATTACAGCGCCGAGGTTTTTCAATAACGAACGTTGAGCCAACGCAAACAAAAAGGGGAGGACTCAACATTACGTTGTTTGAATCAGTGTCAAACAAAGACGTGGTGCTTCTCAGTCGACAAATTGCGACATTGTTTGAAGCACAAGTTTCAGCGCTTCGTATTTTCAGACTACTGGCATCAGAGTCGGAAGGTCCTATGTTACAAAGAGTGCTCACTGAAGTCGCCGACGAGCTACAGGCCGGAAGCCCTATTTCCAAGTCACTTTCAAAACATCCAAAAGTCTTTTCTACGTTTTATGTCAATATGGTGCGCGCCGGTGAGGAGTCAGGAAAACTTGATGAGACTTTTTTGTTCCTTGCTGACTACTTGGACAGAACCTATGACATTGTTTCAAAAGCACGGAATGCTTTGATTTATCCTGCGTTCGTTATCTCCACATTTGTTATCGTTATGATTTTAATGATGACGATGGTCATTCCTCGCATTTCAACTATTTTGATTGATTCAGGGCAGGAGATTCCTTTTTATACTCAAATTGTGGTGAGCTTATCTGCTTTTTTCGTTAACTACGGAGTCTTCCTGCTTATTTTAATTGTCGTCGGTGGATATTTTCTTGTTCAGTACGCGCTTACTGGAAAAGGAAAGGCGCAATTTGATAGGATACAACTCTCTATTCCCTATGTCGGGTCGTTATATAAAAAACTATATCTCTCACGAATTTCTGACAACCTATCAACTATGCTTGGCAGTGGTATCTCAGTGCTTCAGGCAACTGAAATAACGGCAACCGTTGTGGGAAACGAGGTATACGCAAAAATCTTGAACGAAACATCAACTGCCGTTAAGGGTGGTGGATCTATTTCAGAAGCGTTGAGTAAATATGAAGAGATACCTGGCATAGTTACTGCGATGATAAAGGTAGGAGAGGAAACAGGAGAGCTCGGTAGTATTTTAAAGACTCTCTCTCGTTTCTATAGTCGCGAAGTGAATAACGCAGTTGATACTCTCGTTGACCTGATTGAACCGCTTATGATTGTGTCGCTTGGTTTAGGGGTTGGTGTGCTTCTGGCTTCAGTGTTGATTCCTATTTATAATATTTCCTCGGCAATTTAAAAGGTCGCTCAGTAAAACGGTACTGTTGCAGACTTAGACTTTGCCTAGCGTTCGGTTCCTCAACCTCAGCGAAGTAATACGGGTATTTTGGAGCGTAAGACTTAATCTCGCGGCCCTGGTTCTTATACTTTAGCGGAGCAAAATGAGTATTTGAGAGCGTAAGACTTGGGTAAGCGTTCGGTTCCTCAACCTCAGCGAAGTAATACGGGTATTTTGGAGAGTAAGACTTAATCTCGCGGCCCGGAGCGCTCTCCAAAATACCCGTATTACGGAGCGTCTCTTATCCACATCACCCTTGGCGATAGGCAAATACTCTCGTTACAATGGAGAGGACCTTGAATTTAGAAAACGGTCTTTATTAACTGATTACAACAAGTAACATTTATGTTCAAACGCTCAATGCGAGGCTTTACGTTGATTGAACTTCTCGTCGTTATTGCGATCATCGGTATTCTTTCGTCAGTGGTGCTTGCGTCTCTAAACGATGCTCGTCAGAAATCACGTGACGCGAAACGAATTGCAGATATTCGTCAGGTTCAGTTAGCACTAGAGTTGTACTTTGATTCAAACGGGTCTTACCCGCCAACACTCACTCCTCTTTCAACTGGAGGGTTCCTTGCTGTTGTTCCCACAGGACCGTTATCTGGTGAGACCTACTCATATGCAGGTATTGGCACTTCAGTTGGAGCTACAGTATGTACGAGCTACCACATTGGTGCAACGCTCGAGAACACAACTCATCAAGCACTTGGTGCTGACAATGACGATGCTGCTACTCTTAACATTTGTACCGGTAGCGCCGCTGATTTCACCAGTGTAAGTACTGATGCAATCTACGACATTTCTCCGTAGTATAACTAAAGATATTTTAGTTAATAAAAAAACCGACACATGTCGGTTTTTTTATATGGCATACTCAATGGAGAAACCGTTATGGATATATTTTTAATAAGCATGTTTTTGTTAGGTCTCATTGTAGGGAGTTTTCTCAATGTTGTTATTTTTCGCTTTGGATTTTATGAGTCAAAAAGACCCCGCTCGCAGTGTCAGTCATGTCAGCACACGCTTGTGTGGTATGAACTCATTCCGCTACTTTCGTACTTTTTCCTTTTGGGGACATGTCGTTACTGCGGGAGCCGACTTTCCTTGCAGTACCCATTAGTTGAACTCGCAACAGGATTACTGTTCCTTGGTGTTGCATATGGTGCGTTTCCTTTTATCTCGATATGGCATCTCTTTTCTTTTGTTGTACTCCTGGTGTTTTGGTCAAGTTTTCTTGTATTAGTGGTGTACGACATACGCCACACATTGGTGCCGTCTTTGTTTGCGTGGGTAGTGTTGGGTTCAGTTATTCTGGTCCGTGTGTTTGAAGCTTTTTCAATGAACAGTGTTACACCACTTCTTGATGCATTTTTGGGCGCGCTTGTGTTGGGTGGGTTTTTTACTGCAATTGTGTTTCTTTCCCATGGAAAAGGAATGGGAGTGGGGGATATTTATATCGCAAGTGCCCTCGGTGTGTTGTTTGGAGTGGGGCGCGGTATTGAAGTGATAACAATTGCTTTTTGGATAGGGGCACTTATTGGAGTGTCTCTTATCCTTGCACCGCGGATAGCGTTTTTCATTAGAAAAATGGTATTTTCTTTATCACCACACAGGCGAGGTGTTTCTCAAACAGAAGGCAATTTCTGGTTTAAGATGAAGAGTGAAATAGCATTCGTGCCCTTTCTGTTTATAGCAGCCTTAGTCGGCATGTTTACCACTATTTCTCCTTTTATTATTGCGCAGTGGGCGCTCGCCATATGAATGTCTTAACTAAACAGTCACGAGGTTTTTCTCTTATAGAGCTTATCGTTGCGGTAAGTATTTTTGCATTTATATCAACGGTTGTTTTGGCGAACAATAATAAATTTAATAGCTCAGTGCTCCTTGGTTCGCTCGCCTACGATATTGCACTCTCGGTTCGTGAGGCACAGGTGTTTGGTCTTTCGGTACGGCAATTCTCAGATAATTTTCAAGTCGGCTATGGGGTGCGTTTTCTTCCAAACAGTACATACCTTTTTTTCGTGGACACTAATACAAACCAAACATATGATGTTGGCACTGATGCGGTCATAGATACGTTCTCTTTAAGTCGTGGACATACCATACAGAGCTTCTGTGGAGTCACCGTAGGTGGCACTGAGCGATGCTCTAACTCAAGCACTCCTATTAGTCACCTTGATGTAGTGTTCCTTCGTCCAAACCCTGATGCTCTTATAAGTTCAAATGAACCAGGTATTTACTCGCGTGGCATTATCACTGTTGCTTCCCAGGGAGGAGAAACACGCACTATTAACATTGCTTCAACAGGGCAGATTTCCGTACAAAACCTATGAGTAAAACAGCAATCAGCATCCAGCATCCAGCAATCAGCAATCAGCAGAAAACTGATCGCTCACTGCTCACTGCTCACCGCATGAAGCCCAGAGCCGGCTTCACATTGATTGAAATGATGGTTGCGGTGACGCTGTTCTCAGTGGTTATGCTTATTGGGGTAGGCGCACTTTTGTCACTTATTGACGCAAACCGCCGGGCGCAGGCCATCAACTCAGTGGTAAATAATATGAATGCAGCGCTTGAAGGTATGTCGCGGTCTATTCGCGTCGGGACTACGTATCATTGCCGTATCTCATCAGCCGCACCTTTCCCTGGCCAGCTCAGCACCCCACAGGACTGTCCGGTTGGTGGTGGACAGTTATTTGCCTTTGAAGCGGCAAATGGAGAGACTGCAGACGTCAATGATCAGATCGTTTATCGCATTAACGGTACACAACTTGAGCGCTCCGTACAGGCAGGCATTAACGGTTCGTGGGTTGCACTCACGGCACCCGAAGTCTCTATTGATTCTTTTGAGTTTTTTGTGGTGGGTGCAGTGAAAGGCGATTCTATTCAACCGCGCGTGTTAATGAAAATACAAGGGTCGGCCCCTGTTCCTGGAGGAACTACAAATTTCTCTGTTCAGGCATCCGTTACGCAACGTATAATTGATATATGATGAAAATAGCATCCAGCATCCAGCAAACAGTAAACAGCAATGAGCAATCAGCGCTCAGCAATCAGCAGAAAACTGACCGCTCGCTGTTCACTATTCATCGTGTGAAGTTGCGAGGTGGTTTTACGTTGATTGAAACTCTCGTTGCAATTTCAGTGCTTCTTGTCTCACTTGCAGGCCCACTTTCAATTGCATCGCAATCACTTCAGTCTGCGTTCTATGCACGCGATCAAATTACAGCATTTTATCTTGCGCAAGAAGCAGTGGAGTATGTGCGTGCAGTCCGTGATCAAAATTATCTTGTAGGAAGTGGGTGGCTCAATGGACTTTCAGAGTGTGTTGGCTTGGATTGTGCTATTGATTTTCCAAACTTCTCTCATCAATCATGTTCGGGACAATGTCCAACTGTCTTAATAGGAGAAACTACAGGGTTTTTTAATTTAGTTGCCGGCATTCCAAGTATATATACCCGTACCCTTCGTGTTGATCCGTCTACATTGAACCCTGACGAAGTGACGGTGAGCGTTACGGTCTCTTGGCAAAGTGGACGTCTAGAGCGCTCGTTTGAAGTAAGAGAACAACTTTTTGATTGGCTATGATAAAAAAACTAACAATCAGCAATGAGCAATCAGCAATGAGCAATCAGTATCCAGCGCTCAGCAGTCAGGAAAAAACTGACCGCTCATTACTACTGAGCGCTCACACTACAAAACCACTGCGTGGGTTCACATTATTACTCTCGGTTTTGATTTCCAGCGTACTGCTGGCGCTTGGCTTCGCAATTTTTAATATCGCGGTGAAAGACGTCATTCTTTCCTCATCAGGAAGGGAGTCGCAGTTTGCATTTTATGCAGCCGACTCAGGAATAGAGTGCGCCCTTTATTGGGATAGTAAACAAGATGCTTTCTCTACCTCATCACCGTTAACCGAAATAGCGTGTGGCACCGGAGACTTACCAAGCAGTACTGTTCCTTTGACTCGTGTATTTGAACCGGTTTCACAAACGTATACCACTACGTTCTCTTTTTCACTCGGGAACGCTATATCAGAGGCGTGTTCAAATGTTGAAGTGAAGAGAACTGAAAATCCAACACGCACCACTGTAGTTTCCTCAGGTCATAATACATGTGTTACCACAAACCCCCGCCGTATTGAGCGTGCCATTCGTGTACAGTTTTAAGAGTTCCCTCGGGGCTCGGTGATGTTTGACTTTGATACAATAAGAAAATGGCACAGCTTAACACCAGACCTCCAAGAGACGTTATTGAGCGCATAGAGAAGCTCAGAGAGACAATAGATCACTATCGCTACCTCTACCACGTGGAGGACAAGGAGGAAATTTCAGCTGAGGCACTTGATACTTTAAAGCATGAACTGACTTCTCTTGAAGAGCGTTACCCGGAGTTAGTGGTACCCGAATCGCCAACACAGCGTATTGCCGGAGAACCACTCCCTCAGTTTAATAAAATCACCCACGACATCACCCAATGGTCGTTTAACGATGTATTTAATGAAGTTGAACTTCGTGCATTTGACGAACGGGTACAGAAAAAAGTGCGTGAGTTGTTCGGGCAGTCGGCTCGCGCAACATACACCGCTGAGCTAAAAATTGACGGTCTAAAAATCGTCCTGACTTTTAAAGATGGAGTGTTGTATAGCGCAGCAACACGCGGAAACGGTCTGGTGGGAGAGGATGTCACTGCAAACGTACGCACTATTGACTCGGTGCCGTTGAAATTAACGAAACCGGTTGATGTGACTGTGGAAGGTGAAATTTGGATTGGCAAAAAGGGTCTGAGTGCTTTAAATAAAAAAAGAAAGAAACAGGGAGAAGTTGAGTTTGCCAATCCGCGGAATGCCGCCGCCGGCTCTATTCGTCAACTTGATCCGAAAGTTGCGTCAGAAAGAGCCTTGGATACCTTTATTTATGACTTGGTACAAACATCAGACGTGCTTCCCCAGACACAGTTTGAGGAATTAAAATTACTACAAGGGTTTGGGTTTAAAGTAAACCAGTATGCCATACATGTCTCAAGTATTGATGAGGTTATATCGTTTTGGCAGACCTGGCAGGAAAAAAAAGAAACGCAAGATTACCTCATTGACGGCATCGTAATAAAAGTAAATGAGCGAGAGTACCAAGAGGCGCTGGGGTATACAGGAAAGGCACCGCGATTTGCCGTGGCTCTGAAGTTTCCGGCCGAACAAGTAACAACTACCGTTGAAGATATTGTTTTGCAAATAGGGAGGACAGGAATACTTACTCCAGTTGCGCATCTTAAACCAGTTACTGTTGCCGGTGTTGTGGTGAGTCGAGCAACACTCCACAATGAGGATCAGATTAAACGCCTTGATGTGCGTGTTGGCGACACTGTCATTATTCAGCGTGCCGGTGATGTTATTCCTGAGATTGTGCAGGTGGTATTGAAACTGCGACCTAAAAAGGCACAATCATATGTGTTTCCAAACACAGTTACTGAATGTGGCGAAGGTGGAGCCATTGAACGTGTGCCGGGTATGGCGGCGTGGCGTTGTGTAAATAAAAAATCAAAACAGCAACAACAAAGGCGCTTCCATCACTTTGTAGGCAAAGGTGCTTTTGACATTGAAGGGCTTGGGGCTCGCACAGTTGATCTACTTTTAGACGAGGGTTTAGTAACGCAGTACGCTGATATTTTTACCCTGACTGAAGGTGACCTTCTGGGTTTGGAGGGGTTTGCTGAACTTTCTGCAAAAAATACCATTGAGGCAATCAAGGAACATCGCTCAGTGTCACTGAGCCGTTTATTAATTGCGCTTTCAATTGAACACGTTGGTGCTCAAACTGCTAAAGATATTGCTGAGCATTTTGGTAATTTAAAAAAGATACAAAAAGCAACGTCCGCACAACTAGAGGCGATTGAGGGCGTTGGTGAAAAAGTTGCACAGTCACTTGTAGCCTGGTTTGCCGATAAGGAAAATAAAATGTCTTTGGATACGTTACTTCAACATGTTTCAATTCTCAAAAACAAGAGAATGGGTGGTTCTTTTTCAAACAAAACATTTGTGTTGTCAGGATCATTGAGCTCTCTTTCAAGAGACGAGGCAACTGCGTATATAGAGGAAAGAGGGGGGCGCGTTACTAGTTCTGTGTCAAAAAACACCAGTTATCTTGTTGCGGGTGCCAAACCTGGCTCAAAACATACGGTTGCACAAGACTTAAAGGTACCTATTCTTACTGAGAAAGAGTTTGTGTCTCTTCTCGAAAAAAAAGCTACTACCTAGAACCAATCGTCTAATCTTGCTATGATGCCTTCTATATGGCCGTTTCTAAAGATCACGTAAAAAAACTCGCGGAACTTTCTCGGATTGAGCTTACTGAAACTGAGCTTGAGAAAATGCAGGAGGATATTGAGAATATTCTCGCCTACGTTGATGTGGTACAGAAAATTGAGTTGAGCGATTCTGACAATCAGTCACCGCACCTGGACGTTGTGAATGTCTTTCGGGAAGACGAAGATCCTTATGAGGCAGACGCTTTTACCGATGAGTTACTTGCGCAAGCGCCATCTCGCGACGGTCGTTTTGTAACGGTTAAAAAAATTCTTGGATAAGTATGGATGAGTTGACTACATATTCAGCAGGAGAGCTTGCACGTGGATATAGGGAAAAGAAATTTTCTGCAGTTGAAGTGACTGAAGCTTATTTAAAAAAAATAGACAAAGAAAACAGCGCGCTCAATATTTATTTAGAAGCATTTTCGGACGCTGTTGCTTCTGCAAAAAAAGCAGATGAACTGTTTCAAACATCTCCTGAAAGCACCCATCCACTCACCGGCGTTCCTATCGCCACCAAGGATAACATTTTAATTAAAGGAAAAACCGCGAGTGCTGCATCAAAAATTTTAGAGAATCATACGGCAACGTATGACGCTACTGTTGTTGAGCGTCTCAAGGGCGCGAATGCAGTTTTCTTAGGGCGCACCAATATGGACGAGTTTGCAATGGGCTCAAGTACTGAAAATTCAGCGTTCGGACCCACTAAACATCCAATTGATCCGACGCGCTCACCCGGTGGTTCTTCCGGTGGTTCAGCCGCTTCAGTTGCTGCACACCTTGCTCCTATTGCCCTTGGTACGGACACAGGGGGCTCAGTACGTCAGCCGGCAAGCATATGTGGTGTGTATGGTTTCAAACCAACCTATGGAGGTATTTCGCGCTATGGACTCGTTGCAATGGGTTCCTCTTTAGACCAGCTCGGTGTTTTAGCTAGAAAGGTAGATGATATTGAGACTGTTTTTGATACTGTACGTGGGCTTGATAAAAACGATAGTACGACATTACCCGCGAGGCCAGCACCGAACACACACAAACGCATTGGTGTACCAAGAAGTTTTGTAAAAGATGCACAACCTGATGCGGTTGCTGAGTTTGAGCGAGCGCTCAATACGATGGCGTCACAGGGGTATGACATTGTTGATATTGACCTTCCTACTGCACCACATGCGCTTGCTGCCTACTATATTATTATGCCGGCTGAAGTTTCAACGAATCTTGCCAGGTATGATGGTATGCGTTACGGACTTCACGTTGAAGGAGAGTCTCTTCTTCAGGACTACACGCTTTCGCGAACCAAAGGTTTCGGTGCAGAAACAAGACGAAGGGTTGTTTTGGGTACACATGTACTCTCCTCAGGATATGCCGATGCCTATTATAAACGAGCTATCGCACTTCGTGCTGCACTTGTTAAGGAATTTGATGCAGTGTTTGAAAACGTCTCTTTTGTCGCAACTCCCACTGCGCCTGGTCCCGCGTTCAAACTAGGAGAGAAATTAGACCCACTCTCGCTTTACTTAGAAGATATTTTTACGGTATCTGCAAACCTCACTGGTGATCCAGCGCTCTCAGTGCCGTATGGCACCGTAGAAAAAGACGGAGTATTACTTCCCGTTGGTATTCAGTTTATGTCTCCAAAAAACTCAGAAAAAGCACTGTTTGCCATTGCGCGCGACCTTATGAATGAAAATAAGAACTAATTTCTTTGTTACTATATAGACAATGGATTTCCTCCATTTTTTAAATCTCCAATACTGGTACTGCCTCTTCTTCTCTGCTTTTGGCGGGTCGTGTAGGTTTGTTGATAAGGCGGGTAACCCCGTTCTTCCTGAAGTACCAACGGAAGTACCAGGTACTCTACCTACTAATGGAGGTATTTTTGAACAGTTCCTAGATTTTTTTATCAGTGTATGGAGCGTTGTAGGGGATACGATTTCTGGAGTTGTGTCCTTTTTATGGGGAGTATATAGCGCAGTTGCCTGGAGTGTTTCCAGCTTTCTATTCCTCACTATTCTTACCTCACTCGGGCTTCTTTTGTTTATACGACTTCGCGAGCTTAAGACCTACGGCACGTTGCCGGCAAAAACAGAGGAAGAACTTGTCATGCGTCACCGGTGGGACGAGTTGCTTGAAAGCGCTCTTTCGTCAGACCCTAAGCAGTGGAAGGAAAGTGTATTGGCAGCAGACAGAATGTTGGGTGATTTGTTAGAACTGTTAGGTGTTTCAGGTACGACGACCAGTGACAGAATGAAGGCGCTCCCTGAAGAAGCATTTTTAACGGTGCCTCAGGCGTGGGAGGCACATCGTGTGCGTAATATTATTTCAGATGGTAAATCAGATTTTATTTTGACCCAGCGTGAAGCATTTCGCACTATGAAGCTTTACGAGCAGGTGTTTGAAGAACATCAGTATATTTAATAGTGGTTATTGACTCAAGAATACGAGCGCGTCACGTTAATCTCGCTACTTTGTTGACGAGTAGAGCTTAATGTCATATGCTGATAGCGCGGGGTAGAGGAGAGGTACCTCGGGAGGCTCATGTGAAGAACGTGACCCCGTTTGGCAACAGACGGTGGAAAACTCTCTAAATTGCTGGAAAGCCGTTAGAGCTTCTTGCACCACAGCATGACCTGAGAGGGTGAGTGCGATGGTTTAAAAAGCAAGTTGATTCGGTAATCAGCAGCCAAGCCAAGCCATATCGTTTGATATAGCTCGGAAGGTTCAGAGACTATAATGGGAGGGTCCCACGTGGACCATGGTATAGTCCATTCTCTTTGGAAACATTGAGTGTAAAAGAACCTCCAGACCCCAGTTCGATTCTGGGCCCCGCAACATTTTTTATTTCTTTTTCCATCAAAAAATGGTATTTTTTGAGAACTGAAAGAGTTTGCCGGCGTAAGCGGAGCTTGCGTCGGGCCCACTCTGACAGAATACGCTTTCGAGTTTTTTTGCTCTCTCAGAAAAACATAAACAAGCTTCTGTTTTTCTTCACTCGCAAAAACACGCGCTTCGCGCTATCCTCGTAAGCAGTTTGCCGGCGTAAGCGGAGCTTGCGTCGGCTGCACTCGGAAATAATGTAATTGCTCCGCACTTCCATTATCTTCCTCGTTTGCCGGCGTAGCTCAGTTGGTTAGAGCGTAGCACTCATAAAGCTAAGGTCGCAGGTTCAATTCCTGCCGTCGGCACACATTGTAAAACATCATACGTTTGAGTATGGTGTTTTTTACAATGTGCCTGATTGACAGGAATTGAAAGGCGGAGGCGGTATACAAGACGAGGAGGTACGACGAGTGCTTGTCGCCGAGCCAGGGTCGTGAGCCATAGAAAATTAAGGAACGGCAGTGACTCTAATTTTCATGGACTCCTGACCAATTCCTGCCGTCGGCACAAATTGTTAAATACTATGCGCATGCATAGTATTTTTTACAATTTGAACAAGACGGAAGGAATTGAAAGACAGAGGGTGCGAAGCCGTGGCGGAGCACACGTTGCCGAGTCGGGGTGGAGCGCGATTAGCATTTTACGAGTTTATGAAGTAAAATGGTTAGCGACGGGTGACCAATTCCTGCCGTCGGCACCATATGTTTGAAACTCAATACAAAAAAGATTTTGATCCTACTATTTGTACAAAATGTAAGGGGTCTGGGTATGGAAAATCGTGGCATATATGTAGGAAGTGTGAAGGTGGAGGGTGTCAACATTGCGGAAATCGTGGCGGTTGGTTCGTAGAAGACCTATTTAAAAAATGCGAAGGGTGTCGTGGGCATGGCAGTACCAAGGGACCTACCAAATAAATGCTAGACCACCCACACCCATTTTTATTAAAAAGTGAGTGTGGGGGTATACTAACGGTTATATGGACATCATAACAATAATCGGCACTTTAGGCGCAGCGATTATTTTGATTTTTTTCCTGCTCAACCAATTTAAGGTGGTTTCCATTGATAACATTTGGTATGACTCGGGAAATGCCCTCGGAAGCGGAGTGCTTATTGTTTACGCGTATCTTTTGGATAGTGTCCCGTTCCTCATCCTCAACGCCATATGGTTCCTCTTTTCCTTCAGAGATGTCATTATCTATTTTTCAAAACGTTCCGGTTAGCATGTTAAACTGGTCTTCATATGGAACTTTTGATTCTGGTAGGTATTTTCGTGTTCTCACTCGTAGCTCTCGTTAAGGGTGCTGACTGGGTGCTTGATAGTGCAGAGAAAATAGGGCTTTCGCTCGGCATGTCACCGTTTGTAGTCGGTGTTTTAATTGTCGGACTCGGCACCAGTGCGCCGGAGTTGGCGTCGTCAATTGTTGGTATGTTGCAGGGAGTCACCGAAATTCCTGCGGCAAACGCTATTGGTTCAAACATCGCCAACATCTTGCTAGTTATCGGTATTGCCGCGATTGTTGCAAAAGGAACGCTGGCTGTAACACGGAACCTCATTGACTTAGAGCTTCCACTGTTGACACTGGCAACGCTCTATTTTTTTGGCACCGCATATGACGGTGTTATTACCACCCCTGAGTCGTTCTTTCTTTTGGCAGGTGTTGTTGTCTATGTTCTCTACTCGCTCTTTCATAGAGAAGGAAGTACTAAAGCGCTTGAACCACTAGAAAAACGGCCTAAAGTGGCTCTCTTGGATTGGGCAATACTTATCGTTGGGTTTATTGCACTCATTGGAGGTGCTAATTATTTGATTGATTCAGTACTTGGGCTTTCGGCAATGGTTGGTATTTCAGTGGGTGTGATGACTATTCTTGCAGTTGCAGTCGGTACGTCACTTCCGGAGTTGATTGTTTCGGTAAAAGCCGCACTGAATCATAATGCAGAAGTTGCCATCGGTAACATATTTGGCTCAAACATTTTCAACCTTCTTTTGGTTGTTGGAATTTCTGGTTTGTTTGGCACTCAAACACTAGACACCGCAACGGTGACAATAGCGCTTCCTATGCTTCTTGCAACTACATTCTTTTTCATAATTTCCGGCATATCAAAGAAAATTCATACCTGGGAAGGCGCCTTCTACCTGCTTGCCTATCTTTTGTTCAGCGCCAAGTTGTTTGGGTTGGTATAAGTGGTTAGATAGATATCCTGTCACGGTATACTTATAAAGTGCCAATAAAAAAGAAGCTAAACCAAGACTTTTTCAAAACGTGGACATCAGACATGGCGTATGTATTGGGGTATTTTGCCGCAGACGGTTCAATGATTGAGAATAAAAGAGGAGGACACTATATTGAATTTACATCTACAGACAAAATTTTGCTTCAAAAATTACGGAAGATTGTCGGAGGAACTCAGAAAATTTCGGAACGTCCTCAAAGGAACGAAAAATGGAAGCAACAGTATCGCGTGCAGTTTGGAAGTAGAGAATGGTTCTCTGATTTGATAAAACTTGGTTTCACTCAAAACAAAAGCAAAACAATCTGTTTCCCAAAAGTCCCTCAAGGATATTTACATCATTTCGTCAGGGGATATTTTGATGGCGACGGCAGCGTTCATTTTAAAAAATATTTTGCTAAAGATCGAAACAAAAAACGTTGGGTATTTACAAGCAGATTCACGTCAGGATCTCAAAAATTTCTTCTAACACTCTTTAGTACTCTTAGAGAAAATGGTCTGAATAGGGGATTTGTTTTAGAAAAGTACAAGAAGCGAGGCTTTGAACTTGTTTTTAGTCATCGCGATAGTCTTGCACTTTACAAGCTGATGTATCATACTAGCCCTAATACAGAACTGTATTTACCAAGGAAATACGAGCTATTTTCGAAGGCAATACATACTCTGTATCCGAAATGCGGCCGTAGCTCAATTGGTTAGTAGCACCCGCCTGTCACGCGGGAGGTTGCCGGTTCGAGTCCGGTCGGCCGCGCATATGAAAGAACAAACAGTACCTGCGTACTGTTTTTCTTTACTATCGAGAGAAGCGAGGGAAGAGTGAATGCGGTTACTCTTCCGAGTGATCGATGAGAGGAAGCTTTGCTTACATATGCGGACCGCCCGGCGGAGCTGGGTCCGGCTTCGCCGGAGAGCCACGTAAAAGTAAATATGGACACGGCGTGTCCATATTTACTTTTACGTGGCTGAATCCCCCATGGACATCCAGTGTCTATAGGGGGGGGTAACAGATGATTGTGGAAAATAAGAATAAAAAGCACCCCCCCGATAGGACATACTGGGGGACGGTAGAATTGGTATAGTTGATGTTAATGTCTTCACTTAACATAAGTAAACTCGTTGCTTTCGACATGAGTGTCAATAATAAGTGGTTAATTTTCACTGAGTTTTTAGTAGGGAGTTTTGGTTCTTTTGCATTAAGTTATTTTCTTCTTGGGAATTCACACTTACTAACCACCGCAATGGGCTTCTGGCTTATTGGGATAGGTATTAATTACTTACCTTTGAGTATTTACTCCGGTTATTTTATTATTAAAAATAATTACCTGGAGCATGCTCAAGTTATATTGGACTCGCCTGTCTTGCAAAGGCAATATAACGCCCAGCAATTTTTAGTTACTGTACCGTTTTTTTTCGCTGTATTATTGATATTACAATTTTTCACTAAAAAGATATGAGCAAAATAGTGACTTACGAAGTCACTATTTTCTAGTTTTATGAGCCACCTCGCGGGATTGAACCGCGGACCTTTTCGTTACGAGTGAAATGCTCTACCAACTGAGCTAAGGTGGCACACTAGTACTTTAGGCACTAATGCCAAGAGTACTAGTCTGGAGCCGTTGCCCGGGTTTGAACCGGGGACCTCATCCTTACCATGGATGCGCTCTACCAGCTGAGCTACAACGGCAAGTTGCTCACGGAAATTGCGCGAAGCGCGTGGTTTTGTGATAGAAGAAAAATGAAAGCTCGTTTACATTTTTCTGAAAGAACAAAACCGCCCGTGAGTATATTTTGTTAGAACGCCGCCGGTGCAAGCTTTGCTTACAACGGCACACTACTGACTTTGTCTGAGTAGTGCCAAGGAAAGTTTTACGTACCCCAACACCTCAGTATCTTACCCAAAAAAGTCTGTTTTGCCAAAATATGGTAGCGTACTGTGTATGGACAAAAAAGAAGCAAAAATGCGTATTGCTGAAATTGAAGCGGCTATGGGGCAACCTGATTTTTGGGTAGATAAAGACAAGGCACAGTCTTTGATAAAAGAAATGAAAGACCTTGCTTCTGTAGCCGAAGGAGTTTCGCCTCATGATGCAGGTTCCGCTACTCTTGCAATTTTAGCTGGCGCAGGAGGTGATGATGCTGAGGACTTCGTAGGAATGCTTTTTAGAATGTATCAAGGATATGCTGACAAAAAGGGCTATACCGTCACTTTTCTACATGACCACGAAAATAATCACGGTGGGTACCGAAACGTTACTTTTGAAATTAAAGGTAAGGGTGTATATGGTAATTTAAAGCATGAAGCAGGGGTGCATCGCCTGGTGCGACTCTCGCCTTTTAATGCAAACGATAAGAGGCAGACTTCTTTTGCGCTGGTTGAAGTCCTCCCTGACCTTGGTGCACAAAATAAAATTGAAATGGACGAAGATGATTTGGAAATTCAATTTACAAAATCAGGAGGCGCTGGCGGACAGAATGTAAACAAAAGAGAAACAGCGGTGCGTATTACTCATACGCCGTCAGGACTTTCAGTGCATGTGTCAAACGAGCGAAGTCAGCAGGCAAACCGCGAACGAGCATTGGCGCTTTTAAAGTCAAAGCTCTTTAAAAAAGAAGAGGAACGGAAGGAAAAAGAACGCCAAGGACTTTCAATCGCCGCACACACACCAATTGAATGGGGGAGCCAAATACGCTCCTATGTCCAGCATCCCTATAAAATGGTGAAAGATCACCGTACCGGCGTTGAAGAAAGCGATGTTGATGCTGTCTTTGAAGGGGTTCTGGATAGCTTTATAGACGCAATGAAAGAAAGTGCGGTAGAATAAAAAGGTTTGCGCGAGAGAGAAATGAAATTTTATATTTCATCCCATACCTAACACCCAGCACCTAACACCTAGTATTCAACACAGTCATGATCTACTTTGACGATGTTTCAAAAATATATTCGGACAATTCAATTGCGCTTGATAAAGTGACGCTTTCTATTGATCCACAGGAGTTTATTTCAGTTGTGGGACATGCTGGTGCTGGTAAGACCACGCTCCTTAAAATGATTCTTGCTGAAGAGAAACCAACATCAGGTGCAATCTATTTTGAGTCCGCTGAAATTCAGAAAATACCCCGCTCGCAGTTGCACACGCTCCGTAGGAAAATAGGAACGGTTTTTCAAGACTTTAGACTTATTCCTAACATGACTGCGTATGAAAACATCGCCTTTGCAATGGAAGCTTCAGGGCGAACCGACGAGGAAATCGCAGCCGACGTGCCGCACGTTCTTGAGTTAGTTGATCTCACTGAAAAAGCGTGGAATTTTCCACGAGAACTTTCAGGTGGTGAGCGTCAGCGGGTCGCCATCGGCCGCGCCATCGTGAACCAGCCTGATGTGCTGTTAGCCGACGAGCCAACAGGTAACCTTGACCCTATCAATACACACCAAGTTGTTGAGATCTTAAAACGCATTAATGAGTTAGGTACCATGGTAGTGCTCACGAGCCACAACAAAGGTGTGGTTGATTCACTTGGAAAGCGTGTTATCACCATGGATAATGGACGTGTGGTGCGTGACGATAAAGAGGGAAGATACGTATTATAATGACACTATGTTTTGGGTAAATATTAAACGAATATTCCGTTCCGGGTTCATGAGTTTCTTTAGAAACAGCTTTGTGTCGCTTGCTGCGGTGTTTGTAATGACTATGACACTGACTATTATAGGATCGCTCATGTTCTTAAATGGCATTGTTGGTGACTTTGTTTTGTATGTGCAGGACAAAGTGGACGTCAATGTATATTTTGTTCCCAGTGCTGACGAAAGTGAAATTGAAAGTTTTGTAAACGAGATTAAAAGTTTTCCGGAAGTTTCCTACGTTGAACTTGATTCACGAGAGACAGTGCTTTCTCAGTTTCGCATCCGTCACCAAGATGACCAACTTACACTCCAAGCACTTGATGAGCTTGCGGAAAATCCATTTGGCGCCACACTTTCAATAAAAGCAAAAGAACCTTCGCAGTACGAAGGTATTGCACAGTACCTACAGGATAAACAATTTGATAACTCGGGTGGTTCGTTTATTGACTCGGTAAATTACACACAAAACAAAACCGTCATTGATCAACTACAAACGCTAACGTCATACGTTAAGCGTTTTGGCTACGCAATTATTATTCTTTTTGCGCTCGCTTCAATACTTATTACCTTTAATACACTCAGATTAGCTATTTATACGTCTCGTGAGGAGATTAAGGTAATGCGCCTAGTGGGTGCATCAAATGGGTATATTCGCGGGCCATTTATCGTTGCGGGCACACTCTATGGCCTTTTCTCAGGTGTTATAGCACTCACTCTCTTTTTCCCAATAACGTATTTCCTGAAGGGGGCAACATCGGCAGCATTTAATGTGGATATCTTTGAGTTTTATATCAGTCAATTTTTCATATTTCTTCTCACCCTGTTAGTGGTGGGCGCTTTATTAGGTGCTGTTTCTAGCTTTCTTGCGGTAAGGAAATATCTATCGGTTTAGAAAACACAATACCCTTGGGTATGATGAGGTTTAAGGTATAATAGAGACCAGTATGAATAATTCTCGTGGTACTAAAAACAAACCCGAGAAAAAGACCCCTCAAAAAAATAAAAAGAAGACCACAGAAAAAAAAGTACGCAACCACAAATATATTTTTGTCGTTGGTGGTGTTATGAGCGGTGTTGGAAAAGGTGTTGCCTCCTCATCCATTGGTCTTATTTTAAAAGCACGCGGTTTTAAAGTCACTGCCATTAAAATTGACCCGTACATTAACGTAGACGCGGGCACGATGAACCCAACCGAGCATGGGGAGGTGTTTGTTCTTGACAGTGGACTTGAGACCGACCAGGACATGGGTAACTATGAACGTTTTTTAAACACGACACTTTCAGGAAAAAACTATATGACCACCGGCAGTGTGTATCTTTCCGTAATTCAGAAGGAGCGCAACTTAGAGTACAAAGGAAAAAATGTTGAAGTGGTTCCCGACATCCCACTTGAAGCAATTCGTAACATTGAACAGGCGTCAGAAGATGCTGACGCTGATATTACTATTATTGAAATTGGAGGTACGGTAGGTGAGTATCAAAACATTCTCTTTTTAGAAGCAGCGCGCATGATGAAAACAAAATATCCAGACGATGTTGCCGTGGTACTGGTGTCCTATCTTCCAGTGCCAAGTTCAGTCGGTGAGATGAAAACAAAACCCACACAGCATGCGGCACGTACACTCAACAGTGCCGGTGTGTTTGCCGATATAATTTTAGCGCGATCCTCGGTTCCACTTGATGATAAAAGAAAAGAAAAGATTGCAACATTTTGTAATGTAAAAAAAGAACACGTTATTTCTGCTCCAAATGTACATAGTATCTATGACGTTCCCACTAACTTTGAAAGAGATAATCTTGGGTCAATTCTCTCACATGTTCTCCATCTTAAAAATGGACAAAAAACAGATCTTTCTCAATTTGAAGCGTTTGCAAAAAGAGGGAAAACCTCAAAAAAGAAAGTGACTATCGGTGTAGTTGGAAAATATTTCAACTCAGGCGAGTTTGTTCTCTCGGATGTATACATTTCTGTTATTGAAGCGATTAAGTTTTCTGCGTACCACCACGGCGCTCAACCTGAGATCGTCTATTTGAGTGCTCGCGATTTTGAGAAACCCGGAACTCTTAAAAAACTCGCAACATACGATGGAATTATTGTACCCGGTGGTTTTGGCTCAACAGGTATTGAAGGAAAGATCAATGTTATTAAATATCTACGTACACATAACATCCCTTACTTGGGGCTTTGCTATGGTATGCAGTTGATGGTGATTGAGTATGCACGCAATGTATTGAAAATAAAAGATGCAACCACACGAGAAATAAACCCGAAAGGGAAGCATTTGGTTATTGATGTTATGCATGACCAGAAAGATAAAATTGCTAGGGCTCAATATGGTGGCACTATGCGTCTGGGAAGTTATCCTGCAAAACTAAAAAAGGGAAGTCATACTCACTCGCTTTATAAAAGACATGCGATACAGGAACGTCACCGACACCGCTATGAAGTAAATCCAGAGTATGTAGAACAGCTTGAATCAGCGGGTCTCGTGTTTTCAGGGAGATCACCTGACGGGGTGTTGATGGAAATTGCAGAGTTGCCTAAAAACGATCATCCATTTTTTATAGCAACACAATTTCATCCTGAATTTTTAGCACGCCCTCTTGATCCACACCCACTGTTTACGGGTTTCGTAGAAGCGTCCCTTAAAAGAAAAAGAAAAAGAACATCGTAGTGTTATGGTGACAAGGTTTAATTTTCTTCAGGTAATTCATTTACTGTAATAGTGCCTTTCATGCCGAATTGTCGGTGGGTGCCCACTGAACAGTAATACTCAAAAGAACCAGTTTTGTCGGCAACAAACTCAACCACGGCTTCTTCCCCAGTGTTGATGCGTTTTGTTTTTGCGCCAAACTCGTCCAGTGTGAAGTCGTGGAAACCACCAACGTTTTTAAATACCACGCGTACAGTATCACCCTGATCAACGCTCATAACAGAAGGAGAGAAAGAAAAGTTCTGACCTTCAATGGTAAAGGTTTTCACCGGTCCGTCTCCATCGTCTATAACTTCACCTTCGGCACTGTCAATATTTCCAGCGGTTTGTGAACTCACTTCAGGTATGGTTGATTGTTGCTCTGTAGCGCTCGTGTTTGGTCGTGGGTTTTGGAAAAAGAAATAATATCCAGCGGCCACTAATAAAAGGACGATTACAATTACAATTACATCTTTCATATATTCTTATTACGGATTAGATTTTTTATGTATTCAGTATAGCGCACTGCACCGTCGCTCTTGAAAGTATACCCATTTTTGGCTATTGTGTGCCCAGTGTTAGGTATTGCTAACGCCTTGGGGGATCGTCCAGTGGTAAGCAAAGCTTTCCGACTGCGCTCGTTCGGTCATATGAAAGTAAACTTTCCTGTGACCCTCACTCGCTTGTCGGTAGGACTATGGTTTCTGGTGCCATCAATCGGGGTTCGAGTCCCTGTCCCCCAGCCAAATCGAGCTAGCTCGAGGAATATAGCGATCTCGTGCGCTCGAAGAGCGTTGCAGGCAACTTACTATATAAATATGGTGGTTGCGATAGAATAAAAGATATGAGTTTTATTTATACAATTTTAATAATCGTGGCAATTTGGTACATAGCAAAACTAGTGCTTGATTCGACACCTGCAAAAAAGATAGAAAAATACGAGGAATTTGCAGACTTAATGCTTAATTCATACAGAACAACAGCTAAGGTTGCCTATGGGTTGGAAGAAGATGAACCAGAAGTAGTAAGAATGAAAGACTGGTACATTCGATTGAAAGAAAAACATAAACATGATCAATCTAAATTGGTTCGTTTAGCTGAAGATTGGAAAGATTACGCGTACAATCTCAGCAGACAAAATTCTTCACATTATCTATCATTAGAAAGTGAAGATGACGAAAGCAGTAAAGAACACCAAAATGAAGGTCGTGAAGCATACCTAAGAGTTGAAGAAATTGAAAATAGATTTGCAAATGAATTGGGGCAGTCATTTAGGAATGAGTTGGATTCAGAAAGGAAAAAGAAACAGGAAGAGGTTGAGAGATTTTGGAATACTGATGATAAAAAATGAAAAAACTTCAACAAATCAAATTTACTTCACATCCTGCGTTCAAAGGGGATTCAGTTTTAACACTTTTTGAAAAGTCTGAGGATAAAAAGAATATACCCTCTTTCTTCTTTTTGGCTGGTGAGAATGGATATGGAAAGACGTCCATTCTTGATTTGATTTATAACAGCTTGGGAAAGACAGAAGAGGGTTACTTAATACACGTGGACAGTAATGAAATAAAAGCCGTACTTTCTCTCCTGGATGGCGAAGAGTACACCGAAATGAAAATCAATGTAGAGGACAGTCGAATTAGCAGTGATAATCACCCAAAAGATTTAAAAGTTATTTACGATAGGGTTGCTGTTGGTTTTAAAAATCCTAAAGTTACTTCTGCAACCGCAATAACCATAGATGAGAAAAGGAACCCAAGAGAAGAGTCTGAGGATTTATCTGAGGTAATTCCTCAACTGTTAGTTAATCTTAAGACCCAGGATGCGACTTTTATCGATGACTACATTGCAGAGCATGGAAAAATTCCAGAGCAACATACTCGTAAAATTGAAAGATTTACAAATGCATTTGAAAAAATGTTTAATGGGACAAAAACATTCAAAACTGTTAAGCCTCAAGATGGTGAACTGAAGATTGTCTTCACAGACGAAAACAGTAACGAAGTTGGTTTGGGTACATTTAGCACAGGAGAGAAACAAATAATTTATAGAGTCGGTCACCTTTTAAAAGAGTTAGAAAATTTAGACGGTTCTTTAATACTAATTGATGAACCAGAGACAAGTTTGCATCCTAAGTGGCAGAAGAAATATATTCAGTTTCTAACGGATGTGTTTACGGGTTTAGATATTCAATTTGTGATAGCAACTCATTCTCCGTACATCCTGCAAGGATTGAGGGACGGGAAAAGCGTGTGTTACAAGATTGACAGAAATAAGGAGCAGATAGGTGAAAAGATTGGGTTTTATAAAAACATGATTGGAGGCGGTCCCAGTTTAAATTTAATAAACTATAAAGTTTATGATATCGTCGATGAACTATTACATATCGAGCTTTTCGCTGCTTTGGAGGTAAAAGAAGGGGGCTACAGTCAACTAAAAAGGAAATTAGATGGAGATTCGAACGTAAGAAAAGCAAGTCAGTTTACTGCGACTATTTCTCACTCAACATGTAAAGTCGGAGATGTTGTTATTGAGTCTCTTCCTGTATCCATAAGAAATAAAATTCATCATGCAGATGAAACAGCTAGACCTGATTTTAATGAAAGCGACTTACGAGAATCAATTGAGAGCATGCTGAGTGTTTTATCTTTTTGAATATATGAGATTAAGGTGCTCGAGACCCGTCGAATTGGTAAAATAAAATAGTTAAAAATAACCTTGTGGGGCTTAACCGACCGCGGTTCTAGCTCGAGACGGCCAGCCGAATTCGAGTTTTTTACAAGTGAAACGCTCGATTTTAAAAAAGCTCGAATTCGCTTCGCAGTGCCGTCCTAGGCACAAGAAGTCAGAAGCGTAAAAATCGCGTCAAAACCCTCCGAAGACTATTCTGAAATTGCATACCCGCTGAGTGTGGTACTAGATATGTTTGCATCCATTAACCTTTGTTATGATAAAGCAATGGATACCAAACTTATCATCCTGCGTGGCAGTTCTGGGAGTGGGAAAAGTACTGTTGCCAAAAAGCTGCGCGAACAGTCAGAAGAAAACATCGCGATTATTGAACAAGACTATCTTCGTCGAGAAGTCTTGCGAGAATGCAGAGGGCGTCCCCGGACACACAACGCAGACCTTATCTATCAAACAGTGATGTTTTGCTTAGAAAGAGGTTTTCATGTAATTCTTGAGGGAAATTTTGTGTTTGATGTCTATAAAGACTTTTTCCTGAAATTAAACAAGCAACACCCCAATAATACGTTCTATTACTACTTCAATATTTCTCTTGAGGAAACAATAAAACGCCATCAAACAAAACCAAAACGAGATGAGTTTACAGGGGAGCAAATGGCACGATGGTACAAAGAAAACGACATAATCGGCTTTCCTGGCGAGAAAATCATCACCGACGATTTTACGCTTGAAGCTACTGTAGCGTTAATAAAAAAAGACACTGGACTATAGATATATGCACGAAAAATCAACCACGTACCTCATCTGTGGCTTGCCGGGATCTGGTAAAACCACATACGTCAAGAAGTCAGAAGCGTAAAAATCGCGTCGGCAAGAATGGTATAGGAAAAATGATTTACTCGGTTTTCCAAATGAACAGATTATTCAAGATAATCTTTCTCTTTAGATAACTCTGTCGTTAGTTCAGTCGTTAATTCGGTTATATATCTATTTTGATACAATACACGCATGGAAGAGGTCATTCTTGTAAACGAAAACGACGAACACATTGGAACGATGGAAAAACTTGCAGCTCACAGGCAGGGGAAACTGCACCGCGCAATTTCAGTATTTATTTTTCATCCTGACGGGCGAATGCTACTTCAGAAAAGGGCGCAAGATAAATACCACTCAGGTGGGTTATGGACAAATACATGCTGTAGTCACCCACGGCCCAATGAACGTACTTTAGATGCCGCCCACCGCAGACTTCAAGAGGAAATGGGCTTTGATTGCGACCTTACTGAGGTGCATTCATTTGTGTATAAGACAGAATTTCCTAATGGTCTTATTGAACACGAATATGACCACGTCCTTGTTGGAATATCCGACCAACCTCCAGTGCTACACCCTGAAGAGGCGGATGATTGGAAATGGATTGAACTCAAAGCACTACAAGAAGATATACACAATCACAAAGAGCACTATACATATTGGTTTCGGCATTCACTTGATGATGTTTTAAAGAAAGCAACACAAGAAAAACTTTTTAAGTCTACTTTGATGCGATAGTGTAAAGTTAAAGAAATGCACTATTACGTCTATATACTGGAATGCGCTGACGACTCTTTTTATACGGGGATTACTACAGACGTAGCACGACGCTTACAAGAACATATACAGGGCGACGGTGGGCACTATACTCGCTCACACGGCGCTCGGAAAATTGTATACAGTGAGAAACATCCTAGCCGTGGCACCGCACAAAAACGCGAAGCTCAAATCAAGAAGTTGTCTCGTAATAAAAAGTTAGACTTACTCAAAATAATATCACTGTGAGCTTTTTGTAGTAATTCAGGTATTATGAAGGTGCATGAAAACACTCTATATTTATGGTCTGCTTGCCGTGGTTTCTTTTGTGTTTCACTTTGTGTGGGAATCTTCACACCTCTCTTTATACGGAGGATATGAGGGACTTTCAGGGAGCGTTCCTATTACCCTATGGGCCACCCTTGGTGATGTGCGCTACACGTTCGGCGCGGTGCTCCTTGTTGCCTTGTTTAAAAAGAGCTTGGTGTGGTTTCAAAGCGTTCGCATTACCGACTATGCAGGGCTCTTTATTTTAGGTATCTTCATTGCCGTGTTTGTGGAATACAAAGCTTTTGTTTTTGATCGTTGGTTTTACCTGAACACCATGCCTATTATTCCGGGGCTGAATGTCGGGCTCTCTCCCGTGCTTCAAATGGCGCTCCTGCTCCCACTTTCGGTGTTCGTGGTGAACAGGTATATGCACCGCCTGCATGCCTGCCACACCACCGGCAGGAGCCGTTCATAAAGCATATATAATTTCAGAGCGTGAACAAAACTGTACTATGAAGAAGCTTCTTATTTTTGATTTTGACGGGGTTATTGAAGACACGTTTGAGTTAACCTTTAACCTTTTTAAGGACCCGTTACCTACGCTTACTCGCGAAGAATATCGTAGCTGGTTTGATGGTAATGTTCACAACGCCATACACACCAAGGAAATCAGCACAGTAGATAAGTATATTTTTTATAAAAAATATACAGAAGGGCTACAGAGAATGTCTATCGGCAAACCCTTGAAACGAGCACTTACTACACTACATAAAAACTCTGCATTTTCTATTGTTTCGTCTAGTCTTGATGATGCGCTCTGTGGGTACCTACGGCAAAATAATATACATTCACTTTTCAAACATGTATGGGGGATGGAAAAAAGCACCAGTAAGATTGAAAAACTAGAAGAATTGATTACCCTGTATGCGCTACCAAAAGAAAACTACTGGTTTATTACGGATACACTTGGGGATATACACGAAGCGCATAGTGCCGGTATACAAAGTGTTGCTGTAACGTGGGGCTTTCACTCTCGCGCCCGTTTAGAGCAAGGAAACCCGGTTGCAGTAGTTGATACACCTGAGGAATTATTACATTTTTTTGATATCCCGAATATAAAGTCTGATATGCTTATCGGATGAGTGACAAAGAAAATCCTCAGATAATTTTTGTTTATAATTCCGATGCAACGCTGAAAGCTGCGGCAGAAGATTTTATTACGCGTATCGTGACACCGAGCAAGTATGCCTGCAACCTCTGTATGGTGACGTATGGTGCGGTGGCTATGAAGTCGCCGTGGCGGGACTTTCTTGATTCACTGCCGAATGAAAAGACATTTCTCCACCGAGATGAGTTTCATAAAAAATATCCACACCATACGGACACTGCTCTGCCGGTTATTTTGACCGAATCTGAAGACGGGTTAAACATTTTGGTGAATGCGGAAGAGATTGAGGGAGTAAGCGATATGGAAGGATTAAAAAAAATACTTCTGGAAAAATTAGAAAACAACCCCACATAATATGAAGCGCGTCGCTCTGCGTTTTTTAGTATGGAACATGCGCTGGATGACGCGGTATGTGGGTTTTCTAGCTCGCCCTATTGTCCGCCTCTACGCCAATCAGGAAGTCATTGCCTGCGGGTTAAGGGAAACAGACGGCAGTGTTTCTCTGATTTATACCCCGTGGCCCGGGCGGAGTGAGTATCAGGTCGTGGCACGAAGAAGCGCTCAATGGGAACCTAGAACACCCATACCTGCCCAGAATTTTTCAGGGAGTGTGGTTCTACGGGCTACTGTACCTGACGCGCAGGTTGGAGAGCACTACAAAATAACCGCAAAAAACCACCACGGGCGCCTACTCGCTTCGCCCGAAATTACGATTAAAGAACGCACCGTGTATGACCGCACTGTGCTCAGTGTTTTGCCGCATACAAACGGCACGGTAACGTTCAAATGGAAAGACGCGCAAAAATTTGACGCACTTATTTATTTTCTAGCCGTTGAAGATGAGGAGGGAGAGACCTGCGCGGCGCTCTATACTCGCGAGACACAGTGGACCTATCCGCATACACAACGCGCGTCTCTTTCTGTTGGTCCACCGGCGCGCACGCCAGAATTACAGTCAGGGAAAAAATACACAGCGAAGCTCCTTTTGGTTGACTTTGACGGGTGGGTGAGCCACTTTGCCACGCAGAGTTTTTCCCTCACTCAATAAATGATTGACGTTGGGCGTCCATCATAGGGTGGATTTGATGGGTATAATGGGGCTAGTAAACGCTAAAACTATGCACTACACGACAAAAGAAATAGAAGAGCTTGACCGCGTTGCGGTTGCGGGCGGTCTTGAGATACGGCAAATGATGGAGCTGGCGGGGTTCCATATGGTGAGTGTGTTTGAAAAAGAAAAAATCTCAAAAAAAGATGCGGTTGTGGTGGTGTGCGGAAAGGGGAATAAAGGAGGCGACGGGCTTTCCGCTGTGCGACACCTCTTTAACCACGGATGGAAAAACATTTCAGTGGTGCTTGCGGATGAAAACATAAAACCGGACCCCGCACACCACTGTGCGCTCCTTACAAAAATGAATATCCCAATTTCTGTTTACAAAGAACAGGAGAAAGAAAAGATGCAGAAAAAAATAACCGGTGCGGACGTTATTATTGACTCGCTTATTGGGTACCATCTTCTCGGTGCTCCGCGCGGAGTTTTTGTAACACTCATTGAGGTAATACAAAAAAGCAAGGCCCGCGTCATTTCCTACGACCTTCCGTCGGGTGCGGACGCTACCACAGGTGAGTGCACCGGAGTATGTGTGCATGCAGATGCAACACTCACCCTTGCCGTTCCAAAAAAGCTCTTTGAAACCGAAGCGGGCAAAGCACTGTCCGGCACGGTCTATGTGGCAGACATCGGTATTCCGGCTCTATTTTACGACGCCGTCATCCCCGACAGCCGGCCAGACTTTTCCAATGAGGGTGTTGTGGAGTATACACAGCTGAATGCCAGGTAGACAGTAAGGTGGGGTATACTTTTTTCATATGAATACAAAAACATACTATCAGCTCGTTGCGGTTATTTTTAGCATTATTGCGGTACTGCACGCGGTACGCGGTATCTACCAATGGGAGGCGGTTGTTGCGGGTGTGGCTATTCCGGTGTGGGTGAGCTGGGTTGCAGTATTGATTGCCGGATACTTGGCAGTTCGCGGTTTTCAGTTTGCAAAACATAGGCGTAAAGGTTAGAGATATTCTTATTTGTTTTTGTCAGTCTGTCACTTTTTGCGACTATACTGAATGTGTGGAGCGAGTTTCGGACGGTTGAAAAAGAAGCGGTTGTCTATATTGCTGATGTTTAGCAATATATGGATGGTTTACTCCAGGTTTCCGGTGTGCAGAGTACTAGAAGGAGGTAAGCGACTTAACCCATTACCCTTATTTTGGGTCTGGTAGTCACGATTTTAATACTTGACAAATAGTCGTTTATCGTGGTAAGATACTGTCATTGGTAGATATACTTTGATTAATAATTTATTTTAAATTAACTATTAAATTTATATGGCAGAAAATTATACGGAAAAACTAAAAGCTAGAGATAAATTTGCACTTGGAATTGGCGCAATAACTTTGCTTATTCCCACTTTATTGGCTTTATGGGGCGTATGGGAAGCTGGTGATTATCTCACAGACATTGAAACGATACAACCACCGATTGTTCCTGAAGAAGATTGGGATGAACTTTTAGCAGGTGCGTCTCGTCTCTTTATTCCTGTGTTGGTTGCGTCTTTGATGGCGAAGCCAGCATTTAAAATTGCAAACTTTATCGGTGGGACAATAGATAAATAGATAAAAGAACTAGTTTGTAGGAATAAGTTAGGAAAAAAGGTTCAGACGCGCTATTATTATGGCCTTGACGGCCCGAGGCCGCTTTTTATATGAAAACGTATAATATCGCAATTATTGCTCACGTTGACCATGGTAAAACAACTATTACCGATGCTTTGATGCGCCAGACCGGCATGGTTGCAGAAGGTTTTTCCATGGACACCGATTCTATTGAAAAAGAGCGCGGTATTACTATCTATGCAAAAAACGGCTCACTTAACTATAAGGACGCAAAGATCAATATCGTTGACACACCAGGGCACGCCGACTTTGGTAGTGAAGTGGAGCGGGTCTTACGTTCAATTGACTCAGTATTGCTCGTTGTTGATGCCCAAGAAGGTCCGATGCCACAGACTCGTTTTGTATTAAAAAAATCACTGGAGCTTGGGCTCAAACCGATTGTTATTTTAAATAAAATTGACAAACCGGCTGCTGATCCTGACCGTGCAGAAGAACAGGTGCTAGAGCTCTTTTTGGAATTAGGTGCGACTAATGAGCAGTCTAGTTTTCCAGTCATCTATGCAATAGGGAGAGATGGTGTTGCAAAGAAAAACTTGAGCGATGACTCAAAAGACCTCACACCTCTTTTGGATATGATTTTGGAAAAAGTGCCTCCTGCGTCTGGTTCAGTTGATAAGACATTTCGTTTCCAGCCGTTTAACCTCGGGTACGACAATTTCCTTGGTAGGTTAGCAGTTGGTAGGGTGTACGACGGAACGCTCTCTCCACAATCTACTGTTTTTATAAAAGATATGGATGGAAAAATTAGACAGGGAAAAGTTACAAAAATGTTTAACTTTAAAGGGCTTGAAAAAGTAGAAGTTGAGGAAGTAGTAGCTGGTGACATTGTCATGCTGGCAGGGCTCCCTGATATTTTTATTGGTGAGACGGTGAGTGTTAACCAGGCAACAGAGGCGCTTCCTGCAATTGCCGTTGATGAGCCTACCATTACATTAAACTTTTTAGTAAATAATTCTCCTCTTGCCGGGCGTGATGGAAAATTTGTAACGAGTCGCCAGCTACGCGAGCGTTTGGAGAAAGAACTTGAAGTAAACGTGGGACTTAAAATTAATTTCACAAGCCCCGATATGTTTGACGTTTCAGGTCGTGGAGAATTACATATTGCAGTACTTTTGGAGAATATGCGCCGAGAAGGGTATGAAATGCAGATTTCTCAACCGCGCGTGATTATACGAGAAGAGGATGGAAAGAAAACTGAGCCATTTGAAGAGGTTATTATTGATACGCCTGCTGAGTTTCAGGGAACGGTTATTGAAAAATTAGGAAGACGTGGTTTTCAAATGAAAGATATGCGCACTGAAGGAACCAATGCTGTACGTATTACGCTAGAAGGCCCAACACGAGGTCTTTTAGGATATAAAAACCAGTTTGTGGTGGATACGAAAGGAGATGGAATACTCTCAAGTCGCGTTATTGGATTTAAGCCGTTTGTGGGCGAAATTAAAAAGCGCCAAGTGGGATCAATGACCTCAATGGCAACAGGAAAAGCACTTGGCTATGCTTTGTGGAACTTACAAGACCGCGGTGTAATCTATATTCCTCCAGCAACTGAAGTGTATGAAGGTCAGGTAATTGGGAACACTTCAAAAGGAGAAGAAATGGTTGCCAATCCTACTAAAGGAAAAAACCTCACCAACGTACGATCCTCAGGAAATGATGACGCTATACAACTGACTCCTGCGTGGGAACTTACCATTGAGCGTGGTATGGAAATAATGAGTGAAGATGAGTATTTGGAAATTACTCCACACAACGTTAGGTTACGTAAAAAGGTTCTCAACGAATCATCACGTGCAAAAGGAAAATAATCTCTATATAAAGACCGTAACTAAAGAAGTTATTTTTTCTCTTCTACATTGAGACAGACTGAGTTTATACAATAACGTTTTCCGGTCGTGGTTGGGCCGTCATCAAACACATGACCGAGGTGTGAATTACATTGTGCACATACTACCTCAGAGCGCTCCATGCCATGGGACGTATCTCTCAGTATGGTAACAGCGCCAGGAATAGCACTATCAAAACTTGGCCACCCTGTACCGGAGTCAAATTTTGTACCAGTTGCAAACAGTTGGTTGTCGCACACTTTACACTGAAAAATACCGTCTCCTTCTACATTAAGATGCGCTCCGCTAAACGGCGCTTCTGTTCCTCCACCGCGAAGTACTGCATACTCTTCCTCAGTGAGTTTTGCCTTTAATTCTTCTTCGTTAGGTGGTTTTTTGTCCATACATATAGTATACCTACAAAACATTAAAAGGGGAGTTTATAAAATTTTTTTTACAGTATACTTGAACCCATGAATACGCGTATATGGATTTTCTCAGGCCTTACCCTTTTTAGTTTTCTTGGGATTATAGACGCGGGGTACCTTGCCTACACCGCACTTGCGGGTATTTCTCCAGTGTGTAACTTTGTTCAGGGATGCGACTTGGTTGCTGCAAGTTCTTATTCGCGCGTTTTTGGAATTCCTCTTGCCATTTTTGGTGTCTTTTTCTATTCAGCGATATTTGGTTTTGCTCTATGGGGTTTTTCAGACAAAAAACTTCACCTGGCACAACTTTTCCTTTTTTTCACCATTCCGGGCTTCATACTCTCACTATATTTCCTCTATCTTCAGGCATTTATTATCAACGCGTACTGTCAATATTGCCTCCTCTCACTGCTTTTCTCAACTATGCTATTCTTATTATCAATAGGGCTTTTCTACCTTGAGCGCACAAAAAATACCCGTATCCAAGATGTTGTTGAAAATCATGCTCTATAGAAAAGTTTTTTAAAATAACTACAGATATACATGGGTTTTCTTAATCACATTCGCGCAATATCAGAGCATGACAAATCAGTTGCAGTAAAAAAGTTAATTGAAGCATCAACACCGAACTTTGATTTCTTTTTCCTTGTTATTTTATCAGTGCTTATGGCAACATTCGGTGTGCTTGAAAATAGCCCCGCGGTAGTCATCGGCAGTATGCTGATTGCTCCCATTTTATTTCCTATACTCTCACTCTCACTTTCGGTCGTAATGAGTGATTATGTTCTTATTGCTCGCGCAACCAGGACACTTGCAAAGGCGCTTATTCTTGGATTACTCGCTTCATTTTTAGCGGCGCTATTTTTCGGAATTGGTGACACTATTACCCCCGAAGTGTTATTGCGCACACACACAACACTTGTATCGGTTGCAATCGCTATAGTTGCAGGTTTTGCCGTTGCCTACACACTGATTAAACCTGAGTTGAGTGCGACATTGCCGGGTATTGCCGTTGCTGTGGCTATTATTCCGCCGGTTGCTTCAATGGGTGTAGGACTTGCTGCACTTAATTGGGATGTAGTAATTGGCGCTTCTGTGTTTCTTTTTGTAAACATTGTTGGTGTTGTTTTTGCCAGTATGGTGGTATTTTCACTGATGAACCTTTATGTCAAACGAAATATTGCTGAAAAAACGGCACGAACCGCAGATAAACAAGTTGAAAAAGAAGCAGAAAAAATAAAAGAAATAAGCGAAAAAGAAAAAGAAAACAAAAAAGAAGAAAAGGGTTCGTGATATACTCAAGGATATGATTGCTGTTGGGAAGAGTGCTCCCGATTTTACCCTGCCTGACCAAGCGGGGAAGTCTCATACGCTTTCCAAGTACCGCGGGCGCTGGACGTTACTCTATTTTTATCCAAAAGACGACACTCCGGGGTGCACAAAAGAGGCATGCATGCTCCGTGACACGTTTCCGCAGTTTGAGAACATGCACGCTGACGTGCTGGGTATTTCTAAAGATTCAGTGGCAAGCCACAAACGCTTTGCCGAAAAATATAGTTTGCCATTCCCTTTACTTGCCGATGAGTCGGGTGAGACAGTTACCAAGTACGGCGTATGGCAGGAAAAAAAGATGATGGGTAAAGCGTATATGGGTATTGTGCGTACGTCATTTTTAATAAACCCTGAAGGTGAGGTTGCCAAAATCTATGAAAAAGTTAAACCGGAAATCCACGCAGAAGAAGTCCTCAACGACCTCAAGGAGTTCGGCGCGGAATAAAAGAAGTACTCGCGCTCGGGCGATAGTAGGTGCACTAAAAAAGATGTACCCTCGCCCCAAGAGCGAGCTTCGGTACCGTACGCAGTTCCAGTTTGCGGTGGCGGTGATGTTGAGCGCGCAATGCACTGACAAAGCAGTAAATAACACAACGAAAACTCTTTTTAAAAAATATCGTACAGCCAAAGACTTTGCTGGAGCAACACCGAGTGTCCTGGAGCGGGAACTTTCATCTATTCCGTTTTATAGGAATAAAACAAAGGCAATTATTGGATCTGCAAAAATGATTATAGATGATTTTGGTGGACGTATACCGCGCAGTAAAGAGGAGCTTGAACGTCTCCCTGGGGTAGCCTACAAGACAGCGAATGTTATTTTGGGTGAGCTGTTTAATATATGGGAGGGTATTCCTACTGACACTCATGTGAAGCGTTTTGCAAAGCGGTTTGATTTAGCAGATAGTAATGATTTAACGAAGATTTCAAAAGAACTTGAGGCACTGGTTCCTAAAAAAGACTGGCAGTACGTAAATAATGGGCTCGTTTTGTATGGACGTTATGTATGTTCGGCTCGTCCACACGATTGTAAAGAACACGCATTAACAAAAATATACCCAAAGGCAGTGAATATATGGCCCCGCACCAAAAAATAATGGAGTTTCAAAAAACGGTACTTACTTTTTACCGAAAAGAGGGAAGGCACACACTGCCGTGGCGGACCACTAAAAACCCATACCGTATTTTAGTTTCTGAGGTGATGTTGCAGCAAACACAAGTTGAGAGAGTCATTCCGTATTACAAAGCATTTCTTAAAAAGTTTCCTACTATACAGGCGCTTGCTGAAGCTTCACTGGGGGATGTGCTCCGTGTGTGGCAGGGCCTTGGGTATAATCGTCGTGCAAAAATGCTTCATGAGGCAGTAAAGACCACTATGATTAATCATAGTGGTCGGATGCCACGAGAGTATGATGCATTGGTTGCTCTGTCGGGGGTGGGTGAATATACCGCACGTGCAATACGAGTGTTTGCCTATAACAAACCAGAAGTGATGATTGAAACCAACATCCGCGCGGTATTCCTTCATCACTTTTTTACAAAAAAAGAGAATATTTCTGACAAAGAAATTGTATCATATATGATACAGTCGGGTATTCCTAAAAATACTGAACCACGTGCGTGGTATGCATCCTTGATGGACTATGGTTCTTACCTCAAGAAAACTCATCCTAACCCATCAAGAAAAAGCACCCACCACATAAAACAAAAGTCGTTCAAAGGTTCAGATAGAGAAATCCGCGGGGCACTACTACGCGCAGTGAGTGACAATCCGCAAACTATCCTCCAACTTCAAAAACTCCCGTTTGAGAAAGAACGGACCAAAACTCAAGTCAACGCTTTACTTAAGGAGGGCTTGTTAGAAAAGAAAGGAAGATGGTATAGGTTGCCGTAACCTTTAATATTCTGTGAGATTTTTAGCAAAAAAGCCCCACCATTACGGATGTCAGACATCCGTAATGGTGGAAAAAGTTATAACCACAAAGAGGTTTAAGTACACACCGTGAGCAAATCGTTCGTCCTCATCGGACGAACCAAAACTACCGCACCTCAGTCCAGTAGTTGATTATTTTTGAGCAAATTATCAATAAACAAAAATCGATGTCCAAACATGTGCCAGACTACTGCCACAAGAACTGCACCTCCAAAATTACCAGCTGAAAGTACGAACAAGAGTTTGGTGGGTGACAATGCAAATTCCCATGTCCACGAATGAAAGAGAAGATTGGTGATTTCAAATACTAATGCCACTACCATAGTCCAGATAAAAAAGTGTAGTAAACGCACCTGTTTCATGAGTAATGTATTCGCTGCAAAGAGTCCATACAAAAGGGCAGCGTTGAGGGTTAAGAAGAACGCACCAAATCCAAGCGTATACGACCATAAGCCAAAGAATTTTCCTAATACAAGGTCAAAGAGAAGGCCAAGCGCTATCCCGCTGAGAACACCATATCCGAGAATGCGAGGTACCTCAGAAAGTTTTTTTTCATAATATGCATGGATAATGAAAAGGAGAAGCTGCACAAAAACAACAATTGCAAAATTCATCCAGGCCTCTAACATATGTTTTAGTATACCAAAACATAGGACCTAACATCATCCAGTAGACGGAGGAGTCTAACGGGTGTCCACAATTTTGAGTGCAACAGGAATCCCCATAAGGAAAATTACACCGAAGACCGCAAAGATATTTCCAAGCCCCACTAGAGGAAGCACTAAAAGTGCAATTAATGGCGCTATGACACCACCTAAGGGCCACAGTATACGAAAGATACTAATAATCTCAGTATCCTGTTCGTTGACTTGTTTAAAGAAATAACTTTCAGTACCAATTTCTAACATTGCCCCACCAATACGTGTTGCGATAAATAGTAGACTCCATGTGAAAAAGAGTGTGAGTGGCACGAATGACAGGAGTGCGGTCGTTATGCCTAATATAGCAAGTCCTCCTACCATAATTTCTTTTTCTCCTATTGAGTGGTCTGCAAAAAAACCAAGGGGGATCTCTATTATTAAATAGGGCAACATCGCAAGCGCTATTAAACTTCCAATTGCTTGCCACGAGTAACCGCCCACTTCAAAAAGATAGAGTGGTGCATAAATGATAATAATTACATTAAACAAGTGCATAAGAAGATGTACAAACATGACTGCACGCACGTTTTTCCTGTAGTAGAGAATCTTTTTGAATCCGTCAATAATACGTGGTGTTTTTGGAATAGAAGGAGTAAACCGCTTTAGAGTGGTCATGGCGATTAAAAATGCCGGAGTAAGGATCAAAGCTGAAAATGCATAGAGAGGACCAAAAAAACTACCGACGATAAGGACAGAGGCAATAACGGGACCCAAAAGCCACCCTAAACTTCCCCCGGTGATAAAGAGGCTTCTGGTGTTGCCAGTTTTTGACTCATCTTTTGAAAGTGACTCTAGGTAGAGGTCAAGGAGGTAGCGTAAAATAAACATGAATACTGCCTGGAGTATAAAAAATGCTGCAGCGCTCCAGATATTTTTTGAAAAACCAAGGAAAAATATAGAGATCTGTAAAATGATGATACTCAGAATAAAAAGCCGTAACACTCCGACGGTGTGCACCAGCTGAGGTCCGAGCGCCAATACTCCAACTACAATTATGGATGCAATGACATAGAGGAGACTGACTCCTTCAGGAGACATAAATTGTCCAAGAAGGGATGAGTTGGTGTAGGTAATTGAGGCGTGGTGAAGTGCGAGGATGAAGTTCAATAAAAGAAGTGTCGTAAAGGCGCTTAGAAACTTCCTTGGGTGCCGTGCAACATGATTTATCTGCATATATTTCTATACTAGTATACCGTGTCAAACTCTCACAAAAATACACATCTTTAAGATGTGTATTTTTGTGCACGGACGAGACGTGGTATGAAATACTTCTCAACTTGTTCGGGAATGTGTTATCAGACCCCAATGAGGACGGGAATAACCATCGGGCGCTTACTCGTTTTTTGAAGTAGGTATCTCTCCACTGTATCGGTGAGGTTTGATTTTACATACTCAAGATCAATAGGATTCATACCTTGGGTCATATCTTCAATTGATTTTTTGATCAGTAAACGTGTTTCAGATAGGAGTCCTTGCGACTCTCGTAGGTACACGAATCCGCGTGAGATAATATCAGGTGATTTTTTTAATTGGCCAGTGCGGATATTAACTGTTGCGATGATGACAAACATACCATCTTTGGCAAGCGACTGTCGGTCGCGTATCACCACCTCTTGCATATCGCCAATTGAAAAACCGTCAACCATCATAGGCCCTGATGGTACGCGCTCTTTTAGGATTTTCATCTCGGTGCCGTTTTTAATTTCAACAACCATACCGTTGTCGGTAAGAACAATATTCTCTTTGGGGTACCCGCTTTCAATATGAGCATGTGCATGTGAGCGAAGCATTGAGTGAAAGCCATAGGCGGGCATTGTGAAGTTTGGTTTTACCTGCTCGCGCATCCATACGAGCTCTCCACTGTTGCCGTGTCCTGTTGAGTGAACTTCACTTGAACGGTAATGCACAATAGTGAGGTCGTGTCGGTACATGTTATCTTTGAGTTTTTGTACAGACACTTCGTTACCAGGAATAACCGATGAACTAAGGACAATAGTGTCGCGTGCAGTAAGTCTGAGTGACTTGTGCCTACCCGTTGCAATACGCATTAACGCTGCTTGCTCTTCACCTTGAGCACCCGTTGCAATAATTACTATTTTGTCAGGTGAATAGTCGCTCACTTGCTCGGCGGGGATAATGGTCCCGGGTTTTGCCCTAAAGATTTCTCCTCGGTCTGCAATTTCAATGTTTGTTTTCATTGACCTTCCTTCAACAACAATTTTCTTTCCAAGTTTCTCAGCAGTTTCAATAATGTGAATCATGCGGTGGAAGTTTGAAGCAAACAAGCCAATGATAAGTCGCCCTTTGGCTTGAGTGATAATTTCTGCAAGCGTCGCGTATACTTTTGTTTCAGGAATTGAGAAACCACTGCGCTCAGCATTAGTTGAGTCGGCAACAAATAGAATATTGTTATCTTTCCCAAGTCCTCCCCACACTTTCTTCTCTTCGTCGGTCGGCTCACCGTCGACGTGTTCAAGCTTGAGGTCTCCAGAAATTACAACGTTGCCGTGTTTTGTGGCAATTGAAAGTCCCATTGAATCTGGAATAGAGTGGGTTACCGGGAACGTCTTTACTGTAACGAGTGTGCCTTCAGGCGATTTCAGTTGCACACGACCCCCTACTTCAACGGTGTTCATATTGATTTCAGGGAGGTGTGGAAACTCTTCATGACGTTTTTTAATCATGAGACTTGTAAGGAACTGTGTATATATTGGTGGGTTTCCAATGCGGTCAATAAGATAGGGAATACCGCCAATATGGTCAAGGTGTCCGTGAGTGATAAAGAGCGCTAAAATACGGTCTTTGTTTGCCTCTAGGTATCGTGTGTTAGGAAGCACATAGTCAATGCCTGGTGCCTCTTCTTCGCTCATAAACTGAAATCCAGCGTCTGAAATAATAATTCCTTCGGGGAGCTCAATTGCCATCATGTTACGTCCCACCTCTTCAACCCCTCCGAGCGGTATAACCCGGACAGTGTCACTGTCAATAGGTGGTAGTGTAATGATCTCTGTTTCTTTCAGCACTGCCATTCCAGAGTCTCGTAGTGGGCGAGGGCTGGGTCGGAACCTTAAGTCGCGACGTGCACGCTTTTGAGGTACTCTTTTGTGAGTATGTGGTTTGTTTGATGGTTTTGAGTGAGGTCGTGTAGTAGGTCGGGCACGACGAGGTGCTGGTTTATCTGTATTCATGGTATTAGGTTTATATATTGTTAGTTTTTAATTTCTTATAAATAGAGGCCATACGCGTTCGGTCATTACATACCATTCTTCAACGCCAGCAAACCTGTTGCTCGGCACTGAGACTGTTTGTAGACTGACACCACGAAGTTCTGGTTCATGGATGTATGTAAAATGAGGAGCATAAAGAAAGACCGCTGCTGTTTCGTTAACAATTTCTTTTGCCGCACGCTTTGCTTTTTCTTTTCTCTTTTTTGGGTCAAGTTCATTACGCGCCTCTTCTAGATATTTATCTGCACGTATGTTTGCATACAGAGCAATGTTGAGACCAGGGTCGTTTCTTTGGCTGGAATGCCAAAATGCAAACAAATCAAGTTCACGACCAACCACTAATCCGAATAGTAACGCATCATATTTTCTAGGACGGATTACCTCAACGTTAAGATCATTGTGATCAAAGAACTGTAGCGTGACGTCAGCACCGAACGAACGCCACATTTCAGCAACCAATTCCGCTGACTGCTTCAGCTCCGGTGCGTTTGCCGTTGCGAGTGAAAACTGCAAGCGCTGAGTCTGTTTTTTTGTGGTCTTTTGGAAAACTCCATCTTCTCCTTTCTCCCATCCGTTTTTTTCGAGAAGTACCTGTGCACTGAGCACACGCTCTTCAAAATCTTTAGGGGATAGGGGGGTTTTTGGTCCCACGCGATCAGGAGGAAGAGGACCATCAAGAACTGATCCATAACCGCTCACCACAGTATCAACAATCTTTTGTTTGTCAATTACTCGGTCAAGTGCTCGGCGTATTGCTTCGTCTGCAAACAGCTCCTGCTGGTTTTGATTAAAGAACACACCGAACACGCGCGAAAAAATAGCTTCCTCGGAACTTATTTTATCTGAAGGAGGTGGAGGAAGTGAATGTGCTGCATCAATGTCACCTGACAGTAGCGCGTTTTCAAGAGCTTCTTGATTAGAGAAAAACTTAAACCCCATGTTTTTTATAAATGGACGAACGGTACTATTTTTTGACGCACGCAACATATACTCAGCCGGCACTCCAGATGGGTTTTTCTTGATACTTAAAACACGGTACAGCCCTGACCCTACCGGCTTAGTGTTAAGTTCGCTAAATGGAAACTCATCCATAGAAACCTCGCTCCATAGATGTTTTGGCATAATACCGAGTGTTGTGTTTTCCAAAAACAGTGCATAGGGAGTCCGTAGAGTAAATACCACAGTCTTTTCATCAATTGCAATTACCTCTACGCCTTCCCAGTTTGCCCTCCGTGGACTTTTGATAGTAGGGTCTTTTGTTGCTTGAACGGTGTACACAACATCTTCTGCGGTGATGGGAGTGCCGTCATCAAAGAAGATGGCATCTTTAAGATAAAATGTATACTCTAAGGCATCTTCTGAAATTTCATATCTTTCGGCAAGGTAGGGAGCGACAGTACCGTCTGATTTTATTTTTGTAAGTCCGCCAAAAACGAGCGCGGTAAGATCATTATCAATTTCAGATGTGGTAAGCAGTGGATTAATAAAACGAGGAGTTCCTATAACTCCTTCAATATGAGTTCCTGCGTGTACCGGCACTTCAACTGAAAGTCTGAGACTGGTTTGGGCAAGCATGGTGCCAATACCAAAGATGGTCAGCACAGAGAAAAACCCAATGATGAACCAATCAGAAGGGGTGAGATGTTTTTTTATTTTTTGTTCTGCTTTCTCAAAAGCAGTGATCGTACGGTTTTTCACCAGCATTCTTAGGAATGACATAGTTTTTTAAAATAATTAGTCTTTAGGTCGTGTGACATGAGGAAAGATACTGATTACCATCAGTATCTTTCCTTGAGATTAAATAAAGAGCACAATGAGAGATGATAGCGCAAAGAGTATCGCAACGAGTATGGTTGCCTGGAATAGGAATTTTTCAGCACCACGCCGTGTATAGTACGACTGATCAGCATCTCCTCCTCCAAAAGCCCCTCCAAGACCAGCGCCTCTTTGTTGTAACAGAATACCCACCACTAACAGTAGTGCCAGGATAATTTGAATTAGAGAGAGTACATTCTCGAGGGAACCCATATCGGCTTAATCTTTAGTAGGGAGTATAGCACACCTATTGGTCTGCGCAAGACATGTGTATGTTCTAAAAACAATGATACTTGCGAAATTCTTTCGTTTTATATATAGTATTAAAAACATTTTATGGCCTTTGAGTCTCTTATTATTGACCTTTTGTTACCAGATTTTTTTGAAAACATTTTTGATATTGATGTAAGTTTGGATTCAGATGTAGAGTATAAAAAAATAGTTTTAGAAACTGAAACACCGAAAGCTATTGATGTAGAAAATAACTCCGACACACGTTATGCAGAGGAAAATTTCGCAAGTGATTTAGAGGAAATAAAAGCACTTAAGAGTGAGGTTAAAAGTCTCGCTGTAGATGTTATCTATTTAGAAAAAGAGATTGACCTTTATGATACTTCTAATTTTAACGCTACCTCAGAACTATCTAGCCATGAATTGCATAAATTGCATGACGAATTAGATACACTCAAAAGCAATATAGCTCAACTACATGTTACGATTTCTTACGCAGAGGCAACACTTATGGACGGGGCAAGAGGTCAAGCTGAAATGGGTAGGTTGTTACAGGGGTATGAACGAGGGCAGATTATTGAGAAGTTAGAAGTAGCATTAGAAGATTGTCGCGCTAGGTATGAAATGCTTAAGGAAACAGTAGACGTCGCTTCACGGCGTGAAATTTAAACCCCTTAATATAGGGGTGCTCTTGCGTCGCTGCTCACTCATCCGTATAATACATTCCACATAGGGACGCACAGCATTAAAACTTAAATGATGTTTTTGTGGTGTCTATCCTTTCGGCTCGGTAGTCGTTATCAAAAATAATTTAAAAGTGAATTTTACTATGGCAACAAAAAAGAAAGTAGTAAGCAAAAAAACTACAGCAGTAAAGAAAATAGTTCCTATTCAGCCACTCTCGGACAGGGTTGTCGTGCGTCCGCTTTCTCCTGAGGAAATGGGAACAAAAACAGTTTCTGGAATTATTATTCCGGACTCAGCACAAGAAAAGGCAAGCGAAGGAATGGTAGTTGCAGTGGGTCCAGGTAAATATGATGATGGAACAGTGGTGCCGATGACAGTTTCAGTAGGCGACCGTGTGATGTTTAGTAAATACGGACACGAGGAGGTGAAAATAGAAGGCAAAGAATTTTTTATTGTCTCTGAGTCAAATATATTAGCAATTGTTAACTAAAGAAAATTAATAAAAAGTATGGCAAAGAAAATTTTATTCAACACCCAGGCGCGCACCAGTGTAAAAGACGGGCTAGACAAAGCAGCCGACGCGGTGAAGGTAACTTTGGGTCCACGTGGGCGTAATGTAATTATTGACCGTGGTTTCGGTGGCCCACACATGACTAACGATGGTGTCACTATTGCAAAAGAAATATCATTCAGCGATAAGTTTGAAAATATGGGCGCCGAAATCGTAAAAGAAGTTGCAAATAAAACTAACGAATTAGCCGGCGACGGTACCACCACTTCGGTCGTACTTCTTCAGTCACTTGTTGAAGAGGGAATGAAACATACTGCGATGGGACTCTCTGCAATGGGCGTGCGAAGTGGTATGGAAATGGCGTCACGTGATGTGGTCGCTGCTTTGAAGTCACTTGCAAAAAATATTCCAGAGAACTCAAAAGAAGAAATTAAGCAGGTTGCCGTTATTTCTTCTGAAAGTGAGGAAATTGGCGCTAAAATCGCTGAGGTTATCCAAAAAGTGGGTAAGGATGGTGTCGTTACTGTTGATGAGTCACAAGGCACTGAAATTGAGACCGAGTTTGTTGAGGGTATGGCGTTTGACCGTGGGTACATTTCACCATACATGGTCACCAACCAAGAAAGAATGGAAAGTGAATATAAAGATACATCTATTTTAATTACCGATAAAAAAATAGCATCAGTCCAAGAGATATTACCGTTGCTTGAGAAAATTGCACAAGCAGGAAAGAAAGAGCTGGTCATTATTGCCGACGATGTTGAAGGAGAGGCGCTGGCAACATTTGTGGTAAACAAACTACGCGGTGCATTTTCAGTGCTTGCGATAAAAGCGCCCGGATATGGAGATCGGAAAAATGATCTTCTTGAAGACATTGCTATCACCACGGGAGGCACCGTTATTTCTGACAACATTGGTGTCAAACTAGAAGATGTTGAGCTGGCTATGTTGGGGCGTGCACAAAAAGTGATTGCCACAAAAGACACTACGACTGTTGTGGGAGGAAAAGGAAAGAAAGCAACTATTGAAGAGCGGGTGATGGCTCTTCGCGCACAGCACACCGCTTCCGATTCAAAATTTGACAAGGAAAAAATTGAAGAGCGCATTGCAAAACTTTCAGGAGGTGTGGCGGTTATTCGTGTGGGTGCTGCTACTGAAACTGAAATGAAATACTTAAAAGATAAAATTGATGACGCAGTCAACGCAACGAAAGCCGCTATCGTTGAGGGTATTGTTGCCGGAGGAGGAGCTGCATTAGTAAAAGCGTCACTCAAAGCAGAAAAAGTTGCTGATTTTGAAAGTATGGATCAGGAACAGGAAATTGGCTACCGTATTGTGCTTTCTGCACTCAAGCAACCACTCAAACAAATAGCTATAAACGCAGGTAAAGAAGGCGCAGTGATTGTTGGTGAAGTTGAAAAAGGAAAAGGAAACATCGGATACGATGCGCGAAACGATGTAATGGTTCCTGACATGATCGCAGCGGGGATTATTGACCCAGTTAAGGTTGCCCGAGGTGGTGTTGAACACGCAGTTTCAGCTGCTGCCATTCTGCTGACCACTGAAGCTGCTATTGCTGATGAACCTGAAGAGAAAGGTGCTGGTCCTGATATGAGCGCTATGGGTGGTATGGGTGGCGGTATGCCCGGAATGATGTAGGAATAGAGCCATTTTTCAACAAAAAATCCACAGTACAATTAACTGTGGATTTTTTATTGACTGCTTGTTTTTGAGGAGTACAGTGTGAGTAGATATGTCACAAGAATTTTTTCAGCCATACAAACAGTTAGAGGAAAGTTCTTCTACTGAAGATGGTATGGAAGAGTGTCGTGACTGCCATGGTACTAAGAAGTTCAATGGATTTGAGTGCAAGCGATGTAAGGGGACAGGGAAGAGGCGTAACGGAAAATATCACCAAAAGGTATGGTAGTAGAAGACATGCAAACTTCCATCATTTTTATTAGTAACCACTCGTTTTTGAGGAGTATAGTGTAGATATCTATGTCACGAGAGTGTTTTAAACTCCAAGGACAACTAAAACAGGAAACTCCTGAGCAAAAATTTGAGTTTATACCATGCACTGAGTGCAAAGATAAGAGTAAAGCTCAGCAAGAAAATTGTCGCAGATGTAAAGGGTCAGGAATAGTCCCTCACAGGATCCATCGTTGAATAGAGGTAGGGTTGGTTTTTAAAAGTGTGTGATAAAAACATTTTCTATATTTTTGGTATACTAACTGGTATATGACATTACTATATATTCTTATCGCGATTGTTGCAGTCGTGTTGGGCTGGTTCGTTGCAACATATAATGGCTTTATCCGTCTTATTAACCGGGCAAAAGAAGCGTGGAGCGACATTGATGTTCAGTTGAAACGTCGCTATGACCTGATTCCTAACGTGGTAGAAACCGTGAAAGGGTATGCAGCGCACGAAAAAGAGGCATTTGAAAATGTCACTAAAGCGCGTTCAGCTGCAATGGGAGTAACTGGCGCTGGCGCAAAAGGGGCGGCAGAAAATATGCTCTCGGGTGCGTTGAAAAGTTTGTTCGCGATAGCGGAAGCGTACCCCGACCTGAAAGCAAACCAAAACTTCCTTGAACTGCAACGTGAGCTTTCTGACACGGAAAATAAAATTCAGGCGGCGAGACGTTTCTACAACACCAATGTGCGCGACCTGAATACCATGCTGGAACAATTTCCCGCAAATGTTGTTGGAGGTATGTTCAAGTTTGCACCGCGCGATTTCTTTGAACTCGCAGAAGATGAACAAACGGCAAAAGACCCAGTCAAAGTTAACTTCTAAATTGAATATGGGCGTTGTTTCTTATAACAAATTAGTTCGCGATAATGTACCGGATATTATAAGGAAAAACGGCGAAGACCCTGTTGCTCGCGTCTTGGGAGAAGACGAATATAAAAATGAGTTAAAAAAGAAGCTTCTAGAGGAAGCAGCTGAAGTGTTTGGTGCCCTTGAAGAGAATGACCTCAAAGAAATTACTAAAGAAATAGGGGACGTGCAAGAGGTTTTGGATTCAATTACTTCTGCTTTTGACCTAGACATGAAAGAGGTTGCGCGTGTGCGTATGGAGCGTCTAAAAAAACGAGGTGGTTTTAAGGGGCGCGTATATCTTGAGTCAGTTGAGTCACCCGACGAGGAAGTGTAAATAAATTACAAAAGTTAAAACCAGAGTGGTTTTAACTGGAAATTATTCACTGTCTTCTATACACTATACCTAGCACCTAAAACCTAGTATCTTTTTAAATTATGGCATCTCTTTACACACAGGCAGATAGCAACATTAGAAAAACGTGGGTTCTTATGCTTTCGTTTTTTATCGCCGTCATTGGGCTTGGGTGGGCATTTTCATTTATTTTCAATAGCCCTGTCATTCTTTATGTTGCAGTTGCGTTTTCAATCGTAATGAATGTTGGTAGTTACTGGTACTCAGACAAGCTTGCCCTTAAAACGAGTGGCGCAAAACCAGCAGATGAAAAACAATTTCAAGAAATACATCGTATTCTTGAAAACCTTTCTATTACTGTCGGAATACAAAAACCGCGACTCTTTGTTATTACTGACCCAGCGCCAAATGCATTTGCAACCGGACGTGACCCGAAGCACGCTGCAGTTGCAGTAACTACCGGCCTACTTAAAACACTGGAGCGTAGCGAACTTGAAGGAGTGCTGGCGCATGAGCTGTCGCATATTCAAAACCGCGATACATTAGTGATGACAGTGGTGGTGGTACTACTCGGGTTTGTAACACTGCTTTCCCACTTTTTTTTGAGGGGTATGTTGTATGGAGGAGGAAATGGAGGTGATCGTGATGGGCGTTTACAAATTATTTTAATCGTCGCTGGTTTTGCACTTGCCATTTTTGCACCTATTGCGGCGCAACTCATCCAGTTTGCTATTTCAAGAAAACGAGAGTTTTTAGCCGACGCCAGTGGAGCGCTTATTACGCGCTACCCTGAAGGTCTCGCGAGCGCCTTAAAAAAGATTAGTGCGTACACACAGCCCATGCGCAATGCAAACCATGCAACCGCACACCTGTATATTGGCAATCCCTTTGGTGCCAAAGCAACAAAAGGGTTCAATAGATTATTTGCCACCCACCCACCGATTGAAGAGCGAATAAAGGCGCTTTTAACATAAAGCATTTTTTCGTATAAGGTATGGAAATATGGACACGCCGTGTCCATATGTAGCACATAGTTGCAAAGACTTTCCTTTTGTCTTCCAAATGTCTGAATATATAAGATCCTACTTTATCTGTGTGCCACCTACTATGATTAATCATAGTAGGTAACATAGTGATGTCAGATATCACTAAAGAGCGATTGTTTCCCATTTTTTGTCGTATATGGAGTAGAATTGGAGTGTGGATGATATTTCACACAACATGGAGACGTCGCATAGTGGCCTAGTGAGCTCGCTTGGAAAGTGAGTAGGGTGAAAGCTCTCGAGGGTTCGAATCCCTCCGTCTCCGCAAAAAATGTTAAACCTCCGATACGAAGTATTGGAGGTTTTTATATTTTACCGAGGTGATGGGATTGGAAAGCCGGAATGCAATGAGCATTAGCAAATACGAAGTCATTCGCGTGTATCGCTCTTGCTCTCACGGACAAAAGTTGCCTGCTGTCACTTTTGTCGGGTTGCGGAAATTTCCGAGTGGCGACGAGGAAATTATCTGTAGCCGAATCCCTCCGTCTCCGCTTTGATTGGGGAGTGTATAAAATCTCCTGCATAAAAATCTTAGTGCACACAGACAGTACCTAGAATTAACTAGGTACTGTCTGGAATCAATCCCTATTGGTTGTTATTTGTCGTCTTCCTTACGGACTCCGATGCGAGCAAATACACCTGCTCCTTTTCCGCTTGGTGTTTGCTCAGCACCTACTATTACTCCAACTGAACTTTCAGAAACACCAAAAGTTTGCTGTAGTCCGTTAAATCTTTCTCTTTCCATAAATGTTTTTATATTAGTTTTTAATTATTTATAAATATTCGACCTTTACACTTAACTTACCCTTGTGGGAAGTCTTTAGTTACAGATAGTTTTTGTTTTTAGAAAAATAAAATATCCAGACGTACATCCTAAAAAAGAATAACGGTATTAATACCGTTATTCTTTTTTAATGCCGGATAATGAGCGTATTATTTTTTTGATCTCAACTCTGCGGCTGTTTTAGCCCATTCTTGCGCGGCTTGATCAGCGACATGTGCCGCTGCCTCCACAGCACTGGTATAGTGCTGTTCATACTGTGGTGCTTTTTCTCCCATATATACAATTATTATGATTAATACTAATAAGACCCTTTATGTGAAGGAAAGGTTACTAGTAGGAAAACAACGTTGCTTTTATCTGAAAAGAAGGTATGCTTGTCTTCAGCTCGCTAGTTCCTCCATTACTTAGTTAGGGAAAGAGATTGAGCAAAAGTTCATGGGTAAGAAATTATTTGTCGGCAACGTGCCGTACAACGTTACTGAAGATCAGCTAAAAGAGGTTTTTTCGGAAGCCGGAGAAGTTGAATCAGTGGCTATTATCACCGATAAAATGACCGGTCGTCCACGAGGCTTTGTTTTTGTTGAAATGACAACAGAAGAAGGTGCTCAGAAAGCAATTGAAACGCTTGACGGTAAGGAAGTTGATGGTCGCGCTTTGAATGTAAACGAAGCAAAACCACGTGAAGATCGCCCAGCGGGTGATCGCGGAGGTTTCGGTGGTAGAGATCGCGGAGGCTACTAGTACTCGTTTTCTCTCAACAAAAAACCGCTCAACAGAGCGGTTTTTTGTTTTTTCCACTATGTACTATAGCTGGAAATATGGCGTTATGATATAGTATGAGATCAGCGCCAGACAATCGCGCTTGCCCGCACACCAACTTTGGCATTGTGTTTTTGTTGCATCGAAGAAGCCAGCAGGTACGTGCTATCAGTTGGAACGTAAACGATGGAATGGAAATCCACGAAAACACTCTGCCCGCACACTAACTTTTAGATTGCACTTTGTGCGTTCTGGCAAAGTCAGAACAATCCAAAAGTTAGTGTGCGGGCGAGCAACGATGCCAAAGTTGGTGTGCGGGCTGGTTCCTTGAGAACAAAAGTGAGGAAAGTCCGAACATGCGCCAATTTTGTTCACTTTCGGTGGGCAAAGTTGGAAGGGTAATGGGTAACGCCCATACACTCCTACATCATGTGAATTGGGGAGTGAGTGCTGCGAGCAGAGACGTCCGCGGCTAAAGCCAACGACTCCCGATTTATCGGGATGAACTCTCTAGTAATAGGGAGGTGAAACGGCTAAATGTGTACCTGCATGCAAGGCCGCGCCCGCACACCAACTTTGGCATTGTGTTTTTGTTGCATCGAAGAAGTCAGCAGGTACGTGCTATCAGTTGGAACGTAAACGATGGAATGGAAATCCACGAAAACACTATGCCCGCACACTAACTTTTAGATTGCACTTTGTGCGTTCTGGCAAAGTCAGAACAATCCAAAAGTTAGTGTGCGGACGAGCAACGATGCCAAAGTTGGTGTGCGGGAGAGCCGCAAAGAATTATAGGGCAACCTATAATCAAGATAAATGATTGTCGTCCCACCTTCCGCAAGGAGGGTGGGATACAGAATTCGGCTTATCGGCGCAAACAATTCACGCTTGACTGTATGAAAACACCAGTGTTAATAGCACCGGTGTTTTCATTTTAAATGATATAATCATTGTATATTTTAGTAAATAATTAACGATATATTCTCTTATATAGTATATGGAACAGGCACACAATACTCCAGATAGAGCACCAGTAAAGAAACGCATACAGCACATTGGTTTCTATGTACTTATTGGAATCACATTACTTACACCGCTCTTCTTTATTCCATTGGAAATTATTCCTTTTCAGTTTTCACGGACGTTTTTGGTTTTTATAGGAGTGGTTGTTGTGGCACTTCTATTTCTGTATAACTCATTTCAACGAGGCACTGTCACTTTTTCCTGGTCATATCTTCATATAGCACTGTTGGTATTGCCATCCTTGTACCTTATTGCTGCTCTATTTTCAACTCAACCGTCTCTTTCGTTTCTAGGATATCAATTAGAAACAGATACATTCGGTTTTATATTTCTCGGAGTTGCGCTCAGTACAGTAATTGCATGGACATTACACGGTAGGCGAAATGTTTTTACACTCCTCCTTACTTTTATGGTTGCGGCATGGGTGGTGTTTATTTTCCAGGCCATTCAGATCATTTTTGGAGCACCGTTTTCTCTTTCTTTTTTAAGTAATCCATCAAGTAACTTAATTGGAACGTGGAATGATTTTGGACTTTTTGCGGGTCTCGTTGGTGTGCTCACCCTACTTACTCTTGAGTCACTCCCGCTTCCTAAAAAACACTATCACTTACTTTTTGGAACATTCATTGTTTCGTTGTTTTTTCTAGCTCTTGTTAACATACGAGAGGCATGGATTTTGTTTGGAATCACTTCTTTTGCAACACTTATTTTTGCGCTCACGAGCACATTCTTTAGTAGAGAGAATCAGCACCCTATTTTCTGGCAGAGAATACCTTCACTTATTGGATTAGTGACCGCTATTTTCTTTTTGTCTTTTGGCGGTGGTGTCGCAACGTTCCTACAAGAGAGCGCTTCAATTAGTGTTTTTGAAGCACGGCCGTCAGTTCAGTCCACTATTGGCATTGCAGCGTCGGTGTATAAGGACAGTCCAGTGGTTGGCTCAGGTCCTAATACCTTTGCTTCACAATGGTTGCTTCATAGACCTAGTGACATTGTTCAAACCCCGTTTTGGAACGTAGCGTTTGACAGTGGTTCTGGCTTTATCTTATCAAGTTTTGCAACAGGAGGGGCTCTGGTAACTCTGGGGTGGCTGGTGTTGATTATACTTATTCTCTTCACAACAGTTCGCAGTCTTTTCGTTGCGGACGGATCAAACAAGCAGGCATACTTTATATTATCAATGACCATACTCGGGGTGTTGTATTTACTTGCCTCGCATATCGTCTATGCACCAAGTCAGACTCTCTCCCTCCTCCTCTTTTTGTTTATTGGTTTGTTTCTTGTTTCAATTAACGACACATCACTTGCTCATTCATTACGTTTGGATCTGAAAAATTCGCCTCGGGCAGGGTTTGCTTTTGTTCTTATTGGAGTTTCTGTTTCTTTGGTGTTACTCGGTGGAGTATACGTAGTTGGAAAGAAATACATCAGCGTTGTGTATCATAACCAGGCAGTGTTGTATGCAAACGCAGGTGATTTTGATAAAAGTTTTGCTACGCTCTCAACTGCAGTACGCCTTGATGCGCAAGACCGTTTTTACAGAACAGCGGCATTGATTAACTTGGCTCAAGTTAATCAAATTGTCACAACTGGCACATCTGACACAGAAACACAACAACGATTCCAAAGTACGTTAGCAGGTGCCGTTCAAAATACTGACGCTGCATTAGCGCAAAATGATCAAAGCTTCCAGAACTGGATAGTGCGCGGCCTTGTATTCCAAAGTGTTGTACCACTTCAGATTGAAGGATCACTTGAAAACACGCTTTCAGTCTATGCCCGTGCACAAGCGCTCAACCCACACGACCCTGAAATCAGTTGGCGTTTGGCACAAATGTATCGGGACTTGGGCGACACAGAAAACGCCAGACTTTCAATTGATGCAGCTCTACAGAGGAAGGCAGATTATACCAATGCAATTTTACTTCGCGCACAAATTGAATTAGACGACGGTAATCTAGAAAAAGCAATTGAGTCTATTAAAAATGCAATTTTCTTTGAGCCGCGAAACTCAACGTTGCTCTACCAGCTCGGTATTTTGTCCCTACAAAATGAATCGTATATTGAAGCATCGCAGGCACTTGAAGCATCGCTCCAGCAAACACCAGACTTTGCAAACGCATCGTTTTTCCTCGCGCAAGCGTATGCATTTCTTGATAGATATGATGAGGCAGCGGCGCTTATGAGTTCACTTATTCCAACTAACCCAGATAATGAACTTATTATTGAATACCGAAGTGCATTGTCCGAGGGAAGGAATCCTTTCAATCAAGTACCAGTAGCACCTGAGACGGAAGATGAAGTAATACAATAAGCGTGCATGGTAGGAAGAGTGCTTGCGGCAATGAATAGAGAAATACGCGGTCTCCATGAGGCCGCGTATATTCTTGCAATTTTCACGTTCCTTTCACAAATTCTCGCACTCTTCCGTGATAGGATATTTGCGAACATTTTTGGTGCGAGCTCTCAATTAGATGCATATTTTACCGCGTTCCGTATTCCAGACCTTACGTTTGCGTTTTTAACGCTTTTTGTATCTTCGTTCGCGTTGGTTCCGCTACTTGCAAAGCGAGGCGGGGTACATACTCAAGAGTCTCGGAATTTAATTGGTTCCGTTCTGGCTATTTTTGGCATTATTAGTATCCTTGTTGTCTCGGCACTGTATGTTGTATTGCCAACATTGTATCCGTTACTTTTCCCGGGGTTTTCAGGTGAAGTTCAGGCAACCAGTATTACTCTTTCTAAAATAATGTTGCTACAGCCGATTCTACTTGGTGTATCGTCAATTGTTGCGAGTCTCATACAGGCATCACGTAAGTTCTTTATTTATGCACTGGCGCCGATTTTTTACAATGTCGGTATTATTGTGGGGGCACTTTTCCTCTTTCCGTTTATTGGGATCGTGGGTTTGGCGTGGGGAGTGGTTGCCGGTGCGGTGTTGCATGTTGCCGTTCAGGTTATTCCAGTATTTTTCTATAAAGGCGCCAGTCTCCCTATTTTTTCAGGACATTGGATGCGTGATATCCGCGAAGTGGCCGTGCTTTCTTTGCCACGTGCACTGGCACTTTCTTCTCATAACATTCTCTTGTTGGCGTTTGTCGGCGCAGCCTCACTTTCTGCTATTGGATCCGTTTCGGTGGTCACCTTTGCTTTTAATCTCCAGTCGGTTCCACTTGCAGTCATTGGGGTGAGCTATGCTTCAGCTCTGTTTCCGTCACTTGCACTTTTGTTTGCCCGAGGTGATCACAAAACGTTTGTTCGTGAAGTGTGGTCTGCCGTGCGCCATATCGTGCTATGGATTACATTAGCTATTTCTTTAATGGTGGTGCTTCGTGCACATATTGTGCGCGTTATTTTAGGGAGTGGTGCCTTCACATGGCCTGATACGCGCCTCACTGCTGCCATACTTGCAGGATTTGTACTTTCTTTGGTTGCCCAAGCGGTGCTACTGATTTTCTCGCGCGCCTATTATGCCGCCGGCCGTTCATGGGAGCCCATTGTGGTTAATGTTGGTGCGTCATTAGTTGCCGCTTTCTTTGCTTTTGCATCACTGCGGTGGTTTCAAGAGGCGACCTTTATGCGATTCTTTTTTGAAGACCTGTTTCGTATTTCAGGTATAGAGGGGACTGAAGTCGTTATGATTGCACTCTCATATTCGCTCGTTATGCTCCTTGCGGCATTTGTGTTTGCTGTTTTGTATGCACGACGCTTTGGATACGAGGCACATGTCTTAAAATCAATACTTCATTCATTTCTCGCCTCAGTACTCGCAGGAACTGCAACGTATGCAACGTTGCAGTTATTTGGTCCACTTCTTCAAACCAACACTTTTTTGGGTATTTTTACTCAAGGGCTCGCAGGTGGTATTGTAGGTATTCTTGTGTGGGGGTGGGCTTTAATACTGCTTGGCAGTCGGGAATTTCTTGAAGTGCGCACTATTGCAACAAAACTACTTGCCACACATATAAAATAGACAATATGTCAGAAAATTATATACGCAATTTTTCAATTATTGCCCATATTGATCATGGCAAGAGTACGCTTGCCGACCGGATGCTTGAAGTGACCGGTACTGTTGAAAAGCGGAAAATGCGTGATCAGATGCTGGACTCTATGGACCTTGAGCGTGAGCGTGGCATCACTATTAAAATGCAACCAGCACGTATGATTTATTCTCAGAATGGGCAGAAGTACATACTGAATCTTATTGACACTCCTGGTCATATTGATTTTGCCTATGAAGTTTCGCGTGCACTCACCGCCGTTGAAGGAGTGATTCTTCTTGTTGACAGCACTCAGGGAGTACAGGCTCAAACGCTTGCAACGCTTACCATGGCCCGTAAGACAGGGTGTGTGATTATTCCCGTAGTTTCAAAAATAGATTCGCCAATGGCACGTGTCTCAGAAACAGTGTCCGAACTCGTTGATTTACTTGGGGTGGAAGAAGATGATGTCTTCCATGTGTCGGGTAAAACAGGTGAAGGGGTAGAGGAGCTCTTGGGCGCACTCATTGATATAATACCCGCTCCGTCGTCTACCTATACTGGTCCGGGCGGGCGGGCACTCATTTTTGATTTTTCATATTCTGAGCATCGCGGGGTTACTATGTTTGTTCGGGTCACTGATGGAACACTTAAAGTAAAAGATATAGTACAGCTTGCCGCACACACTACACGCTTCACTATTGCCGATGTTGGGTGGTTTATGCCAGAGCAGGTTGCAAGTGGCGAACTCAATTCAGGCGAAATTGGCTATGTGGTATCTGGAGTAAAAGAGCCCGGCGTTGCGGTAGTGGGCGACACACTGACTTCAGTTGAAAGTACTCTTGAGGCACTCCCTGGTTATCAAACGCCCCGTCCGGTTGTATGGGCGAGTGTGTATCCTGAAAGTCAGGAAGATTTCGTACAGTTAAAGTTAGCCCTGTCGCGCCTCCAGCTTACCGATGCGGCATTTTCATATGAGGAAGACGGCTCAAGTATTTTAGGAAAAGGTTTCCGTTGTGGTTTTTTGGGAATGCTTCACCTTGAAATTATCACAGAGCGACTTAAACGTGAGTTTGATGTCGCTCCGATTTTGACTACACCAACTATAGAGTATGAGATAACCACTAAAAATGGTAGCGTTGAGAGTATACTCAGTCCATCTCAGTTTCCCGAGCATGGCCTTATTACATCAATAAAAGAGCAGTGGGTGAAGGTGATGATCATTGCTCCACCTGATTATCTTTCGCCAATTACACAGGTTCTGTACGAGTATGAAGCACTGGTACAGTCGTCTGATTTATTTAGTGACGGGCGTATGTCGGTGGTTGCAGAAATGCCACTCCGTGAGCTGATGCGTGGTTTTTTTGACCGATTAAAAAGTGTTTCAAGTGGTTTTGCATCACTCTCTTATGAGTTTTTAGAAATGCGCCAAGCAGATGTAGTAAAACTTGATGTTCTTGTTGCTGAAGAAGTGGTTCCGGCATTTTCAAGAATTGTATCGCGTAGGCGAGTTGAAGAAGAATCAAAGGCAGTGGTGAAAAAATTATATGAAAAACTTCCGAAACAACTTTTTGTGGTGAAAATCCAGGCGCGCGTTGATGGTAGAATTGTCTCCTCGCGAACTCTTTCGGCAAAGCGTAAAGATGTAACAGGGTATTTATATGGAGGCGACGTAACACGAAAGAAAAAACTGTTAGAAAAACAGAAAAAGGGAAAAGAACGCCGAGCGGGTCATGCCAAAGTGAATATTCCGCCTGATGTGTTTATGAAAATGGTACGGTCGGACGAGAACAAATAAATTAGATAAGGAGGTGTACTGGTGTAAATAGGAGCACCATACTGATGATAATAAAAAATACCAAAACCGCCCAAATCCACTTCATCACCCCTCTTGTTTTTTTATGAAAAAGCATACTACATATGAGTATATCGTGTGTTTAAATAAAAATCTAGCATCTTGGTTTCTAGTTGTGTTGTGGGGTTGAGTTAGGTGGTTGCTCGGTTGAGGTACAATACTATCAGTATGTTAAAGAATAGGTTTGAGCGCTTATTTTTCCGTGGCTTATTATGGGTGGTGTCGCTTGGCTTAATTGGTCTCTTGGTATTGTTTGCTGGTGCTATTTGGGAAGTAAAAGGAAAGCAGGGTAATGCTCATAAAGAACGTAAAAACGCTGAATATGCGTACAGAGAGGTACAGGAGCGACATAGTACACTCACCAAAGATGTACAGCAGTTTCAAAGCCAGAGAGGAATAGAGAAAGAGGTCCGAGAGCGATTTCCTGTGGTAAAGGAAGGCGAGGAAGTTATTGTACTTGTTGACGCCCAAGACCCTGTAGTGGATACTAGCGTGAGTGGCACTACGAATCTTTGGACACGCCTGAAGGAGTTTTTTGATTTTTAGGGTGCTATACCTCTCCGTGTTAGAATAGGTGGGCTTAAGAAATTAAAATATAAATATATGGATGATAAAAAAGACGTAACCATTTATTCAACGCCAACCTGTCATTTTTGCCAGGAAGCAAAGGCTTTTTTTGTAGAAAATAATATTGAGTACACCGAATACGATGTGTCGGGCGACTCTGAAAAAAGACAGGAAATGATTGATATGACCAGTCAGATGGGTGTGCCGGTTATCAAAATAGGAGATGACGTGATCATCGGTTTTGACAAGGAAAAAGTAACCAGTGTGCTTGGTTTGTAATTTACTCACTAGTTTAAAATAAAATTACCGTATGCTACTCGCATACGGCTCTTTTATGTGGTGTCTCTTTACGAGCTTGCTCGAACCTATTTTCAGCATACCAGCTAATAGCGCGCGCGCCGCCGCGCTCACCCGCCTCCGCTAGCGCTCCGTCGGAACCTCGCAGCGCCATTCTTTTTTCCACTTTCCTCATTTTTTGTCGGCGGGTTTTTGAAAAAGGAAAAGCAAAAAGAATGGTTCTGCTCGGTGACGCTCCAGACACGGCGTTGCCCCCACCACAACGCCGTGTTTCGCTTTTAATTAAAGACTTTCCAAATAATTCTCTGGCAATTTTCGAACTAAATCACTTTTCTGTTGTAATTGGTTCAACTCTTTCGACTGACGCAACACCGATGGAAAGAATCTCCAAATCACTATCGGTCTGAAAACCTTCTTTTTCAAAGAAAATACGGTACCCTGGCGGGTTACCAGCATTATGTTTCGTGTATTCTATCTTTTTAATTTTCCCCATTCGGTAAGATTCTCGCTCAGAATCTCCAACGGGATGTCCATCTATATAATAAAATTTGTACGATTCACTAACGTGCACAATTACTCCAGCAACCTCAATTTCATTTACAAACCTTTCAGGCTGTGGTGCTCCGGCTTTAAACATTCGTTCAGACATACATAAAGTGTTTAGATACTATGTGAATAATATATCAGATAAAGTATGAGAAGTCAAGCGGCCGCAATGGTTCAATAGTTTGAAAGCAAAAACCTTCGTAATATTTAAATGTGATAATATCTATCAGTATGCCTCCCAAAACCTCAACCTGTATTGTTGCCCTGAAAGACAAGGGGAATATTTGGATTGGTGGGGATTCTGCGGCCACATCAGAACTGCAGCTCACTGAACGAGCTGATCCTAAGGTTTTTATAAAAGAAGATCCTCAAGGAACCAAGTGGATTTTTGGTTTCAGTGGAGATTACCGAATGGGTCAATTAATGCAATATACGTTAGAGTTACCTGAAATGAAAAAGGGCGAGAAAGATGTCATGCGCTTTTTGGTTACACAATTTATTCCTTCTCTCGGTACCTGCCTCAATCAATATCCTTGGGAAGAAAAGAAAAAAGACGCGATTTTTACAGGAAGCTTTATTGTCGGTGTGAGTGGTCGAATTTTCACTGTCTACAACGATTACCAAATTGAGGAACGAGCAGGTGAGTATACTGCTTTGGGTTGCGGTGAACAGGTCGCACTTGGTTCTTTGTATACATCAGAAGAAAAATCACCAAAAGACCGTATTCGTATTGCGTTAGAAGCGGCTGCAAAATTTAATACTGATGTTGAAAAACCTTTTATAATTTTGAATATCTAGTCGGTTGTCAATTTAAAATTCTAAACAGTCTCTATGCTTGTTATTAAAAAACTACACGAGAAATCTATACACCAAGAACTACAAACCTACTTAGAAAAACATCTTTTTTTACCTCTATTCTTTTTCTCTCCATATACGCTCAACACGTGGCTTACCCATCACGGAAAAGAGCTTTGCTTCGCAGAGTTTGAAAAAGAAAAAATACTATTTGTTTATAAAAAAGAGTTAGATGAAATACGCTTTCTTTTTGATTACCCAAGCAATCGAATGAAGGAAGCAGTAATGGAACACTTTACTCCAACTTATATCGGTGTAAACGAAGCTTCGAGACCTCCAAAAGAAAAAGCTTTTTATGTAGAAGGTGAGGATGTGTTTTTGCCATTAAAAGAAATTGCACTTCTGGAAAGCAGTGATGTTAGAAGGAAGTACAAGAAATGTGTAAATACACATCCGCATTTAAAATATGTGCCTTATACTCCTGCACTTTCAAAAAACATTGAGAATTTTATTAATGAATGGAGTACTACTAGAACCGAAGTACAAAATAAACATGCAAAAATAGAAAACGATTTTCGTTTTCTAGAATTGTATCAAAATAACGAAAACGTCTTAGGTGGTGTTGTGATGGATGAAACAAAAGTCATTGCTATTACGTTTTCGGTGCCAGCATTAGATGATAACTGGATTGGCCCAATAAATAAGATTTTACGGGGATATACTCAGCTCGGAGTTTTCACGTTTGTTGAACGTGCAAAAATGCTTTATGAAAAAGGTATTGAAGGATTATACATTGGAGCGATTAATAATGAATTTAAGAAGCAGTTTTTAAATAACGCAAAGATTAATCCAGTGTATGCCTGTGAGCTATACAAAGATTCTAGAAAAACTTTTCCTGAAGGGTATGTTTGGAAAGTCTTTAATTAAAAGCGAAACACGGCGTTGCCCCCACCACAACGCCGTGTCTCGAGTGTCACCGAAGAGCACCATTCTTTTTTCCGCTTTCCTCATTTTTTGTCGGCGGGTTTTTGAAAAAGGAAAAGCAAAAAGAATGGTGCTCTGAGGTTCCGCTGGAGCGCTAGCGGAGGCGGGTGAGCGCGCGCGATATAACGCACCAGCGCGTGCCTGTGGCACGCGCTGGTTCCGCCCTATCTTTGGACGAAGTTTCAATCTGTGCCGAGGGGCGGGCTCGGTCACGAGTCACTAAATATTTTTCTCACTTCGTTTCGAAAAATACTAAGTGCTCTCGACCCGGCACATGCGACAGCAGGAAGCGTGTGCCCCTGCGAAGACAGGTGAGGCGACAAGCACTCGTCGTGCCTCCTCGTCTTGTATACCGCCTCCGTCCTTCGAACCCTTCCTCACGGCCACAAATAAAATTACCGTATGCTACTCGCATACGGCTCTTTTATGTGGTGCCGAGGGGCGGGCTCGAACCGCCGACACCTGGTTCTTCAAACCAGTGCTCTAACCAACTGAGCTACCTCGGCAAACGAGGAGTATAATACCACGTTTGCTTCCATATTCTACCAAAAACCACTCAAATTACCATCTAATTCTCTCCTCCAAATCTGCCAAAAAAGTCACCAAAATTGGGGATATTATCCCTGACGTTCTTGAGATCATCTGCTGTCTGACCGACTGTGTCCACAGTGTTGTTGAAGTCGCTGTAGGCAGACTGAATGTTAGTAAGATAGGGCTGAAGGTAGATAACAAAGATAACGTATGGTAGGACAAAAAATAATGCAATCCAAAACACGAACTTAACAATACCTCCAATCAACGCACTTCGGCGCATTGCATGAAGCATGCGGTTGTTGTCTCTTGCTAATTTATAAACCTCATCTATGCTTGGGGGTGCTTTTTTTCTTTGCTCATTCATATACAATAGTGTACAACATATAAATGCCCCTGTAGCTCAATGGATAGAGCAGCTCCGTCCTAAGGAGAAAATCTGGGTTCGATTCCTGGTGGGGGCACCACACAACACGCAAACTGCTTTGCGTGTGTCAGGAAGCGAAGGACATACTGATGTGTACCAGTATGTCCCGGCCCATAGGGGATTCCTGGTGGGGCACCACTTTACGATATCCATTCAGAACGTATACTATATGAATATATGTTTGAGGCATTTTTGCAACCAGAGAACGTTATTCCTGGGCAGGCATGCGCAAAAGAAGGAAATCATACGTGGAGTGGGGAAAAAGATAGTATGATTTTGGGAGTATGGTACGAAAAATGTACAAAGTGTGGAGGGTCAAAACCTTTTCTCAGTTAATAAAAAATCTTGCCGTATAGAGCTGACTCACTATGACAACAACTAAAAAACAACACATACTTGCGCTCCATGGAGGAGGTTCCTATGCGCTCCTTGATCAGGGTAACTTCCTTGAGTCATTAGAAACGTTTACTATTTCACTTGACCGCATACGATGTGGAGTAGGGTGGAAATCGGCACTGCAGGATGATCTCGGGGAACATTTTGAAGTATTCTCACCCCGTATGCCTTTTCCTGATCGGCCTCATTATGAAGAGTGGAAGGTTATTTTTGAAAAGACACTCAACCTTCTTGAGGATAACCTGATCGTAATTGGGCACTCTCTCGGTGGATTATTTTTAATGAAATATCTCTCCGAAAATATACCGTCTAAAAAAGTTAAAGCACTCGTGTCAGTTGCTGCACCATTTGCAATTGAAGCGAAAGGGTTTGATTTTACCCTGAGTGATGATCTTTCGCGGATAGAACAAAATATAGAGTCGGTGTATTTATTCCATAGTAAAGACGATCCTGTGGTGTCCATTGACGCACTACAGAGTTATAAGGAAAAAATCCCCAATGCGCATCTACTTGCTTTGGACGGCTACAAGCATATAAACGGGAGAGATTTCCCTGAATTACTAGCTTTATTGAGGAAAATCTAGCAATTTTCAGGTAAAAGGTGCATAACGTGGCGTATTTTTATATATGGCATGGTATAAAAAAGTAGTATCAATAAAAAATAAATTCCATGTCAAAACCAGAAGCTTTTCAATTTTTTAGTGGTGAAGAAAATTTAGGTCCGTGTATCAAAAGAGTAATGAAAGAAGCTGAAGTATCTAGAAGCAAAGCAAGGTTGATTTGTGAGAACGCAGTAGTATAAATAAAAAAACCCGCGTGAGCGGGTTTTTTTTATTATGTTCCTTTCACTTTGAGTTTTGTTTGGCGGTCTTTGGTTAACTTCGGTAGGGTAATGGTCAGCAGTCCATGTTTTTCATTTGCTATTGCCGCGTCAACATCAATTTCAGCGGGAAGTACAATAGATCTGGAAAACGCACCCCAGAATAGTTCGCGGTATACATAATCTTCTTCAGTCACTTCTTTCTGCTCTATTCGCTTACCAGCGATAGTAACTAAGTCACGTGTTATTGAAACATCTAAATCGTCAGGGCGTACGCCTGCGACAAGTGCACGAATGACGATTTCATCTTCATTTTGATACACATCAACGGTTAGTTGTGCTTCTCCTTGCTCTTCGTGTGCCACCTCTGTGTGTGCCGGCTGTGCAGCGCTTTTTACCTCCACATGTGAAGGGGTCTCTTCTTCAAAAGAATCAAAATTATCTTCGTATTGAGTTCCAGTGAGTCGGTCAAAGAAAGAAGGTTTTTTTGCCATAGTAGTATTAAACGTTATTTTTTAATAGATGCTTTTTCCCACCACGCCGGTCGTGTAATGAGTTTTATTTTCTCAAGAGCAAGGAGAAGGAATACAATTCCCACCCATACGCCAGAGAAAACAATCAACAACAAACTTGCGTCTGTATTGATTATAGATAAGTTAAATAGAGTGTGCAACGACACCGCGAGGATAACTCCAATCGTGCCGTACACAAATTTCCGAGACTTGCTTTTAAAGAACGCAAACGCTAATGCCCCACCAATAACAGCTGAAGAAAGTACATGAATTAATGTAGCGCCAATAAACCGCAAATTTCCGGTAACCAACCCTTGTAGTAGATCACCACCTGAAAGGGGTGTAAGTAAAAAGAGTGTATTTTCAAGTGCAGCAAACCCGAGCGCTGCGGTAATCATATAAATAGGGATATCAATAGGTTCATCAACGGCAGTGCTATGAAGTACAACAAGCCATACCACAAAGAATTTCATTCCCTCTTCAATTGCAGCCCAAATGAGAATCAAAAGAAATCCTATAGGAAGCTGGTTTGCAGCAATTTTTTGCAGAGGAATAACAAGGAATACCGAAAGCATCCCCACTAAAAAGGTAAGTGCAATCAAGCGTTTTGGCTCAGGATGCTTTAAGTCTTGGAAGAGCCAAAAAATAAGCCATATTAAAATAGGGACAAATCCAAAAAGGAACGCGAGAGAAACTGCTTCTATGTTGAGCATGACTCTATTGTATCGCGAAAATTACAGGTTTTTACTTTTTAAAACATACAGATAGAACATGACTAGACCATACTTAGTGTGTGGGCCACCCAGCTACCATTAAGAGCTCGGTTTCTTTTTCAGGAAGGTGTTGCCAGATTTCTTCGGTCACAAACGGCATAAACGGGTGCAACATTTTGAGCGATACCGTAAGGAGTATATAAAGTGTGTGCTGTCGTGAAAGTTTTTCTTGTGTATTGTCGCCATTAAGAATGGGCTTTGACTCCTCAATAATTTTGTCAGCCAGCTCATGCCAGATGTAGTGGTATATTTTCTCTGCGGCAAGGTGATACTTAGAGCCTTCCAAATCTTTAGTAACATCTTTAACAGTGTCATTGAGTTTTTCAAGTATTTTTTTATCTTGTTCAGACACCTTACCCACAGAGAAACTTGATATATCAAGTTTCTCTGTGGCCTCCAAAGTAAATCGTGTAATGTTCCAAAGCTTGTTTGCGAAGTTTTTGTACCCTTTTACTTTTTGTTCATCAAAACTAATATCGTTACCAATTGCAGTACCAACTAACAAACCCATACGAACTGCATCGGCGCCGTACTTTTCTATAAGGTCCAACGGGTCAATACCATTTCCTAGCGATTTACTAAACTTTCGTCCTTGTTTATCACGAACCAAACCGTGAATCATTACAGTACGGAAAGGAATCTGTCCGAGATGAAAACCGCTCATGAGAATCATTCGTGACACCCAGAGAGGTAAAATCTCGTATGCTGGTGACATGAACGAAGTAGGGTGATATGTTTCTATGTCCGTTGTTTTTTCAGGCCAGCCGAGCGTTGAAAATGTCCACAACGCAGAAGAGAACCACGTATCCAAAACGTCGGGGTCTTGCTCCCAACCTGCACCCGGTGAATCAACTTGTGCTTTTATTTCTCCACTCTTGTACCAAATAGGTATACGGTGCCCAAACCAAATTTGTCGAGATATATTCCAATCATTCAAGTTGTTTATCCAATGAAAGTAAATCTTTTTGAAACGTTCTTGTGGTATTTGTATTGCGCCACTTTCAACCGCCATGCGCATCACTTTCTTTAAGGTTGTTTCCGAACCACTTTCAATACCAGGGATTTCAGAGTGGGGAATGATAAAAGGTTTATCAACGCCAACAAACCACTGTTCCATTATTTGGGGTTCTATAGTTACCCCCGTTCTTTCTGAAGTGGAAATGTTGTGAACGTAGTTTTCGTCTATTTTTACCAAAAGACCTTTCTTATGCAGCTTCTCTACAATTTTTTCTCGTGCCTCGGTTATTTTCATTCCTGCGAATTCTTGGGCGATAGGGAGAAGTTTCCCGTATTGGTCAATTATCTGTTCTTTTTCTAAATTATGTTTTTCAGCCAGCTCAAAATCTACTTGTGAGTGCCATGGGGTAATAGTCATAACACCTGAACCTATTTCAGGATCAGAGGCTTCATCTTTTATGACTGTTGCGGTAATGGGTCCGTTTATCCATTCAAGTTCAATTTTTTGACCGTGCTCATACTCTTTATAGCGTTTATCATCCGGATGTATGACCACATATTTGTCACCAAACTTTGTTTCAGGACGAGCAGTGCCAATCACAAATGGCCCGTATTGGAAATAGTAAAACTTAGATTTCTCCTCTTTGTATACAACTTCATCATCAGAAATGGTGGTTTGTCCCTTGGAGTCCCAATTAATGATACGGTGTCCTCGATAAATAAGACCAGTGTTAAACATTCGTATAAATGCTTCCATAACAGCTCGGTACCGCTTCTCGTCCATGGTGTATGCATATCGGCTCCAGTCGAGCGAAGCCCCCATTTTCCGAATTTGATTTAAAATGGTGTTTTCGCTATTTTTTGCAAATTCAGAAACTCGTCGCACTAACTCTTCACGTCCTAGGTCGTGTCGGTTTTTCCCTTCTTCTTTTTGAATATTTTTTTCAACACGTGCTTGGGTTGCAATGGCGGCTGAATCAGTCCCTGGGACCCATAGTACTTTTTTCCCGCGCATTCTTTGATAACGAATTACGACGTCCTGAAGAGAATCTTCGTACGCATGACCAATATGAAGAACTCCCGTTACGTTTGGTGGGGGAAGTACGATACTAAACGGCTCAGTCCGTGGTGAGCCGTTTACTGGGGGCAAATTATCGGGGTTGAAATAGCCACTTTCTTCCCATTTTTTATAAATAGCACCTTCAGTTGCCTGCGGGTCATATGGTGTAAGGAATATGTCGTGCATTTTTCTATAATACCCTCATTGGCAGTAAATCACCATAAAGATACCGCCTTACTGGGGAGTTATTGAACGAGGGACAGTGAGCCGTGTGCCTCTAGTTTTTCTGAAGTGACCGTTGCGTTATGAATTTCTCGTACGTATGCGGCTGTGGCAATCATCACCGCATTATCGCCAGTCAGACCATGTTCTGGATAGTGTAGGGAAGTGTCGGGGAAACTTTCATCAATAAGAGTTTCTAACCCTTTTCTAATGTGTGTATTTGCGGAAACTCCGCCTCCTACCACTAATGTCTTAGGGTGGTGAAATTCTAGTGCGCGTTTTGTTTTGGTGACGAGTACGTCACGCACCGCGTCTTCAAACTCTTGTGCCATATTCACTTTTTCATTTTCCGAAAGTTCTTTTTTATCTTTTAGTGTATACAACACTGCTGTTTTTAAACCAGAAAAAGAGAAGTCACAACTGTTTTCATGAATCATGGGGCGGGGAAGTGTTATGTCGTGTACTGTTCCTTTATCTCGTGCCAATTGCGCTAAACGACTCACTTCAGGTCCTCCAGGGTAGGGTAGTCCGAGGAGACGTGCCACCTTATCAAACGCTTCTCCCACCGCGTCATCTCGTGTCCGTCCCACTAGCTCATATTTAAACCACTCTTTCATCAAAACCAGTTCAGTGTGCCCGCCTGAAATAAGAAGTGAAAGAATAGGGAGGGCAACAGGTGAAATAGTATAGGTGATAGCTTTTAGGTTTTTGTCAGTCGTTTTATTTTTCCTTACTAAAGCCGCAGTAATATGTCCTTCCATGTGGTTAATGCCGGTAAGGGGAATATTCCACGCATGGCTCAGTGCGTGCGCAAAAGAAACGCCAGTCCAGAGTGCTGGCTCAAGTCCGGGGCCATGGGTTACCGCGATAAGGTCAATATCGGGCTTTTGTATTGTTTTGAGGAAGTCTAGAATATCTTTTTTAAATTCTTCTTCTCGCACGTTCTCTACACCCTTCTCCAACCTACTATGATTAATCATAGTAGGTGCTGCTTTTGTATAGAGGGTGGCGCTCGTAAGTGAGTTAATGGTTAGTGGCACAAGGTTTTTTTGGTGTTCGCGTTTTGCCAGTGTTGGGTAGACGCCACCGTATTTCGCATGAAGTGTGGCTTGCGAATAGAGTGCATCCCCTAAAATAGTGTAGGCAGGGTGTGTATGATCGTTTGACGCTTCAATAACTGAAACCGCGGTTTCGTCGCACGATGTTTCTATGGATAGGATTTTCATAACTTTTGACTCTGGGTATTTTTTTTGGTGGCGCCCCGCACACGTGCACAAAAAGGCAAAGCAGTGTGCCTTTTTTGCCGTGTGCGCGGTGAGGAACTCGAATCCCCGACATCCTCAACGTCAATGAGGCGCTCTACCAGCTGAGCTAACCGCGCGTACAAAACCAATTGTGCCATATATAGTGGGTTATTTCGATATAATAGAGACACTTGACATATGAAATATAAAGAGTATAATCTATCTCAGTATTAATAGTTAATACACGAAGTATTTTATGTTCAAGAATCTTGAGCTTTCTTTTGGGAAAAAAAGAACACCGATAATTAAGGAGTCAAACAAAGAAAGAGAAGGGAACACTGGTCCAAAAAAAGGCGGTGCCGGACACAATCCAAAACACTAGTCTCGTTTCTTAGTAAAAAACCACACCACACGGTGTGGTTTTTTCAATATTGCTTTTCTTGCTTTGTGTGCTATTTTAAATATATGAAAAAGGAAAACTATAGCGTATCATACAACCCTTCTGAAGAGGAAACAGCTGAGCGAAGAAACCGCGCTCGAAAAATCACAGAGCAGAATGAGAGGGCAAAAGATATACCTGGCGGTCCATATAAAAAAGGTGGTGCAAGACCTGCTGGAAGAAAAATGTAGTCGGATAAGAGATAAAACATCTCTCTGCTTTATTTTCAATAAGTAATTAAATATAATATGTCGTTTGAGAAAATGCTTGTGCAGAGCACAAAGAAAAGAGCGGAAGAGTTAGAAAAAAAACGCGGTTCGGGAGATGTTTTTGAGCCAAGCCCACTTTCTGAGAGAGAAGAGAAAGAATATATAAAAAAGAGAAATCGTTTAAAGATCAAAGAAAATAATAGAAAGTTAAAACGTAAAAAGTGAATAATGACATAATACTCTATCCAACGGATACACTTTACGGTCTTGGGGTTGACGCAACGAACCCTGAGGCCGTTTTGCGTTTGCAGGAGCTGAAAGGGAGGGATGATAAAAAACCTATTTCTATTGCAGTTGATTCACTGGAAATGCTTGAACAGTATGCCCAAGTAACAGCACTTGCGCGCAAACTTGCAAAAAAGTTCCTTCCTGGCAAACTCACCCTCATCCTTTGTGCGAATCCCGGGATTCGCACAAAGGGGGTGGTGGGTAGTGATGGGTCAGTGGGGGTGCGCATTCCAAACCACCCTCAGGCACTTGCTTTGATACAAAAAATAGGAAAACCAATTACCGCAACAAGTGCCAATGTTTCCGGTATGCTCCCAGAGAACACCGTTGAGAAAATTCTTACACAGTTCGGTGAAAAGGCAGGGATGATTTCTAGGGTCATTGACGGGGGAGAACTTCCACTCAACACACCCTCAACGGTGGTAGACGCACGTGGTGAGAAACCAATAATACTTAGAGAAGGAGCAATTTCTTCTTCAAATATCATTATTTAGTTTTAGTTTGACAGGTGTTTTTTTGACTGTTGAGTTTATGGATATGATATTATTTAAGGTACTGACATTGCCGTACGGGGCAGGGTTTCTCATTAAAAAAACTAATGTATAAAATTATGCAAGATTTATCAGTGGTCCCTGAGGCATCTCAGACGCCCGTTTGGATAAATGGGAAAATTGTGGACTGGAAAAATGCTTACATTCACATCTTTTCACATGTGATCAGTTACGGCTCTGGTGTATTTGAAGGTGTCCGCGTATACGAAACACCAAAAGGAACCGCAATTTTTCATCTTACAGATCACCTTGATCGCCTTGACCTATCTGCAAAATCATTTGGTATGAAACTGCCATACTCTCGACACGAGTTTGTTGAGGCGCATAAAGAAGTAGTGCGTGCGTCAGGACATGCACATGGCTATCTGCGCCCACAGATTCAATTTGGTGTTTCTTCACGAATTACGTTGGCCGCAACTGACGCAACCGATGTCACTATTATTTTTCAACCGCTTGGTCAATATCGTGCAACAAAAGAGCTGAAGGTAGTTACTTCTGAAGTAGAACGTATTTCTCCAAAGTCAGGAGACGTTGAAGCAAAAATAGCGGGTTACTACACCAACCCACACTACAATCACTTGTTTGCAAACAAAAAAGGCGCTGACGAGGCAATTATGCTTGACATCAATGGCAACGTTGCGGAAGCTTCAAGCTCTAACGTTTTTTATGTAAAAGACGGCGAGTTGTATACGCCAAAAACAGGATATATTCTGAAAGGTATTACGCGTAAAACATTGCTGGAGCTTGCGGAAAAGGAACTTGGTATGAAAACTCACGAAGTTGTAATGAGTCCCGAAGATCTGCGCAGCGGAGATGAAATATTCCTTTCAGGAACCGCTGCTGAAATTGACCCTGTAGTTGAAATTGATGGCACACAAATTAGTAATGGAAAAATAGGAGACGTTACACAGAAACTAACTGACCTTTATGGAAAAGTAACGTCCGGGACTCTTCCAGGGTATGAGCAGTGGTTGACATACGTTAATTAAAAAAAATAATATGCACAATGTATTTGATTTAGCAAAAGAAACTACACCGGCTGACACCTATGATGCACTTGCCTCTATTGTGGGCAAGCAAAGCCAAAAGGTAATCAATGGGCTCCACTATATTGGCGATGGACAGTTTTTTGGTCGCGCCGTTACACTCCGTTCACTTCCTGCACGTACTGACCATATAAAAGAAGTAAATGAACACTCACAAAAAGATGGAAAAGTAGATGGTCCATTAGGACACGCCATTTCTCTGTGTGGTAAAGAGAGTGTTTTAGTGGTTGATGCGTCAGGATATAATCACAGCGCAATAGGGGGCGGTACACGTATGTCGGAACTTGCAGCGCGCAATGCGGTGGGGTTAGTGACTGACGGCGCACTCCGTGACAAAGGTGAGTTTGAACGATATGCAGAAACCTACGATATGAAAACGGCGTGCGCTGACTGGACGGTACAGTCAGGAACATACTCGGCGCTTTACCCAAGTGATGTGAATGTGCCTATTTCAGTACATGGTGTCTTGGTGCGGCCGGGTGATTATATTTTTGGTGACAAAAATGCAATTCTCGTTATTCCTGAAGATCATATTAAGGTTTCGCTTGAAGTTGGAATTGTATACACCACACTAAATAACTTTATAACGCGAAAAAGGGAAGAAGCAAAAGCAGACAAGAAACTTCGTGTAAATGCATCGGACCCTGCAGTACGTAAAGAGTTTCTAAGCACCAGCAACCTTACTGAGAGACAAATTGAGTTGTATAAAAAACACGACGTTGGTGTTGCGTAGAGTTTTATTTATTAAACTAACAGAGAGTGTCTATGAATAATTTTGGTATTGTAGGGAGCGATGCTCCTGAACTTAACGTTGCACGGTGGGTTGATGAGAATGGTACAGAAAGAGCCCCGGTGCATTTGTCTGACTACGAAGGAAAGAAAGTAGTGCTCTATGGATTTCAGAGCTGGTGTCCAGGGTGCCACAGTCGTGGGCTCCCAACACTACAGAAACTAGTAGAGAAATACAAAAACCATGACGATATTGTGTTTCTGGCAGCACAAACAGTGTTTGAGGGGTTTGAATCAAACACGTATGAGAAAATGCTGGAAACAAAAAAACAGTACAACTTACACATCCCGTTTGGACACGACGTAGGAGATGAAACAACAGGAAACCGCTCAAGTATTATGTACCATTATCACTCAGGGGGAACGCCGTGGTTTATTATTCTGGACGAAAAACATCGGGTGGTATTTAACGATTTCCATATTGATGCGACGACAGTAAATACATATCTCGGTGTTGCTTAAGGGTTCCAGGGCATTTGATATACTGAAAGTAAGAACACACTAACTAAAAAACATATGCAAAAAAATGGCTTTGATTTAACTGACGCACTTATCCCTGAAGGAGATGTATTAAGCGGTGGTCCACCGAAGGACGGCATACCTTCAATTGACAATCCTTCTTTTGTTGCGTTGGGTGAGACTTCATATGGAGATGATGACGAGGTACTCGGTGTCGTGCATAACGGGATTGTCAAAGCATACCCTATCGGCATTATGAATTGGCACGAAATCGTGAACGATTTTTTTGGAGACGCCCCTGTTGCAATAACATTTTGTCCATTATGTGGCAGTGGTATTTCCTATGAGGCAACCATTGATGGTACGCGCACCGAGTTTGGTGTCTCAGGGCTCTTGTTTAACAGCGATGTTCTTTTGTATGACCGCAACACGGACTCTCTCTGGTCTCAAATAATGAGCAAAGGTGTTTCAGGAAAAATGAAAGGTACTGAATTGATAACTATTCCCACACAACACACTACACTCGGTGTATGGAAGAAGGCGCATCCTGACACACTTGTGTTGGACACTAAAACAGGATTTTCTCGTGACTATACCCGAAGCCCGTACAGTGGGTATGCAGAAAGTGACAGCACGTTCTTTCCTGTTGCAAACAGCGACGAGCGACTTTCAAAGAAAGAGTGGGTGATTGGAGTTGAGCAACATGGCGCATTTAAAGCATATCCACGGAAAACACTTCTTGCACACTCAGGCCACGAGTTGAAAGATACCGTCGGTGGCGTTGCACTCACCATTTCATGGGACGAAACAGCACGTAGTGTTGATATTGTTGACGAGAAGGGTACAGCAGTAGTAGGTCTCGGTCTTTTCTGGTTTGCGTGGGCGGCGTTCCATCCGGACACTGAGGTGTGGTCAGGGTAGCAACGCCACATTACTATGATCATAGATTTCAAAAGAAAAGATATACCTGAAGGGTTCCCAATTGACCTGACTGAAAAAGAGCTACACAAAGTAATAAGACTTGCGCATAATACTATCGCGCACCATGAGTTTCATAAAGACATCGTATCGCGCCTCGGGCCAGTAGTGCAGGTTGCACAGTCTGAACTTCAACAACGCGCGTCAAACCGACTTGCGCACAGCGCCAACATTTTTGCGATTGTTGCGATTGGCGCTGGGCTTATATCAGCGGGAATTGATGCACTGACTTTTTTCAGTAGTCGCGGGGGATTGTAGGTACACGTCATACTTAATCTGAAATGCCAACACTTCCTTTTTTGTTGTGAGGTAGATCAGGGAGGTGTAGATGGGGAATAAAGATGCACATTCTCCAGAGAAGTGATCCTATAATAACCGCAAGCGCTAATTGCCCGATAAAGGTGAGGTATGTTGCCAAGAGAAATATAATAATCCCAAGATAGTGACTTTCTCCGTGCCTGAGTGCGGGGATAATACTATAGTCAAGTGCGCGGTAGCCGGCAATTAAAAGAATGCCGGTGAAAATAGCTGTCGGAATAAGAGCAAGAAAACCCGAGAGGGTAAAAGTGATGAGAAGTGTAAACACTCCAACTAACGTACCTGACAGTATAGAGGTGGCGTGGTTTCTCTTTAGAATAGTGGTGCGAATAAAACCAATACTCGTCGGGAACCCCCCAAGAAGTCCAGACACTGCGTTTACGAGAGATTGATTTTTTAATTCAATACCTGACGACATGTTCGGGTCAAGAGCACGCGCCGTAATCAGTGTGGAAACAAGGACAATAAAAGCAATAACCACTGCTTGTACGGCAATACCAAGAGGGTCACTGGTAAGTGATGTAAATGATGGCGCGGTAATAATACTCTTCAGTGAAGAAAGAGTGACTGAAACAGTTGGGATATTAAAGTGGTAGAAAAATTGCAATACGCCACCAAAGATCATCACCAGAAGCGAGCCCGAAATAAAATTACCTATTGAACCCATACGTGGTAGCGCCGTTATTTTACGCCACGAGAGAAGAATAATCGCAGTGCCGAGCGCAATATATGCTTCAGTACTAAGGGTGACCGCAAAGCCGCCTGCAACGAAGTTTTGGAAAAAGGCAACACTATCAATATTGAATATCTTTTGTATTTGTTTATACATCAGTAAAATTGCCACGCCGTTTATAAAACCAGAAATAACCGTATTCGGGATATATT
>JAJDCJ010000011.1 GCA_029260935.1 Patescibacteria group bacterium | reverse complement strand
TCCGGGAATTAATGACTCAAGCAATGTCACACTGGCTCAGTACATTAACTCAGTATTTCTCTTGGTGATCTCAGTAGGTGCGATGCTTGCCATCATTCGTATTGTCGTCGGGGGGTTCCAGTATATGACCAGTGAGGCAGTAGGACAAAAAGGAACTGCACGAACCACCATTCAAAGCGCTGTGACTGGTCTTATTCTCCTCTTGGGCGTCTGGGTCATACTTACCACGATCAACCCTGACATTGTTAAACTAGAGGCGCTACAGTTCTCTGAACTAAAGGCATCCACAACGACACAGCAGACAATACAGCAAAACCGAGCAGATGCCCAAAAGCGCCTCGATGCACAACAGGATGCAATAAAAGATTTTACCAACTCTGAAAATTATACCGAACAAGAACAAGGAGGAAAGAAGGTTTTAGCCGGTGTAATTGATGGCAGTGAATTGTCATCTTCAGAACGCACCGCTTACCTTCGCAGTTGTAAACTAGATAACGAAGGTGCGACAGCAAAACAAGAGGAAACACGGGCTTGCAAAAACCTTGAGAACAGACAAGTAACGTTCCGTAAAACAGCGCTTGGCCCAAAACAAAGGTGTGAAGAAAATGAAGAAAATCTTGGAATAAAAACTATCCTTATCTGTACACTACCTGTTAGTGAATAGTCAAGCTAACGCCCGTCGTGCCGACTCAACTCTATTATAAAGTTCTCCAAGTTCCGATGCTCGCGGACCACCGGGTTGTGCAAGTTCCGCATCGATATCTTCGCGAAGCGTCTTATACTCATCTAACCAGGAAACTGCTGGATTATCTTCTACTTGCGGGGTTAGCAATTCACTCGACTGCCCATCGGCAGAAACATAAACGTAATACGGTTTTTCACTTTCCATTTCAAAGATGTTAATCCGTTCCTCTACATAAAATCGCAAGTACTCTAAATAACCCCTCGGATTATTGAATGCTTCAGGACCAGGAGCTTCCGGTGGAGTTAGAATATAGTTTGCGTCTACTTCCGCCACTTCATACCCTTCACCCCCAGCACCTGTACCATCTGCTCCTTCGGCACCAACGGTCGCGTGCCCAATATCTGACGTATCAAAAAGACCCTCAAAGAACGCATCTACGTCTATAAATGAGCTGAGTATGTCGTATGCTTCTGTCATGGTATCTGTAGGGGGTATATACCTCCTCTGTATATTCAAATTAGCAGAAAGGTATAACAAATACAAGAGTCAAGGGGTTTTGTGGGGATATCCTCTCAACCCCAGTCGTGTCATGGATTTTTGTATTGACAGAGGGTGCCTATTGTATATACTTTGGGTATATGGCAAAAACTACCATCAACATCAAGGCAGATCCGATAGTTAAAGTAAAAGCGCAAAAAGTGGCACGCGAGCTTGGTATGCCACTCTCAACCATTATTAATGCGTATCTCAACCAGTTTATTCGCACAAAAATGGTACATTTCTTCATCCCTGAAGGTGATATTGAGCCCACAGCGAAGCGTCGTCTCAATCGTCTTTCCAAGGAAGCGCGGACAGGAAAGAACCTCTCGCCTGCGTTCACAAGTGCGCGCAGTGCCATTAAGTATCTCAACACCAAATGACCGTACGGTTTCACAGTGCCTTTAAAAAGCGCTACCAAAAAGCACCGATTCATATTCGTCGTCAGTTTGATGAGCGCCTGATATTGTTTCAGAAAGATTACTTAAATCCGCTTCTCAACCTGCACCCGCTCATAGGTGATAGAAAGGGGCAATTCAGTATCAACATTACGGGGGACTGGCGCGCACTTTTTATATTTCACGATGTCAAGATGATTATTTTTATTGACCTTAATACGCACAGCAATCTATATGGTTAGGTCTGACTACCCAAGGAGAAGCCCGAAAAACCATTCAACAAGCAGTGCTCGGTCTTGTTCTTCTTCTTTAAATGAGCAAGGACCGTCCTTGCTCATTTAGAAAAGAAACTTGATGATTTAATAAACCAAGGAGAAATAACAACAGAAGACAAAGGCAAAGCCAAGAAATCTGCTCGGCAATGCAAGAGACTCGGTGGAACACCGTCTGCTATTAAAACAACCCCTGGTGAGTGTGTTAATTTTTCACACTCAAAAGGATTTTGTCAGGGATTTGCCTCAGACACCTACACAGTAAGTTGTTCTGAGTAATTATTTACTATATTTTTGTAGTTAAGCGCGTTGTGGACCAGATAATTCTGAAACTCTATCTAAAAAGGTACGGACTGTGTCTTCTACACGACCTTCTGGAATGCCACGTTCTTGAACAAGAAGAAGGTCGCGATTAAGTGCTTCTAATTGAGGCATTGCTTCGTCAAACTGTGGGTCGCCGGTTTCTATTATCCACTGAATCCATTCCTGAAGGACTACTAAATACTCAAGCGCCTCTGCTTCATATAATAGTTCCATCTGATTTGGTTCTACCATTCCTGCTTCGTTGTATGTACGCGTTGAAGCCTGTTCTGTGCCCTCACCCCCAGCACTTGTACCATCTGCTCCTTCAGCACCAACGGTCGCTTTGGTCATATCGTCAGTATCAAAAAGACCATCAAAAAACGCATCTACGTCTACAAATGAGCTGAGTATGTCGTATGCTTCTGTCATAGTGCTTATAGGGGGAGTATGTGCCTCTCTCTCTATTCAAATTAGCAGAAAGGCATAACAAATACAAGAGTCAAGGGGTTTTGTGGGGATATCACAGTACTTAGACAAAACAAGGTGCTCTTGACAGAGAATAATACCAAAGTTAGTATAATAGTATGAATACTACACTAACAATTAAGCTCCCTAAGAAGTTGCGTGATGACGCAAAAAAGACTGCAAAAAAACTTGGCATACCTTTGACCACAGCGACAACTGCGCTTTTGCGGCAGTTTGTGCTGGATCAGGAAATTGTGTTATCTGCCAAACGCCCAAAAGCTGCACTACTTGAGTCAATGAAACAGCTGCGCGATCCAGTATATCTGGCAAAAGCAACGCGGTATGATTCTGCGGGAGAATTATTTTCTGATGTTCTCTAGTCATATTCATCATATACCATGCGACAGATTATCCCCTCAAGACAGTTTGAGAGAGACAAGAAACGAATGGCGAAACGTGGCGTTGGCTTCAAGAAATTAACATATATTGTTGAACAGCTACAGCACAATCAACCCCTTCCACGGTCTTGCAGGCCGCATAAACTTACTGGTGAATGGCTCGGTTTTTGGGAGTGTCACATAGAGCCGGACTGGCTCCTTGTCTACGAGGTAACAGACAAAGCCGTATTGCTTGCTGGTACCGGTTCTCACGCAGACTTGTTTGAATAAAAACCCTTCAGAATCTGACTTTGCTCTTCTTTTGGGGATGTGGAAGTTCTGTGTATAAATAATTACTAACAGTCCTTTATATGCTTCCTATAAAGAGCGTATACAATGAACAGAGAGTATGCGCCGTACATTTATTCTTTTCTTCGTCGCCGTTGGTATTGTTGCCATTGGGCTTTTCTTTTTCCTCTTGAACTCTTCTCAGAGCGATATAGAGAGTGGGGCCGATGGCGGGAGAGGAGGGCTCGGATCCCTCTTTCCGTTTAATTTTGGTGGTGGTGACACAGGAGGGTCTGTGGTGACCCCTGATGACGAGGACGCTATTGATACACGTCCTGTGCCTACCTTGCGACGTGTGTCAGACACACCGGCCTCGGGTGGTGTTTTCTTCACTATGGAGCAGGAAGAGAGTGACAGCGAAGAAAGCGCCTTGAAAATTGGTATCCGCTATGTTGAACGCGCAACAGGGCATGTTTTTGAAACGCAGACAGACACTTTAACGGTGGAGCGAATTTCAAATTCAACTATCCCTCGTATCCAGGAAGTTCTTTGGGAGAATGAAAACAGTTTTATTATCCGCTACATTGAGGATAATCAGGAAGTCAAAACATTCTATGCAACGCTCGCTACAGTAGACGGCGAGCAGTCCTTGAATGGTGCGTTCCTTGGGTCTTGGAACAGAGCGGTGCTTGACCACAGTCGTGAAAATCTCTTCTCAGTTGAAGAAACAGCACGTGGTTTAACTGCGCGACTCTCAAAACCTGATGGATCAAAAGAGCGTGTGGTCTACACGTCACCTATTGGCTCATGGATCCCTCTTCAAAGTGACACTAACCTTTTTCTTCAAACGGCACCGTCACCTGAAGTTGAGGGGTATCTGTACCGAGTTGCAGGACGAGAACTCACCCCAATAGTTGGTGGCGTTCCCGGCATGTTGTCTGTGGTAAGTGGAGACGGAAAATATGTTTTGGTAAGTGGAAATGATGCACAAGGAAACGTTGAAAGTTTTGTGTTTGATGTAGAAAAAAATGAACGGTTGAGTCTACCGCTTTCAACTATCGCAACGAAATGTTCTTTTGTTGGTTTGGGACCAAATGTAGTCTGTGGTGTTCCGGGAGATTTCCCGAATGGAGATTTCCCGAATGATTGGCTTCTTGGAAGTGTTTCATTTTCAGATGACATTTGGCTGTTGAATCCAATACAGGGTTCAGCTCAACTTCTTTCAATTCCTGAAGACGATGCTGACACCTCTCTTGATGTAACTCAACCAACGATAAGTGAAGACGGTTTGTATTTTGGTTTTGTAGATAAAAATAACCTTTCGTTCTGGGCACTTCAGATTTCTGAATAAACAAACGTACCTGCTCTATATACTCAAAAACGGCTTGTTTAAGCCGTTTTTTCAACTGATGCAGAGGTATTTTTGGTATCCTCTTTAGTGTTGCCACGTGCACCCGTTCTTTGCACGTACAGTTCTTGGAAAAGCTGAAAGAGATTGCTCACTAAAAAATAAAGAGCGAGGGCTGAGGAAAGGAAGTAGGCGATAAAGCCCATAATAATAGGAAAGACATATTTCATTTGAACCTGCATGCTTTTTGCGAGGTCGTGTTGGATTGAACCTGACTTACCGGAAGGTGTGGGCATGTGCATTACTTGCGCGTTTACAAACTGAGTAATTGAAACCAAAACCGCAAGGATAATGTTGCTACTGCTGAGCGCAATGAGTCCGATAAAAACAAAAGAGACAGGGTCGGGGTTGTTTACAAACGAATAAAGAATCGCCGGATCAAAATGAAGTCCGGTGTCATCAAGACTGTCCAACCTAAATACAAAAAATAATCCAAAAATAACCGGTAATTGTATCAAAATAAGAAAAATACTCGCAAAGGGGTTTACTTTTTTCTCTTTCAATAACTCCATCGTCCTGCGCGCCTGTTCTTCACGGTTGTCTTTATACTTTTCTTTGATGCTCTTTAGTTCGGGGTCAATTTCACGCATTGCCGCCTGCGTTCTGAGGGCCTTGAGAGAAAGAGGGAAGAGAATAAACTTAATAAGTATCGTTAAGATAATTATAGCGACCCCTACATCGCCTCCGGGCACCAGAGACACCAACAACGCAAGTGAGTTATATATCGGTATATATATAAACGTATCGAAAAGCGAAGAAATCATGTGTTCTATTGTACCGTATGAATTGAAAATTACACTAGAGTGTTTTTAGGTCAGCAACCAATACGTCAAAAGTTATTGTCAGCGCCTCGCTTCTTGGAAAAATAATAACTGAGTGTTTCAAACCTGCCTTAGACACAGCTTCATACAGTCTTCTTTTGAGTTTGTTCCTATCGTGGGCTTCTTTGAGATTTTTCTTTGAAACAACAACAGCTGCCCGGGGGAGTGTAGTATCGGACTCTATGTTATAGACAGAAACAGCTCCCCAGGGGAAGCTTTTACGGCTCGTAGGTTTTTTTCGAGGAAAAGAGGTTCTTGAAAATCGTCCTTTTTTTGGAAGCATATTGTTTTTAGTAGATCAAGAAAATATGGCTAAAAAGCTTGTTTTTCTAGAAAACTAAGCGATTTTGACCTCCTAAAAAGAGTATGTTCTCTTACACAGCAAGCTTTGCTCTACCTTTTTGGCGACGAGCCGCAAGAATTTTCCTCCCTGAGGGACTCTTGCTACGAGATAGAAAACCGTGAGTTTTTGCTCTCTTTCGTTTCTTTGGTTGATATGTTCTTTTTGGCATATATACTAACGGCTATCCACACGTTATTCACAACTTACTAACATTTTTGTACTCTTTGTGCAAGTTTCGCTTATTTTTCACAAGGGTATAATAACATCTCAAAGCAATTCTATCTAATATATATTATGGAGCTAGACACAAAACAACTTTGGGAAAATACGCTCACTAATATAGAACTTTCAATATCGCCCGCCAGTTTTAAGATGTGGTTTGGTGAAACTCATGTTGTACGAATCAATGGCGGAGTAGTATATGTTGGAGTTCCTAATCAACTAACAAAAGAGTGGCTCTCAGAACGATTTGGAAAACTTATTTTAAAAACAGTACGCGGTTTTGTTGACACAGTCCGTGGTGTTGAATATATTATTTCAAAACAAGAACCTAAAAAAATGCCGGAGAAGATTACTCCAGAGAGGGGAGGGGCATCAGAACTTCCTCTTGCCGACTATTATGTAAACAGGAGTGATAATTTAAACCCCCGTTACACATTTGAATCGTTTGTGGTGGGTTCTTTTAACGAAATTGCTTTTGCCTCGGCTGACGCAGTAACAAAAAATCCCGGTATTGCATACAACCCACTCTTTATTTATGGAGAAACAGGTCGCGGGAAGACACATCTTGTACAGGGTGTAGGAAATCAAATTAAAAAACTCTTTACACAAAAGAAAGTATTTTATTTAACAGCAGAACGTTTTGGTTTTGATTTTATGAATGCTATTAATGCTCGTACCATTCCTACATTCAAAGAAAAATACCGCTCCTACGATGTTTTAATTGTTGATGATATCCAGTTCTTTTCAAAAAAGGGGACATTACAAGAAGAATTTTTTCACTTATTTAACACTCTTCACGACAGCAACAAACAGATAATATGTTCCTCTGACCGACACCCTAACCTTATTCCTGACATCACTGACAGACTACAGTCTCGCTTTATTTCCGGTATGACCGTTGCTATTCAAGAACCCGACCATGAAAGTAGAATGGCTATTATTAAAACAAAAGCGAGTACGTTGGGTCTTAATTTAAGTGATGAAATTATTGAACATCTCTCTCTTGCGGCACCCGTTAATATCCGTGAAATTGAGGGTATGTTAAACACTATTTTAATTCAAACTCAGCTTAAAAATGAGGTAAATGACGAAACAATAAAAGAAATTATTAAAACAAACTCAAAACCTAAACGTTCAGTTTCAGTAAAAAACATTATCGTTAAAATTTCTGAATTCTATGGGGTTGAAGAGGCACTTATGTATGCAAAAACAAGAAAGCGCGAGATAGTACGACCCCGACAAATAATTATGTATATTCTTCGGGAAGATTTTCACCTTTCATACCCTGCGATAGGGTCAGTATTTGGTGGACGCGACCACACTACTGTTATTCACGCGTGTGAAAAAGTTAAAAATGACCTGTCACAAAGTGAAGAATTTAAAACAGAGGTTGGAGAAATACGAAGTATGTTGAAATAGTTGTGGATTACTTATGAAAAAAATTGTTAATAACACATTGAATAATCTACTTAATAACTTTGTGTATATCTTTAAAAGAAGTTTATACACAAACAGTATTACTGTAATATACAGTGTTATTAGATTTTATTTTCTCAAAAAACCTAATGTATTACGCTTAGTTTTAGTTACTCACACAATTCACAGGGTATAAAAATAATAAAGTTTTAAATATATGAAAATAGAAATACTAAAAGAAAATATAGAACACGCTACACAAATAATTTCTAGAATTAGTAATAAAAATTTATCTCTACCAGTTCTTAACTGTGCAATTATTGTTGCAACACCAGAAAAAACAGTCCTCAAAGGAACAAACCTTGATGTGAGTGCAGAAATACAACTAAAAGCAAAAGTTCTAAAAGAGGGAATTGTTGCAGTACCTTCACAAGTACTCCATCAGCTTATTTCTGCTAACACTGAACAAAAAATTATTATTGAATCAGATGACTCATCATTAACTTTTATTGGGAATAAAGGAAAATCAAAACTTAAAACTCTTGATACTTCAGAATTCCCAACACTCCCTTTTGTAAAAGAAGGTCATGGGGTGTCGTTCTCACTTCCCTCAAAAGAGCTTGTACGGGGTCTAAAATCAGTTTCTTTTGCTTCTATGACCTCTGGTATACGTCCGGAACTTTCAAGTGTTTTTATGAGGATTACAGATGGAAAGTTAGTAACCACAGCTACTGATTCTTTTAGATTAGCTGAAATGAAAATTCCTATTAAAACAAAAGATAATACTGAACCTATTCTTATTCCTATTAGAAATATTCAAGAAATTATTAGGGTTATTGAAGATAAAGATATAGTTGAATTACGGGTTGATGAAAATCAACTCACTGTAATTGCAGGAGGTGATTATATAACTTCAAGAGTTATTGATGGCGCATTTCCTGACTATAATGCCATTATTCCAAAAACATTTTCAACACATATAACAATACTTACTCAAGATCTTATTAAGACACTACGAAAAGTTTCAGTATTTACTGACGCAACAGGACAAGTTGAATTACTTTCTGTAAGTGAAGATAAAAAATTATATATAAAGGCACAAAATACACAGGTAGGTGAAATAAATGAATCATTAGATTCAGCGTTTGAAGGGGAATCTGTAGATTTGTTTTTCAATGTAAAATATATTTTAGAAGCACTTAGTGTTATTGGCGCAGATAGTGTGGTATTGAAATTTTCAGGTCAAGGTAAACCACTTATTATTTCTGAAGTTCCTGATAAAGGATTTACTTATTTAGTGATGCCAATGAATAAATAGTTTTATGAAACTTGTAGGACAGTTTCTTTCAAAATTTCAGAGTCTTACTCCACCTGACGATGCATTAAAAAAAGGGGTAGTAAATGCACTGTACGATATAGCTCAAATAAAATTACCCACAAATAAAGTTGATATTAAAAACGGTGTGGTTTTTATTAAAACATCTTCAATTATTAAAAGCACAATCAGAATTAACAGAGGAAAAGTGTTAGAACATCTTTTTGAAAACATTCCTAAAGCACGCGACTCTATACGAGATATTCAGTAAAAGGAAAAAGTTTTTAGTGAAAGAGAATAGTTCCTTTTAAGAGATTATTTTTAGCAACCCATTTTTGAACACTAAACTCCCAAGAATTAAATTGTGAATCATTTGATGGATTTTCTAAGCGAGGTCCGCGAGCATTTTTTTTATCAACCCAAAATAAAATTGAATGAATATCCGAGACAATACGAAGTTTTCCTGAAGGATCATTTTTTTCTATATCAACCCCCTCCCAAATACCACGCAGTATTGGTTTATCGTTTTCGGTGGTAAGTTTTCTAGCTTCAGGGAAGGGATCATTAGGGTATTTTTCAAGCGCCACTTGTACAAATTCATGCCACATAGGAGCGACAATAAAACCAGCAATTGATTTTACCATTGGACTATTATCATTATTTCCTGCCCACGCACCTATTGAAATGTTTGGTGTATACCCAACTATCCATGCGTCACGAGAATCGTTAGTAGTACCTGTTTTTGACGCAACATGATGCCCAGGGAAATTAAGAGGGGATTGAGTGCCAAAAGCTGGTGCTCGTGCGCTGTTGTCTGAAAGTACGTCAGAAACTGCAAGTGCTACCTGCTCTTCAAGGACACGATTTTCCTGCTCAGGAAACGTTTGTATTTCATTTCCATTCCTATCTTCAATACGAAGAATACTGCGTTGATTTGTTTTAATTCCCTCGTTTGCAAACACGCCATAGGCACCAACCATATCAAGGAGAGTAACTTCACCGCCACCAAGTACCAACGTAAGCCCGTAACGGTCAGGATCAGAGAGGGTAGTAATTCCCATTGAGCGAACTAAACGAAGTACATCAGGTATCCCAACTAGATACAATGCTTTTACCGCAGGGATATTAACTGATTGAGCCAGTGCATCTCTAAAACTTATCGGACCCCGGTACTCTGAGTCATAGTTTTGTGGGGCGTAACACGGAGAGTCTGATGTTTCGTCATCAACAGAACACTCTGTTGAAAATTGTGTCTGTACATCAAACACCACTGTCTCAGGGGCATATCCTTCTCTAAACGCTTGGGCATATACAAAAGGCTTAAAAGCAGAACCTGGTTGGCGTTTTGCAAGTGCAATATTAAAATTACCATCAATATCATCGTCAAAATAATCACGTGACCCCACCATAGTTATAATGTCACCGTTTTTTGGATTAGTAGCGACAATTGCGGCATTTTCTGCGTTAAACACCTCAGCGTTTCTTAACGCATTTTCTTTTACAATTTTCTCGGCCTCTTCTTGAAGTTCCATATCAAGAGTGGTTATAATACGCCACCCACTTTCCTCAAGAGCGCGTTGCCCGAATAGTCTTTCAAGCTGTTCACGAACAAAGAAAACAAAATGTGGTGCACGGATTCCTGAAATAGACTGAGAACTAAACTCAACAACTTCTTTTTTTGCAGAGAGATATTCTTCCTCGGTAATAAAATCCAAATCACGCATTCTTGAGAGCACTAATGATTTACGTTCCTCAAGAAGCTCTCGGTTGTTTCCATATGGGGAATACCGTGTGGGTGCCTGAGGAAGCGCTGCAATATACGCGGCTTCGGCTAGAGTTACATCACTTGCCTCTTTGTTGAAAAATGCCTGAGATGCTTCTTCAACACCGTAAATGGCACCTCCGTAGGGAGATTCGTTTAAATACAATTCAAGAATATCCTCTTTGTTAAGCACCCGTTCAAGTCGGAGTGCCACCACCCATTCAATTATCTTTCTTGAAATCGCACGCTCTGAGGTAAGAATAGAATTTTTTACCACCTGCTGAGTTATAGTTGAACCACCCTGCACACCCTTTCCCCTGAGTGGTTGTAGAAAAACTGCACGGAGCGTTGCAACGGGGCGCACCCCAAAGTGATCGTAAAAAGAAGAGTCTTCAATGGCAACTGTTGCGTTTCTAATGTGGCGAGAGATGTCGGCTATTGGAACAACGGTTCTGTTTATATCTTCATGAAGGTCAAAAAGCAATATAGTACCGGTGCGGTCATATATTTTTGCAGACTGGGAAACCTTTCTGTTTTGAAGTGACTCTATATCGGGGATTTTAAAAGAGGCTGCCCAAATAAAGATTCCTCCACCGACAATAAGCCCTAGTGAGAGGGTAATGAGAACTACGGTACGAAAGGTTCCCTTTAACATATGTGTATCGTAGCAGAGCAAGGAGAGCCATGCTAGCATTAAGGCTATGTTTGGAACACAAAAGGGTATCGTTGATGAGAAAAAAATAGACGAATTACTTGAGCGTGGGGTCGCGGAAATTATTCCCTCAAAAGACTCTCTTAAGAAACTATTAATGAGCGGAAGTCGTCTTCGTATTAAACTCGGCGTTGATCCAACAAGTTCAAATATTCACACAGGGCGTGCTGTGACTCTTTTAAAGTTACGCGATTTTCAAGAACTTGGTCACGAAGTAGTGTTTATTGCAGGAGATTTTACCGCAGTTATCGGAGACACAAGTGACAAAGAAGCAGAACGACCAATGTTGTCTCCTCAGGAAATTGAGAAAAATATGAAAACCTATAAGGAACAAGTAGGGAAAATACTTGATCTTAAGAAGACAGAGTTTAGAAAAAACTCAGAGTGGCTTGGGAAACTCACCTATAAAGAAATTGGCGAACACGCAGATATTTTCTCAGTGTCAGATTTTATTGCCCGCGACAACATCAAGCGCCGTCTTGGTGGCGGTAAACGTGTCTCTTTACGCGAAATACTTTATCCTCTAATGCAGGGATACGATTCTGTTGCGGTTAAAGCAGACGTTGAGCTTGGAGGAGTTGACCAGCGCTTTAATGTACTTGCCGGAAGACCTCTTCAGGAACACTTTGGACAAAAACCACAACACGCACTTCTCTTTTCTTTAGTTACTGATCCCTCAGGAAAGAAAATGAGCTCAAGTTGGGGTAACACTATTAATATTACCGATACACCAGATGATATGTTTGGAAAAACTATGAGCGTGCCAGACCAGCTGGTTGAACAATACTTTATTTCTATGACTAGAAAAGCACGTGAGGAAATAACGAAACTTCTTGCCGGACATCCGCGCGATGCAAAGTTGGCGCTCGCATATGAGTTTGTGCGTATGTACCACGGTGAAAAAGAAGCACAGAAAGCACAAGAAAATTTTATAAGCATTTTTTCTAAAAAAGAAGTCCCTGAACAGAAAAAAGTAATTGAAGTTGATATAGGAACAACATACGTTGAAGCGATTCAAAAGATTGGTTTTACTGATTCAAAAAATAAAGCAAGAGAGCTTATTGTGAACGGCGCAGTTACCAGCACAATAACTGGTGAAAAGATTCAAGACAGTAATGCGACTATAGAAAAAACAGACCACGTAAAAGTAGGAAAAAGAAATTTCGGAGAATTTAAAGTAAAATAGAAATAAACCACATACCTATATCCTCGTCATAATCCTCAGTATCTGTGGATAGTATTAGGGATAAAATGGAGAGATTATGTGGCTTATCTAGACGGTTTTATGGATATATAGCCGTATACATTTGAGAAATATTTACTCAGAGTTTTATTTTCCCTAATAAATTAAAACCAGCTTGGTGGGCTATCCCCACAGCAATAGCATCAAATTCATCATCCAGTCTTTTCTTTGGTGTAAGTGGCTGTAGACGCTCAACCATTTTAATAACTCCTACTTTATTCGCGGCCCCACTTCCAGTGACTGCAATTTTCACAGCGTTCGGTGAGTATTCATATATCGGAAGACCCATTTCAATAGCTGAAATTAAAATAACTCCGCGAGCTTCTGAAACTTTAAGCGCTGTTTTTTGATTTTTACTAAAGAAAAGAGTTTCTAGTGCCAGTGAATACGGTTTGTGCTCTTTTATTAATTCCTGAATGCGTTTTTTAATTTGCAACAACCTTTCAGTGAAAACTTTTGAGTCAGGAATAAAACATTCAGAAACTAAAAGTTCATTTTCAGAAAACACCGCTATTCCCAGACGGTCATACCCCGGGTCAATAGCAATAACACTTTTGTTTGGTGCGATGTCACTCATTTTTTATACTAACCTTTCTTGTGTGGGAGTTTTGCCGAGGTGGGCATATGCACGAGGTGTTGCAACGCGTCCCCGTGGGGTTCTTTCAAGAAGTCCTTCCTGCATTAAATATGGCTCGTACACACCTTCAATAGTTTCCTCTTCTTCAAGTGCCGCGGCCGCCAGTGTTTTTAGTCCAACTGGTCCTCCGTCAAATTTTTCAATGATCACCTCAAGTATTCTTCGGTCAGATACAGTGAGTCCTAACTCGTCAACACCGATCATAGTAAGCCCCTTTTCGGCAACCTCTTTAGTAATGGCACTACGGTTAAGTTGAGCAACATCCCGACATCGCTTCAATAAGTAGTTTGCGGTCCGTGGTGTTTGTCGAGACCGTTGCGCGATCTCATTAGTTGCGTCTTTTTCAATCTGAACATCAAGGAGTTTTGAGGAGCGCTCTAAAATGGTTTTGATTTCATCGTTTGAATAAAACTCAAGTTGATACACACCACCTGAGAAACGTGACCGAAGAGGGGAGGAGATAAGGGCAATGCGTGTGGTAGCGCCAATTAATGTAAAAGGTGGAAGCCCAAGTTCAATGGTGCGCGCTGAAGGGCCTTTACCAACAATAATATCAAGCTTTCCACTTTCCATTGCAGGGTAAAGGAGTTCTTCAACTGATTTATTAAGACGATGTATTTCGTCAATAAATAAAATATCGCCAGCATTGAGGTTAGTAAGTACCGCCGCCAAGTCGCCCACCCTTTCAATAACAGGCCCGGCTGTTGCTTTTACATTTGTATTAAGCTCTTTTGCAATAAGGTAGGCAAGTGTTGTTTTTCCAAGACCTGGTGGACCATAGAGGAGTGTATGTTCTGGCGCGTGGTTACGTTCCATTGCCGCCTGAATTAATACCCGAAGGTTTTCCTTGATATTTTCTTGCCCTATATACTCGTCCCACTTATGGGGGCGCAGTGTTTGGTCAAGGTTTGCCTCAACTGTGCCTTGTGGTCCAGTGTTTTCAGTTACTCCTTCTTCCATGTGTTCAGTTTAGCATTTTGCACAAAAATTGACTTACCAACATCGTTTTGTTACAGATAAGCCCCTGAATAAAGTAAAAAATATTACTTGGCACATGTCAAGCAATATGATAACTTCTGATACAGAAAGCTTCTGTACTAGGTATAGGGTTTTTTTATTTAAATAATTAGTGCACCAGTTTTAGTAATTTTCCAAAGGCACTACACGGGTGAGCTCGTCAACTGAAGTAATGCCGTTTAATATTTTTATCACCCCATCCTCTGGCATGGTGAGAAGATCTCGTGTTTTTTGCAGGCGTTGAATGTCGCGCTCTGAAGGATTGTCGCGCACAAATTGGTCAAGTTCCTGATCAACAAGAATACCCTCAAATACTCCAATACGTCCCTTGAAGCCGGTGTTGTTACATTCAAGACATCCCACAGGTTCAAAAACAACAGTGGTGTTTTTGGGGATTATTTCTTTGTTAGTAATACTCAAAACGACCGCGTCTATTTTTTCCTTCGCTTCACCCTCAAGAGGCACTTCTTTTTTACACTGAACGCACAACTTTCTTACCAGTCTTTGCGCCAGTACTATTGAAATGGCGGACCCCGCAACCTTGAGATCAATGTTGAAGTCTGCAAGACGGGGAAAGGCGCCAGCTGCAGTATTAGTGTGTAGTGTTGAAAAGACAAAATGTCCCGTTAATGCTGAATCAATTGCCGTGCGCGCAACATCGGCGTCACGTATCTCGCCGATCATAATAATGTCAGGGTCTTGGCGCAGTGCCGAGCGGAGCGCACCGATAAAGGTGTAGTTTTCGTCAGTCTGTGTTTGCACAATACCAGGTAAATGGTATTCAATAGGGTCTTCAATGGTAATTATTTTTACATTTGACGAGTGTATTTCTCTCAGCGCCGCATACAGGGTAGTGGTTTTACCTGAGCCGGTAGGGCCGGTAGTCAAAAGCATACCATTTGGCTTTTTAATTTCAGAGAGTACAAGGTCACGAAGTTTGTCTTCCATTCCGAGGTTTTTAAAAGAAACCGCAATGGCGTCTGGGTTTAAAACACGCATCACTACGTTCTCACCATAGGCACCAGGAATTATTGAGGTACGTATTTCAACGTCGGTCGTATCAAGCTCTATTGAAAATCGTCCGTCCTGAGCTTGGTCACGTATGTTTAACTTAAGTCCCGACAATAATTTAATACGACTGAGTAATAGGCGGTGGGTTTCGGTATCAAAGTGAGTGACGTCACTCAACACACCATCAAGTCGGTACCTGAGGCGCACACTGTCTTCTTCCGGTTCAATGTGAACGTCAGACGCGTTGATGGCAAGTGCACCACCCAAAACAACTTCTAGGATTCGTGAGATACGGTATGCTTTTTTCAATCCCTGAACGTCCTCAATTGCAGAAACAACGTCGTCGGTCGTTTTAAATTTCTCCATAGTCGCTTTCAGTTCGGCAGATGAAATATCAAACACTCCTTCGCGACTCTGGATAGCAAAGGAAAGGTCGGCATAGCGACTCCATGCACGTTTGAGTGAGGCAGTACTCACCATGAAAAGGGTGGTGGTGAAATTATTGCGCTCAAGCTCAGCAAGCACTGAGGGAAGTTTAGGGTGGTTAGGAGAGCGCACCGCAAGTGATATTTTCTTTCCCACAACATTAAACGCGGCAACTTCTGCTTCGCGTGCACGTGCCTCGTCAACAAGGCGCAGAGCGTCGGTATTTATAGTTACTCGGGTCAGGTCAATATAATCAATGCCATATTTCCCTGAAAGCGTTTCGGCAAGCGCTTCTTCTTCTCGCGCATGCAACTCTTCAATACGCTGGTCTGTTTTATCAGTCGCATCATTCATGTCCTAAATGGTAGCACGGGCGCACGCTTTGCTACGCGTAAAAAACAAAATAATTACAATACAGGAAAAATTACACTGTTGCGCTATAGTGTTGCTATGGATGTTTCGCTAGAAGATATTGACAGCTACGCACAGCAGTTCGTGGAAAGCGTGCCAAAAACCAAAGGAAAGGAGGCCTCTGTTGTTGCCCTTGAAGGTGACTTAGGCGCTGGAAAAACAACCTTTGTGCAGGCGGTTGCACGAGCCATGGAAGTAAAAGAGCACGTAACCAGCCCTACGTTTACTATTATGCAAAGCTATAAAACAGAACATCCTGTTTTTTCTAAACTCGTTCATATTGATGCATATCGCCTTGAGGGTGAAATAAAAGATACAATTGGTTTTGAGGATGTTCAAAGAAACCCATCGGCAATTATTTTTATTGAATGGCCTAAAAACATACTGCAACTATTGATCTCCCCGAAAGACGTTCGCACACTCATTTTTAAAACCGTTGACGAAACTACGCGAAATATTACAGAAGAAACCCATGCCTAAAAACTCAAAACCTAAAACCAAAAATTTACCAAAAGTGAAGAAACCGCTTTTGGTTCTTATTGACTCGCACGCAATTATCCACCGTGCATACCACGCACTCCCTGATTTGACTGATGCAAAAGGTGAACCGGCGGGCGCCTTGTACGGTCTTTCAACAATGTTGGTAAAACTCATTAAAGAGCTCAAACCGGAATACGTTGTGGCGGCATATGACTTGGCAGGTCCCACACACCGGCATGAGATATATGAGGATTACAAGGGCACTCGTGCAAAAACCGAAGACTCGCTCATTGACCAAATTACCCGTTCTCGTGATATTTTTAAAATATTTCATATACCAATATATGAGGCGAAAGGATTTGAAGCAGACGATGTTATTGGAACATTAGCGACAACATTAAAAAGTCAATTTAATATCATTATCGCCTCAGGTGATATGGACACACTCCAGCTTGTTGATGATAAAAAGGTGCAAGTCTTTACCCTTCGCAAAGGGATTACCGACACTATTTTGTATGACGAAAAAGCAGTGATTGATCGGTTTGGTTTTGGACCTGAATATATCGCGGATTATAAGGGTTTTGCAGGAGATCCGTCCGATAACATCATTGGCATCACCGGCGTTGGTGCGAAAACCGCAACAACCCTGATTCAAACATACGGCAGTATGGAGCAGGTGTATAAAAAAGGGCTTAAAAACTTTGAAACATTTAAAAAAGAAACAGGACTCACGGAGCGTATTTTTAACTTACTTAAAGACAACCAAGACGAAGCAGAATTTTCAAAGGTATTGGCAACTATTCGTATAGACACTCCTATTGATTTTGACGAGAATAAAGCTTTTTGGAAGGAAAATTTTTCTACTGATGAAGCGGAGAAGTTTTTTGCAGACATTGGATTCCGCTCGCTTATTTCCCGCATTAAAACCCTCAATGAAACCGAGGGTCCGCAGGAACCTTCAAAAGAAGTAGTAGCACCTGAAGTAACACAAACCGCCGATCAAAAAAAAGAAGCAAAAAAAGCAGAACAGCAGAAACGCGCAGTGCAGGAAGCAGAACCTGACTTCAAAGAATCCTCCGTTATGTTTTGGATCCTACAGTCAGATGCCACTAACCCATCACCTGAGGACGTGTTGAGTGCAACGAACACTAAAACTTTCGCGGAGGCAAAAAAAATTCTCTTCGGCGAGTTAAAAAAAGAAAAACTCTTAAGTGTGTATGAGGATATAGAAAAACCACTCATTCCAATAATTGCCACACTCAATAGCACTGGCGTTTTGGTTAATAAAAAATATTTAGAGAAACTTTCAAAGGAGTACCACAAAGAACTTGATACACTTTCAAAAAATATTTTTAAAAAAGCAGGGCAGGAATTTAATGTAAACTCCCCAAAACAACTTGGCGAGGTGCTGTTCGTGAGTATGGGCATTAAACAAGTGCGCCAAAAGAAGACAGCGACCGGTCAATTTTCAACCAAAGAGTCAGAGCTGGTTAAACTAAAGGACGAACACCCAATTATCAGCGATATTCTTGCCTACCGAGAACTACAGAAACTACTTTCAACATATATTGATGCAATACCACCTCTTTTGGACGGTAGCGGACGACTAAGAACAACATTTGTACAGACAGGCACTACCACAGGACGACTTTCTTCTCGCGAACCAAACCTTCAGAATATCCCTGTTAAAAGTGAGCTGGGAAGGAGGATACGTAGTGCATTTGTGGCAAAAAAAGGTCATACACTCGTGGCGTTTGACTACTCTCAAATTGAGCTTCGCTTAGCTGCATTTCTGTCAGGCGACGAAAAACTAAGAGAGATATTTATGAGTGGGGAAGACGTACATAGCGCAGTGGCGTCAGAAGTGTTTGAAGTGTCGCCAGAAAATGTGGCATATGAAATGCGCAGACGAGCAAAAATTATTAACTTCGGTATCCTCTACGGTATGGGAGTGAATGCCCTTCGTGTGCAGTTGGGCACAGAGAGGGCAGAGGCGCAGGAGTTTATGAATCAGTACTTTGAAACATTCACAGGACTTGCCGAATATCTCACTAAAACAAAAGCAACCGCAACGCGCGTAGGATATACCACCACTTTCTTTGGAAGAAAACGTTTTTTCCCGGGACTCAAATCAAAACTTCCTTTCGTACGCGCCTCTGCAGAGCGCATGGCAATTAATGCTCCTATTCAAGGGACACAAGCTGACATTATAAAGCTTGCAATGGTGCGTGTTGGAGAAAACATTGATACCCACTTTAAAGAAACCGCAAAAATGGTTTTACAAATTCACGATGAGCTTATTTTTGAAGTAAAAGATGAGGTGCTTGAGATGTTTGCAAAAGAAACGAAAGAAATAATGGAGTCTGTGCTCACCAAAGAACAAACTGACGGCATTCCGATTACCGTTTCAGGAGAAGCTGGCGCGTCGTGGGGTGACATGAAGCCACTGTATACTTAAGAATATGATCCATCTTTTAGTAGGTCTTGATGTTGTTGGTGCAAAAGCGCACGCTCGTAAGGAGGCAGTGGGTGAGTTAGTTTTATTTGGAGAACACTTAGAGTCTTTTGAAAATGCACCGAGCTATGTAAGCTCTCAAGGGTTATTTTCATCAGAGATAACCCTCCTATTGGACCGCCCACTTGAAACACCCGACGGTAAGACGCTTATTAAAAAGAGCGCACAGATGCTTCACGAAAGTGACACAGCGGTGTTTGTTGTGGAGACAGCGCTCAGCGTTGAGGACAAAAAACTATTTCCAAAAGGAGTAAAGACGGTTGATTTCGGAAAAAAAGAAGCGCCATTTCGCCCACTTCCATTTGCACTCTCTGATGCTTTTTTAAAAAACGACAGAAAGAATGCATGGATTGAATACCAAAAACTGCGACTGCACGGCATTTCTCTTGAGGAAATTCACGGCACCCTTTCGTGGGGAGTTCGCTCAACATTACTGGCACTTAAAACAAAGACACCGGAGGCATCTGGAATGAAACCTTTTGTCTATTCAAAATCAAGACGTATCGGGGAACAGAGAGGTCAAAAAACAATTGAAGCCCTTTCAAGAAAGTTAGTAGCTGTGTATCACCAGGCGCGCGCAGGAAAAGTTGATATGGGACTCGGTATAGAAAAATTAATTCTGGAAAAAATTAAACAGGCGCCGTAAGCAAAGCGACATGACTGCGCCTCGCCCGGCTCCGCCGGGCGCCTCGGACAAACGCACAAAAACCTGCCGCAGGGCAGGTTGTCTTGTCGCCACCAGTCACTAAGTATATTGCTTCGCTACGCTCACATTCTACTAAGTGCTGTCGGCCCCGCCTCGTCGTCGCAAAGCGACATGACTGTGGCTCGGACCAGCGCCGTAAGCAAAGCAGTTTGCTTACTAATAAAAAACACCGCCCTATAACTGGGGGTGTTTTTTATTACGCTGGTCCGCCCTCTAGGACTCGAACCTAGGACCATCTCCTTAAAAGGGAGCTGCTCTACCAACTGAGCTAAGGGCGGGATTTACTGATTATGCCGTATGTTAAGGAAAATTTCTAGTAGTTTGTAGAATTGTTATTTTCCTACGGTGTCATCTTTGTTATGCTGTAGACAATGACGTTTGTTTTTATTGGAGGGCCCATGAAGAGCGGAAAGACCCTTGAGCTTATCGCTCGTGTCGCACCGTTTGAGTTTGCAAAAAAAAGAATAACGTACGTACAGCCAAAAAAGAATACACGAGAAGAGCATATCACCTCACGACTCGGACTTAACACCAGAGCGGTTGTAGTTGAATCTCTAGGCGAAGTTAATGATTTTGATGTCGTGGGCGTTGATGAGATTAATATGTTTGAACCAGGTGACGCAGAAGTTATTGAGCAATGGGTACGTGAAGGGAAGGATGTTTTTATCAGCGGACTAGACCTTGATTACCGAGGCATTATGCCACCTATTGTTAAAGAGGTTTTAGAATTAAAACCAGACGTGGTTATTATAAAACAGGCGGTGTGCGAAGTGTGTCACACGTACGATGCGCACTTCACTCAAATATTAAAAGGAAATGAACCAGTGCTGGGAGGATTACCACTTATTACTCCTGACGACGGAACGTATATATACGAGGCACGTTGCAGAAAATGTTTTCTCAGGAAGAAAAAATAATCAATCGCTAAAGCATCTTAGTAGGGCAGGTCAATAGCAAAGGCGCCCGCGCCCATAAGAACTAGTGCAAGAAGAATGGCCACAATAACCGCAGTTTCGCGGAGGGGTTGTATAGGTCTTTCTTTTTTAAACCACATTCCACGAAGAAAGACGTGTACTATTCCCACCAAAGCCACGAGTTGTGTAAAGGCGCCAACAAGCAAAAGAAGTCCAATAACGAGGTCTTTAAATGCCAAATACTTTCCTTTTTGGGTGTGCAGTAACCACATACTGCGGGCGTATAATAGGAAGTAGACGGCAGCGGCAGCCCGTAAAAGAACGGGTGCGAAAAAAGGTCCAAAAAAGAAAAGGTCTGGAAAAAGTGAGCTCATGCGTGCATTATACACAGAATGAACAAAAAAATGTATCTGGTTTTACACGATATTAGAAGCGCACATAACGTCGGCTCGCTTTTTCGTACAGCAGACGGCATGGGCGTTTCTAAAATTTATTTGACCGGATACACAGGAGCCCCCATTGACCGTTTCGGAAGGAAGGATTCAAAAATCAGCAAAGTGTCACTTGGTGCAGAAGACACAGTACCGTGGGAAAAGGTAGGAGATACAACTGAGTTAATGACAGAGTTAATTCAGTTGTTACACAGCGATGGGGTAGAGGTGGTGGCACTTGAACAAACAAAAAACTCAATACCACTTCATGAATATCGGACAAAAAAAGACATAGCGCTGATTGTAGGAAATGAAGTGGAGGGAGTTCCTGAAGAAATACTCAAACACGTTGATACCGTTGTTGAAATTCCTATGTACGGTAAAAAAGAATCACTTAACGTTTCAAATGCCGGTGCTATTGCTTTGTACGAGCTTGCACACTTAATAACTCACTGAACCAACAAGGAGGCCGTTTTCATCCAAAAGGCGAATACGCTCTCGCGAGCTTTTCCAAAGCTCTTGGTCGCGGTCAAGGTAAAGCCACCATTCTTTTTTATAAAAATCAGGTTCATCTTTATGTGCTGTGACACAGCCGTTGTAAGACAGGTCTTCAATAATAAAATTCTGACAGACACTGCCAACGGTGACCGGTATTTCAGTTAAGGTAAGCGTACAGCGGTCAATATTTTCAACAAAGTTTAAACACGCGTCATTCGGGAGAGCGCTTCCGAAGATATTATCTTCAAGCTCATCTTCAGGTAGAGGACACTCTTCTCTCAACTCTGGTTCAAAGTCTTGGAACTGCGCGAAGTACCCCGTGCATGTGTTTGTTCTAAATGAGGTACCAATGGGTGAACGTCCGGTGATTATGTACACAGTAGTATTTTCAGGAATAGTAACCGGAAGCTCCGAGTTTACCTGTCCTGAGTAGGGCAGGTAGGCAGCGTCACCGAGTGTTGTGCCAGCAAGCGTTACTGAAGACTCAATACGCCAACGTGAAATGGGAACACGCTCGCTAATATTTTTGTTTGTTTTTAAAACAACATATTCACTTTCTGGGTCGCTATTCCTTGCGCGCCCTACCGAAAGGGACACGAGCTCTTTGTAAGGAGAAGGGTCCTCAGAAATATTAGTAAAACTGTTTCTAATGTTGCTAATAATATTTCCCACACGAGTTTCTCGGTTTTCTCTTTTTCTTCGCTCCGGAGTGCTTGGAATATTTACACCTGGTACCGTGTAAGCGGTGCCTTCACCTAAAGGAAATGGTGGATTAAGGAAGGGGCCTGCAGTTGAAATAGGACGGTCAGGGCCTCCAGTGAGCGCCCAAATAATACCCAATGCAACGAGGAAAAATATAAAAAGAATAAGATCTGTCCCTGCGGCTCCTCGTGGATGCTTCATATGTATATACTACACCGTTCAAGCTAAAGTTTGAACGCTACCACTTAACACCTCATACCTAACCCCTAAAACCCAGCCCTCCTAGTTCTTCTCTTGCTACGTCACTATCACTCCACGGAGTTTTTTTGCCGTCTTTTTGCATAATGTAGGGGTCAGTGCCTTTTCCTGAAATAAGCACTACCGAATTGTTGGGTGCCTTTTCAAATGCGGTGCGTATTGCGGTGCGTCTATCTAAAATAATAAGTGGTTCCTTTTTCATATCGGCCGTCATATCGGCAAGTATTTTCTCAGGGTCTTCGTCATAGGGGTCCTCGTCAGTGAGTATAACCACATCGCAGTTTTGATCTGCAATAGTGCCCATCAGGGGGCGTTTCCATGTGTCGCGTCCTCCTCCAGTGTTTCCTAACACGCATACTTTCTTTTGGTTAGGAAAAGCATCATACAGTGCCAAAAGGGAATCTGGTGTGTGGGCGTAGTCAACGATAACGGAAAAAGACTGTCCACACGCAACTGGTTCCAAGCGCCCCTTTACTTGTGGCATTGTTTTCAATGCGTCGCGCGCGACAGTAAGCGTTATGCCTATATGTTCGGCAATTTTAATCGCACTGAGTGCATTCATTGCGCTAAAGATTCCAGGAGAGGGGATCTCAAAAAGAATGTTTTTGTATGTAAATAAAACACACGCTTCTTTAAGGGTGATATCTTGCATATCGTTTTTTGAGAAGGGGACAGTATGTGGTATCTGTGCGTTTAAGAAAGCCGCGGTGTGTTCATTGTCGCTGTTGCTTACTAAGATACGATTTTTTTTGGGAGACTTCTCAAGGGTTTTTACAATACTATGTTTTGCTTTAATGTAATTTTCAAAAGAACCATGAGATTCAATGTGTTCTTTTGAGATATTAGTTACGATAAGCCCGTCAAGAAATAAAAACGCGTTGCGAAACTGGCGTACTCCTTCTGAGGTAATTTCAACGACGGCGTGTGTGGCACCGA
>JAJDCJ010000002.1 GCA_029260935.1 Patescibacteria group bacterium | reverse complement strand
CCGAATTTCTTTCCTTTTTCCTTCAATTGACGCAGTGACTTCATCATATTTTTTTTGATTCAGGACACTAAACGCTAAGTCCTCAAGCTCCATTTTTATGTTATTCATTCCAAGACGTTCCGCAATAGGAACGTATATTTCTCTGGTTTCTCGCGCAATACGTTCTCGTTTGACTGCAGGCCTCACGTATTTAATCGTTTGCATATTATGCAGACGATCAGCCATTTTAATAATAATGACACGCAGGTCAGATGCAGTTGCAACCAAGAGTCTTCGGAGACTTCCTACATGTCTCTCAAGACCTCTGTACCGTAGTTTTGATAGTTTGGTGAGACTTTCTACAAGGAAACTTACTGTCGACCCAAACTCTTTTTCTATTGTTTCAATAGAAGTGTCAGTGTCTTCCGTAGTATCGTGTAGAATACCGGCGACAATAGTATCGGTGTCCATTCCGATGTTTGCTAAATACTTGGCAATAGCGTGTGGGTGAATGATGTAGGGTTCACCTGATTTCCTTTTTTCATCACCGTGCGCAATTTCGGCAAAGTCATATGCTCGGCGTATCACTTCTTTATCTTCAGCACTCGGCGAGCGCATTTCAGAGATAATATCGTCCGTAGGGTGAGCCATAGAACCAGTGTATAGGTTCTGGGCGAAAGGGTCTAGGGCGTACAGACTAAGCGTTTTTTACTATTTCCGCAGCAACTTTTGGAGTCAGTGTATCAATGTCTGTTTTTTCAGGGAGAATAATGTGTCGGAAACCTTTTTTCAAAAAATAACCACGTCTTGATTTATACAGAGTAATTGGTTTTTTTGTTCGTGGGTGTAGCCCGATCACTTTAACTGTTTCAATACCAGCGCGCGTTTTTTTGGGCTCTTTCAGAATTGCTAGTGCTCTTTCAAAATCAATAGTATAGGGGTCGTCTTCTTTTAATGAGCGGAAGTCACCGTCGTGGACAACATAGGGGCCATAGCGTCCGGTGTTTGCACTTATCATGAGGTGTGTCTCTGGGTGCTCTCCCAATTCGCGTGGAAGAATAAGAAGCGTAACTGCTTGCTCAAGGGTGATTTCTTCTGGATTAATTTCCTCAGGAATACTGGCACGTTTAAGGATTGCTTTTATCTTTCTTTTTTTTCCAGTTTTAGTAGTAGTTTCTTTTGCTGGTTCAATAACCATTTCAGCGTAGGGGCCAAAACGTCCACTGCGTATATAGATGGGGTGGCCGAGCTCGGGGTGATTACCTATAGGGTCTTCGTTGCCAATCTCTGCTCCCTCCTCAGTGCGGGCACCAGTGCAGTCAGGGAATTTTGAACAACTCATAAATACGCCGTTGCGAGAGAGCTTCATATCCATAGATGCACCACACAGTGGACAAAGGAATTCTTCCGGTGCTTTCCCGAGTGTGGTTAACTTCGGAATATCTTCCTTTGAAGCGACATCTTTTCTAAACGGTGTATAAAAATCCTGGAGCGTTTTTTTATAGTCGCGACTACCGTCTGCGATTTGGTCTAACTCATTTTCCATTTCCGCAGTGAATGAATCACTAATATAGTTTTGAAAATGTTCCTCAAGAAATGTTGATACGACATCGCCCGTTGCAGTAGGGAAGAGCGTGCGTCCTTCTTTGGTCACATACCCACGGTCTATAATAGTTTTCATTATGCTGGCGTATGTTGAGGGGCGCCCGATGTCTCTTTTTTCAAGTTCTTTAACAAGTCCCGCTTCTGTATATCTATTTGGTGGTTGTGTAAATTTTTCTTCGCTTTCTATACTGTGTGCAGTGAGAGTATCTTTTTCTACGAGCTTCGGTAGAAGCGTGTCTTCACCTTTTGCATTAGGGTCTGCCTGTAACCACCCTTCGTCAATAACTCGTGATCCGTTTGCGTGAAAATCAGGAACATCGTCAGCAGAAAGAATAACTTTTGTCCGTAGCATTTGCGCATCGCGCATTTGGCTGGCGGTAGTGCGCGCATGAATCAGTGCGTAGAGTTTTCTTTGTTCTTCGTTCGCCCCACCTTCTGTTTTTGAAATATCAGAAGGACGAATCGCTTCATGGGCTTCTTGGGCGCTTTTACTTTTTGTTTTATACGCTTTAACTTCTAGGTATTCTTTTCCGTAGGTCTTAGTAACGTACGCCGAAATCATTTGTATTGCGCTTGAAGCAAGTGTAGTGCTGTCAGTTCGCATGTAGGTGATAAGGCCTACTTCATAGAGTTTCTGTGCAACACCCATGGTACGGCTTGGTGAGAAACCAAGACGGGTTGATGCGGTTTGTTGAAGAGTGCTGGTGGTAAAGGGTGCCTTTGGTGATCGCTTGACTGGTGTCTCTGTTATTTTTGAAATAGTCCATGCGTTTTTCCCGCCAACCTCTACAATACGTTCAGCTTCTTCTTGCTCGGTTGGTTCAATGGAGCACTGTGCATTAAATTGCTCTTTGTCTCCTTTTTTATTTGAAAAGATTCCTTCTATGCTAAAAAAACGTTTTGGTATAAAAGCACGGATTTCTCGCTCGCGCTCCATAATGATGCGGAGTGCCGGTGACTGCACTCTTCCTGCCGAAAGCCCATAACGAACCTTTTTCCAAATTAAGCCAGACAGGTCATATCCCACGAGTCTGTCTAGTACTCGGCGCGCCTCCTGTGCTTTTCTCAGGTTGTCGTCTATTTCTCTAGGGTGGGCGATTGCCGCTTGGACCGCTTCTTTGGTTATTTCATTAAAAACAATACGTTTTGTTTTTTTGAGGTCTGCAACTTCGCGTATGTGCCACGCGATAGCTTCTCCCTCTCGGTCCGGGTCAGTTGCCAAAAGTACGTGGTCTGCTTTTTGAGCTGCTTTTTTAATGTCAGCCACAACGTGCGCTTTACCTGACGAGACCACATAATTGGGAACAAAACCCGCTTCAATATTAATAGCGTCTTTACTTGACTTGGGAAGGTCGCGCACGTGCCCGACTGAGGCAAGTACTTTGTAACCCTTGCCTAAATACTTTTCTATTGTTTTTGCCTTTGCGGGCGACTCAACGATAACTAATGTGTTTTGTGCCATTAGTCTTAACTTCTACGCGAGAAAAATGGTTATGTCAAATCAGTATCTAATATGTCAGCCGCCCAAGGAGGATTAAAGAGGTCGTCATGTCTGTCTGTCTCCTCCTCTTTTTCGTCGGGGCCGTCGTCTTTTTCCTCTGGTTCTTTAGGAGGTTCTTTGTAGAAATTAGAAATTTTTGTTTCTTGATTGAAATAAGTCATAAAGGAATTAAAGCATGAGAGTAATAAAAAGTCAATTCACGATTTCTGAACCATACCGAGTGTCTCTTTAATAAGACCCTTCAACTCCATTCCTAAAAGGAGCGCGTTTGCGCTTGCAATAGCTAACCCTAAAGTGCGGATAAGCTCGTCTCGGGGCAGTGGTGAACTTAGAGCATCTAAGACATGTTGTTCTTCTTGCGAGAGCAAAGACAGAGAGGCACTTTCTCCAGTTACACTACTTTCAATGCCGAGTGCTTCAAGTACATCTTCGCCAGACCGTACAGGTGTTGCTCCAAGTTTGAGAAGCATATGAGGTCCTTCAGTGCCTTCTGAAAAGAGTGAGCCGGGGACAGTTAATACATCGCGGTTGTAGTCAACTGCCAAGCGCGAGGTAATCAGAGTACCTGAGCGCATAGTTGCCTCAATAACTAACACGGCGTGGCTCATACCTGCCATAATTCTGTTTCTTTTTGGAAAACTTTCAGGGCGCGCACGAAAGTCAGGTTCTTCTTCACTCATAAGAGCTCCGCCTGATGTGAGAATATCTTGGGCGAGCTGAAAGTGTGCTCGTGGATAGAGGGCTTGGTCGCTGATGCCTGACCCTGGAATTGCAACAGTGTGAAGTCCTGAGGAAAGTGCTGCTTTATGTGCCGCCCCGTCAATACCGAGCGCCAGTCCTGAAACTATACTAATAGGGGCGCCCGCCAGTCCTCGTATAATGTGCCCGACAGCATCTTTCCCATAGGCGCTCATACGGCGTGAGCCAACAACAGTCAGTAATTTGTGATTTTTAGGAGGAATCACTCCTCTTATATAGAGTGTTTCTGGAGCGTCGGGTATCTCGCGCAGGAGAGGAGGAAATTGTTCTTGTGTTAAGCGCTGTATGTCCTCCATATGGTACTATTATGCCATTGATATAAGAGATATATGCTTGATATAAAGTTTATTCGGGAAAATTTAGATATTGTTAAGGCTGGGGCCAAAAAGAAACATATAGAGATTGACCTTGATCGGCTTATTGAAGTTGACACTCAAAGGAGGGGGCTTCTTCAGGAGGTTGAGACATTGAGAGCTGAGCAAAATAGTGCCACTGAGCACATTGCACGTGGAGATGATAGTCCGCAACGGTCTGTTTTGATTACCGAGATGCGTCTTGTTAAGGAGTCTTTGCAAAAAAAAGAAAAAGAGCTTGAGCCAGTGCAAAGAGAATGGGAGCTTTTGATGGTACAAGTGCCTAATCTGCCTGACGTGTCCGTGCCGGATGGGGAGAGTGACGAGGATAACCAAGAAATAAAAACGTGGGGAGAAAAGAAAACATTCCCTTTTGAAGCAAAAAGTCATATTGATTTAATGCAGACTCTCGGTATGGCTGACTTTGAGCGCGGTGCCAAGGTTGCTGGTTTCCGTGGATATTTTTTGAAAGGTGATGGAGCCCTTCTTTCTTTTGCAGTGTGGCGTTATGCACAGGACTTTTTTCTTAAAGAAGGTTTTATTCCAATGATTGTTCCTTCACTGGTGCGTCGCGTTAATTTTTTAGGAACAGGATATATTCCGCAAGGTGAAGATGATTTATATACAACCCAAGATGGTGACTATCTTGCAGGCACCGCAGAGGTTGGCGCGATGGGTTACCATAGCGGCGATGTTGTTGACGTAAAAGATACTCCAATTAAGTATTTGGCATTTTCTCCATGTTTTCGCCGGGAAGCAGGGAGTCATGGCAAAGATGTAAAAGGTCTTATTCGTGTTCATGAATTTTTCAAATGGGAACAAATTATTTTATGCGAAGCGTCGCACGAGGAGAGTGCGCGTTTACACGAATGGCTTAACAATAACACCGAACGCTTTATTGAATCACTCAATATTCCATACCGCACGGTAATAAATAGTGGGGGCGATCTTGGGTTGGCACAAGTTAAAAAATACGATATTGAATTATGGGTGCCTGGCGAAGAAAAGTATAGAGAAATAAGTTCAGCTTCATATTTCCATGATTTTCAAACAAGAAGACTTAACATTCGCTACAAAGACAAAAATGGAAAGTTGCGTTTCGCACACTCGCTTAACGCAACCGCCATTCCTACACCACGTATCTTAGTTTCAATTATAGAAAACTATCAACAAGAAGATGGGTCTGTTGTAGTTCCTGAGGTACTACGGCCATATTTAGGAAAGGATTTGATTGGAAAGTAGTGTGTATATGGCACGACGTAGGGCGGCAGGTAGAAAAAAAATTTCACTTACACAGAGGCGTCGGCAGCAGAGATACATTGCCCTAGGCCTTACTGTTGTTATTGGTATTTCATTGTTGAGTGTAGCTTTTATAGGTTTAGGAATGCAGGAAATTAACATTGCAAACGTTACAGTGGAAAGTGGAGTGTATACCCGAGAGGACTTCGCGCGACGTGTGGTTGAGAGAAAATTGGAGGAAAGCTATTTCTTTTTTATTCCGAAAACCAATAGTTTTTTGTATCCACGCTCTGAGATAAAGAAAAGTTTACGTAGTTCATTTCCGTCAATAAAAGACGTTTCTCTTCAGGTGTATGATTTTACGCAACTGCACGTAACTATTGAGGATAGAAAACCGCAGGGAATATGGTGTGCCTCTTTTGAAGAATCAGTTCCGTGCTATTTTCTTGATAAGAATGGGTTAGTCTTTGCCCGCGCCACAAATGTGCCTGATAGCTTCCTTGTATTTTCCGGCGAACTTTCTGACCAACCTCTAGGTGAACAATACTTAGACGGTGCGTACACGAATGTTGTGATCCTTCTTTCAAATATACAAACCGCGACACGTCGCACGCCGGAGAAGGTGAGTATTGATACACATAATGACATTTCAGTTTTTTTTAAGGAAGGAGGCGAGTTGCGCTTCACCAAGGAAAATACCAACGATGCACTTCTTAATAATATTGCGAGCGTGTTTCAATCACGGCGGTTTCAAACAGACGAACAGTTAGAATATGTTGATTTCCGTTTCGGCAGTGAGGTATATGTGAAGTTTATGGGCGAGTAGTGGCTAGAGCTATGGTCTAGTGTTGGTAGTGAGAGTGTGGTATTAAAAGAAATATGACAAACTTTTGGAAAGATCTCCCCAGGCCTTTTTTTGCATTGGCGCCTATGGCAGACGTCACCGACGTGGCGTTTCGGCGTATTATCGCCAAGTATTCAATGCTTGATGTCCGACATCAAGCATCTGCGGACGTCCGACGTTCGCAGAGAGGACCATTTGTCATGTGGACTGAGTTTGTGTCGGCAGACGGACTTGCTTTGGCGCCTGATGAAGGAAAAAAGATTCTACAGAAGGATTTAGAATATAGCGAAGAAGAACGCCCAATAGTTGCACAGTTTTTTGGTAGCAACCCAAAAACAATGGAACAAGCGGCGGCGCTTGCGCGCGAACTTGGCTTTGACGGCGTTGATATTAACATGGGATGCCCCGACCGCTCTATTGAAAAACAGGGAGCAGGAGCGGCGCATATAAAAGACCCGGCGCGTGCGCAGGAAGTTATTTATGCAATACAGCAAGGTGGAGGTGGGCTACCAGTTTCGGTAAAGACGCGCCTTGGGTACAACAAAGATGAACTTGACACTTGGCTTCCTACACTTTTGGAAACTAATCTCGCGGCAGTCACTATTCACGCGCGCACGCGCAAAGAAATGTCAAAAGTGTCGGCTCACTGGGAGCGCATCCGCCGCGCCGTTGCAATCCGTAATGACATTGGTTCGGATACTTTAATTTTAGGAAACGGTGATATAAAAGACATGGCAGATGCCAGAAAAAAGGTGCAAGAAAGTGGGGCAGACGGTGCGATGCTCGGGAGAGCTATTTTCGGCAACCCGTGGCTCTTTTCTGAACAGGTGCCCACCCTGAAAAAGAAGCTCAACGTGCTGGTGGAACATACAAAGCTGTTTGAAGAGCTTCTCCCACATAAAAACTTCGCCGTTATGAAAAAGCACTACAAGGCATATGTAAAAGGGTTTGATGGGGCTTCAGAGCTTAGGGCAAAGCTTATGGAAACAAAGAGTGCTGAGGAGGTTATGGTACATGTGGACAAGTTCCTTGCTAAAGAGCTGGGTGGACTATAGACTGCTTTTAATTTGTGCATATGACGAAGAAATTACAACATTCTATTCCGCCGCACAAGTTTGTATTTGTTTCATCTATCCCGACCTTTGGTCGGGATTTTTTTTACCTAAAAACGGATACAGTTATTAACTTACAAAAAAACTATGATTAACACACACCTGCCGACCGGAGACATTGTCGCGTTCTCGAGGGTAGTCAATCGTCTCCGTACATTCTTTCTAGAGAGAAATTTTGTAGAAGTTCATACGCAAGACCGACTCTCTATTCTTGCTGCATGTGAAGATCCGTCAACTGTTGCAACATATCAGTACGAAGGAGAAACATGGCCATTGCCGCAAACAGGTCAAATGTGGCTTGAATACGAATTATTAACTAAGCCGGAATTAAACGGCGTTTTTTGTGTCTCAACCAGTTATAGGAACGAACCTGACCCTATTCCAGGAAGACATGAAAAAATGTTTCCCATGGTTGAGTTTGAGTCAAAGGGGAGTATGAAAGAATTACAGGAATTAGAATCAGCGCTTTGTTCTTCTCTTGGTCTTGGTGATGAAAGCTCATTTCATCATACTAACTACGAAGACATGGCGCTTCACTATGGAACAGATGACCTCACTGCAAAGGAAGAATCTAAAATGGCTGAAGAATTTGGCAGGGTAGTTTTTTTGGAGAATTTCCCAGAATTAAGTTCACCGTTTTGGAATATGAAAAGGGAGGGAGGGCTTGCAAGAAAAATAGACGTAATTATTGATGGAATGGAAACCATTGGTTCAGCTGAAAGAAGTTCTGATGTAAACGAGATGCGTGAACGATTCCACACAATATCAAACGGTGAGTATGCAGGTCTTCTGTATAAAAAATTTGGCAAAGGGCGTGTTGAGAAGGAGCTTAACGAATTTCTTTCGCTAGATTTCTTCCCACGCTTTGGGGGAGGTATAGGCATGACGCGTCTCATGAAGGCGGTTGCTAACGGTTAATTTACTTTGGTGTGGTAAAGAGTTTGTAAGGACTCTCTGCTATACTAACCTCAGTTATGAGCGAGGAGACAACACTCTATAGGAAATATCGGCCGAAAAATTTCAAGGAAATTTTAGGACAGGATCATATTGTTTCTGCGCTTCAGGGGGCAATAGCCGAAGGTAATGTTGGACATGGCTATCTTTTTTATGGGTCTCGTGGGACAGGGAAAACGTCTATTGCGCGTATTTTTGCACATGAGCTTGGCGCGTCTGACACTGATATTCATGAAATAGACGCCGCTTCATATACTGGCGTTGACCACATACGACAGCTCCGAGAAGAGGTGCAGGTACTCCCATTTGATTCAAGTAAAAAAGTATACATCATTGATGAGGTGCATATGCTGAGTAAAGCTGCCTTTAATGCATTTTTAAAAACACTGGAGGAGCCACCATCACATGTCGTATTTATACTGGCAACCACCGAGCTAGAAAAAGTGCCCGACACTATTCAATCGCGCAGTCAGATTTTTACTTTTAAAAAACCAACGGTAAGTACCATTGCCACTATGGTGGCTCGTATTGCAAAAGCGGAAGGGTTTTCACTTGAGAAGTCTTCAGCTGAATTAGTGGCACTCCTTGCCTCAGGTTCTTTCCGTGACTCATTGAGTATTTTGCAGAAAATTATTGCGTCTTCTTCTGATAAGAAGGTTTCGCTTGAAGAGGTTGAGAAAATAACGGGAGCGCCAAAAAGTGAGCTGGTGAGGCGCGTGTTGAAAGGGTTAGCGCAAGGAGACGCAGAGGATGCACTCAAAGCAGTGTATGAGGCAGTTGAAGCCAATGCCGATATTGAAATGTTTATGACCCTTTTACTTGAGCGTATGCGCGGTATGCTTTTGTTGCGCTACGCAAAGGAAGTGGGTACGCAGGTTGTTGCAAACTTGCCAGAGGTAGAACAGGAAGTGTTGACTACACTTGCAGAGGATACGACGTCAAAAATAAACTCTGAAACTCTGAAAGTTTTTATTGAAGCATCCACTCTTGTTGCACATTCACCAGTGCCACATCTGCCGTTGGAGCTTGCCATCATGGAGCTTTCAGGGCAAAATACTTAACACGGTTGGATATTTCAACCTTTGGGGAATCGTCTAATGGTAAGCTTTGCTTACTTTTAGCATCCCATCGGAAATAAAAGTTTGTTCTTTTTCAGGATGAATAGCTCGTACGTAGAGCTGGGGAATCGTCTAATGGTAGGACGCTTGGTTTTGGTCCAAGTAATCGGGGTTCAAATCCCTGTTCCCCAGCTATGCGCGTGAGCAAAAAACTTTTATTTTCCTCGCTCGCTAAAAAATAAGCAAAGCTTCCTGACGGTGCTCGTTCATTCATGGGGGAATGGGGATAAGTACAATTAAATAGCAATAAATATGACATAATATTTTTATGCCACGGATAATGCGAGTAGCTGCAGGTGACAATGTGTACCATGTCATTAATAGATCTAACGGAAAAGTAGCGATATTTGAGAATGATGCAGAGTACTCTCATTTTGAGTCCTTACTAAAGGAGGGCAAAGAACTTATTGGTATGCGTATACTCGCATACTGCATTATGCCTAATCACTGGCATTTAGTACTCTATCCAAGAAAAGATACTGACATGGGAGAGTTTATGCGGTGGGTAACCACTACTCATGTGCGTCAAAGGCGTGTTATGACCGATACTGTAGGACATGGGCACTTATATCAAGGAACATACAAATCCTTTCCCGTAGAAACAGACAAGCATCTTGTTGACCTAATACGTTATGTAGAGCAGAACCCTCTGAGGGCGAAGCTTGTCACTCATGCGCAGGATTGGAGATGGTCAAGCCTTTGGCGAAGAGAACAGGGGAGTATAAAAGAGAAAAAATTACTTTCCGAGTTACCTACTGAATTACCATCCAATTATTTAAAGTCAGTGAATATTTTGTTAAAGAATGAAAAACTTGATAAAATGCGCTATTCAGTTAATAAGGGTAAACCATTTGGTTCTGAGTTGTGGATTGATACAATGATAGAAACTTTTGGATTAAAAAATACTACTCGTGGTCCCGGAAGACCTCGTAAAGAATAATATTATAACATATATTTTTGGAATAAATTGTACTTATCCCCATTAGCCTTAAAAAAATCCCCGAAGTTTTTAACTTTGGGGATTTTAGTTTCTTACTTTGAAATAAACGTCAACGCTTTTCCTTTTTTGAAGTTGCGGCCAGTTCTTCCGATACGGTGGACATAGTCTTCAAAAGTATTAGGGAGGTCATAGTTAATGACATGACTTACATCCTCTACATGAATGCCACGTGCGGCAACATCAGTCGCTACAAGGACGCGCACTGAACCCGCTTTAAAGCGTTTAAGTGCCTGCTGTCTTTGTCCGTGACTTTTATTTCCGTGAATTGACTCCGCGCTGATACCTTCTTTGTTCAGTTGTTCTGCAAGTTTCTGCACGCTATGTTTCATTGAACCGAAAATAATTACCCGCGAAAGTTCAGGACTCTCAAAGAGGGAAGTCAGGGTTTCAAATTTCCCCATTTTACTGTAGCGCACCACATCTTGTTCAATACTATTGGTAACGTCTTTTTTCTTCACTGAAATAGTAACGGGATTTTTCAGAAAATCAATAACAAGTGCGCTTGTCGCTGGCGACATTGTTGCTGAGAAAAATAAAGTTTCTTTTTCCTTAGGAGTGGTTGAAAGAATTTCTTTCATGTCGGCAATAAAGCCCATATCAAGCATGCGGTCTGCTTCGTCTAGAACCACGGTGGTGGTGTGCTCTGGTTTGAAGTGCCCTCTTTTAATAAGATCAAGAATGCGTCCCGGGGTACCGATAATAAACTGGTTAGGACGACGGAGTCCCATAATTTGTTGACGGATGTTTACTCCACCAACGCATACGGTTGAAAATATTCTAAAACCTCGGGTCAGCGACCGTAGCTCTTCTTGAATCTGTATAGCAAGTTCACGTGTGGGCGCTAGTATGAGCGTCTGTCTCTGGTGTTCTTTCAGGGTCTTTTCAATAAGAGGCAGAAGGAATGCAGCAGTTTTTCCCGTACCTGTTTCTGCAAGGCCCACGGCATCGTTTCCTTTGAGAATTTCAGGAATGATTTGGTCTTGAATAGGGGTCGGGGTTTCTATTCCGAGTGCATGTACTGTTTCTACTAATTTCTTGTTCAACCCAAAAGTACTGAAGGTGTTTTTTGGTGTGTAGACTTCTGTAACCTCCTCCATTGGGTTTATGTTGATAAAGCGAGATGGGTCAAATGTTGCCATTTTTCTTCCTCCGCGTGAACGGGTGGGTGCACCTCCAAAACGTCTTCCGCCCGCGCTACGTGATCGGCTCCCTGTAAATGAGCCACGGTGTGGTTTTGAAGATGAAAAGGAGCGTCTACGACTAAACTTTGTAGCACCCCGACTTGGTCGGTTTGTTGTCTGCATGAATATGTAATGTTGTAAGAGATATGAGAGACATATCTCTGAGGGCGGTGTAGGTAGTAATTCAAACGGTACCTGTAAAAATCAGACGTCTGCAGCCTAAGAGCCCCACACAAGTATCAAAAGCTATGGCTATAGTAATAGATATTTTTATATTTGTCAAACTTTGGAACGTCTCGGTCTAGTGCGTGAGTTGCTGTTGTTTTTGCAACCACACTTCTATTTTTTTAACTGCCTCAGGCGCATGTTCTCCAATGAGTATCCCGGGGTGGGTCGCTCTCTTTATTTCAATAACCTCTTTTCCATAATATGTTGCCATGGTGCGTGCGACCCTTATACCAATCCCAAAGGAGACTGACTCACCTAACTCTCCACCAACAAACAAAGTTGGCATAGAAAGTTTTTCCCGTGGGACTGAGATTCCTAACTTTCTTTCGCTGCGTGCAACTCCTGAATCCATACCAAGCGTTTGCATAAACTGCATGAGTACCTCTTTTGAAATATCAGGAAGCATCTTTATAGTTTCTTGCGGGTCGCTGGGTAGACCCGCGTCAATCATAGAATATTCAGCAGGGTACTCTTTTCGCTCTCCGCCCTGTACTTCTTTTGATGGGCTGGGGTCAATGGCTACAAGGTTGTGCGCGCCGTACTGAGCGACATACATAAGTGCTATCAAACCGCCCATGGAGTGGCCAATAATGATAGGGTTTTCAAGTCCTTTCTCAACTACTGCATTGCGGACACTTGCAACGTAGTCGTTCATCGTTGTGCCAGCAATTGTTCCTTTGTCGGCGCCGTGTCCTTTAAGGTCCGGTGCGTAGACATCCCATCCAGCTTCTCTCAGGTAATCAGTGTAGAGACTCCACATGTAAGAAGAGCTCCACGAGCCATGAATAAGAACGACAGGATTTGTAAATTTTTTTTGAGAAGTTTTATTTTTTACTATAGCCATATGTAGAAGAACTAAAGAGTGAATAGTGACGCCACGGTGGTTACCTGCCCGATTGTCGCAAGAAGCGCGAGCGCAGCACCCAGAAGCGCTACGTTTTTAAGAAACATCCGAGTGTGTATCGTTTTTGTATTTTTATCAGTTTCAGACCAAAACGAGTGCATCGCGGGTGTAATAACAATAATAAAAGCGCTAATGACCAGGAGTGAAAGTGCTAGGTACATGCTGAAGATGACGCCGAGGCCTGCAAGTAAAATAATAATACCTGAGACAATCACCGAAGCTTCCGGTAGGGGAACACCCTTGGCGCGCGCTTGCCTCGCCATATCTTTGTGTTTTGTAACATGCATGACACCTGCGATTACAAAAAATCCTCCGAAAAGCACTTGACCTGTTAATAGAAGTATATCCATATAGTGTGTGTAGAGTACATAATTAAGTATGTTGTGTAATCCATACTTTTCCACAGTATAGCAATATGTTTTGTTTGACAGTACGCGCCCCTGTGTATATCATATGAACATATGATGAAGTTATCATATCAGAGCATTATACGAACCTCAGGAGGGGACGATCCAACGTCTACTTTAAAAATCTTATCTAATAAGAATAGGTACTCTATCCTTAAGTTATTGCTCTTTTCCAGCAAGGACCTCTGTGTCCACGAAATAGCCGACTCTGTTGGTATGTCACAGTCAGCGACCTCACACCAACTTGCCTACCTGGAAGCGCGTGGCGTTGTAAGTAGTGTTCGTATGGGTAAGACAAAATGTTACATTCCGACGGAAAATGAAGTGACTGACAAAATACTCGCTATTATTAAATCACTAACCTAAACACTATATGAGAAACATCATCATTATATTGGTAGTCATTGTCCTCATAGTAGGAGTGTTAGCGCTTTTCAAGAGTCGCCAGTTTACTCTTCCATCAGGTGACACGGTGCCATTTGATAGTCAGTCCTCAGACGCTACCGACGTTGAAATAAAAACGGAAGATACGGAAGATACTACTGTTGGAGACGCTTCTCCTGTTCTTGATTCACTACCACTTGCCGTGTCACAAAGACAGGTGTTTATAACTGATGGCACAAAACATTCCATTCCGCTTGATGAGATTCTCTCAGGAGGTCCGGGTAAAGACGGTATTCCCTCAATTGATAACCCGAAGTTTACTTCAATTAAGGAGGCATCTTTCCTTGAGGACATTGACCCTGGCATTGGGCTCACCGTAGGAGGCGAAAGCCGTTTCTACCCCTATCGTATTTTGGTGTGGCATGAAATCGTAAATGACACGATTGCAGACCAGCCAGTATTGGTTACCTACTGCCCACTGTGTGCAACGGGTATTGTGTTTGACCGCAGAGTAGATGGGGTTGAGCAGGAATTTGGAGTCTCAGGAATGCTGTGGCAGTCAAACCTGCTTATGTACAACCGCGCATCAAGTGAAGATAACGAATCTTTGTGGTCACAGGTTCTAGGAGAGGCAGTGCTGGGCGTTAACACTGGGGAGCGGTTGCCGATTATACGCTCTAACATTATCCGTTTTGGACAATGGAAGGAGTCACACCCTGACACTAAAGTTTTATCGCTTGATACAGGAACCTCAAGAGATTACAGCCGTGACCCGTACGGTAATTACTACACGAGTGACTCTGTTTCTTTTGGAGCATCATTTAGCGATGAACGTCTCCATCCGAAGGCATTGGTGCATGGTGTTGAAATAAATGGGCAGTTTAAGGCCTATCACGACGATGCGGTGAAATTAAATACCGGAGTTATTAACGATACGTTTGCCGGTCAAGAGATCACCATCACAGTACAGGAGACTGGTGAAATAAGTTTTGAGGCGGACGGAGATCCTCTTGCTTCAATACCAGGTTTTTGGTTCTCATGGGTTGCGGTTCATCCCGATACTGAATTGTTTCAGTAAAAAACCGATTACTAATTAATCTTAAGTTAAAAAAAGTAACACGTATGAAAACAATAACTATATACTCAACGCCGTCTTGCCACTTTTGTCACGCGGCAAAAGAATTTCTGAAAAGTAAAGACATTGCTTTTACTGACTACGATGTCACCGCTGATCCTGAAAAAAGAAAAGAGATGCTTGAGCGCAGTGGTCAGTTAGGAGTACCAGTAATTTTTGTTGACGATGAGATGATTATTGGTTTTGACCAAAAGAAGCTCAGCGAGCTCGCCGGCATTGCGTAACGTACATAAAAAATATGGAAACAGAATCTGAAGGAAAAAAAACATACGAGGAGAAGAAAAAAGAACGTATTGAGCGCCGTAGTGAAAAACATTCTCGGGTAGATCGCGCGCGACGTAAGTCAAAAACGGTGCATATAGTGGCGTGGGTGATAGCGCTTACGCTTGTTGCATCAGGTATATTTTTCTTTGCCCGCCCCAACTCAACGGGCCCTCAAGCTGAAAATGATTTCAGTGTTCTGTACAGCAATCAAGGGCGTTCTCACATTAACGATGGCGCGACACATCCGCAATATAACTCAAACCCACCTTCTTCGGGGTGGCATTACAGACAGCCGGTGCGTGGTGGGTTCTATGATGCACCTCTTGCAGACGAGGCAGTGGTACATAACCTTGAGCATGGAGACGTGTGGATCGCCTATAGTCCCGATGTGTCGGACGAAGTAAAATCAACCTTAGAGAGGTTTGCGGGGCAGTTCGTAGTGGTGTCTCCTCGGGATACTAATGAGGGAGATATTTCTTTGGTTGCCTGGAGGAGAGTTGACACCTTTAACCTTGACGGGGGAGAGGTTGATGAGCGTCGTATACAGGACTTTATTCGTCGGTGGGACAACCAAGGTCCTGAAAGAGTGCGGGCGTCAACAGGGCGCACTACAGGTGGGCACGGCGGACTGTAGTTACTTATTAACAACTGTACTAACTTAAAAAAGAAGAAATAACATGGGACGGAACGGATACGGAATACCAATTGCAATAGTTGTCGCAGGATTGTTGATAGCAGGATCACTGTTTTTAACGGGCGGTAGTAGAGGCGACGGGCAACTCTCAACTAATACTGGACACTCAGGAGGGGGTACCACAAACGCACCATTTAGGACTCCGGACGAGACTGACCATGTGCGAGGTAACCTAAACGCGAAGGTTACCTTAGTTGAGTTTAGTGACTTTGAGTGTCCGTTCTGTGCGCGACTTCATCCAACGTTAACGAGAATAGTTGAGGAAGATGAAGATGTTGCGTGGGTGTACCGACACTTCCCACTGTCAACAATACATAGAAGTGCACTGTCGTCTGCTATTGCTTCTGAATGTGTGGCGCGTCTCGGCACTAACGATGACTTCTGGTCATTTACTGACGTGGCTTTTGCAAACCAGCGAAACTTAAACGATCGTTGGTTTGAAGAAACTGCTGTATCGCTTGGTATTGATGCTGAAGCATTTGCAACATGTCGCGCCGACCGTACGGTCCTTGCTGACATTCAGGCAGACGCCGATGAAGCAATTTCAGCCGGCGGGCGCGGCACCCCATTTGTGGTTGTGGTAACGGCAAATGGCCAGCTTGCTCCGTTTAGTGGTGCTCTGCCGTATGAGCAAATTAAATCGGTCGTTGAGCAGGCGAAAGTAAATTAACCTATAGTATGAAAACACATACAATACATCAAATAATGCGCAATGACCCTCATGGTGAGTTTAGCTGCGCGTGCAATGTAATAAAAAATAACCAACTCAGTTACCGGTAGTGTCTACTGTGTTAGCAACACTATCGTCTTATTAACTCAAATTAAACCTCAAAAATTATGGAATCAATGAAATCAATGATGGGTCCGCTACTTATTCTGACTATATTAGTACTCGGTTCATTTTTCTTTGCATGGCAAGGAGTTTCTATGCAAAGACAAGTTGTGGGGCAGGAAGCTCAGTTCCACGCACTTCAGGATGAATATTACACCATCTCTAAAACAGAACGTGACGCAGCTCCAACAGGATCTGCACTCAACGCGCAGCTTGTGGAAATTAAAAACTTCCCATCTGAACTTGCGCGTCTGAAGCTTGTCGGCGTAGGGAATATATTGACCGGTATCTTTGGTATTCTTCTTGGAATACTGATGGTGTTGTTCATGATGCCAATACGCCTTGGCAAGATGATGAAAAACTAATTGTTCACTTACTAAGATATTCTCAAGGTTATGGTTTACAACACACAACTTACACATCAATACGCATTTATTTTTTTAGCCGCATTGGTGTTTGAGGGTGTGATTATTGCATTGCATCCGCAGCTACGCTCGTCATGGATTGACCTTTGGTCAATAATTCCCATTGTATTTATTCTCTCGACCATGATGCGCATTCTCAAGGCCCCTCTTACATTACAAACATAAACACGTAAAGTTATCGTATGAAAAATATCATTATAGTTATTGCGCTTGCCATCCTTATTGTTCTTGGTGGTATTTTCTTACTTTCAGATTCTCCGTCTTCACCGACACCTCAGGGAAGCGTCCCTGAAAGTACACGCGCAAGTACAGGTCCACGAGATAGTATCCTTGCGTTTGCCGACCACACCTTTGTTGATTTTGAGGGTAACGACGTCCAACTCTCTCAATTTATCGGCACGCCATTAGTAGTTAATAGTTGGGCAGTGTGGTGTCCGTTCTGTAGAGAAGAACTGCCTGACTTTGTGAAATTGCAGAAAGAGTATGGTGATGATGTGGTGGTGATTGCCATTGACCGGCAAGAATCATTGAAAAAGGCAAAGGGATATACTGATGGATTGAATCTCACCGGTGAGATTCGTTTCCTTCTTGATTCGTCCGACTTCTTCTACCGAAATATCGGCGGTTTCTCAATGCCTGAGACGCTATTTATTGACAGTGAAGGAGGTATTGTAGTGCATAAGCGCGGGTTCATGGCGCTTGAAGAGATGCGTGAGCATACGAGGAAAATTGTTAGTAGTAATTAATTAGTGAAGTAATAGTATGATTGAAATTGGAATTGGATTTATCGCGGCGGCATTTTTTGCAGGGCTTCTGACCTTCCTTGCACCTTGTACGCTCCCTTTGGTGCCGGCATATATCGGCTTTATTAGTGGTGTGGATCAGGACGAATTAAAAAACCCAGCAACGGCGCGCCGTGCCAGGAGACGAATTTTCCTTAATGGAGTGGCATTTATTCTTGGGTTTACACTGATATTTATTGCCTTTGGAGTCCTTGCAGGCATTGCGGGAACTGCCCTTGCGCCGTATCGTATTTGGCTCGGTAGAGTTGGTGGTGTCTTGGTGATTTTGTTTGGACTGTTTATGTTAGGATTTTTCCGACTTCCATTTCTTCATACGGACAAGCGGATTCCTATTCCCAAATGGCTCACCTTAGGAAAACCATCCAGCTCTCTGTTTATCGGTGGCACATTTGCCGTTGGGTGGACACCGTGTGTGGGACCTATCCTCGGCTCTATCTTGCTGCTGGCAGGAACGTCAGGAAGTGCGCTTGAAGGAGGTATTATGCTTGCTGTGTTCTCAACAGGGCTTGCTATTCCATTTCTTCTGATAGCATTTGCCTTCTCAAGGGCAACTGCATACATTGATAAAATTTCAAAGTATCTAAAGGTGGTGTCAGTAGTGGGGGGTGTCTTCCTTATTATCCTTGGAGCACTCCTTGCAACTAATAACTTCGGACTCACTATTCAGTACGGGTACCAGCTTCTAGAGTTCGTCAACTACGACCGTTTGTTGGACTTCCTATAAAGTTGAAGCTCTGAATGACATAGCAACCCCTCAACTGAAAACTCAGTTGAGGGGTTTTTTGTGACACGTATATGTATATCTTATAAAGCAACAATAATAGTTATGCTGTGTATATACCCTTTCTTTTCAACCTGTAGACGGTATACTCTAATAATATGGACAGGACAGTACTGTATATAGAAGATGAGGCCTTCTTCGCCAAGATTATCTCTTCTAAATTAGAAGGAAGTGGGTTTGCAGTTGATGTTGCAGTTGATGGTGAGAGCGGATTGGAAAAACTCACAGAAAAGAAATATGACGTTGTCCTTCTTGACCTTGTACTCCCCAAAGGAAGCGGTTTTGATGTTTTAGAGCAATTACAATCGTTGGAAAAAAATAAAAACACTCCGGTTATTATTTTATCCAACCTTTCCTCGGGTGAAGATACACAAAAAGCCAAAGACCTTGGTGCGCGTGGTTTTTATGTAAAAGTAAACTCAACACCAAACGAAATAGTAACCCTTGTTAAGGGGATTGTTGGGCAGAATTAATTTCATAGTCACCCTATGCTAGACGGTGCACTTCTTATAGCTACAATAGGTCACATTATTTCCTCCATTATTCTTGGAGGTTCTGGGATATTAGTTCTGTTACAGAAACCCAACAGAACACTCAACCGGGCATTTTTTGTAGCCGCCATAAGTGCGGGAATATTTGGTCTTTCCTTGGCAATTGGAATGAACCTTCGCCCATCTCCGCTTGCCTATGTGGTGTGGATGGTGAACATAATAGATGTCGCTTTGATTGCAGCGTACCTGCATTTTATTTTTGCTGCGCTGAAAATTGATTCAAAAAATAAACTTTTTATTCAATTGGTGTATGTAGTCGGAGCGGTAATTACCGTTGCCGCGATTTTATTTCCCCGCCTGTTTATTCCTGAGGTTACGCCAAAACTGTTTACACTCAGTTATTTAAACGCAGGACCCCTGTATCACCTGATGTTCTGGTACTTCATCGTTGTTTTTTTTGTTGCTTTTATTGTGTTGGTTCGTGCGTACTTACGAGAAACTAAAGATGAGAACAAAAGAAGAATTGAATATTTTCTATTTGCGACGATAATCGGCTTTGGTATTGCACCAGCCGACTTCTTACTTGTTTTTGATATCCCGGTAAGCCCTCTTTATGGTATGTTCTTTGGTCTTTATATGGTGCCGATAGCATATGGTATTTTAGCCGATCAACTGCTTGATATTCGTGTTGTTATACAACGCGCCCTGTTATATGCCGTTGGTATTGCTGCTGTTGCTGGTTCTCTCACTATTTTAATTTTACTCAATGACATTCTTGTGGCTCAAGTGCCGTGGGTGCGTTTCTGGATGATACCAATTCTAACCGCGACGATTTCTTTTGTTATCGGACGACTCTTTTGGTTAAAACTTGTTGAAAACGACCATATTAAATATGAATTTATTACTGTTGCCACTCACAAACTCAGAACTCCACTGACACAAATTAGTTGGGGGGTGCGGTCACTTGTTGACCTTACACCAGACAGAGAGGCACGGGAGGTGATTGAACGCATTCAGCAAGCGAACTCACGCCTTATTGAACTCACTAATTTACTTTTTGCAACAACTGAAGAGGATTCACAAGAACAGGGCTACCATAAAAAGGAATATCTGGCGGTGCAAAAAACAAAGAATATTTTGAAACGACTGCAGACAAGTATCGCCGCTAAGGGCATAGAGGTTTCACTTGACGCAAAAGAAGAGATCTCAACTCTTGCAGACGACCGTCGTCTTTCGTCGGTTATTGAAGTCTTTTTAGAAAACGCAGTGAGCTATACACCAGAAAAAGGGAGTATCACTATTACTATAAAGAAAAAGGGACCCTTTCTCTTTTACTCTGTGCGTGATTCAGGTATTGGCATTGGACAGTCGGAGAAAAACCTTATCTTTACTCGATTCTATCGCACTGATGCTGCGCGGAAAATGGATACTGAGGGGGTAGGTCTTGGCCTTGCTATGTCAAAGAATATTATTAAAAAACACAAAGGGAAAATAGGCGTTGAATCAGAAGGAGAAGGTAAAGGAAGTACGTTCTGGTTTACTATACCGCTTTGGTAGAACATAGGTGTGGACAGTATTTTTTAAACATAGAGGTTTGCAGTGCTACCATTGAGAAGTGATTCGTATATTTCTTTTTAGTGCTTTCGGGGGAGTATTTATTTTCGCTATTGTTGTTGGTGCGGATTTTCTAAAGGGTACCACACAGCAAGCGGAATTGGCTGCTGTTTTTACCAACGACTCCAATGTGGTAGAGATTGATCTTGTTTCTCAAAATACTCCAAACCAAGATACTCAAATTATTGGGCATGATGAGAGTTCACCTTCACAAGATTTAAGTAACCCTGTGCCTACTGTTTCAGTTGAGCACAGTATTTCCAACGAAAGTAACCCCTCCATACCAGCTTTAAATACAAGTAATATTACCTCTCCAATTCAGGATGCTGTGCCGGTGGTAATTGCAGTACCACCAATTGTGGAAGACTTGGAAGTAGGTGGAAGTAGCGCATCAGGAAATCTGAATAGTGCCTTGGAAAAAGAGCTCTCCAATGAGGCGCTTCTTACTACACTCATTGGAAGTCAAGCATTGGTTATTTCCTCAGGAAGAGTAGGAAACGGTAGTATTCGGGTTCATGGTGACCGTCTTCGTGATGCTCTTGATGCACAAGACATTGCGTTACTTGTTATTCCTGACAGATTTTCACTTTTAACTAAAAAAACATCACAGCCACTTTTTTCTCGCAACGACTTTTCACTTTTTGTCGCCGAACGTGTCCTGCAAGATATTTCTATAGACTCCGTGCTGTATGTAAACGGAGAACTTACTGTGCGCTACAAGGCACCGGGGCGACTGTTTGGTTTTGTTCCCGTCACATACAATCTTACAGTCACCGCGTCTTTTCGCGAGAACTTCCTCAAAGACGTTTCGTTACGCTTTCCTTGGTATTCATTTTTCTTAGCCAAAGGTGTTTCGGAGAAAGGGCTTGAGGCACGAGTAAGAGAGGCTGTTGCACTTAATCTAGAAGGATTAGGCGAAGGGCAGTATGATGTTGCGGTGCAAGCATTTGTAGGGGTGAGTGATGTGTTGCGACGCCAACTTGGCGATACATAAGAAAAGGTCTATCATAACGATACTATGAAGCGCGTAACTTTTTTAAGTATTGTAGTCATTATAGGAGTGTTGATTGCATTCTCTATTCCTACTTCATACAGTACGTACATAAAACAAGCACTGACTCTTTTTGGAGTAGTAAACATTGTGCCAGTATTTATCAATGCTCCTTTTGAAGGCACTGTAGAAGAGTTACTTCAGAGCAGTAAAACACAAACGTGTCTTTTCTTTTCAGAAACAGAGAATGATTTTTTAATAGGGTCACTCTATATATCATCCTCGGGTGTGCGGGGAGATTTTAGAAGTGAACAAAAAATACGCGGAGGACTGCCTGCCAACACACATCTTATTTTAAAAGACGATGTCGCCTATACCTGGAATGCTTTTTCACCAAACGGTATTCGTGTACCTCTTCTATTTAATACTGACAAGAGCACTGAAGGTACTGTACAAGGAGACGAATCCAATCTCACTACCTCGTATACTTTTCGGTGTGCCGAGTGGGTTGAGGATACCTCAAAATTTGAACTTCCTTCCATACCGTTTATAGATGTCGGGTCGTAGATTTTTACACACCGCGCACATTTCTAAACCACTTTTAAAGGTTTGCTATACTTATATATATGAAAAATATACATAAGACGGTCACTGCACTTATGCAACAAGGAAAGGGGATACTCGCAGCTGACGAAAGTAATAAAACTGCAAATAAACGGTTTGACGCAGTCGGAGTTGAGCAGACAGAGGAAAATAGAAGGAAATATCGTGAACTGCTTTTTACTGCGCCTGGAGTAGAGCAGTACTTGTCCGGAGTTATATTATATGATGAAACACTACGACAGGGCACTGAAGACGGTATGCCCTTTCCCGAGTACCTTGCTTCAAAAGGAGTGTTAGCCGGTATCAAAGTTGACCAAGGCCTTGAAGACGTGTCACCTGATAAGGGGCCGGAAGGAGGTCAGGTTACTCGCGGACTTGAGGGGTTAGAGGATAGACTTAAAGAATACAAAACGCTTGGCGCTTCTTTTGCAAAATGGAGAGCTGTTGCGCGTGTGGGTGACGGGTATGCAGACCCTGCAATTATTGAAAACGCAAAACGTTTAGCTGAATATGCGTGCGTGTGTCAGAGTCTTGATATTGTGCCGATAGTGGAACCTGAAGTACTAATAGACGGTGTGCACAGTGCCGAGGACACCGAAGGGTCACTTATTGAGTCTCTCGCCATTGTTGCTGACGCTTTGGTCAAGAAAGGTGTGAAATTATCTCATGTTATTTTCAAAACCAGTATGGCGGTTTCAGGAAAGGATGCTGAAAACAGAGCAGGTGCCCAAGAAGTTGCAGAAAGAACTGTGCGGGCACTCAAAACAGCACTCCCTGACGATGTGGGTGGTGTTGTTTTTCTCTCAGGCGGTCAAACTCCTGAGGAAGCAACAGGAAACTTTAATGCAATTGCGCGTCTTGAGCCGTTTCCATGGGAGGTGGCGTTCTCATTTTCTCGCGCACTACAAGAACCTGTACTTGAGTTGTGGGCAGGACACGATGAGAAGAAAGAGTTGGCCCAAGCCGAGTTTTTGAAGCGTCTTACACTAGCGGTTGCCGCTGATGCTGGTGGTTATTCGCCCGGCATGGAGTCTATTTAAGCACTTTTTTAGTTTATAAGAGAAAAAATAAGAGTAATACAAAACACGCTTGTATATAAGCCCGTGTTTTCTTGTTTTTTTTATTGCTTATTTTTTGAACGTATGCTGTCGGTTGACAGAGTCTCTTTTTTGAACTCTTACTGATGTTTTTAGGGCTATCCACAGGGTAAAAAACTAAGAGAAAAGACATGGACAGGATAGAATGAAGGAACGATAAAAAGCAAAATCTGAACAAAGTATAGAAAACAAAAATAGAGTAAATTAACAACGTAATCAGCCATAGTGCGATACCGCACTCAACAAACCCATGTCGTCACTTCAAAAAGTTAAGAAGCGTAACGGAGCTATCACTAATTTTGATCAAGAAAAAATTTGTCTTGCCGTTCAAAAAGCATTTCTTGATGTACTTAAAGAACCTCACACAGAGGAAGCAAAAGAAATTGCTGAAAACATAAACCGTGCCGTTGCCGAGAGGTATGCGGGTACTGCTCAAATACCTACTGTTGAGGAAGTGCAGGATTTTGTTGAGCAAGCATTGATGGAGCGCGAATATTTTGACGTTGCAAAGTCGTACATTATTTATAGGTACGAGCATGCAAAAATCAGAGAAGAGGAGAAAAAGAATATTGAAGAAAAAATTGATTCTCATGAACTCTTGATTGAAACTACAGATGGAAGTCGGGATATTTTCTCGCCTGAGTTTATCCAAAAGATGATCAGTGAACTTTTAACTGAAGAAGAGTTACAGGACATTAATGTTGAAGCGGTACTCAAACAATTAAAAGGTGAAGTGTATGACGGTATCACTGTAAAAGAAGTGTCACGTCTCCTTATTTCTGTTGTGCGTTCAATGATTGAGAAAAGTTTCGGTTATGACATGCTTGCGTCACGACTGCTCCTCCATGACCTTTATGCAGAAGTGTTACATTCGGACAATCTTCCAAACGCTATTGATGATGAGAGTTTTGTTGCACAGTACCGTGCGTCGTTTGTTGAAAATATAAAAAAAGGTGTTGCTGATAAAAAATATGACAAAAAACTTCTTACATTTGATCTAGAGAAACTTGCGCAACACCTTGACCCATCTCGTGACCGTCTCCTTCGTTACCTCGGGGCCCAAACACTTCTTGACAGATACTTTGTAAAAGACGAGAACGGTGCATCACTGGAAACCCCTCAATACTTGTTTTTACGTGTTGCAATCGGACTTTCTCTAAAAGAGGAAGATAGAGAAAAGTATGTAGTGCAGTTCTATACCATGATGAGTACTCTACGTTTTATTCCATCAACACCAACCTTGTTCCATGCAGGAACACGACATGCTCAACTTTCAAGTTGCTACCTCAATACGGTTGAAGATGATCTTGACCATATTTTTAAAGTGTATGGCGACAATGCCAACCTTTCAAAATGGGCTGGCGGTATAGGTACCGACTGGACCAATATACGCGCAACAGGGGCGCTTATTAAGAAGGCCGGTTTTGGATCCCAGGGAGTTGTACCGTTCCTTAAAATTGCAAACGATGTGACTGTTGCTATTAACCGTTCAGGAAGAAGGCGAGGGGCAACAGCTGTGTATTTAGAAAACTGGCACTACGATATTATTGATTTCTTAGAGTTGAGAAAAAATACCGGAGATGAGAGGCGCCGTACTCATGACATTAATACTGCCGCATGGATATCTGACTTGTTTATGAAGCGTGTACGTGATGGAAAGGAGTGGACACTCTTCTCGCCTGACGAAGTTCCTGACCTCCATGAGTTATATGGTTCAAAATTTGAAGCTGCGTATGAACAGTACGAAAAATTGGCTGATGAAGGAAAAATTAATGTATTCAAAAAAATAAATGCAGCTGATTTGTGGAAAAAAATGCTTGGTATGTTGTTTGAAACGGGTCACTCGTGGATTACTTTTAAAGATCCTTCAAACATTCGTTCTCCCCAAGACCACGCAGGTGTTGTTCATAATTCAAACTTGTGTACTGAAATTACCCTGAACACGAGCCGAGACGAAACG
>JAJDCJ010000001.1 GCA_029260935.1 Patescibacteria group bacterium | reverse complement strand
TAGTTCAGCAACAGTTACTTCTACACCACCTTGCATTTGTCCAACAGCTTTCGCCATTAAACCTACGGCACCGGGAACTCTTTCACCCAATTGACCACGTAATTCTTCAGCTTGAACCGTACCTTTAGAAAGGATTTGGGTCATAGCTCTCATAGCACCATTTGTATCAGCAGCACTAAGACCTAGTACTCTAGCTGCACTTGCGGTTGCTGTAAAGGCTTCTTGTGAACCTTCTACACTAAATCCTACAGCGTTAGATGCAGCTAAGAAATTAGTATATGATCTTGCATTATCAAGAAAGTTGATACCTATTCTATCAGAAGTTTCTCTAAGAAACTCCATCTGTTTAGCACCTTCTTCAGCACTACCAGCAGCAGCAGATAAGGCATTCGCTGTAGCTTCAATTTGAGTAGTAGTTTTAAAGATACTAGCACTACCAAAAGCAGCTAAACCTAATGATCCGACACCGGGACCAAATTGACCAACTTGAGAACCTAATGCTGAACCAGCAGCAGCACCTCTAAATACACTTCTTGAAGCTCCACCGCCACTACCACCAGCACCAGTTTGATTAACCTTTACATTAATTGTTCTGCTTCTAACTTTAGAAAGCTCTTGGTTAATACCTGCTAATTGTTTTCTAGCAGCTTCTAATCCTTTATTATTAACTGCTACATCAATTTTAGCAACATTATTAATGGATCTTAATTGTTTTTTAAAATTAGTAAGTTGTTTTTGTAATCTGTCAAGATCTTTTTTATTTACCTTAAAACCAATGGCAGTAAAAACACTAGCGATTGGAACACTCTTAGCCATTAAAAATTTCCTTCAAGTGGTTTAATTATTAGCTCTTCTAGATTTTTCATTCGCTTCTTCTTCAATAGCTTGTTTGATATCTAAGGCTTCGTGAAGATCATAAAGATCTTTTGTAGTGTATGAAGTTTTTAACTCTTCTAGTGTAACAACGTTAGCTAAGATCGGTCTCCAAATGAACCAATCAATTTCAGATTGTTTTGATATTCTCTGTAATAATGGCGATTTACTTGAGTCTTTATTCTCTAGTCCTGAAGAAAACCGCCTAATTGAAAAACAGAGCCATAATTAACCTTTACAACCTCTGTAACAAGTTTAAGTAACTTACCGTAGTCTGCCATAAATTCAATATCGAATTGTAGAGGTTGACCATTCTTTGTTACAGACTTAATCAACTCTTTAATTAAATTCTCTACACCATCATCTTCAAAGTTTTCTACTAAAAGCTCTATAGCTTTTTCAACATTAGCTAGATCAACACCAGATTCATCAGCAGAACCAAGAAGTGTAGTAATACTAGGTCCAACAATTTTAGTTAATTTCTTTAAAATAACTAAACCCTTAAAAGCTGGGAAAGGTTGGATTCTATATTCTGTACCATCAATATCTAAAACTTTATCTTCTATAATCATTTAAAATTGCCTCCACGCAAAGTAATATTGGTAGTTTTAAATCATACCAAGGATATGTTTCTTAGTTTCCACCAACAAATTCAATAAGTTCAGAACACTGAAGAACCCATTCGGTTTCACCAACTTCTGCTGCATATTCTTTGTTAGGTTGTTTCATAATCCAAGCAGATGGTGCTGTATGCAATGAAGTTCCAAACTCATCTTTAATAAGAACTGGAAACTCTCCGCTTAGTGAAACTTGATCTGCAATTGCTAATGCAGACAAAATATCATTACTAGCACTAGTGCCTAATAGAGTTAGTGTGATTGTTCCTGATAAGTCAGCACTAGCTGATCTAGCAACTTCACCACTAGCTCCAACTACTTTTGTAAATGCGTCAGCATCACGCTCAACACTTACAAAGGTATCTTCTGCAAATCCAGTGATTTGTGTACCAGCTACAATCACTGATACATCTTTCGGGCTATATGTTTTTACTGCCACTTTAATTTCCTCTAATTGAGTATATAAAATTTAAGTACCTCTCCCCAACAATAGGAGGTATATGTTGTCAATTAAGACTAGGGGAGAAGTAATTCACTACCTCCAATCAAGATATTACTTAAACAGTAACAGTCCCTCTTACAGTAGTTTTGTGAATTGCTCCTGCAAGTTTTGCAACAAAAGTAATTGCTGGTAGGATTCTATTTGCTCTGTCATTAGCACTAATCTGAGAAACACGAGGAACAGTTACAGTGAAACCTTGTTCACCATCAATAACACCAGCTTCAATACCTTCCTGTATTTGCGCTCTAACTTCTGCTTCGATAATTGCAATACCAGCATTTGTGTATGGTATTTTAGGAAGATTTACAAATCTGCTATAGATTCTTTCTTCCATTCTAGCTTCTAACCAATCTACCCCACGGATAACGTCGATGTATTCACCAGAAGCCATCTTACCTTCACGAGTGATATTTACACCACCGATAGTTTCGTAAGTATTACCATTTTTATTACGGATATTAGTAGATTCTGTAGAAGTGATTGAATCAACAGAAATTCCACTCAACGTTTTGAACATCCAAGTAGAACTACCGGGAGCAGAAGGTAGTCTATCGCCGAACCAAGCAGCTTCTGGATACTCTGTAGCATCTGTTGCTGCTACTCCAGATTCTTCATCCCAAGAACCAAATGTTCTATCTGCTGATAAAGCTTGCAACTGACCCATAATACCTGTAATAGCTGTGGTTTTGTCAGTAGTATTAGAAGTTGAATAACCGTAAATCTTCTTATTAGAATTAGCGTATGTTGAAACTTCAAGAATATCCGCTTCTAGGTGAGAATAAGTAGCTATACCGTAGAAATCTGCTGCTTGATCTACTGCTGCAAGAGCATCAGAAAAAGATTCAGAAGTTGTTAAAGAAGATGAGATATTATCAGTCAGTAACAAAGTATATGGTGTTAATGCTACATCTGGGGTTAGTGTCATAGTACCATCAGCAGCGCTATCATCTGCTGTTACAGCAAGAGTACCAGAAGCATTGATTAAAGCTTCCATACCAGCAGCAGCTACAGCAGCAGTCTCTGACCCAGCAGTAGTTCTAGTAAAAGTTTCTTCTCCATCACCATCGTTTATTTTAACAGTGTATACTTCACCAGCACCAGAAGCAGCAGTAAAAGTGAGAGTTTGTACATCATCAGTAGCTTGTCTACCAATAATAACTTTCTCTGGAGAAATTTCTTGTCCAAAATATACAGAAGCTGCTAAATATGCAGCATCAGTAGCTTCAAATCCCGCAGTAAGCATATCCGCTGTAGAGGAAAACTCTAAAGCTCTTTCGTTGAATCTTTTATGTAGATCCAAAAACATCATAACTCCGAAACCAGCTTGTGTTACTGCTGTAGTTTCACGAGATACTTGTACATCAATGATTTGTTCAATATCACTCATTTTGTTTGTGTTCCTTTAAGGTGCATTAATAGTTTGTGAGGTTTGTAGAATTATTGTATCTGTAAGATCTTTATATGTACCATCTAGGGTTACTTGTTCAATTAAACTTACATGGACAAGCTCTTTATGTGCATAGTGAAAAGATACTGTTATTTGATCACTCTCTTCCCAAGCTGTATCTCTAAAAACAGGTACATCTGTGTAAATAGGTGAATCAAATTGGAAAAGATTTATAGCTGTTAAACTTTCGTGAATAATAATATTTTCAGTTAAAGCAAAGTTTAAGTCAGCAAGTATATTTTTAGCATTATCACCAAAAGAACTAAACCTAAAACTTATATCATATTGAGCTGTAACTGGTACGTCACCATTATCGTCTACATCACCAACAGTTGTTAAACCGTTTTTAACTAAACGATGAAGTTTCATACTTGCAAAACTTTCAGGAGTAGTACCTTCATTAGGCTCTATAATTAATATAGCTTCTGGATCAGTATTTATTACTACGGGTTCTAAAATAGCTTGTAGAGAATCTTCTAGAGCTTTAAAATCAATAGCCATTTAATCTACCAGAGAAGCAAAGACTTTATCATGTCTTAATCTTCTTCCTGTTCTAGGATCAACCTTCTGAACTTCATACTCTTCTCCTTCATAAATTAATATATCAGATGGAGTAGAAGTTTTATCATTAGCTTCCCTAAAAGTATTAACTTCACAGAAAACTACGATCCAACCGCTTGACCTTTTACCTTCTAGTAGTTGGGAGATTTCTCTCATAAACTTAGAAGAGAGTGGTTGTACAAGTGCTGGGATTTCTTCTGTTAAAGTGTTTGAACCTTCAGAAAGTCTACCACCAACATAAGTGTCACCTTCTCGTCTTTTCCTATCAACAAGTTGACCTGAAAAGGTATATAGTTGCGGTATTCCATTTGACATTTAAAATCCTCCAAAGAAACCTTTAGTTCTCTTTCTACCTACATCTTTAATTAATCTAAACTCAATATCATTAACCATAGTTGCAGTTTCTATCAATGGATGATTAAAACCTTTCTTTTCTATAGTTTGTGGTGAATTTTGTTTAGACCAAGGATTACTTTGAATAACACCCATCATTATATCTCTAAGGAGTCTAGCCAGTTTTGGTAGCTCTTTAGCTATAGTAGAATCGTTTTTAGCTATTCTCATAACCGATTTATTGTAAGCTTTTACGAAAACAGGACTTTTTAAAGCAACTTCCATATAGGGTCTTGCTGGTATCTTATCTGTACCTAATTGGTTCAGAAGGGATACACTTGCAATGGATATTGTATCACCTATAAAATGATGTTTATTATCAAAGTGACCTACTTCAGCTATTTGAGATTTTTGTTTACCTAAAGTTTTTTTAAGCTTTTGTAAACCTTTCATATCTGATTTAATTTTTACATCAACTCTTAAACTAGGCAAAACTTTTATCCTATACTATCTAGCTTATTAACATCTTTATAATAAGGTGCTATATAACCTAGTTTTCCTCTTTTTACAGATGAGCCTGTGGTAAAGGGAGAAGTTCTAAGGTCAGAAGTTAATTCATCTTCACGTTTTTCTGATAAACTTAGTCCACCTGCGTACAGGTTTATAGTTCCCATCAAACCGTAACTAGGGTCTTTAAGGTACTTCTTCAACAGATCAGAATATCCTTCGTATCTCTGTTTAAAATTAACCTCAACATCACCAACTATTTCTTCCATTCCTTTAGCGTATTTAGAAACTAAAGCTTTTAATGCTTGAACAGCAGCTTTACTTTCATCTTGTTCATTATTATCTAAAAAGTATATATAAAGATCTTCTGACAACTCTACGTCATAACAATCAATATCACCAACTAGTATTCTAACCCTATCAACTGCACAATCGTCAGGGTTAAGAGGGTCTTGAGGGAATGCCATAATATCCTCTTATGAATATGAATAAGGGGTCATATAGACCCCCTATTGCAAGATTACTCTTAGTTACTTGTAAGAACTTTAACCAGAGCTTGTGGACGTTTACACAATGGAAGTGGAGCAGACTGAGACATAATCTCAATACCACTACCGTCAGTAGCAGGAATAGAGAATGCGTATACTTCTTCACCAATAGTGTTTACGAAATCCATGTGGTGAGCTGGGCTGAACCAAGTCTCAAACATACCATCAACACCTGTAGGGAAAGCATGACCTTCCTGAGCTGTGATCATACGTTCTACTGTACCATCTAGATGAGTAATAGAACCACGGTACTCTTCAAAGATAACGCCTTGGTGACGGAAATCACGACGAAGATCATCACGAAGAACCTGACCACCACCAACTTGGTTATTAGATTGGTAATGAGTATATGCTTCACGAACATTAGGATGAGAGATCAGCTTATCAAAGAACTCTTGAGAAACTAGAACACGAATACCACCAATAGAACCACCAGAGAAAACGTTGTCTTCAATGTGACGAACCATTTCGCGGATTTTAGCATCTACATCAGTAGTGGCAGTACCAAGGAAAAAGTCAATAGACGTTTGAGTGAAACCGAAATCTGTATATAGGTCAGCAAAAACTGTTCCATCTGGAGACTTAACAAGACCTTTCAGTGCTTGCATTTCCATGTATTCACGAGTTTGTGCGTGAGCCATACGAAGGTTTTCCAACTTACGTTGAACAGCTTCTGTAACAGTGTCAGTTTCAGTAGCAGAACCGGGGCGACGACGACCTTGAATATCTTCAGGAGCGACTTTATCGTTAGCAGGGAAGTATGCAGTTGCATAGCTCAAAGTTTTAACGATCTCATCAGAACCGTACTGAGGTTTAACACCACGTTGACGAGCTTCTAGAGCAGACAATTTACCCTCTACACGATCAAAAGTCACAGACAGTTGAGAAGTGCCTCGTTCAGTGAACAAACCTAGATCACCAATGCGAGTCCATTTATTTGGTACGAACTGGATTGCATCTGTAAGGTCGGTGAACTTATTAAAATCACCTAGAGAAATTACGTTAGACATTTATTTTATTCCTTAATTATTAGTTTATAATTATACGTCAAAAGTATAATCAGCTTGACCAGAACGAACCAAGATACCTTTAGTTTCTAGTTCAGCAATAGCAGTAGTGATTTCACCAGCATCGTTATTAGCGTGCCATACAAGAGCTTGATCACTCAAAATAGCATCACGAACTATTACGATACCCGCAGTATCAGCAGCAACAGTACCAAGATTCTGAAGACAAACCGCAGCAGCTACTTCAGATCCATCTATAGCGTCAGCGTCAGACAGTACATATTTACCAGATGCAGTTACTTTACCTAGTACAGAACCAATGTTTACGGTTTGACCAGATAGAATTGTTACTTCGTCACGAGAGAAGTAGTTAAGACCACCTTCTTCGTATTTTACAAGATTGCTCAAACGAGCTTTTTCAGTAGCGATTACAGACATTTATTATCCCCTAGATTACGCTTGTTCATTTGTGTATTTGTTTTTCATAGCTTTCATGATTGCAGTTTCTTCTTTACCAGAATCTACAGACTCACCAGAAAAGCCAGCTTCTTTCTCAACAACTTCGTCAAGACGTTTATGAGCATCTTCCAAAGCTTTAATTACCGTCATTCCAGATTCAGATGCAGAGATAACTGCCATAGCCAAGCCTAGATCTTCAGTTTCTGCGCCAAAACCTTTAGCTACTTCAATGTACTCTGCTTTAACAGATTCTTCTTCAGCTTTATTAATTTCAGCAAGCTTTTCATTAGCCTCGTCTAGAGATTTTTGAATAGCGTTTTTTTCTTCTACTGCCTTTTCTAGTTCAACTTGAACTTCAGCAGCTTTTTCTATATCAGCCATTTTATTGACTTCCTCTTTTTTGTTGTAAAAACTCTCAGCAAATGCTTTGAGTGTATTTAGATCTTCACTAGGAAGATTTCGTACAAATGCACTGAGAGTTTCCTCAGTATTTTCAACTCCACTGGCAGACTTCATTAAAGTAACTTCAGAAGCTCCAATAGAGTTAAATTCTTCAAACCTGAATTCATCATCAAAATAATCAGTTTCTACACCAAAAATTTCAGCTAGTGTAGCTGCTTCCCATGACCACATATTAAAAAATGTAGTTAGGAAGTTGATTACATCTAATGTAATTTGAACTTCAGCTTTATTAATCTCTTCACTATCTGCTGCTTTCATAATTAAAACATCATGACCATTTGCAGCTTTATCTACTAAGGCAACGTGTGCGCCTTCTTTACTAAAATCTATATTAGTTAATCTACGTTTTACTTCACTCATTCGTTAAATCCTCTGTAGTTGCTTTAGCTCCAATACTTAATCCTGTAAAGGTTCCATCTTTAACACTTTTCCAAAGGAATTCGCCCTCTTCAGTTTCAGGAAAATGCCAAGTTTGAAGCCATGTCCCTTTTTGAATTTCTTTACCAGTATCTAATTTAAAAGATACAGGAGTTACATAAGATTCAAGTATTTCAGCTTTTTCTGTTTGAACTAAATGTTGGATATTAGCTTGACCACAGAATCTATTAAAATTATCAGCAGCTTTTTCTACTTCTTCTGCTGTATAAATATCACCATGTAAATCTGGATTATCTTCTCCACAAGGCTCTAAAACTACGAATAAAGCTTTACGTTGCTCTACTTCAATTGCTTTAGTTACTGTCTCGTGGTTAATTTCAGGTTTAACATCTTGATTAGGTTCTCCTACAGCTTTATCTAATAGTTCAGTAAAAGCTTTCAGTAGATCGTATTTTACGTCTGTCATATTTAATTAACTCGCGTTATCAGAGTTTGTAGCACTATTATTACCTTGAGCTTTTCCAGTACCAGAAGGATCACCTTCTTCCATACCTTCACCAGCTTTACTTTGATTATTAGGGTTAATAATTGTGATTAGTTTAGATTCATCTGCTTCAGAAACTTCAATAAGTGATCTAAGTTTATTAGACAACTGTTTATCAACTTCCATAGCACCAACAGATACAGCTCTTTGTACTAATTTACCAACTTCATCAAGAGATGTTTCTTCAAAGCTATCAAAAGCTATTTTAGGAGTTATAGTGTCATCCCACCCATTCATTCTAAAAGTATGAGGTATTAAATCTCCATTAATAACATCTACTATTTGATTTAAGATGGCTTCAACTTTAACTGATAATAGGCTTGATTTTTCAGAAGCAAGTGCATTAGAACCAACATTACTATGCCCTAATAGAAGTACATCAGCTAAGAAAGTCATTAGGATCTTTTGTTCATAACGTCTAATGATTTTATCTGTGTCGTAACTCTTATTACCTTGTGTACCTACTAATTCAAAATCAAAAGCATCAGCTTTAGTATCTGGATCAACGAAAGTAGGAAATACTAGACCAGCTTGTTCATTAGCATTGATATTTCTAATTACAGTCTTCATGTATTCAAAAACTGCTTTCTTATCGTCTGAAGCATTCTCTGACATATAATCAGGTGGTAATTTAATCATTGGCATACCGTTCATATCACGGCTAATACCAACAGCTTCATATTCCTCAATAGTAGTTAAGTAACTCCAAGGAATAAAAATTTGTTTAAGTGGAGAATTACCTTCAGGATTATCAAGTTGTGCGTTATGCCTAAAGTGTAGAAACTTATTCTTAGGGATACCTATTAAAGTTCCATCTACATTATATCTTAATGAACC